>CAJUIT010000004.1 GCA_910586565.1 uncultured Muribaculaceae bacterium | reverse complement strand
TCATTAGTCATTTCAGATCTCAATTTATTGTTGACTTTCTCGACAATAACCCCTTTGACTAATTCTTTGCCCTCATTCTCTGATGGGTTCTTAATAGCACTTGCGACAAAGAGTGCTACAATGAGGATAAAGGGAATAAGATGTCTCCTTCGTTTTTTGTGTGGAATATCTTCAGCGTAAATAGACTTAGGCTCTTTATTAGGTTGCCGTTCTTCTGAATTTAAATTCGTTTTGTGATTGAATGCCCTTTCTCGTTCCTTTTGAGCCTCAATAGTTTTTTTATAAGATTCTAATGACATACATTCTGACGAATTACCCAAGTTGTACAATTTAAGATGCCGCCACTAAGCGCTACATCGTTATAATCAATGGTTTCGATAGTTTTATTGGGGAAAACCTCTTTTAGTTTTGCCAATGCTTCGGCATCTCTATTGCCCGGCACTCCGAATACGGGCATAACAATCAAGTCGCCCACTTCTAAATAATTGAGATAAACACCTATCGCATGGTCGGTGTTACCCTTTATTTCATAGTTGAAGTATGGAAACTCAATGTAAGTTAGATTAGCTAATCGCATAGCTCTTTCCATGTTCTTTTGGAATGTCGGACTATCGTCTGACAACTCATTCCCTATAACGGTGTTTTCGTTGACAAAACGTATCATCCCGTCGGCATGGCCGGTAAAGTCGTATGATTTTGCCAATGCGGGAATTACAATAATTTGAGCTTTGAGTAATTCGGCAAGCTGTTTGCGAATTTCATCCCTGCTCAAATCTTTATTTTCATCGAATACGCGGTCTGTTATAATGGCTTTTTTACCATGCAGAACTACGTTACCACCGTCAAGATTTATGTTAGAGAATGTCGGCATTATTCCATTGACTTCGTCCACATGACGAACATCTGACCGAGAAGCCTCAAATTCGGGGTTGCCTTTTAAATACGAAGGGTCATATTTAAATTGTATCAGTTGGCCTTCTGTATTTTGTACAGGCATATAGTCACGACACCAAATATCTTTGGTGCCTTCTAAAAACTTATAAGCAATGCTGTGTTTATCCAATATATCCGTCAAGCTTTTGCACGTCGCAGGGTACTTTGATGTCAAAAGAGCTGACATATATACTACGTAGTCGGTTCCTTCTTTTTCTTTAGAGGACTGTATCGTTGAGGGAAGATTGGTCTCTGTGTCTACCGCGGAGGGTTCATTTTGTCTCTCATGCCATTCTTTGCGGAATTTAATGTCGTCGGAGCCAAGCATTTGAATACATAGGTCTCGGGTAGGTTCTATATTATTACTTATGCAAATGTCTCGAAAGATGTTAAATTTTCCCTTACCTTCAGCATTGAACGTATTGATGTACTCGTTAGAAATTATTTTGCCGGAACACATCAATACCTTTTTTATTTTGCGTAGGATGTTCTTTTGCCGTTTCAAGGGAGTTTTTTTATCTGCCAATTCATTCATAAGTTGCGTGAGAGGCTTCTTACGGAAATGATTGAATAAACGACATCCAACATCATATATTGCTATAAGGCTACCAATGAAGCCGACTGCGGTTATTATGATTTCTGTATTCGTCATATTATGGGGTCATGATCAGAGCATTCAATAATTCCGGTATTATAAAAACTCTTTCTTACAATGTCTTTATAGTGGAATTGACCTTTAGGTGAACTCTTGTCATTTAGGAGGTTAGCCGAATCTATAAAAGTCTGATATGATTAGTTTTTCTTTTTTTGAAAAATTTGGCGCAAACTTATATATATATATATATATATATATCCAAATATTTTTCCATGTTTAATAGCATAAAATCATAAAAACTTCAAGGTCGGTCACGCGGAAAAGTTCTCTTATGATTGGGTAGTGACTCCACATAGTTTGTGAACTGAAAATAAAATTTCATTAAATTGCTGTTAGGCGTTGTTATATTTTAGTGGGGAGCATGCAGAGTTGTTGTCACGAAGAGTGCGTTTTCGCTGTTAATTGCTATCTTTGCATGAGCAATGAAAGCTTAAGCGAGAGGCCGTTGATAATCGGGTGCATAACGTCAAAGCCGATTGACGGCCGCTTGCAAATCATTTGGAACAAAATTAAAACAGAATTATTATGTTGCAATTTATAACCGCTGAATCAAACCGCTATTCTGTTGAAGAGCAGGTTAACATGGCCATAGAAGGCGGATGCCGCTGGATTCAGCTCACACAGCAGGCTGCAGGCGACCGCGAGCCGGGTCTTCGCCACATAGCCCAATCCATCATGCCTCAATGCCGTGAGTGCGATGCATTTCTGGTGATTGAGGATGATGTTGACCTTGTTGAGGAACTTAAAGTGCATGGGGTTGTGCTTCGCGACAGCAGCCGTGCCACCGTTGCTGCGGCTCGTGAGCGTCTTGGAGCCCATGCCGTTATCGGTGTTGAGGTATCCTCGGCCGACGAGATTCTCGCTCTTAAAGGGCTTGATGTTGATTATGTGATGGTAGCTCTCACAGGTAGCGGTGATGCCGACAATCCCCTCGATGTTGCCAACAAATATGCCGAACTGTTCAGCCGCCTTAACGCCGCCGGCATAGATTTCCATCTGGTGGCACGCGGCGAATTTCCCGTGCCCGTGCTTCCGGCCATTCTTGAGGCAGGATGCGCCGGTGTGGCCATGTCAACAGCTATCACTGAGGCCGAACATCCGGCAGCTGCAACGGCGCGGATTGTCGATGTGCTCGACCGTGCGCGTTTCGGCAACGGCTTGGCCGACGAATCCGATCCCGATGCCGACAGCGTGAATGTGTGACACTTATCAAAGCGTTTAATATACTTACTGTCAGACAATGACATTCATTGGAATTATTCCGGCGCGATATGCGTCGACCCGTTTTCCCGGCAAGCCCCTTGCCATGCTCGGCGGCATGCCGATGATAGAGCGCGTTTATCGCCGTGTGGCCGAAGAACTCGATGATGTGTGGGTAGCAACCGACGACGAGCGCATCGTGGCGGCTGTGAAAGCTTTCGGCGGCAATGTTGTTATGACATCGGCTTCCCATCGCAGCGGCACCGACCGTTGCCTTGAGGCTTACGAGAACATTGGCTCAAAAGCCGATGTCGTTATAAATATTCAAGGTGATGAGCCCTTTATCGACCCGCTGCAGCTCAAGCAGATAAAAGCATGTTTCGACAGCAAGGAAACAGGCATAGCAACGCTTGTGCGCCCCTTCGATGCTACTGCTGGCTATGAGGCCCTCGAAAATCCCAACTCCCCGAAAGTTGTTTTTGATTCGGAGATGAACGCATTGCTGTTCAGCCGCTCGGTTATTCCCTATCTGCGCGGGGTTGAAAAAGATAAATGGCCGTCGACCTATCAGTTCTACACCCACATAGGGATGTATGCCTACCGTGCCGACATTCTGCGCGAAATCACCCGATTGCCGCAGTCGTCGCTCGAGTTGGCTGAATCGCTCGAACAATTGCGCTGGTTGCAGAATGGCTATCGAATCAAGGTGGGAGTTTCGCAGTGCCCCACCATCGGAATCGACACCCCCGCCGATTTGGAAGCGGCCCAGCGCTATCTTGAAACTCTCAATTCCCGCCTGTGATGAGTGAGGTTGCGAAAATGCAGGGAATGCCCGACCGCTCGGTGCTACCGCCCACACATCCGTTGCAGGTGCCGGCGCCCCCTCCAGTTCAGCGGTGCACGCTCTCCAACGGTGTTGAATTGGTGTCGCTCAACCACGGGTTGCAGCCTGTCAATAGGATAGTGGTGTCGTGGCCGATAGGTATGGCCGATGTTAAAACTCCCGAGGCGCTGCATCTGTTGCGTGCGATGCTGACTGAAGGAACGGGAACGTTGAGCGGCAACGAAGTGTCGGATATCTTTGAGTTTAACGGCGCTTGGATAAGGGTGGAGACAGGCAATCACAGCACCGCCGTGACCCTCTATTCGCTCAACCGTTCGGTCAACGATGTTGTGCCACTGTTGGGCGACATCATCTCGGCTCCCGCATTTCCCGCCGAAGCCCTTGAACGGATAAGGGAGAAGGAGGCGTCGGAATGCGGGCTCAACCGGCGGAAAGTGGCCACCCGTGCTTCCGAACTCGGCCGACAAATGCTCTATGGTGCCGACCATCCGTTGGCGCGTGTTCTCACTCCCGAAAAATTGGCGGCGGTGGAGCGTGCCGACCTTGTCAATCTCCACGCCGCGTTACTGTCATCGTGCCGTCCGACGGTTTATTTGGCAGGTGCGCTCGATTCAAACGTAATGGATGCCGTGGTGAAAATGGCTGAAAGCTACAGGTTTGACACTCAAGCCTCGGCCGATGTTCTGCTTGCAGAGAAAACGTTGGTCACTCCCGTAGCATCGGATTTGCAGGTTTACCGCGATGAATCTTCGATGCAGACGGCGGTGAGAATGTCATTGCCGGCTGTTCCGCGCACCCACCCAGATTACGAGCGACTGCGATATGTGGTGTTTGCCCTCGGTGGATATTTCGGGAGCCGCCTCATGTCGAACATCCGTGAGGATAAGGGGTACACCTACGGCATTAATGCCGGTCTCACCTCCTTACCCGAGGAGGCACATGTGTCGATAACTTGCCAGACCGACAACCGTTATGCCGAAGCTGTTCTCAATGAGATTTCTAATGAAATAGGGCGTATCGCAACCGAACCGATGGAGCCTCAGGAACTCGAAATAGTGAAAAGCACGGTGATGAGCGGATTGGCTTCAATGCTCGATTCGCCATTCTCCATCATAGATTATCAGCGCGTTCTCGACAGTTTTAAGCTCCCAACCGACTATTTCATGCATCAGGTGAATGAGCTTGCCGCCCTCACGCCCGAGAATGTGATGGAGTGTGCGGCCCGACATTTGGCATCGGCACCTCGGCTGACAGCACTTGCCGGTAATCCGGCTTCGATTTGAGTATGAGGGTGTGTCATAATGGCTCGTCCGGGTCGTCACTTGCGGGATTCGGTCTCGGTCACGTACCTTAGTACGCTCCCATAGACCTCACCCACAAGCTCCTACCATCCAAATCATTCTGACAGCATCCTCCCCGTTTAGACCCAAAAGGCGGTGTGTCATTTCATTTTGACACACCGCCTCGTATATGGGAATCTGCTATTAGAATGTTGCGGAGATGGTGAAGCCTATCGCCGACGATGAACCCACACCGGGAGAGGGGATGAGCAGGGGCTGCGAAGTGAGGCAGCCCGGGCCGATGGAGCGGCATGTGCCGGGACTCAGCGCCCCCACAACTTCATTCACGGGGTCGAGGAAGAAGGCTACTATATGCCCTAAAATCTGCGACCCGAATATCTCATAATTGTTGTTGACCAGCAGACGTTTCAACCGGTAGAACCCTTCGCCGAATAAGCTGCCGAGCACCGGGGTGATGAAAAGGTCCTGATAGGAGGGGCGCTCCATGCAGGCCTCGATGCCGAACTCCCATCCGAAAGTGGAAATGGCGGCGCTGTAGAGCATCGACTGCCAGAAGTTGAAGCCGCAGGTGCGGGCGCACATGAAGTAGGCCGCTCCGGCGTAGGGGTGAAGCACGTAGTTGAAGATGAAAAGGTCGTGGTCCCACTCAGGGCCTCGTTTGAAAATGTTGTCGAACCACCGTTGGTAGAACGGCGTGTTCTTTATGTCGGCTCGGTTCCATGCCGTGGCATCTTCAGGGAGCATTTCGAGAACAAACAGGGTGCCGAGAAACGCGCCCGACAGCACTGCGGTGTTAATCCACATCCCGTGCCACCAGGGGTCGGATTTTGTCCACGACAGCGGTTGTGAGTAGATTGAGCGCGGATAACCCGAGATGATTGCGAGAGTGTCGCGGGCGCTTGCTGCGCTTTCAATGTCGAGCTTCGGAGCTTCAGGCGGGGTGTAGGTGGCAAATTCCATAAGTTCGGTAGAGGCCTCGTCACCCTCGGGTATCTCCACGGGGGTGCTCTTCACCAGCAGTTCATCGGCGATAATCTCGGTTGACTCAGTTGACGCAGCAATCGAGTCGGGCATCTCGGTTTTGGTTTCGGTTGATGCCGATGCCAGAAGTGAGGCGCAGAACATGCCGACCACAGAGGCCGACCGGATGCAGTTAGAGTGTGTGATGCGGTGTTTCATATCCCTTTTGTTTGTAAGCGGAACCGGTGACTGACGGGCTGTGAACCCCGTTTTCCCGATTCACGATGTGGTGAGCAAATAATAGTTGAATTAAGTATTCGCAAGGTGTGCACTGCGGGTGCGCAGCCTTGGTCATTGAGCAAAGTTTACCTCTATAACACCGCAAAGGGGGTGAATGGTTTTTGTAAAGACGCTCAAATATTCGTAGCTTTGTGCAATAAATTTGCCATTCAGGGATATGTGAGAGCCGCAGGCTGTCGCATTTCCGGTGAAAGAAACTCAGAACGGCGCATGTCGATAGGTTCGTTTGTAAGCAGCAGATTGTCGTTGCGGGGTGAAGCCCGCGGGCGTTGGGCTCCTGCCATAGCGGTTGCTGTGGGAGGGGTGGCCTTGTCGTTGCTCGTTATGCTGCTTGCCGTGGCGGTGGTGTGTGGCTTCAAGAATGAAATCAAACACAAAATCATGGGGTTTGATGCCGAGGTGGCAATCTATCCGCTTGGCGGATATGGCGCTCCCGACGATGACCGTGCCACACTCAATAGCTCCATGCAAGCGCTGATTTCGGCCGTTGCCGACGATGTGGGCGCGAAGCCTCGGGTGTCGCTGGTAATCTCCACTCCGGGAATGCTTAAAACCGACAATGATTTCATGGGGCTGACGTTCAAGGCTTTTGACAGCAGCTATGACTGGGCGTTTGAACGTGGAAACCTGATTGAAGGGGAGTTGCCCGATGAGACCGACCCCTCAGGAATTGTGGTTTCGCAGTCGGTTGCCGACAAACTTCAGTTGCACATTGGCGACAAGGTTGGTGCAAATTTCTTTATCGGTGAGACTGTGCGCCCCCGCAAATTCACTGTCAAAGGGGTGTATTGCAGCAATTTCAGCGAGTATGACAATCTGGTGGCTTACGCTCCGCGGGCACAGTTTGAGAAAATGCTGCGGCTTGAGCCCGATGAGGGGTGGCGCATCGAATTGCGCGATGTCGATGAAGACCTCATCACGCCGTTGGCCGAGCGGCTGCAGTTTCATCTCAATGCCGCCTATGCGGCTTCACGCATTCCGGTTCCCTACGCCGCCGTTACGGTGTTTTCGTCGGGTGCGGTTTATTTCAACTGGCTCGCCATGCTCGACACCAACATTGTTGTTATCATGGTGTTGATGGGTTGCGTGTGCGGTTTCATGCTTGTTTCGTGTGTGATTATCCTTATTTTGCAGCGCATCAGAATGATAGGGATTCTTAAAGCTCTTGGAGCCACCGACCGGCAGATTACCGGCATTTTCCTGCGTCTTGGCTGTCGTGTCACCCTGTGGGGCATACTCATTGGCAATGTCGCGGGATTGGGATTGATTGCCATTCAGAAATTATGGCATATCGTGCCGCTGAATCCGCAATCCTACTATCTCAGCTATGTGCCTGTTGAGTTGTCGCTGTGGCATTGGCTCATTCTCAATGTGTCGGTGCTGGTGCTGGCTTTCCTCCTGATGATTGTGCCTGCCGGCATTATAGGCCGCGTTTCACCCTCGAAAGTCATGAGATTTGAGTGAGAAGGCACCTTGTGAAGAGGGTGTTTTTACATTTCTTCACCTCATTTCCTACTTTTTGGCATTTGATTTGTTACAATGTAGAGCAGTCGGCCCGATGGTGGTGATTGCCATAACGGAAATTTAGTTAACTTTGTACGTTAAAAACCATTGAATCGGCGGAGCTAACCATAATCTCCGCAGATAAATTGAAAAAGCCTCCGGTGACTCCGATTAAAAGTTGAGTTGCCGATAACTGAAAACTATAACTGATGACAGAACAGAATCCTACAACCTCGAATCCTGTAATTGACGATAAGCTGATGCGTAATTTGATAATTGACGCCATCCAAGATAAGAAAGGGAAGGCTATCTCGATTGTCGACCTCTCCGAAATTGAATCGGCTCCCGCTCCCGAATTTATCGTGTGCGAAGGGCGCACACCTCAGCAGGTTGCCGCAATCGCCGACAGCGTGCGCGACTCTCTGCTTGAGAAAGCCCGTGTGAAACCCTACAATTACGACGGCTACCGCAATTCGCAGTGGATTGTTATTGACTACGGCACAACATTGGTTCACGTGTTTGTTCCCGATGCCCGGTTGATGTATAATCTTGAGGAGCTTTGGAACGATGCCAAAATTGAGCTCGTTCCCGATCTCGACTGACAAGCCGATACCTCTCAACTCATCACATTTAATAAAATTTCGTAGCTGTTTTTTTAGGTGAACAGCTGCCTATCAAATATCATCGAATAAATTATGGCCGATTTAAAGCCTACCGGCGGAAATAAAAAACGCCCCGTGATAAAATTCAGTCTCTACTGGATGTATGCTTTCGTGCTGCTGTTCCTTTTCGGGATGCTCTATCTCGACGACAACACGGTGACGAAGAAAGTATCCTATTCTGAATTTGAAAACTATATAACCGATTCCATCAATGCCGGCAATCACGGCATTACCAAAATCATAGTCGACAAAAAGAAGGGGATGGCCGAGGCGCAGCTTTCCGATTCGCTTGCCAAAGCTATTTTCCCTCAGAGTCAGATTAAAGATGGTGGTGTGACCAGCATAACAACCACATTGCCTTCGACTGATGAATTTGCCCGCAAAATTGATTATTGGAAACAGTCGGATATCTATTCCGGTCCGGTCGACTATGATGAAGGGAGCGACTTCACCTCCTTCCTTTGGACGTTCGGCCCCATCATTCTGCTCATCGCATTCTGGTTTATTATCATGCGTCGCATGACTAACCGCGACGGCGGTGCCGGCGGAGTGTTCAGCGTGGGCAAATCGAAAGCACAGGTTTTCGACAAGGATAACGCCATGAAGGTGACATTCAAGGATGTTGCCGGACTGTCGGAAGCTAAAACCGAGATTGAGGAGATTGTGGAATTCCTTAAGAATCCGCAGCGCTACACCAACCTCGGCGGAAAAATCCCCAAGGGAGCGCTCCTCGTAGGCCCTCCCGGAACCGGTAAGACCCTCCTTGCCAAGGCTGTTGCCGGTGAGGCCAACGTGCCATTCTTCTCAATGTCGGGTTCCGACTTCGTGGAGATGTTTGTGGGTGTGGGTGCTTCGCGAGTGCGCGACCTTTTCCAGAAAGCCAAGGAAAAATCGCCCTGCATCGTGTTTATCGACGAAATTGATGCCGTGGGTCGTGCCCGTGGCAAAAATCCCAACATGGGAGCTAACGACGAGCGCGAAAATACGCTGAATCAGCTCCTTACCGAAATGGACGGCTTCGGAACAAACAGCGGTGTGATAATCCTCGCTGCCACCAACCGTGCCGACATTCTCGACAAGGCTCTGTTACGCGCCGGACGTTTCGACCGTCAGATTTATGTTGAACTTCCCGAACTCAACGACCGCGTTGAGATTTTCAAAGTGCACCTCAAGGGGATTAAAACCGATGAGTCGGTCGATATCGACCTTCTTGCCCGTCAGACCCCCGGCTTCTCTGGTGCCGACATCGCCAACGTGTGCAACGAGGCCGCCCTCATCGCAGCCCGTCACAACAAGGATGTTGTGCAACGTCAGGATTTCATCGACGCTGTCGACCGCATTATCGGCGGTTTGGAAAAACGCTCAAAAATTACCACTGCCGAAGAGAAGAAAGCCATCGCATGCCACGAGGCCGGCCATGCCACCGTGTCGTGGAATCTGCGCTATGCCAATCCGCTGATTAAGGTGACTATCGTTCCGCGTGGCAAGGCTTTAGGCGCCGCATGGTATCTTCCCGAAGAGCGCCAGATTACCCCCGCCCAGGCATTGCTCGATGAAATGTGCTCCACTTTGGGTGGTCGCGCCGCCGAAGAACTTTTCCTCGGTCGCATATCCACCGGGGCTGCCAACGACCTTGAACGCGTCACCAAACAGGCCTACGCTATGGTAGTGTACTACGGCATGAGCGACCGCCTTCCCAACCTCTCTTATTACGATTCCACCGGCCAAAGCTACGGATTCTCCAAACCCTACAGCGAGGACCGTGCCCGCATGATTGATGAGGAAGTTTCGCGCATTGTCAACGAACAATATGAGCGTGCCAAAGCCATTCTTCGCCAGTATGCCGAGGGGCACAACAAACTTGCCGATGTGCTCTATTCGCGTGAGGTGATATTCACCGAGGATGTGGAACAGATTTTCGGTAAACGCAAATGGGTGTCGCGCACCGACGAGATTCTTGCAGCCCAGCAGTCGGCCGAAAAGAATGGAGCCGCGGCAAAGGATGAAAAGGCGAACGATGCTGAAGCCCCCGCAGTTGAGGATGTTGAGGCAACCGAGGTTACACCTCCCGCCGATATTCCCCCGGTTCCCGGAAAGAAACAGAAGGAATCCGAATCCTCCGATGAATAAAAATTTGAACATCCGCGAAGAACGGAATATTTATAATCGTGGATAAAGTTTATCTGCTCGACACATTTGTTGCCGGCCGTCAGTTCTACGATGCCGACGACGCCTGGCACTCCCTGGCTCCGGGGAGTGTCTTGCAGCTTAGAGGCGAGCCTGCCAACGAGGCCGACCGCTTTGCCGTGGAGCTGTGGCTTTCAGCCGAAAAACGGGATTATAAAATCGGCTATCTTCCGCGCACGTGCAATGAAACCATAGCCACTATGATTGCAATGGGATGGGGCGATGCTTTTGAATGTGTGGTTTCGCGCCTTGATGCATCTGCCCCTTACGAAAGGCAGATTGGCATAACATTAAAAGTGTTGCGCAGGGAATCCCCGCAGCCATCGTCCGATAACATATAATAATTCCAAGACATACCTAAAACCATCATGACAGAAAACAGCCGCTATGAAAGCTCCGATGCGATGAGGTCGCTCATATCGTCAGACCCCTCGTTGCTCATGGCATTGACACGTTTTGGAATCTCGCTCGGGTTCGGCGATAAATCCGTGCGTGAAGTGTGTGAGGAGAACAATCTCGACTGCGGCACATTTCTTGCCGTGGCCAATTTCATATCGGGAAACCGATGGAGTGCGGGTGACATAAACCTCGCCACCCTCATGGAATATCTCCGTAATGCACATTCCTATTTCCTCGATTTTATTCTTCCACTCATCCGCCGCAAGCTGATTGAAGCCATCGACTGTTCCAAAACCGAAGGGCTCGGATTTCTTATTCTGCGGTTCTACGACGAATATGTGACCGAGGTGGCCAATCACATGGCGCTGGAGAATCAGAAAGTATTCCCCTATGTTGAGGCACTGTTGGCCGGCACCAGTGCCGAGGGATTCTCCATAACAAAATTTGCCTCGCGCCACACCCACATCGACCCCAAGCTCAAGGAGTTGAAAGATATTATCGTGCGCTACTATCCCGAGAAGAGCAACGACCTGCTTAATGCCGTGCTGTTCGACATCATCACATGTGAGCACGACTTGCATCTGCATTGCATGGCCGAGGACCGCATGTTCATCCCTGCGGTGAAACGTCTGGAGGCTGAGGTGGCCGAGCGAAAACAGCTTGAATCAACAGCGGTGAATGTTGCCGATGAATCGCAGCCCGAAACCGATGCCGACAAAATTTCCTCGCTTTCCGATCGCGAGAAGGAAATAATTTGCATGATAGCCAAAGGGTTGGCGAATAAGGAGATTGCCGACCGACTGTGCCTCTCAATCCACACCGTCACTACCCACCGCCGCAACATCTGCTCAAAATTGCAGATTCACACCTCGGCAGGTCTCACAATTTTTGCCATTGTCAACGGGCTGCTGCCACTAACCGACATTCCGCGTCCCCGATAAATTCACCGTCCGATGTTTTTGTAATATGCCGTCTTGATGTGGACTGCAAACTGTCAGAAATAGATTTTAGACTTGCCCTTAAGTATTGCGATGTTTCTGCGGGTAGTAGTCATCGCGCTCTTCATCCCCGGCGACAGACTTTGAGTTGCAAGGAGCGTGAGATATTCTTCAAGCTCGGCAATAAGCTCGGGATAGTACCGGCACATTTTAAAAGCGCAATAAATGCTAAAAGCTCTGATGGCGTAGGGCTCGCATTCCGAATTGATTTTTGCCAGACAATAATCGAGAAAATCGGAGCGTAGCGTGTCGCTGTTGTAGGCTTGCTCCCTGAGCAGTTGCAGCAACATGCGTTTCTTCCCACAGTGTGTTTCACTTAACAGCATGTCGATGAATTGGTTTTGGTGCGACTGAAGCCGGTCGCCGCGCTTTTTCTGCAGATGCGTCAGGCACCACAGCGCGTTCACGCCAACTTTCTCATCGGTCGAGCTAATCAGGTTGCAAAGGGTTGCCGTGTTTCCTTCGTTTTCCAGTGCCCACTTCACAACTGCTTCAATGTGAGGCTTGTTTAATCTGCGGTTTAGAAACGTTTCGATTCGTCCGTCGGGAGTTATGTCGGGCATAAGTGTCTGTTACGTATTGTTTTTATTACAGGTGAGTCTCGTGATGGGATATATTGTTTTCGGCAAAGTTACTTTTTTTATCGGTATAATCGGCATTTCAACGACAATCGCTATTTTTTTCGTCGAAAATATTCGTATATTTGTAGACTTTGATTTCATTTGCAGTCGTTATCATGGTGGCTTCCCTGATGATAAGGTAATGCCATCGGTAATGCCCGAATAGAAAACTTGCTTAACAAACCACATAGATTAAATTCACGAAATGAAAAAATGTCCCTATTGCGGTGAGGAGATTCAGGATGAAGCAATCTTTTGCCGGTTTTGCCGCCACGATCTACCTCCTGTAAACAATCAATATAGCAACTCTCAGCAATCCTACACCACCCCGCCTCCGCCCCCTTATGGCAACGGTGCCGGCAGTTCCAACGGCTATACCTATCAGCAGGGTGCCGGTTACGACCCCTACGGCGCATCGCAAGGCTACGGTGCAGGCAACTGTGGCAATCATGGCGCGGGCGCACCCTACGGTGCCCCCGGATATAACGACCCTTCGTCGTGCACATTCAACAACGATGCCTTTACCGATGGACCCGAAGGTAAAAGCCGTGGTGTAACCGCTTTGCTCGCTATATTGGTCGGCAGTTTAGGAGTGCAGTATTTCTATCTCGGAAAAGTTGCCGCCGGCATCATCACGATTATCCTCACATTGGTGACCTGCGGCACTTGGAGTTTTGTCACACTTGTGCAAGGCATCCTCATGTTCTGCATGGATAACATCACGTTCCGAAATAAATATGTGATAAACCCTTCGGCATTCCCTCTGTTTTGAAATGCCGGAGGGATGCTTTCATGTATCCCGGGTGAAGCGTAACTAATTTAACTGCCTTAATTTTAATAACCGTTTTTTAAGCGGCTTCATGCATCTATGTTTGATGTGGCCGCTTGGCAACTGCTTGCAGCTGACCGGAATATAACTGTGAGTGTAGTTGCCGCCATAAGATATATTTTAGTCATTTTCTATGGAAGATATCACGCAACTGTTTACCGATATTCTGCAACAGGCCGATAGCGTTGATGTGGCTGAATCGGAATTCAAAAAAATGATAGGGGAGGACGACGACCTTCACCGCCGCTACCGCGAATGGTGCCATGAGGTTGGAAGCTCCGAGCGACACGGTTTTCTCGATTTCTGCGAAGAATATCTCTCAGGCCGCAATGAAATCTGGGAGAATCTAAGCGATTACGACGAATGAGCATGCCGCAGGAGTGCCTGCCCCCTACGAACGACATCTTTAACAGATTCTTATGACAACACCCTCAGTTAGAGTTCCCGCCGAGTGGGAGGATTATAATTCAGTGATGATAGCATGGCCGCACAAAGACACCGATTGGGCTCCCATGCTTGACGAAGTGACAGCGTGTTACCGCAACCTTGCCGACGCCATTGTGAAAAGCGGCCTGCGTGTGGTGGTGGTGACTCCGCATGCTTCCGAAGTGAGGGAACGCCTGTCGCACCTTCCGGCCGATAAACTCATTGTGTTTGAAGCACCCACCAACGACACGTGGACCCGCGACTATGGGCCGCTCACGCTATCCACATCCGAGGGTGAGGTTGCCCTCGATTTCCAATTCAACGGCTGGGGTTTGAAATTCGCCGCCAATCTCGACAATATGGTGAACCTGCGCATGGTGCAGGCAGGGTTACTCACCCGTCGTTATCGGTCTCACCTCAACTTCGTGTTTGAAGGTGGCTCGATGGAGGTTGACGGGCGCGGTGCAATGCTCACCACATCGGAATGCCTGCTTTCGCTCAACCGCAACGGAGCGGTGACAAAGCAGCAACTCGCCGCATTTTTCAAGGAATCGATGGGAATAACACATCTGATGTTTCTCGACCACGGCCATCTTGAGGGTGACGACACCGACAGTCACATCGACACATTGGCCCGCATGGCTCCCGGCGACACTATCCTTTATGTGAAATGCTACGACGAGACCGACAGCCATTTTGCCGACCTCAACCTCATGGAGGAGGAGCTGAAAGCGTTGCGCACCCCCGAGGGGAATCCCTACAATCTGATAGCGCTTCCGCTTCCCGAGGCTGTCTATGATGCCGACGGAGAGCGGTTGCCGGCAACTTACGCCAACTTCCTAATAACACCGCGCACGGTGTTGCTCCCCGTTTACGGGCAGCCGGCCAACGACCGCATGGCCGTGCAGATGTTGCAGATAGCCTTCCCCGAGCGCGAGATAATCACCGTTGATTGCAGCGCGTTGATTCGTCAGCACGGGTCGCTGCATTGCGCAACAATGCAACTGCCGCAGTCACTTCTTTCAATTTGAATAAAAAAAGTTCTTCAAATGCAAAATAAACTCAAGGTAGGAATAATCCAGCAGCATAATGTTGAATCGGCCGATGACAACCGCCGTCGGCTCGCCGATAAAATGAGAACTCTCGCAACGGCGGGAGCACAACTCATCGTGAACCAGGAGCTGCACGATTCTCTCTATTTCTGTCAAACCGAGAATGTTGACAACTGCAACCTGGCTGTCGGGCTTCCGTCCGACACCACCGAATTCTACAGCGCGCTTGCCCGTGAACTTGGTGTGGTGATTGTCACATCCCTGTTTGAGCGCCGTGCTCCGGGGCTTTATCACAACACCGCAGTGGTGTTTGAGAAAGATGGCTCAGTGGCAGGCAAATACCGCAAAATGCACATCCCCGACGATCCCGCATATTATGAAAAATTCTATTTCACTCCCGGTGATATAGGGTTTGAACCCATCTCAACTTCAGTAGGACGGCTCGGGGTTCTCGTGTGCTGGGACCAATGGTATCCCGAGGCAGCCCGTCTCATGGCACTACGCGGTGCCGAACTGTTGATTTATCCCACTGCAATAGGGTGGGAATCGACCGACACCGCCGACGAGAAAGAGCGCCAGCGCGAAGCCTGGATAACGGTTCAACGCGGGCACGCGGTTGCCAACGGGCTCCCCGTTGTCACTGTTAACCGTGTGGGGCATGAGTCAGACCCTTCGGGGCAGACCAACGGAATTCTTTTTTGGGGTTCGAGCTTTGTTGCCGGGCCGCAGGGCGAATTCATTTTCCGTGCCCCCGACAATGAGGAATGTGTAACAATTGTGGAGGTGGATCTGCTCCGCTCCGAGCAGGTGCGCCGCTGGTGGCCTTTCCTGCGCGACCGTCGCATTGATGCCTATTCAGGTCTCACAAAACGTTTCCTCGACTGAATTCCCACCTTTTAATTGTTTCGACCATGACAATGCTTCTCCCTCCGAAAACCGACGGCAGCCGACTCACGCTTCCCTCCGACGCGCGACAAATCACCATCATCGGCGCGAATGGTAGCGGCAAAACCCGTTTCACCGACTATATTCAACAATCGTTAGGGCAATCGGCTTTCCGCATCTCGGCTCTTGAAGCCATCTGCGACACGGCGGCGGAGAATCCCGCCGAGGCCTCAATCGACCGCCTCTATGCCAATGCCGTGGCAACATCTTCGTTTCTCCATTCTCACGCGGCAACCACATTCGAGCGGCTGATGATTCTGCTGCTCAATGAAGAGATGGTGAAATTGGTGGAATACAAGGTGAAAACCGCCCGCGGGGAGAATGTGGCAATCGAGGAGTCGAAACTCGATGCCGTGATTAAACGGTGGCAGGAGGTGTTCCCCGAAAATCATGTGCTTCGCGAGGGTGGGGCGCTTCTATTCTCGCGCAAAGGCGATGCGACGGCCTATTCGCAGATGAAACTCTCGCATGGCGAAAAAGCCGTGCTGTTCTATTTCGGAGCGGTTCTCTACGCACCCCTCAACGGCACAATCTTTGTTGAGAATCCCGGAATGTTTCTTCACGCCTCGTTGCTGCGCAGGCTGTGGGATACTATCGAGGAGATGCGCCCCGACTGCCGGTTTGTCTACACCACCCACGATGTTGATTTCGCGGCATCGCGTGCCGAGAATGCCATAGTGTGGGTTAGATTCTACAACCCCGATGCCGTCACGTGGGATTATGATTTACTCCCTGCCGATGCCGGACTTTCCGAGGATGTCTACATGGCGCTGATTGGAGCCCGCAGGCCGGTGATGTTTATCGAAGGTGATGCAACACATTCAATCGACGCGAAACTTTACCCGTTGATTTTCAAGGACTACAGCGTTAAATCGCTCGGCAGTTGCAACAAGGTGATTGAAGCCACCCGGGCTTTCAACGACCTCAAGGCGTTTCACCATCTCGAAAGTTGCGGCATTGTTGACCGCGACCGCCGTGATGAGAAGGAGGTGGAATATCTGCGCGGGAAAAACATCTTCGTGCCCGATGTGGCTGAGATAGAGAATATCCTCATGCTCGAAGGTGTGGTGAAAGGTGTGGCACGGTTTATGGGGAACGACCCCGTAAAAGTTTTCTCGGCAGTGAAAAATTCGGTTGTCAGGCAGTTCCGCCACGATTTGCGGCAGCAGGCGCTCCTACACACCCGCCACAGGGTGAAGCGCACGGTTGAATATCGTGTCGACGGTCGTTTCACCAACATCAATGCCCTTGAGGAGCACATGCAGTCGCTCGTGAAGGAGATTAATCCGCGCGGAATGTATGAAAAGTTCTGCCGCGAATTCTCGCAGATTGCAGCTTTGGAGGATTATAACTCAATTTTGCGCGTATATAACCAGAAGGCTATGGTTCCGCGTTCAAACGTGGGTGGCCTTTGCGGGCTTCCCGGCAGCAAGGATGCCTATGTGCAGGCCATTCTGGCGATACTGAAAACCGACCGCCCCGAGGCGGCAACAATCCGGCGTGCCATCATGACATGTTTTGGGGTTGCATGAGCTTGCGTTAGCTGCCGTTCGGGTTGCGCAACTCGTTGTTATTGGCTAACTTTGTGCGGCTCTTTTGTGGAGCCGCATATTTGTTTTTTTTGATTTTGAACTACGATATAATTAAGATAAATAAGTTGGCGAGATGTTGCCGGCGCCGGTGGCTTCTGTGCTGTCTTTTAGGCGCAGGTTCGTTGGTGCAGGCTGTTGCCGTGGAGCCGGTCGACAGTGTGGCCCTCCCCGAGGTGATGGTCACCGCGAAGCGTCCCAACGAGGAGGTCATCCCCGTGCAGCGTCTTTCGGGAAAGGATCTCGAACGCCTCAATTCCAACAGCGTGGCCGACGCGCTCCGTTATTTCTCAGGCGTGCAGGTGAAGGACTACGGCGGTGTAGGCGGTATAAAAACCGTCAACATCCGCTCGATGGGCACAAATCACACCGGCGTTGTCTACGACGGTGTGGCATTGGGAAACGCACAGAACGGTCAGATTGACCTCGGGCAGTTTTCGCTTGATAATGTGGAGGCAATATCGCTCTATAACGGGCAGAAAAGCGAGATTCTCCAACCCGCCCGCGACTTTGGCAATGCCGGCTCGGTTTACATGCAGACCCGCGTGCCGGTGTTTGAGGAGGGACGTAACTATAATGCCCGCGCCACCATGCGTTTCGGTTCATTCGACCTCTTCAACCCCTCGGCGCTGGTTGAGCTTCAGCTTTCCGAACGGGTAAACGCATCGCTCAGTGGCGAGTGGCTCACCTCGTCGGGTAAATACAAGTTCCGCTATAAACGAGTCAACCCCGCAGGGGAAGTGGCCTACGACACAACGGCGGTGCGTCAGAACGGTGATATTGATGCCATGCGTCTTGAACTGAATCTCAACGGCACTTTCGACGGCGGGGAATGGCACCTAAAAGGCTATCACTATAATTCCGAACGAGGCATCCCTGGGGCTATCGTCAACCATGTGTGGCGTCGCGGCGAGCGTCAGTGGGATAACAACTCCTTCGTTCAGGGGAGCTACCGCCGTGCGCTCGGTCGGTTCACCACTCTTTTTAATGCCAAATATGCGTTCTACCGCACGCATTATGTCAACAACGACGAGCGTCAGGTGGCCGTGGATAACCTCTATCGCCAGCGTGAGCTCTATTTCTCCACCGCCAACCGCTTCCGCATCCTGCCGCAGTGGATGGTGGGGCTGAGCTATGATTTCCAGTGGAACAGCCTTGAAACGGATATACGCGATTTTCACCGCCCCGACCGTTACACCAATCTCCTCGCAGTTGCAACATCGCTCAACTTCGATGTGGTGAAATTTCAGGGGAGCCTACTCGCCACATTCATCCGCGACAGGGTGGAGGGTGACGAGCAGGTGCGCTCGCAGAGCCGACTCACTCCGGCCGCCTACGTGTCATTGATGCCTTTCAGCTGGTTGAGGGCGCTTGAGTTCAGGGCATTTGTGAAGCAATCGTTCCGCATGCCCACCTTCAACGACCTTTATTATGCCGACATGGGTAACTCAAAGCTCAATCCCGAACGGGTAACACAATACAACGTGGGGGTGTTGCTCGACCGCTCGTTCACACACGGATTCGTGAGGAGCTATCGCTTCAGCACCGATGCCTATCTAAACTTTGTTACCGACAAAATCGTTGCTTACCCTAAAGGGCAGCAGTTCCGCTGGACGATGCTCAACCTCGGCAAGGTGAGAATAAAAGGGATTGATGTTGCCGGTGAGATAACGGTTTCGCCTGCATCCCGGCTTGATGTGACTCTGCGCGGACAATACACCTTTCAGCAGGCTATCGACGTGACAAATCCCGCCGACAGTTACTACCGAGACCAGATTCCCTACATCCCCCGTCACTCCGGTTCGGCTATCGTCAATGTGGTGTGGCGCGACTGGGGACTCAACTACAGCTTCATCTACGTTGGCGAGCGTTACAACCAGCAGGAGAATATAATCTACAACCACACCCAGCCGTGGTACACCTCCGACATCTCCCTGAGCCGCGATTTCAAGGTGAGAAACGTGTCGCTACGCGCGTTGGTTGAAATCAACAACCTGCTGAACCAAGACTATGACGTGATTGCCAACTACCCCATGCCAAAGCGCAATTTCAGGGTTACACTGACGGTTGGCATCTGATAATTGACGAAACTCGCTTTTAATGAACACAAAACGGGCAAATATCATGAATTTGTGGTTCCGGCAGCTGATTGTGCTGTCGGCGGCTTGTCTGTTCTGCGCTCTTTCGGGTTGCCGCACCGATGAGGTGGTGGTGCCTGTGGAGGAGGAGCCGGTGGGGGAGATTCGCAAGGATTCCCCCGTGAAAGGGTTCTATCTTCTCAACGAAGGGAACATGGGGTCGAACAAATGCTCGCTCGACTATTACAGCTACCTCACCGGCATATATTCGCGCAACATCTATTCGGAGCGCAACCCCAATGTTGTTAAGGAACTTGGCGACGTAGGCAACGACCTTCAGATTCACAACGGCCGTTTATATGCCGTTATCAACTGCTCGCACAAGGTTGAGGTGATGGATGTAGCCACAGGCATCAGAGTGGGGCAGATTGATGTTCCTAATTGCCGCTATATCCGTTTTAACGGCGACCGGGGTTACATAAGCTCCTATGTTGGGCCGGTGCAGATAAATCCCTCGGCTCCGAAAGGGATGGTTTATGAGTTCGACACCGAAACGCTTGCCGTCACGCGCACCGTCACCGTGGGCTATCAGCCCGAGGAGATGGAAATTGTGGGCAACCGCCTCTATGTTGCAAATTCAGGAGGGTATCGAGCACCCGATTATGATTATACCGTGTCGGTTATCGACCTCAAGGATTTCAGGCAGGTGAGGCAAATTCCGGTGGCGGTGAATCTTCACCGAGTGCGCAAGGATAACCTCAACCGTCTGTGGGTCACCTCGCGCGGCAACCGCGCCGACATCCCCTCACGAATCTATCTGCTTGAGCAAACCGGTGCCAACGGTGAATATGAGGTTTCGCGCCGCATTGATGTGCCCTGTTCCAATCTGGCGCTGACCGACAGCCGCCTCTACTACATCGCAACTGAGTGGAGCGACCGCACACAATCAAACGAAGTCAGCTACGGGGTGATTGACCTCGCCACATGCACTCCGCTTTCGGAAAGTTTCATCGCCGACGGCACTGAAAGTGAGATTGCGGTGCCTTACGGCATTGCGGTGCATCCCGAAACGGGCGACATTTTCGTAACCGATGCAAAGAACTATGTAAGCTCGGGCACACTCTATTGTTTCTCGGCAACAGGCCGATGCAAATGGAAAGTGCGCACGGGCGACATCCCCGCCGCCATAGCTTTTGACCTTAAAACCGATGAGTTGACCCATGAAGCCGAATGATAAAACCTTCTGTTGTGTGGCTGCGCGGGTGTGGCCGAAAGTGTTCCGCTTGGCGGGTGTGGCTGCTTGTGCGCTTGTGAGTGCCTGCCACAATGAAACGCCGATGGTGAGCCTCGGGGTCGACGAGAGCTACACCGTCTACCGTATGCAGGCATTGCGCCTCGAATCGGAGTTTGAAGGAGTTTCATTCAGCTGGGTTGAGGTTACGCCCGACGGTAGCCGCCGGGTTATTTCCACGTCAAGGGAATGCGTTTTTGTAGCTGCGTCGGAGGGTGTGTATGGCATGTCGCTCACAATAACCGACGATGACGGAACCCTGTTCAGCCACGATTTCACCGTCACCGTTGTCAGGGAGGAGATTGAATACAGTCCGTGGCTGTCGGCAGTGTATGAGTACCGGCCAGCCCCGGGGCAGTTTATCAATATGATGCCCGAATGGAGCAAGGGTGACACCGAGGCCGACATGTGTGCCAAAGTTCTTGAATCGGTCGGTGGCACCGCCGATGAGTTGGTTTCGCTCGGCGCCTACGGCGGCTATCTCACATTCGGTTTCGACCACACTGTGGTGAACGTGGCCGGTGAGCCAGATTTCATGATAAGGGGTAATGCATTCTATGAAATCGGATTTGAGGATAGCAAGGTAGGTTCCTGCGAGCCGGGAATTGTGATGGTGTCGCTCGATGTCAATGGCAACGGCATACCCGATGACACGTGGTATGAGCTTGCCGGCAGTGAATATTCCTCTCCGTTCACTCTCCACGATTATCACATAACCTATCGTCGTCCCGATGCCTCAAAACCGTCGGTTCCGAAAGGCGACTACATTCTCGATGCCGAGTATATCCCCTGGACCGATTCGGAGGGAAACAGCGGTTACGTGGAAAAGAACTACGAACACACGCAGAGCTATTACCCTGCTTGGGTTGAGGCCGACGAGCTCACTTTCGCAGGTTCTCTACTTGCACCGAATGCGGTGGATATCTATGGCAACGGCACCTATTTTCAGCTTTCGAGCTACCCGTGGGGATATGTCGACAATCACCCCGACCGCTATGGCGAACTTAACAGTTTCGACATTGGTTGGGCGGTTGATGCTTTCGGGGTGCCGGTTTATCTGCCGGGGGTTGATTTTATCAGGGTCTACACGGGCATAAACCAGACGTGCAACTGGATAGGGGAGACCTCAACCGAAATCGCCGGTGCACGCGACCTCCATCTGCTTCCGCTTGATGAACCTGAGGTTCAATAATGAAAATTAATGTAATATGAGTATTAAGAAAATATTTGCCACTATAATCGTTTCAGCAGGATGCTTTTCATGCATTCCGGCGCATGGCGCCGATTATGCCGAAGGTGTGATTGTCATTAATGAAAGTCAGTATGGCAAAAGTGCTGGCACCATCAACCGCCTGCTTCCCCAATCGGCAACGTGGAACTACAAGATTTTTGCCACTGAAAACCCCGGCCGTTCGCTGGGGAGCACACCCTGTTTCGGAGCTTATAGCAACGGCAAGCTCTATGTGGTGTCGAAATTCGCGCAGGACCCCGGGGCTGCCACGGCCGGGGGTATCCTCACCGTTATCGACGGTACCACGATGAAATGGATTGGTCAGATTGATAATCTCGACCCGTCGGGGGCACGTGCCGCAGGGCGCGCATTCCTCGCCGTCGACGATGAAAAGGGTTATGTGTCATCGAGCAACGGGGTGTGGGTGGTCAACCTCTCCACACTCACGGTGAAAGGGCAGATTGACGGTACGGAGAACCCCTTTGGCACCGACAGCAAACCTGTGGGCGACCCCACCGGGGCGTTATACTTCGGGCAGTGCGGCGCGATGGTGGAGGCCGACGGCAAAGTTTTCGTAGCCCATCAGTCGAAAGGTGTGCTTGTGGTTGATGCCGCCACCGATAAGGTTGTGTCAACCCTCAGTCTTGATTGCGTGCGCGAAGGCGCAGGGGTCGGGTCTGTTGTTAAAGCCCTCGACGGCTCGGTGTGGGCAAGCGTCAGTGTGAACACAGAGGGCTCAGGTTCGGCGTTAGGTTATCTGGTGAAAATCGACCCTGCCACACTCGGTTGCGAGGTGGTGGAACTTCCCTCTGACGTTTATGGGCCGTCGTCGCTGTGGTCGTCGTGGTCGGCCGACACATTCTGTGCTTCGGCAAAGACAAACACTCTTTTCTGGAGTGGGAGCGCGCGCAGCCGTTTTGCCGACCGACACATCTACAGTTTCGACATAGCAACCTCACACACACAGTGCATCGCCGACCTCGAGGCCGATGAGGATGAGGGGGCGGAAAGCTGGAAGGTTCATTGCCCGTCGCTTAGGGTTGACCCTGCAACCGGCAATCTTTTCACAACGCTTTTCCGTGATGTGGTTTCCACAACCTATATCATGCGGCAATACACTCCCGAAGGCGCTGTAGTTGCCGACTATCCGATGGATAAGGGCTATTGGTTTGCCGGTCCCATTCTGTTCCCCGAATCGCAACTTGCGGGGGTGGAAAATGTGGCTGCGCCGTCGGCGCCCTCAGCGTCATCATTGTCGGTGAGATGGAACGCAGGGGTGCTCGATGTGGCATGCAATTCATCGGAGGCTGCAACGGGTTGTGTGTGTGATACCGCCGGCCGCATCGTAGCGGTTTTCAACCTTGAGAACGGTGTGGCGTCAGTTCCGTTTTCAGCGGTCCCCGGCTGCTACATAGTAAAAGCCTCCTGGGCTTCAGCCAAATTCATTTTGAATTGATAAAGTATTTCGTGGAAATTTTAAAAATTCGGCGATGAAACGATTTTATTTATTCCTTATAATTTTATGCATGTTGCCGGCAGTAGTTTCGGCACAACAACTCGCACGAGTTGAGAATGTTAAGTTTAAATCAGAGTATTTTCCTTTTGAGCGTGAAATTCTGGTTTACACTCCAACATGGTATGACGAGAACGACCAGACCGCTTTGGATGTGATTTATGTGTTTGACTCACAGATGCGGTCACATTTCGGATTGGTCTACGGGCTGTTGGATGAGATTCAATATGAGGGTGAGGATATGTTGCCCTTTATCGTGGTTGGGGTGGTGTCGCCGTTTGTGCCCGACATGAACTATAACCGCAACAACGATTTTCTGCCGGTTCCGGAGAAATTCACACCGTCGGAGCCATACTACGGGAGCGCCGATAACCTGAGAAAACATCTTGAAAATGAGGTGATGCCATATATTGACAGCAACTACCGCACGTCGGGTCACACGCTTGCTGTTGGGCATTCGTTGGGAGCATCGTTCGTTCTCGATTCGTTCGCATCGCACAATCTGTTTGACGATTGCATTGCCATCTCTCCCAATTTCACGTGGGATGAAAACCGTTTTGCCAACAGCTTCCTTAATTGCGACTACTCCAACGGGAAACCGCATTACATTTTTCTTTCTATGGCCAATGAGTCGGAGCAGACGGGTTGGCCGGCACAATGGCGCGAGGCCTGGGATTTTGTAAAGGGGAAGGTCGCATCGGAGCCTCATCCCGAAAACGTTAGAATTTTAGTGAATGAATATCCCGATTTTTCCCATATGCGGTGTTATGTGGAAGCGTTGACCGATGCTTTGCCTCTTTATGCCATGTATCGTCACACCACCGCTTTCACCGATTCCGTAGCTCATCCGGTGCATATCGAGCTATCGGGTTCGTGGCTCAACGGCGATGTGTTCATCACCGGCAACCAACCCCAACTCAGCAATTGGAATCCGCAGGGGGTTAAAATGAACAAGATTGATGACACTACATATACCATCGACCTTGACCTGATGCTTCCCGCCGAATTCAAATTCACTCAAGGAAGCTGGGATAACCAGATTGGACTCTCCAACAGTTACAACGGAAACCAGAGGATTTACAAACCCTCCGATGCCAACAAGCATTACTCCGCCGATTGAATTACACGACCGGAAATTCATTTCATTGAAAGATTCATGCGATTCGGAATAATAGGAACGGGAAATATAACAGAGTGGTTTCTCGACGGTGCACGAGCCGATAGCCGTTTTGAAGCTGCGGCGTTGTATTCGCGCACTCGGGAGCGTGGCGACATGTTTGCCCGCCGGCATGGCATCGGAATGGTGTTCACATCGCTCGACGAGATGCTCGAATCGGGAGGTATTGATGCCGTCTACATTGCGAGCCCCAACAATATTCATGCTTTGCAGGCAATTGCGTGCATGAAGCGTGGCAAACATGTGTTGTGCGAAAAGCCGATAGCTTCCAATTCTTCGGAACTGCGCGAGATGATTGCTGTTGCGCATGAACAGGGGGTGTTGCTGATGGAGGCGATGACCGCCACGCTAAATCCCAATTTTGCAGCAGTGAGAGCATTCCTTCCGAAGCTCGGGAAAATCCGGCGCTATGTGTCGAGCTATTGCCAATACTCCTCGCGCTACGACAGATTCAAAGCGGGAGAATTGCCTAATGTTTTCAATCCCGACTATTCGGCAGGTGCATTGATGGATCTTGGCATCTACACGGTTTATCCTATGGTTGCCCTGTTTGGGAAGCCGGTGGAGGTTGATGCGCATGGTGTTATGCTGCCGTCGGGTGTTGATGCCCAGGGCACAATCTATTGTAGCTATCCGGGTGGCATGGAAGTGACGCTGATTTATTCAAAAATTGCCAACTCCTATCTTCCCACTGAAATAGAGGGTGAGAATGGCAATCTGCTCCTCAACGATATTCACAATCTGCGAGAGTTGACATTTATTCCGCGGCCTGAAGCAACCTCGGGGAGAAACAGTGATTTCAGCACAATTCCTTTGGGGGCGCCCGATATTCCCGATTTATATTTTTGTGAGGTGAAGGAATTCATAGATACGATAGAGAGCCACTCCGGCACTGGAATTCAATCGGCGTTTCCTGAATCTCAAATTAATTCCCATCGTAATTCCATGCTCACCCTCGAAGTTCTCGATGAGGCCCGCAGGCAGATGGGAATTGTTTTCCCCTCCGACGCGGTTGTTTGCAGCTGACATGAATTTCGGTCAAACCGTGTAACTTTTTTGAGATTTTCGCGTCATATATTATATCTCAAATTTGAATAATTGTAATTTTGTTTATATGCATATCCCATATTTTATTTGGTTGCCAATCATCGGTGGAATCTACGGAGGTTTTGTAGGTGGCTACATCAAGCGTGGAAAACACTCTGCAAAGCAAAAATCGGCAATACTGATTATCGGCTTAATATTGGTAGCTGTCTGCATCGCGGTGCTTATCGACGCTTTCAGCGCCTGAGCCTTAAGTTTTTCGGAGTTTTGCCGTGTGGCGGCAAACTCTATTTCGGGTTAGAATGTTATAAGTATGTAGCAAGGCTGAATTTTAGCTGCTTATACATAACGTTTTAACTCGAAAAGGATATGAAGAAAATTTTTAGTTTGCTCGCACTGGTGGCGCTTTTGGCGGCATGTTCCCCTTATGCGCTCGTAAATAGTGAGGTATATAACGATGCTGACCTGTCGAACTACAAGACGTTCCGACTTGTCACTCCCGACATGGGTCATCTGCCTCCGGGAATGGAAATGGTCACTTACTACAACATCGCGGCAGCCATACGTCAGGAGATGGTGGAGCGCGGTTTTACTGAAACACCCGATTCCCCATTGTTGGTGAATATCGCGGTCACCACCCACCGTGAAATCCAAACCGAGCCGCTCATGCCCCCCGCAGGCTATTTCCCCTATAACGGCCCCTATTATCCCTACTACATGTGGCCCCGCTACAACTACGGACCCTATTGGAATCCTGCCTACTATTCGAATGCGCAAGTGATTACAGGCATCTATAAGGAGGGTGTGCTCACAATGGATTTGGTTAACATCGACACCAAAGTGCCCCTCTATTCAGCTTCGGTTGCAACCATCCTCAATGGAGGTGGCAACGGCTACCAGAATCTGAAGGGAATCAGCGAGGCTGTGACAACCCTGTTCTCAAAATTCCCCGTGCCGCTGCTTCCACAATATAAGTCGCAGAAGTAAGCTGCTTCATGAATAAACGATAAATGAGACTCCACTCATTTTCCACGACTCGTTCTCCTCAATCTCTCATCTCTCCGCTCCGGAGGTGCGCCGAATATTCCGTCGCACCTCCGTTTTAATTTTAGAGGGTGTTTAATAATAAATGTTAATACCTCGGTCGAAAATCTTGAGGCATATTTTATCTTGAAACGAAGGAGCATAGCGGGCTATGTGACTGAGTTGAAAGATAAAAGATGTCCAAGATTTTCGCAGTATGGTATTTTTATAATTTTGGAGGGTTATTAATAACATTGAAAACACTTTTGCCTCGGTGTCTCTTTGGCTAAATTTCTGTTATTCGTCAGTCACGATGCCCGCATCGCTCTTTCCTCATAACGAGAAATCTATCGCAAAGATACACCGCCGAGGTATTAACATTTATTATTAAACACCCTCTTAAATATAGGAAACGTTTTTGTAGCTTTGCGTTGATTTGTAGCATATATATAAGAAAGTTGGCAAATGAATAAATCGTCACAACAAACCAATGGCAATTCTCTCAGCTATGCAATGTTTCTGCCGTTTGCGTTGATGATTGCGTCGGTGGTGTCGGGTTGCTTCGCCTGGTCGAAAGCAAAGCAGACCATCGCCGATGACCTTAACGATGCAATGATTGCATTGGCCGATGAAAACAGGGAGCTGTGGACGCGCAGTGATACGATTGCTGCTTTGCAACAGATGCATCAAACCACTCATAAACCGATTATATATCAGGCTTCCGACATCAATTTCAGGAATGCCGCGCTGAGGAAAGAGGCTTATTTCACTCTGGCATTAGTCGACAAAAAGGGTGCGGGTGTGAAGATGCAGGGCGACAAAATCGCATCCGACTCCATTTTGCTCGTGCCTGAAATCGCGCCCGACGGGGTTGCAATCCGGTTGCAGGGTTTTGCCAACTGCTCGGTAGCCTCAATGTTTGCCGCCTCCGACCCTACGGTGCCCGGGATTCTGCTCTCGCTTGCCATGCTCTCGATGGCATCAGTGTTTGTGTGGCGCCGCAAGTTGACTTGTCAAACTGAGGTGGCCGTAGCTGCATCGGGCTGTGCGGATCTGTCGCTCGACGGAATCAAGCTCACTCCTATGCAACGGCAACTAACCGGAATGCTTCTTGCTGCGCCGGGTAACAGGGTTGATAAGGCCACGCTGTGCGAGGCTCTTTGGGGCAATAAATGTAATGCCGAGGAGTCGCTCTACACCCTTGTCCGTCGCACCAAAGCGGCTCTCGCCGATACCGGCATTGAGATTATCTGCAACCGTGGCGATTCGTATGAGCTTCGTGTAAACGGCTGATTTTCGGCTTTGTCAGTAAATGTCAGGGAAATGTCAGACAAATTTTTGAGTCACCCTGTCGCTTTTTCACTTGCTTTGCAGCAAAAATTGCAAACGCATGAAAAAGATACTGTTCACTCTATTGTTGGCTTTGCCGGTTGTGGCATACGCTCAACAGGAAGTCACAACTGACTCCGGTTCCACCACTCTCGATGAAGTGGTTGTAACAGCCGATGCGCAGATTGAAACGGCTGATAAAGTAATTTTCCGTCCCTCCAAATTGGAGAAGAAGCACAGCACCAACGGCTATTCGCTTTTGGAGAACATGAATCTGCCCGATTTCAACGTAGACGCTCAGGCAAAGACTATCTCCACCACAACAGGGCGCAATGTGATAATCCTTGTGAACGGGGTGGAGGTGCAGCCCGATGAACTTGCCACACTCGCAGCCTCGGAGATTGTGCGGATTGATTGCCGACGCAATCCCGGAGGTAAATATGCCGGCAGCGGTGCCGTGATGAATTTTCTCACCGTGCAATATGATTATGGCGGTAATGTGTATGTTTCCGCCGATGAGGGGTTCGCCCGCCAATATGGCGAATATATCGCTATGGCCAACTACAAGAAAAATGCGGTGACACTAACTCTAACGGCAAGCGGAAAATGGGATGAGATTTCGCAACGCAACAGTGCCGTTAACACGTTTCTGTTGAACAATGGTGTGTTGAACCAATGTGTCAGCCCCGTTGAAAACACAACTCGCACCAATTCTCAATACCTTAATTTGAAGTTCGCGCACGCAGTAGCGAATCATTCTTTTGATGTTTCCCTCGCCCTTACCCGCACCGCTACACCCGTGAACTCTATAATCGACGATGTTGCATACACGGGGCTTTACAACTTCAGTTCCACGGCTGCCCGCAGTAGCAAGGAGAATGGACTGTCGCCGGTTTTGAAAATGCATTACAATTTATATCTGCCGGGAGGCCACACCATTATGGCAAATGCCAACATTCGTCACGGTCACACCAATTTCCGCAGCAGCTACAGAGAAAGCAATGTTGATGAAATCACAAATAACACTTTGGAAAACAATGTGCTCGCATGTGCAACACTCGGCTACTTCAAATCGTTTGACAACGGGTTGAGCCTTGGCACGACTATTGATGAGTACTACAATTTTTATCGCGACACCTACTCAGGCAGTTTCAACAGCCAACAAACCTTGACAAACAACCATGCGATGGCAATGTTTCACATCGACCAAAGTTTGCCGTTCGGATTATCCTATTACGCATCAATTGGTCTGACAGATCTTTATTCAACCATAGGCGACCACAACGACAACCAATTCTCGCCGCAAGCATTCTATGGCATCACCTATGCTTTAAATCGGAAACATTCTGTATCGATAACAGGAAATTACGTCCACAGCATCTATAATCCGTCATATAAGAACGATGCCGTGATACAAACTTCATTCTTCGAGGCAACCGCCGGCAATCCCGATCTGGAACAACTTAAAGCGTTTCAGAACATCCTGAGCTACAACGGGCGCGTAGGGCGTTTCGGCTTGTCGTTCACCTACGATTACCTCAAATATTTCGGGAACACCTCCAACCGCTATTTTGCCGAAAACAACATAATGTATCATCAATTGGTCAATGATGGTGATTTTCATTATCACAAACTGCTGTTCGGGGTGTCGGCAAACATGATTGATAACAAGCTGCGGCTTCGTGGCAATGCCGCTTTCAGTGCAAACCGGTTTGATTCAGCCTATCGACCGGCCCGAAGCAACGATTGGCGCTTTGATTTCACCGCGTCATATATGTTCGGCGACTGGCAAGTGAAGGGCACGTATGCGTTACCCTACAGTGTGCTCGGCATTGAGGGGGTAAAGGTGCACAATCCGGCGCAATACGGCCTTTCGCTCAACTGGCAGCATGGCAATTGGGCTGCAGAATGTTGCGTTGAAAACTTCCTTGACCGCCGCCTGTGCACACGCACCGATGCCGCCTATGGCGTGTATCAGTCCCGGTCTTGTTCTCTCCGCGATTTGAATGGCCGCAACATCTCCCTGTCGCTCACCTACATCTTACCCTACGGAAAGAAAACCGAAAAAGAACGCATCCACACCGAAACCACCGTCTCCTCAGCCATCCTCCGCCCCTTCTGACACCGAAAATAGAAGTTCTTTCGACGAATGTCAGGCGGAAATCCTGCAAATGTACATTCAGTGGCGGCTCTGCATCATTAAAAGATTATTCTATTTGGAGACAATTCTGTTCTATAATTCCGTATTCCCAATTTTATCATCCTCAATTTGGTAATTTTGTTGTATGAAATTATTGACAAAATTGATGCTATGTTCGGCAACGGCATTGTTTTCCGGTTGTGATTGTTTTGAGTATCATCCCTATTCTGCAAGTCTTGACGGAAATCATGATATCAACACCGAGAATAAAAGAAAAATAGAACAGGCGAATATAAAAATCCCGTTCAAATTTGTGTTTATCACCGACACGCAGGGAGCGCTGACTGAAACCGAAAAGGCGCTTGAATTCATAAAACAGCGTGGTGACATTGATTTCATCATTCACGGGGGAGACATCACCGACTTTGGGCTGCCAAAGGAATATATATGGGCGCGCGACCTTTTTGATGAGTGCGGCATTCCTTACATTGTTGTTATCGGGAATCATGACTGTATGGGCAATGGAAACGACACATTCAGTTATGTGTTTGGCCCGACAAATTTTTCATTGAATGTGGCCGACACGCACATAGTGTGCCTGAACACGGTGGCTCTGGAATATGACTATTCCAAACCTGTGCCCGACCTTGATTTTATTGAAAACGATTCCCGCCGGGTTGAGACACTCAACGAATCTACGCACGGAAAAATCAAACGCACAATAGTGGCGATGCATTCACAGCCCTTCGACGAACAGTTCAACAACAATGTTGCCAAGCCATTCAACAGCTACATATCGCGATATCCGGGAATGACACCCGACGACAATGGGGATGTTCATGGTTTCTGCATAAATGGTCATAATCACTCTCTCGATGTTTCTGATTTGTTTGGAAACGGAATTCTTTACTATCAATGCCCGAATATAGAGAAACGAGCATTTTTCCTATTTACGGTAACTGAAACAGGCTATGATTGTGAAACTATTGAATTCTAAGCCGCTTCGGGTAATTGCGGTTATTTTGGCGGTCGCAGGCGGTCCCGTTGTGAAAGCGTCAGATAAGATTGCCTGTGACAGTATCGCTGTTAATGTTATCCCGGAAGCGGTTACTGACAGTTGCGATTTGAAGGAACCCTCAATCAACTACGCCTACTATAATAGGCTGAAAAAACGTGCCGAGATGTGGAATAGATTGATACCTAACATGTTCACGTTACAATATGCCGGAGGAATCGGCATGTTGTCGGGCGGCATAGGATGGGATTACGGTAGCTCTAATCAGTGGGAAACTCATCTGTTGTTAGGCTACTTGCCAAAACGTTATCATTATCATCATTACTGGACATTCACACTGCGTGAGATATATTCTCCCTGGAGTATCGACATTAAGAATCGGTGGAACATCACACCGCTTAGTATCAGCCTTTCGGTTAATTCTATTCTTCATGGTGATTTTTGGACGAGTCAGCCGGAACGTTACCCCGACGGATATTATTGGTTTTCCACCAAAATCAGATTTCACCTCGGTTTGGGGCAGCGTTTCTCGTTTAATATTCCGGAGGAAAAGCGGTTGTTGGGTCGTCGTATTTCTGTATACTATGAAATTTCAACCTGCGACCTTTATGTGCGCCAAAAAATTCTGAACAGCTACATCCCGTTAAAGGACATCATTACAATAGGCATCGGACTGATTTACACCATCTGACCCTCACCATCCGGATTAAACAAAGGCGATGTGTCTTAATTTCGCATTTGACACATCGCCTCGTAGGTTTGGTTGGGGGATTCTGGGGATTAGAGGAGGGAGAGGGAGCGGGTGATGAAGCGGGAGAGGTCGGCGCCGCGGAGCATGCCGTTGCCGAGGAGGGCGAGGTCGATGAGCTGACCCACAACAGGCTGTGTGGCGGCGTAGTCGCTCACGAGTTTGGTTTGCTCTTCGCGTTTGGCGTTGTTTTCGGCCTGCAAGGCTTCAACTTGTTTGTCATCGTGGGATGATGCGGCTGCATTGTCGGCTTCTTTCTTGGCATCGCGCAACGCTGTGATTTTCTCATTGTTGGCGTTCACTGCATCCATCAGAGGCTTGATGCTGTCGGCAAGGGCTTTGTCGGCGGCCTCGGCCACTTTCTTCACGATGGGGTTTTCGGTGTTGACAATGAGTGAATAGCTGTCGGGCATCTCGCCGTAGAAGTTCATGCCGGGCTGCATGGCTGCCATCTCCTTCATTCGACGCATATATTCATTTTGGGTGATGACGATAGGGGAGTCGGTTGCACTCATCGCCTCGAAGTTGACAAAGAATTGCGCACCCTCAACTTTGGGGAGTTGAGAGTTGAACAGAGTGGTGAGAATGTCGCGTTGGGCGGCTGAGAGGTCTACTGTCTTACGGTCGCTCTTGGGGATAAGGTTGTCGATAACATCGGAGTCGACGCGCACAAAACGGCTTTTTTCGATTTTGTGTTCGAGCAATCCCACGAAGTGGCTGTCGAGTTGCCCGTCCATAACGAGTACTGAATAGCCGCGGTCGGCGGCGGAACGGATGTAGGTGTACTGTGCGGTGGGGTCGGTGGTGTAGAGGAACACTATGTTGCCATCCTTGTCGGTTTGGGCAGGGGCAATCAGCTCCTTATATTCCTCAATGGTGAAGTATTTCCCTTCGGTATCCTTGAGCAGGTCGAACTTCATTGCTGCATCGCAGAATTTCTCGTCGGTGAGCATGCCGTATTCGATGAACACCTTTATGTCGTCCCACTTCTGCTCGAATTCCTTGCGGTCGGCTTTGAAAATGTCGTCGAGACGCGACGCAACTTTCTTTGTGATGTAGGACGAGATTTTCTTCACAGCCGAATCGCTCTGCAGGTAGGAGCGCGAAACGTTCAGCGGGATGTCAGGCGAATCGAGAACACCCTGCAGGAGCATCATGAACTCGGGCACAACACCCTCAACCGAATCGGTTACAAACACCTGGTTGCAATAGAGCTGGATGCGGTTTTTGGTAACCTCAAAGTTGTTCTTGATTTTGGGGAAGTAGAGAATGCCGGTGAGTTTGAAGGGGAAATCAACATTGAGGTGTATCCAGAAGAGAGGGTCGTCCTGCCCGGGATAGAGTTGATGGTAGAAATCGCGATAGTCGTTTTCGGTAAGCTCCGACGGCTTCTTTGTCCAGGCCGGTTCGGTGATATTCACAATGTTGTCGCGGTCGGTGTCGACCATCTTGCCATCTTTCCATTCCTGCTCTTTGCCCGAGATTACCGGCACTGGGAGGAAACGGCAATATTTTTTGAGAAGTGTGTCGATGCGGCTCTGTTCGAGGAACTCCTTGTTGTCGTCGTCAATATAGAGCACAATGTCGGTGCCGCGCTCCTTTTTGTCGGAGGAGGAGATGGTGAACTCGGGGGAACCGTCGCATTCCCAGCGCACAGCCTCCACTCCATCCTTGTAGCTGAGGGTGTTAATCTCAACTTTCTTTGCCACCATGAATGCCGAATAGAAGCCGAGGCCAAAGTGGCCGATGATGGCGTTGGCGTTATCTTTGTATTTTTCAAGGAATTCCTCGGCGCCGGAGAAGGCTATCTGGTTGATGTATTTCTCAATGTCGTCGGCAGTCATACCGATGCCGTGGTCGGAAACCGTGAGTGTGCCTGCTTCCTTGTCGACGGTAACACGCACATCCATGTTGCCCAATGTGCCCTTGAATTCGCCAAACGACGAAAGGGTTTTCAGTTTCTGGGTTGCGTCGATTGCGTTTGATACAAGTTCGCGCAGAAAAATTTCATGATCGCTGTAAAGGAACTTCTTGATTACGGGGAAGATGTTCTCGGTAGTTACCCCGATAGTGCCTGTTTTTGCCATGATTATAATATGTATATGTTTTTATTTGTTAGTTCAATCGTAACGGGCGTTTCCGGTGTGGGTGAAGAGCCCGCTACATTAATAACAAAGTGCAAAAAAAATGCCAAACCCGAGGGTCGGCATTTTTTATTTAAACTGTGTTAAAACAGCGTTCAGTTGTTTGTTTCCGCATCTTTTTCGGACGCGTCAACGCCATGCGAGGGCTGTTCGGCGGGTTTCTGCGCCTCCCTGTGACTGACGGAGGTGACAATCTTGTCAGTTTCCGTGTCATACCCCACGGTGATGAGGTCGCCGGCATTGAGTTCCGAGTTGATGATAAGTTCGGCCAGAGGATCTTCGAGATACTTCTGGATGGCGCGTTTGAGCGGACGGGCACCATATTGCTGGTCATATCCCTTTTCGGCGATATAATCTTTAGCCTCGGGGGTGATTTCAAACTCATATCCGAGTTTCTCCATGCGGCCGAGGAATCCTCGCAGCTCGATTTCGATAATCTTGAAGATTGCGTTGCGGTCGAGCTGGTCAAACATTATGATGTCGTCGATGCGGTTGATGAACTCGGGAGCGAAAGCCTTGTTGAGAGCCTTCTGCAGCACGCTGTGGTTGTAGTCCTTGTCGTCGGCGCGAGTGGTGAAACCTACACCGGAACCGAAATCCTTGAGCTGGCGTGTGCCGATGTTGGAGGTCATGATGATGAGCGTGTTCTTGAAGTCGACGCGGCGGCCGAGGCTGTCGGTGAGTCGTCCTTCATCCATCACCTGCAGCAACAGGTTGAACACATCGGGGTGAGCTTTCTCAATCTCATCGAGGAGCACAACCGAATAGGGGCGGCGGCGCACCTTTTCAGTGAGCTGGCCACCTTCCTCATAACCCACATATCCCGGAGGCGCCCCCACCAGACGGCTGACGGTGAATTTCTCCATATACTCGCTCATATCGACACGAATCAGCGTGTCGGCCGAGTCAAACATATATTCAGCCAGTTTCTTCGCGAGATGGGTTTTACCCACACCTGTGGGGCCGAGGAACATGAATGTTCCGATTGGCTTGTTGGGGTCCTTCAACCCCACACGGTTGCGCTGGATGGCCTTGACAATCTTCTCAATGGCCTTATCCTGACCGATAATGTCGGTTTTGAGCTTCGGTGCCATTTCGCGCAGACGGCTCCCCTCGGCCTGTGCGATGCGTTGCACGGGCACACCTGTCATCATGGCAACAACTTCTGCCACTTTGTCGTGGTCGACGGTGACGCGGTTCTGTTCAAGCATTTTCTGCCATTTGTCGTTGGCTTCGGCAAGGGAGGTTTTGAGTAGCTGCTCCTTGTCGCGGTAGGAGGCCGCTTTCTCGAAATCCTGCGACTGTGCGGCGGCAAGCTTGGCTGCACCGGCATCGATGATTTCCTGCTCAAGGCGTTCAATCTCTTCAGGCACCACGATATTGGTGATGTGGGCGCGAGAGCCGGCCTCATCGAGGGCGTCAATCGCCTTGTCGGGGAAATTGCGGTCGCTGAGATAGCGTTCGGTCAGCGATACGCACGCTTTCAGGGCATCGTCGGTGTAGATTACGTTGTGATGGTCCTGATATTTATCCTTGATGTTGTTGAGAATCTGCAGGGTCTCCTCGGGGGTGGTGGGCTCAACCATCACCTTTTGGAAGCGGCGTTCGAGCGCCCCGTCTTTTTCGATGTTCTTGCGGTACTCATCGAGTGTTGTTGCGCCGATGCACTGGATTTCACCGCGCGCCAGAGCCGGTTTGAGCAAGTTGGCCGCGTCCATTGTGCCTGCGGCGTTGCCTGCGCCCACAATGGTGTGGAGCTCGTCGATGAACAGAATCACATCGGGATTTTTCGACAGCTCGGTGAGGATGGCTTTCACGCGTTCCTCAAATTGGCCGCGATATTTTGTGCCGGCCACGAGCGAAGCCATGTCGAGCGACACCACGCGCTTGTCGAAAAGGATGCGCGACACTTTGCGTTGCACAATGCGCAGCGCAAGCCCCTCCACAATTGCCGATTTGCCCACACCGGGTTCGCCGATGAGCACGGGATTGTTCTTTTTGCGGCGGCTGAGAATCTGGGCGAGACGTTCGATTTCACCTTCACGCCCCACAACAGGGTCGAGGCGTCCGTTCTCGGCTGCACGTGTTATATCGTTGCCGAATTTGTCGAGGGTGGGGGTGTCGTTAGAGCCACGGTTGCCCGTACGGCCTGATTTGGCGCGTGAGGAATCGTCGCGTGGTTCCTGCGAGGAACCGTAGGATGAGCGGGACGAGCCTGCACCCGGTTCGTCATCGTCGTCATCCTCCTCGTCGGTGGCACCGAGGCCTGCACGAGGGGAATCCTTTACGTTCGATATCATTTTAAGAACCGATTGATAATCTATCCCGGCCTGACGGAAGGGAACAATGAAATCCATGTGCTGGATTTCGGGGTTGTGGAGCAACGCAAGCAGAAGGTGCTCGGTGTCGACGGTGGCGCTTTTCAGCATGCGTGCCTCCAGCACCGACAGTTTCACCAGACGGTTGCTCAGGTCGCTTGCCACGATTTCACCTCCCAGTGGTGCAGTGGCATCGTAGAGCGAATCGTCCAACTGCTGGCGCAGTTGATAAACCGACACGCCTCTCGACACCCGCTCCAGCAAAGAGAACACGCGCGACCCCGTGTCGGCCAAAAGCGCCAGAAACAGGTGCTCGGGCGTTATGATGCTGTTGTTGTGGCGAACTGCCTCCTGACGGCTGTTCTCCAAAACAGTTTTTACTTCGTTTGAGAAATTGATTTCCATGCTGAACCTTTCTTCGTTTTACCTTTTAGAAACCTGAGTGAATGTAGCCACGGAGAGAGCGGTGACGGGAGAGTGGAGAAAATCGGCTTAACCTATTTTAGCCGTTATTTAATAATAACATTCCAAACGGCAAAAATTCTTTGTTAAACGTGAAATTAGATAAAATTTTTCATTTCACATAGAGAATGATGCTGATTGAATGATTTCCGGCAGTCAGTCCCGTTTGGTGAGGTTGCCAAATCCGTTGAAATTCAGGTTCAATATATAACGGCAAAACACGTGCCAAACGTATGCGGCCCGAAAATGTAAAGGCTTAAAAATCTTTAAAACAATAATAGCGGGCAAAAAAACGGGCAAATTCGTTATTTTTGCGTATCTTTGTATGATAAAATTTTCCGTTCGCAACAGCTGCCTGCCGCGGCTCGGCAACCGCCGGCGCAGCTTCCGCAAGGAAAATCACAACCAACGAAACAATCAAAACAAAGACAGATAATCACATGCTGGAAGAAGATCGCATTATAAAGATCAATATCGAGAATGAGATGAAGTCGGCCTACATCGACTATTCTATGTCGGTGATAGTGTCGCGAGCCCTCCCCGATGTGCGCGACGGCCTGAAACCGGTTCACCGCCGCGTGTTGTTCGGTATGAATGAAATGGGCAACACCGCCGACAAACCCTACAAGAAAGCGGCAAAAGCCGTTGGTGAGGTAATGGGTAAGTATCACCCACACGGCGACTCATCAATATATGGTACAATCGTGCGTATGGCTCAATGGTGGGCGATGCGCGAGAAACTTGTCGACGGTCAGGGTAACTTCGGTTCAATCGACGGCGACGGCCCTGCGGCGATGCGTTACACCGAGGTGCGCCTGCAGAAAATCGGTGAGGAGATGCTCCGCGACATCGATTCCGACACCGTTGATTTCCAACCCAACTACGACAACTCGGCCAAAGAACCCACGGTGCTCCCCACCCGCATCCCCAACCTGTTGGTTAACGGTTCGTCGGGTATCGCTGTCGGTATGGCAACCAACATGCCCACCCACAACCTTGCCGAGTCAATCAACGCCTGCGTGGCCTACATTGATAATCCCGAGATTACCATCGATGAGCTTATCAAGCACATTCCCGCGCCCGACTTCCCCACCGGTGGCACCATCTATGGCTACAACGGCGTGAAGGAAGCCTACGAAACCGGCCGCGGCCGCATCGTTATCCGCGCCAAAGCGACCATCGAGCAGGAGAAGGACCACGAGGTAATCATCGTAAACGAAATTCCCTACGGCGTCAACAAAGCCGAGCTCATCCGCTACATCGCCGATTTGGTGAATGAAAAGAAACTCGAAGGGATTGCCGACCTCAACGACGAGAGCGATTACAAGGGTATGCGCATCGTCATCAAGCTCCGCCAGGATGCCAACGCCAATGTGGTGCTCAACAAGCTCTACAAAATGACCCCCATGCAGTCGGCGTTCAGCGTCAACAACGTGGCGTTGGTCAATGGCCGTCCCAAACTGCTTAATCTCAAGGAGATTATCTCGGCATTCGTCGAGCACCGTCATGAAGTGGTTGTGCGACGCACCAAATTCGAGCTTGGCAAAGCTCAGGAACGCGCCCACATTCTCGAAGGTCTTATCATCGCATCCGACCATATTGATGAGGTTATCGCCATCATCCGCCATGCCGACTCGACCGAGGCTGCCCGCAACACCCTCATGGAGCGTTTCGAGCTCTCCGAAGTGCAGGCGCAGGCAATCGTCAACATGCGTCTCTATCAGCTCACCGGACTGGAACAGAGCAAGCTCCACGCAAACTATGAGGAGGTGTTGAAGCTCATCGCACATCTCGAGGAGATTCTCAACAACGACCACGTGCGCCGCGAGCTGATGAAGCAGGAACTTATCGAGGTGCGCGACGCCTACGGCGCCGCACGCCGCACCGACATTGATTACACCGCAGGCGATTTCAACGCCGAGGATTTCTATGCCGACGACGAAATGATCATCACCATCTCCCACATGGGATATATCAAACGCACACCTCTGTCGGAATTCCGTGCGCAGAACCGTGGCGGTGTTGGCTCGCGCGGCAGCAACACCCGCGAGGAGGACTTCATCGAATACATCTATCCCGCATCGATGCACAGCAACATTCTGTTCTTCACACAGCGCGGCATGGTCTACAAGATGAAAGTCTATGAAATTCCCGAAGGTGCGAAGAACACCAAGGGGCGTGCCATCCAGAATCTGCTCAACATCGAACAGGGCGATTCGGTCAACGCATTTATCCGTTGCAAAAATCTTGAGGATACAGAATTCACGGCCAACCATAACCTCGTGTTCGCAACCCGTCAGGGCATAATAAAGAAAACTTCGCTTGCCGAATATGCCCGCGTGAACATAAAGGGTAAGAAAGCGATTATTATCCGTGAGGGCGACCAGGTTATCGGCGTTGAACTTACCGACGGTAATGCCGAAATCCTCATGGCCAACCGCAACGGCCGTGCCATCCGTTTCAACGAATCGACAGTTCGTCAGATGGGACGTGTTTCAACCGGTGTTCGCGGCATGCGTCTTGACGACGAGGCCGACGCGGTTGTGGGCATGATATGCATGCATCCCGATGATGCGAAGAATGTGATGGTTATTTCGGAGAACGGCTTCGGCAAGCGCTCGCTGCTCGATGAATACCGCATAACCAACCGTGGCGGTAAAGGTGTGAAAACCATGAACATCACCGAGAAAACCGGCGCAGTAGTGGCTATGAAGAGCGTCGATGACGACTGCGATTTGGTTATCATCAACCGCTCGGGCATCACACTGCGTGTGCGTGTGGCCGACATCAGAGTGATGGGACGTGCAACCCAGGGTGTGCGCATTATCAATCTCGATAAGCGCGGCGATGAAATAGCATCGGTGTGCTGCGTGGCAACCGACCCCGAAGAGGAAGCTGTGGAAACAGTGGAGAATCCCGAGGAACTCCCCGCTGAACCGGTCGACAACACCATCGAGGATGAAGCCGACGATGATGTCGCCGACGACTCCGAGGCAACTGAAATGAACGACGCCGATTCCGATTCGGAAAATTAAAAATAAAAACGATTCACTTATTCTATTAACATAAGAACTGAAAATTATGAAAAAAATCAGCATCTTAGGTCTTTGCCTTCTCACCGCAGGCGCTGCTGTGGCTCAGAAACAGCTCGTTAAAGAGGTGGAACGCAACATGAAAGCTAATGCAGGTGCCTATCCCGAGGAAGTAAAGAAACTCGCACCTGCTTTCACCGACGCAGAAACTAAGGACGATGCCTACACATGGTTTGTAGCCGGCAAAGGTGCGTTCAATTTCTACGACCAGCAGAGTGTGTTTGCCCAGATGGGTAAGGACGTGAAGAAAAATCAGCTCGGCAATTCGATTATCGAAGGCTACGAGTATTTTTCAAAAGCACTTCCCCTCGACACAATCGTTGATGAAAAGGGTAAGGTTAAAACCAAATACTCCAAAGATATCGTTAAAGCTATCGTTTCTCACCACAACGACTTCAATAATGCCGCGCTCTACCTTTGGGAAGCCGAGGATTATGCCGGCGCAGTGAAAGCCTGGGATCTCTATATCTCTCTTCCCAATGATCCCGTTCTGGCCAAAGGTGGCATGAAAGCTCCCGCCGACACACTCGTTGCCGAGGTGATGTATAACATGGGTATCGGCAACTCGCTTGCACAGAACAACGCAGGTGCTTTGCAGAATTTCCGTGATGCCATTGCCAAAGGTTACACCAAAAAGAACGCTTTCGACTACGGTATCGCAGCTGCTTCGCAGCTTCAGGATATGCAGGCAATGTCTGACATCGCCGAGCAGGCTTATGCTCTCTATGGCAAGGAAGACAGCCGCTACATCGGCTACATGATTAACAACCTCATCGACAAAAAGGAATATGCCAAAGCCGATGCGCTCATCGACCGTTACATTGCCGACGATCCCAACAATCCTCAGCTTTACTTTGTGAAAGGTGTGATTTGCGACAGCGAAGGTAACTCCGATGCAGCTATGGAACAGTTCAAGAAAGCGCTTTCGCTTGATGAGAATAATGCCAACGCACTCATGCAGTATGGCTACAAGCTCTATCAGAAAGCTTGCGATCTCGACCAGAACGAAGGTGGCGGCCTCAACAACGCCCAGTATCAGGAATTCCGCAACACCAAGGTTGACCCCCTGCTGAAAGAAGCTGCCGGTTATCTTGAAAAGGCTTACCAGATTGACGACACCATGAGCGATGCCCGCCAGGTGCTCCGCAGCATCTACTACAGCCTCAACGACGAGGAAAACCTCAAGCGCGTTGAAGCCATGTAATGCAAATCCAACCAACTAACAGAAGCTCCGGTATCTGCCAGATGCCGGAGCTTTCTTTTATACCCGAATCAGATGATACAGGCCAATGCACTTTTGCAGAGCAAACTGCTTTAGGCCTTTGCGGATAAGCGGGGATGAAGATTTTGAAACTACATTTTTGAACTTCGGGGGAAAATAGCTAATTTTGCAGCGGTTAATTTGGAAAACGTGCGCCGACGACAGCGTGCGCTCCAAATTTGATTATGTGGCGCTTTGAAAAAGCGGCAACCGCAAGAAAACGTAACAAATTCTATAACGATAAAATATTTTTATGGCAACTACAGCTGATTTTAAAAACGGCATGTGCCTCGATATCGACGGCAACTACTTCTTCATTGTTGAGTTTCTTCATGTAAAACCCGGCAAAGGTCCGGCTTTCGTGCGCACAAAACTCCGCAATGTTAAAACAGGCCGCATCCTCGACAAAACCTGGAACTCGGGTGTAAAGGTTAATGAAGTTCGCATCGAACGTCGTCCTTATCAGTATCTCTACAAGGATGACATGGGCTATAACTTCATGCACACCGAAACTTTCGAGCAGATTGCCCTTCCCGGCGAAAGCATCGAAGGTGTTCAGTTCCTGAAAGAGGGCGATATCGTAGAGGCTATGGTTCACGCTGCATCCGACACAATTCTCACCTGCGAACTTCCCGCAAACGTTGTGCTTGAAATCACCTACACCGAGCCCGGCATCAAAGGTGACACCGCAACCAACACCCTCAAGCCTGCAACTGTTGAAACAGGTGCCGAAATCCGTGTGCCCCTTTTCTGCAACATCGGCGACAAGGTGCGTGTCGACACCCGCAACGGCAACTATCTTGAACGTGTGAAATAATCATGCATCAATGATGTGAAAAAACAAAAGCCCGCAATTGCGGGCTTTTTGTTTTTATGATTATCAAGAATTGTTTATGCTTCGATGGCATCGTGCTTTGCGTGGCCTGAGATGGCAATCCAGCAAACGGCGGCGATGAGAGCACCAACGAGCGGGCCAACCACCATAATCCAGAAATCGGGCCATGCCTGCGGGCACCAGAGTGCGGGGCCGAACGAACGAGCGGGGTTAACCGAGCAGTTGTCAACAGGAATACCAACGATGTTGACAAGGCCTAAGGCCAGACCGATTGCCAGACCGGCAAATTTGCCGAAACCTTTGCGTGCGTCGGTTGAGCCGAGAACCACAAGCACAAAGAAGAATGTGAACAGGCATTCAACAACAAGCGCCATGCCGCTGTTGGCTCCGGGCTGGAGCACGTTTGTGGCAAGGTTGCAATCGCCGGTAATGCCTCCGAACGTGAACCCGGGAGCCATATTGACGAACCAGTAGAGGAAGCCGGCACCGATGGCGGCACCGATGAGCTGCGACACAACATAACCGCAGAACTCTCCGAATTTCATGCGGCCGCTAAGCCACATGGCAAAGGAGACTGCAGGGTTAACGTGACATCCCGAGATATTGCCGATGCAATAGACGAGGCATAACAAAACCAGTCCGAAACAGAGACCGATACCTAAAACACCGATTTGCGGACCGGCAAGCACTGCGCTACCGCAGGCAAGGAGCACGAGGAACATGGTTCCCACACACTCGGCAAGATATTTTTTCATAACTGTTAAAATAAAAACGATGAGTTAAAACGTTATAGAACTAAGACAACCGAAACACTAAAAATGTTTAATGGTGCATAACTGTTTTGCAGCATAAAAACGGCAGCAGATGCCATGCATAGTTTCAACAAACCCTCTATCTCCCCGCGGTTGAACAAGTATGACGCCCGTAGCGTCATTAGGATAACATTTCAATAGAAATCTTTAGAACAGACATTAACCCCGATTTATAAAATGACAAAGAAAACCGTAGCCGAGACCGATAACAGCTCTGTGGAATCAATGCCGGTTGAGAGGCATCCCTGGGCTCCGTTTATTCCCGACCATGCCCGCATGCTCATAATGGGAACCTTTCCGCCAAAACCCAACCGTTGGCGCATGAATTTCTATTACCCAAATCCTACCAATGATTTCTGGCGGGTGATGGGGCTATTGTTTTACGGTGATGTGCTCGCTCTCTACGATAATGATAAAAAAGAATTTGATTTGAATGAAATAAAGGTGTTGTTGCGCAGGGAAAGGATTGCGATGAACGACACGGGCTACAAGGTTCGCCGTTTGCGCGACAACGCAAGCGATAAGTTTCTTGAAATTGTAGAGCCTGTTAATCTTGACAAACTTCTTGGCGACATGCCCGAGTGCAACACGATAGTCACCACGGGAGAAAAGGCGGCATCGGTGATGGCAGAACTGACCGGAACGACGGCTCCCCGCACCGGAGAGTTTGTCGATACGTTCTATGAACCGCTCGGCCGGCAGTTGAGAATCTGGCGAATGCCCTCAACATCGCGGGCCTATCCGTTGCCGGTTGAGAAGAAAGCAGCCTTTTACAGGAGACTGTTTGAGGAGAATCCTCACGCACCGGTCGATTCGAACGACGCACCGGCAGTGTGAAATTGCCTATACGAATAAAATTGTGTACTTTTGCATTACATCTCACACATTATTTAGCATTATTTACAGCGATTTGTTTTTATGACCGACTTACTTGCAACTTTAGCTATCACCGAATATGCAAGCGCCCAATATCTTCTTGACCTTTTCATTGAGAATGCCGGCTATTGGCTGGTGTTTCTGTTCATGGTTATAGAAAGTTCGTTTCTGCCGTTCCCATCGGAAGTTGTGGTTCCTCCCGCAGCATTTTTGGCTGCTCAAACCAGCCATAACCTCATCTATAATGGCAAAGCGCTCACCATCCCCGACATGAATGTATATCTGATTGTGCTTGTAGCCACTGCCGGTGCAGTTGTCGGTGCGTTAATCAACTATGGCCTTTCAGTGTGGCTCGGGCGTCCGATTGTCTATGCGTTCGCTAACAGCAAGCTCGGGCATGCATGTCTCATCGACAGCGCCAAAGTGGAGAAAGCTGAAAAATATTTCGACGAGCACGGTGCGGTCTCAACATTTATCGGTCGTCTGATTCCGGCTGTACGTCAACTTATCTCCATTCCGGCCGGACTTGCGCGGATGAATATAGGAAAATTCGTAGTTTTCACCGCTCTTGGGGCAGGGGTGTGGAACGCTGTGCTGGCCGTGCTCGGTTTCTGGTTGGGAAAACATGTGCCCCTCGACACCCTCTATGAGAATGTTGAAAAGTATAATTCCTATTTCACTATAGCCGGCTTCATTCTGCTTGCTCTGTGCCTTATTTACATTGCATGGCAGATTTTGAAAAAGAGAAAGTGAAGCACTCGTTGTTAAATCCACTTACAATTTACCATACAGATAATGAAAAAGATATTCGTCGCCGTAATTGCAGCCCTCGGGCTCGTATCCGGCCTCAACGCCGCCGACAAGGTGGAGCTCGATGCACCCGATTTCAACCGTGAAATGTCGCTTATGCAGGCTTTTCAGCAGCGGCAATCGCAGCGTAAATTTGACGGGCGTGAACTGTCAAAGCGCGATATGTCAGATTTGCTTTGGTGTGCCTATGGCATCAACCGTGCCGACGGGCGTCACACAGCCGCATCAGCCATGAACCGTCAGGACGTAGATGTGTATGTGCTGTTGGCCGACGGAGCCTACAGTTACTCTCCGGCCGATAATTCGTTGGTGTTGATTGCCGCGGGTGACCACCGCGACCTCATGGCTGGCAAGCAGAAAGGTTTCCCGTTGGCACCGGTTAACATTGTGATAGTGTCGGATACATCACGGTTTGGCTCCTCCGATAAGGCCGTGGCCGAGCGGATGGGTGCAATGGATGCGGCATTGGTGTCGCAGAATATCGCCTTGTTCTGTGCCGGCGCCGGGTTGGCAACCGTTCCGCGAATGTCGATGGATGAAGAGGGGCTCAGAAAGCTGCTCAATCTGTCGGCCGACTGTATTCCGATGCTGAACCACCCCGTAGGCTACCCGGCAGCGGAGTGATAGGCAAGAGGCTGTTCTGCCTCCGCTAAACAGCTCCAATAAGAATAATTCAGATTAGACATTTATAAATAATAAGAGACGCAATGCTTGTTTCCCCCTCAATATTGTCGGCCGATTTCGCCAATTTGCAGCGTGATGTTGAAATGCTCAACCGCAGCGCAGCCGATCTCATCCACATTGATGTGATGGATGGTGTGTTTGTGCCCAACATCTCATTCGGGTTCCCGGTTATCAAGGCTGTGCAGAAATATGCCGCAAAACCGCTCGACGTTCACCTGATGATAGTCAATCCTCAGAACTACATTTCGCAGGTGCGTGATTGCGGGGCTGAGATAATGAACGTTCACCAGGAGGCATGCGTGCACCTCGACCGAACTGTGCAGGCAATCAAAAACGCCGGCATGAAAGTGGCTGTAACGCTCAATCCTTCAACTCCGGTGATGATGCTTGAGGATGTGATTGCCGAGCTCGATATGGTGTTGCTCATGTCGGTTAATCCGGGGTTCGGAGGGCAAAAATTCATCCCCAACACAATCAACAAAATCGGACGGCTTAAAGAACTTATTGAGAAAAGCGGTTCACATGCGGTGATTGAAGTTGACGGCGGGGTGAATGCCGACACGGGGCGTTTGCTTGCCGATGCGGGCGCCGACATTCTTGTCGCCGGCAATTATGTTTTTGCCGCTAACGACCCCATGAAAGCTATTGAAACACTCAAGGCGCTCTAATTCTAATAGGGCGCCTTTACATTTTAGAGATTGGTAATAATCCCATAAGTTCACAACAACCATGAACGAGGAATCACTGAGCCAGTTATATCTGAAAGACACAGCCTTTCAGAATCTCATGCAGAAACGCATTTTCAATGTGTTGCTTGTAGCCTCACCCTACGATGCCTTCATGATGGAGGAGGACGGGCGCGTGGAGGAACAGCTCTACAATGAATATGTTGCGCTCAACCTTTCGTCACCGCCCCGCATCACCCGCGTTCTTAACATCACCGAGGCTCTCGACATGATGAGGCAGAAGCATTTCGACCTTGTCATAGCCATGCCCGGCATGGATGTGAGCGAAACGTTCGAGAAAGCGAAAGGGATAAAAGAGGAATTCCCCGCCGTGCCCATTGTGGTGCTTACCCCCTTTTCAAAGGAGGTGTCGCGACGGTTGGCGTCGGAGGACCTCAGCAGCATCGACTACGTATTCTCGTGGCTCGGCAACGTTGATTTGCTTCTGGCAATCATAAAACTTCTTGAGGATAAGATGAATGCCGAGCACGATGTGCTTGAGGTGGGGGTGCAGATGATTCTGATGGTTGAGGACTCGGTGCGCTTCTATTCGTCGATTCTTCCTCATCTCTACAAATTCCTGCTCAAGCAGAGTGTGGCGTTTTCAACCGAGGCGCTCAATGAGCATGAAAAAATGCTGCGTATGCGCGGACGCCCAAAGGTAATTCTTGCGCGCGACTATGAAGAGGCTATGCGGCTCTATGAGAAGTTTTCCGACAAAATGCTCGGAATCATCACCGACGTGTCGTTTATGCGCGAGGGGGTGAAAGATGCGCAGGCCGGCATTAAATTCGCCAAATATGTGCGAGCCAGAGACCCATATCTCCCCATCATTGTCGAGTCGACCGAGAGCGACAACCGCGAGCGGGTAGGGGCTTTCGACGGTCTGTTCCTCGACAAAACCTCAAAGAAGCTTCCCGTCGATTTGGGAAAAACGGTGAAAGAGTGTTTCGGTTTCGGTGATTTTTCATTCAAGGATCCCGCAACCGGGCAGGAGATAATGAAAGTATCGTCGGTCAACGAACTGCAGAAACGCATGTTCGACATCCCCTCCGACTCACTACTTTATCACGCAAGGCGCAATGACATTTCCCGTTGGCTCTATTCGCGAGCCATGTTCCCGATTGCCGATGTGATTAAGCTTCACCGGTTCAATTCCATTGAGGAGGCACCGGCTGTTAAGCGGCTGTTTTTCGACCTCATTGTGAAATACCGCAAGATGAAAAACCGCGGTGTGGTGGCCGAATTCCGCAAGGACCGTTTCGACTATTACTCAAATTTCGCCCGTATCGGGCAAGGTTCAATGGGTGGCAAAGGGCGCGGATTGGCGTTCATCGACTCCATTATAAAGAAACACCCCGAGTGCGATAATTTTCACGGTGTGGCTATCTCCATTCCGCGCACGGTTGTGCTCTGCACCGATATTTTCGATGAGTTCATGGCCGACAACGACCTCTATCCGATTGCGTTGAGCAATGCTCCCGACGAGGAGATTCTGGCCGCATTCCTCGCTGCAAGGCTTCCCGAACGGGTGCGCGAGGACTTGAAAGCGCTCACCGAGGTTGTGGACCGTCCGCTTGCGGTGAGAAGTTCGAGCATACTTGAAGATTCGCACTACCAGCCGTTTGCCGGTGTCTATTCCACCTATATGATACCCCATGTCGACGACGACCGGCAGATGCTCGCATTGCTACGCGATGCCATCAAGGGTGTTTATGCCTCGGTGTTCTATGCCGAGAGTAAAGCCTATATGACGGCAACCTCTAACGTTATCGACCAGGAGAAAATGGCGGTGATTATTCAGGAAGTAGTGGGCAAGAACTACGACGGCTATTATTTCCCGTCGTTTGCCGGGGTGGGGCGCTCGCTCAACTATTATCCCATTAACGATGAACTCCCCACCGAAGGTGTGGCCGAAGTCGCTGTGGGATTGGGAAAATATATTGTCGACGGCGGCAGGGCGCTCCGATTCTCTCCCGCACATCCGCGCAAGGTGCTCCAGACCTCTACTCTCGACCTCGCATTGCGCGACACCCAGCGTGAGCTCTACTGTCTTAACCTCAATGAGGTGAATGAAGATTTTAAAGTTGACGACAGCTTCAATCTCACCCGCATGAGTGTGCAGGATTTCAAGCACACCGATGCTCTGCGTCACCTCGTCTCCACCTACAACGTCAACGACGGAATGTTGCGCGATTCGGCCGACGGGCCGGGTAGGAAAGTGGTTACCTTCTCCAACATTCTGCGTGATGATGCTTTCCCGCTCGCCCAATCCGTGAACTTCATGCTCACAGAAGGACAGCAGGCCATGCAGCGCCCTGTGGAGATTGAGTTTGCCGGCAACATCGACCCCGAGGGAGACCTTAAGGGGCGTATCTATTGGTTGCAGATTCGCCCGATAATCGACCGTAAAGAGGATGTTGACGAAGAACTGCTGGCACTTCCCGACACCGAGCTGATTCTGCGCAGCAACACGGCTCTGGGGCATGGCACAACTGATAATGTGACGAAAATACTCTATGTGCGCCCCGACACATTCTCCTCTTTCCGCAACCCCGACATCGCAGCCGAAATTGCCGCCATAAACCGCAAATTTGTTGATAGCGGCGAAGGCTACATCCTCATCGGCCCCGGGCGGTGGGGATCGAGCGACCATGCACTCGGGGTGCCCGTGAGGTGGGCCGACATATCGGCGGCACGTCTTATTGTGGAAACCGCGTTGGCCAACTACCGGATTGAGCCGAGTCAGGGAACGCACTTCTTCCAGAATCTCACATCGTTCGGAGTGGGCTACTTTACCGTCAATCCTTTCGGGCACGATGACTTCTTCGATTGCGCTTACCTGGATTCTCTGCCGGCCGAATATGAAAGCGAGAATCTGAGGCTTGTAAGCTTTCCCCAACCCATAATGATTGGAATTGACGGGAAAAAGGGGTGTGGCGTAGTGAAGAAAGTGTAGCAAAAGCACTGAAAATAGCTGCGGCACGAAACTAAAATAAATTTGAACAGCCACTTGCCGGATTATTTTGCTAACTTTGTAGATTGAGGGAGCAGAATGTTTCTGCGCCGTATTCCCCTGTTTTCGGGGGATAAAAACATTATTGGAAAATGGCGTTATTCAAAACCTTAAAACGAGCTTTCGGATTCAGCGATGCCGAATTGGAGGAGGCTGAGCTCGAAGGAATAGATGCCACTGTTGTGCCCCTGCGCAAACGTGTTGACGAAGGGGGCGCGCCGACGGCTAATGAGTCACAATCGGCTGTGAGCGTTGCGACAAATGACGCATCGCCGGCCGATGAAAGCAGTGCTGCCGGCGAGGCTGTTCCGTCGCTGATTTTTGAAACCGTGGTGAGAATTTTCAATGAATCGCTCCCCGAGTTTCTTAAAACAACGGTTGACGAAACGGCGCAACGCGACTACATCTATCAGGCGCTCGATTCATCCATGAAAACCTACATCGATCAGCTGGCAATTGATGCCACGCGCCGTTGCAACGAACGTTGGGAGAACGAGCGCAAAAGCATGCAGATGCAGATGGAGGCTCTCCGCAGCAAGTCGCAGAAAGATGAGGCCGATTGCAGCGATTCGAAAAAACAGCAACTCAGTGCCGAGCGTCAGAAAAGGGCGCTAAGCGAGCGGGTGCATGAGCTTGAAAAGCAGCTTGCAGGCATTGAAGCTGAAAACGAACAATACATCCTTGAAAACAAAAGCTTGGTTAACAAACTGCGCTTACAGTCGGTGATAGGAGCCGACAACGGCGGGGGTGATGTTGACGAGGCTTTGAAAAATAAACTCGACGAACTCAACAACGAGCTCGATGCCGCCAAAGGGGCAGCCGAGAATTACCGCCGGGAAATCAAGCAGCTCAACGAGGCTCTTGAGAAATCGCGCGTTAAAGATGATGTTGGTGATGCCATGCTCACCGACCTTAACTCAAAAGTGGCGGAGGCTACGGCCCGCGCTGCCGAAAAAGAACGCGAATGTGCCGAACGGACAAAAGAACTGACCGACCTCAAACAGCAGTCGGATGCGCTCGCGGCTCGTTATGACAAGCTGAAATCGGAAACCGATGTGGTTGCAAAGCAGTATGCCGACCTGCAGACACGCTACGATGCGGCATGCAGCGAGCATGAAACTCTGAAACTTGCGCAGGCAACCCTTCAGTCCGACTACTCTAAACTTCATCTTGAAAAGGAATCGGTGGCGGCGAAATTGCGCGAGGCTAACGAAAATCTTGCAGTTGTTGAGGAGATGCACCGCCAGGTGTCGCAGCTTGAGGAATCGCGCCACGCCAACGAGGCTTTCCTGCGCAAGCAGAAAGATGAGCTGATGAAGCTTGAGGAGGAAATCAAGGAACTGCAGAAGGAACGCGACGAATATGCCGACACTTTATTGAAGAAAGATGAGACTATTCATGTGCTTGAGGACCTTTCCGACAGCTTGCGCAAAACCATCGAGAACAATCTCTACGAACATGCTCAATCGGAAAGCGCGTTGCGGTCGGAAATTGATCGCCTGCGCATGATTGCAGGGCGTGCCGTTTCATCGGATGTGTCAGCTTCATCGGAAACCGCCACCGATGATGTTACCGGAAATCTGATTGAAAGCTCGACCGATTTTGTTGTTGAGCAGAAAGTTTCGGCACCCGCAGCAGGGAAGGGGCGCAAACAGGGCAAATCAAAACTGAAAATATCGGCAATCGACGAGACTCTCGAGGATACCGACTGGCTCATAGCTACTCCACCTCCGGCAAAAAAACGTGAGACGAAAGGGGATGACGAACCCGAGTTCGGCTACAAAGAGCCCTCGCGCAAAACTACCCCCGACAATCCCGCCCAGATGTCGTTATGGTAATCCACGGTAATATTATCGGATTAAGACCAATCACACCGAACCACCAATCAAAATGAAAAAATACGTTCACATTCAAAATATGCGCCGGTTTGCTGCAGGCTTGGCTGTAGCGGTTCCTGCGGCGTTGTCGGCAGCAGGCTCATCGGCACAGCTGCCTGTAAGCGATATTGCCAAATATGTCTATCCGGCCAATGCTCCATCATCGCCGGGCACAATCGTGTTCATGCCCGACGGAGCCACCTTTTTAAAGGCCGATGCCGCAGGGCACAAAATCGTGAAATATGATGTGGCCACGGGCAAAGAACTGGAGACAGTGCTCGACACATCCCACACCCGTGAAAACAGCATCAATTCATTCGAGAATTTTTCAGTGAGCCCCGACGGCAGCAAACTGCTGCTCTACGACCGCAGCGAGCCGGTTTACCGCCGTTCGTTCAAGGCTTCCTACTATGTGTTTGAAATCAAACGCAACATTCTCCGGCCACTGTCGAAAACAAATCCGTTGCAGCAGGCTCCCGTGTTCTCACACGATGGACGAATGGTTGCATTTGTTGCCGACAACAACATCTTCATCAAGAAAATCGACTATGATTCGGAAGTGCAGGTGACAACCTCCGGCGAACGCAACCGCATCATCAACGGTGTTCCCGACTGGACCTACGAAGAGGAGTTCGCCACCGATTGCTCGATGGCATGGGCCCCCGACAATTCAACCCTCTGCTTCCTGCGATATGACGAGACTTTGGTTCCGACATTCACATTCTCCCTTTATGAGGGTTGGTGTGAACCGAAAACCGATTATGCGCTCTATCCGGGCAGCTTCACCTACAAATATCCTGTGGCAGGAGAGAAAAATTCGGTGGTGACGGTTCACAGCTACGATGTGGAGACCCGCAAGACAAAGATTGTTGAACTTCCCGACCCCATGATTGAATATGTGCCCCGAATCGCATACTCCGGCGATGCCGCCGCAAATCTCATTGTGGCGACACTTAACCGCGCGCAAACACGCATGGAAATCTATTCGGTCAATCCCAAATCGACGGTAGTGAAATCGCTCCTCGTCGAGGAGTCGAAAGGGGGATGGCTGAATTCGGCTGCCTACGAGAATCTCGCCTTTGAGGCTGACGGATTGGTTATGATGTCGGAACGTTCGGGGTGGAACCATATTTACAAATATTCCTACAACGGGCAGCTGCTGCGGCAAATCACCTCGGGAAACTACGACGTGACCGCCTACTACGGCACCGATGCCGCAGGGAACACCTATTATCAGTCTGAGCCCGAGGGTGACACACAGGCCAACCCCGCCAATGCGCTTAACCGTGTGGTTTATAAGGTTGACCGCCAAGGAAAGAAAACCGAGCCGCTTTCTCCGTTGGAAGGGTGGGCGAGTGCGCAATTCTCACCCGGCGCAGCATATTATGTGCTTAATCACAGCGATGCTTCAACCCCTCCCGTCTACACCCTCTTCTCGCAGAAAGGGAAGCAACTGCGCGTACTCGATGACAATGCTCCCTATGCATCACGCTACACCGCCGCTCCCCGCAAGGAGTTCTTCACCTTCAATGCAGGTGGCACCGTGCTAAACGGATACATTATCAAACCCGAAGGTTTCAATCCCTCGGGGCGTTATCCGGTGATAATGTGGCAATACAGCGGCCCCGGTTCGCAGGAGGTTGTGAACCGTTGGCGCATGGATTGGGATGCTTATGCAGCCACACAGGGATTCGTTGTGGTGTGTGTTGACGGGCGTGGCACCGGCGGACGCGGCACTGCTTTCCGCAATGTGGTTTATAAGCGTCTTGGCGACATTGAAACCGTCGATCAGATTAGCGCTGCCCGCTATGTTGCCTCGCTTCCGTTTGTCGATGCCGACCGTATAGGCATCGCAGGTTGGAGCTACGGCGGTTATGAGACTCTGATGGCGGTGACCGATGTAGAAAGCCCGTTCAGAGCAGGTGTGGCAATCGCGCCCGTAACCTCGTGGCGTTACTACGACACGGTTTATGCCGAGCGTTTCATGCTTACACCCCAGCAGAACGCCGAGGGGTATGATGCCGGAGCTCCGGTTAACCGCGCAGCCAATCTCAATTGTCCGTTGTTGATTATGTCGGGAACAGCCGACGACAACGTGCATCTTTCCAATACCATTGAGTTTGTGGCACGTCTGCAGCAGGCCGACCGCTATTGCGACATGTTCCTGTTCCCCAACATGAACCACTCAATCAACGGTTGCGATGCCCGTGCGCTTGTCTACGGCCGCATGCTGCAGTATTTTAAATCGAATCTTTGAACTGACAATCAATTAACGCACACGCCCGTCAAGCCGACGGAGCGTGTGCGGTGCTTAAAGCTATGTTTCGAGCAAACGAACGAAGGGAAGGAATGAGCGCCGCCATTTTCAGCTTGTGGCGCAATTGGGCGGTTGCCGTCGGATTGCTGACGGTGCTTGCCTCGCTCGCCCCGCTGGTGCCGCGCCAATGGCTGGCCTCGGTGAATGTGGTGTTCTATATTATTTTGCAACTGGTTTACCGTGAACTCAACAAGCGCGATGTGCCCACATGCTCGCGTCTCAACCGTCAGATTTCGGCGGTGATGATAGTGACTGCGCTATGCCTTGTTGTGCTCTACTTTTTAACTCTCCACGGCGGAGAATTGCGAGAGCTCACAGGGCAACCCTACGACATCAATTCTCCGCTCATCGTGATTCTCATCACCGCTCCTGTTGCCACGGTGGTTACGTTCATCTACATGGTGCGTCGGGGCGAACCGATGGTGTGCCGTCAGTGCCGCATGCGCTATGGCAATGTGATTGAGCATGGATTTGTAGGAGACCTCTACGCCCGCGAATGGCGTTATCAAACGCGGCTGCTCTTTGTGCTGTCGCTTGGTCTTTCAATCGTTGACTGGACCTATTACATGTGGCAGTATGTCAACGTCAATCTCAACCGGGCCGACCTCTTTTTCTTTGTGTGGATGCCCTTGGCCATCTACATAGTGTCGCTCTTCTTCCTCGGATTCCGCTATTATTCCATGTGGGTGTACTATTGCAGAAACGATGAGGACCACCTGGTTGAAAAGCCCGGCGGAACAACATTGCGCTATCTCGTGATAAGCGACGACAAGCTGTTGCTGAATTTCTATCCCACCGAAGAAGTGTTTGAGAACGGTGCCAAAGTGAAGATGTTCGACACTCCTGCCGTGACGCGCACTTCTTATCATGAAAATGAGAACCTTGCCGAGGCCGTGAGGGAGTTCAGGACATTGAGCGGAATCAGCGATGCCGATATACGGCAGGCTTATTCCAGCCCCGACAAAATCACTTACCACAATGTGTTTCACTATTTCGCCTTCCTCGCTAATCCCGAGCAGATAGCCGATTCAAAGTTGGAAGGGGAGTGGTTCACTTGGGGAAATGTGATGCAATTGGCTCAACACGGGTTGTTGGGACGCGACCTTGTTTCGGAGCTTAAGCGCGTCTACAATATCGCAATGACATGGAAAACCTACGACGAGGAGGGACGCCGTCTCTACAAGATAAAGCACTATCGTCCCACCTTCCGTCTGCGCGACCTTAAGAACTGGAGTGTGGACTACAACGACTACCGTTGGCTTAAGATTGCGCGCAACAACGAGGATAAGTTCTGGTATCCGCTTCGCCGTTTGTTCCGTCGCAACCTCGATGCCAAACACAGCTGAAACATCCGATGGTAATATGATGGAATGTGATAAACCGATTCTGGCTATCGTGGGGCCCACGGCATCGGGTAAAACCCGTAGGGCTGTGGATTGTGCCCGTGCACTCGGCGCTGAAATTATCAGCGGTGATTCACGTCAGGTTTACCGTGGCATGGATTTGGGAACGGGAAAGGACCTCGATGAATATGGCAACGTTCCCTATCATCTGATTGACGTGGCACCCGCAGGCTCGAAATATAATCTTTTCGAGTTTCTGCGTGATGCGTCGGAGGCGCTTTCGTCAATCCGTTCGCGCGGGGCTGTGCCCTTGCTGTGTGGTGGAACCGGCCTTTATGTCGAGTCGTTCCTCAAAGGGATGGAACTTCCGGCCGTTCCCGAAAACCCCGCTCTGCGCGCCCGACTTTCCGGTAAATCGCTCGATGAGCTCACCGAGATTCTTGCGTCGATGAAAACGCTGCATAACGTGACCGATGTTGACACGGCTAAACGTGCCGTCAGAGCCATTGAGATTCAAACCTATTATTTGGAAAATCCGCAGGTTGAAACTCTTGTCACCCCTCCCAAGCCCCGTAAGGCTGTGATTGTGGGAGTTGATATCGACCGTGAGGAGCGCCGCCGCTGCATATCGTCGAGACTCGAGAAGAGGGTCAACGACGGGATGATTGATGAGGTTCGCCGCCTGCTCGATGAAGGGGTAAGCGCTGAAGATTTGATATATTATGGCCTTGAATATAAATTCATCACCCGCCATGTAATCGGCGAGCTTTCCTATCAGGAGATGCTCAGCGGTTTGGAAATCGCAATCCACCAATTTGCCAAGCGACAGATGACATGGTTCCGCGGTATGGAGCGGAGAGGATTTCACATTGAGTGGCTGAGGCACGACCTCCCCTCCGATGAGTTTACGTCGAGGGTGACGGAATTATATGAAACAGCCATCAAGCAATCATGAAAGCTTCGCCCCTCAATCTGCGTGTATATTCATCTGCACTATGTGTGGCTGCCTTTATGGCAGTCTCATCGATGTGTAGCCGATGCTTTGCCGAGACAAATATTCCTTCCGGCGGGGTAATCACGTTGCCGATTGATTCTTCAGCCAAAATTGTAGATGCCGAAGCGCGCGTGTCGCTGTCAGGAATCCGTCAGGTAAACGGAATAGGGAAGCAGCATTGGCAACTTGAGTGGTGCGACAGCGTGACAGGTGCAGTCAACGAGAGTTTCACCGTGCAATGGGGCAATGAAAGTTTTGGCGATATCTTCGACCGCCGTTTCATGCGTGTAAGCTACAATTCAGCCGATACGTGCGTAAGCATTGATGTGAACGATGGTGTAAACCTCTATGGTGGCTACAACACATTGTCGTTGCGAGCTGATGCCTCAGGGACACAGGTGTGGGCAGGCGATAATGAGGAGGTGTTTGTGGGTACATTCCCGGCGGTAGCGCCCTCCAACATGCTGCGCCTTTCAGGAAATAGAAAAATGAAAGTTGCTTGGTTTGCCGTTGAGTGTGAACCCGACAAAGCCAAAGCGTTGCTCACCGACATTACGGATATAGATTCCCTTTCAGCGTATTTTGCTGCATCCAACGACCCTTTGGAGGGGATGTGGAGCTATCTCGACCGCGACACAGATGAACGGCGCGCAGTTCCGGGCGGAAATTACACCTTTGCCATTGTGCGCCATGATGATTCCCATCCTCAGATGGCAGACGGAAAGATTGCCTACGACATAATATATGCCGGTGGTGCCAAAGTAAACTCCAAGGAATGGAAACCCGGAATGCTCAAAGGGCATCTGTTGGCAACACGGTTTGCAAACCACTACGATGTGGTGTGGGTCGATTCGATGATGGATGTGATGGATGATGAGCTTTCCGTTGATTTCACCCCGCCTCTCATCCTGTCGTTTGAATTCCCGATTTATCACGCTCGCCTCAGGTTCGCCAAACAGCAATAGGAAAGGGTTAAATCGGAATCTTTGTCACTCCTGTCAGCAGGGCGTGCAAGTACATTAAGTAGTGCAGCTTGCAACCTTTGTAACCCTGGCCGTTGTGAAATAAAAATCGACGCTTTAGAAGATAGCGCGTTATTAGTTGATGCGCCGGGGCGATATATAACGGCGAAAGCTTCGGCGGCAGATGCTCCCGCGGTTGTCAGCATTGCAAATAACACATCTTTAGGCTCGACGTTGCAGAGCCTTGCGAGTTGGGAACCCGTTTTGCTAAATTGCATGATTGTGAGTGTGAAAGGTTCGGCGCTCTGGGCTGCTCATGAGGGCAAAAGTAATAAAAACGAGTGAGAGAATAAAATTAACAACATTTCACAGTTGTTGGTGTGCTTTTTGGGGTTGGGCGTTGTCGTTGGGTGTGCGCCCACGCTTTAAAGAGCGTGTGATAATTCGGGTGTATAGTGTTAACAGTGCGTTATGGTAGAGCTATAAAAGCGGAGTAAAAAAGGAGTAAAACATACTGTTCGGGGTAGGGGATTTTGGTTAAAAATAAGGCTGTGTTTTGGTGGTTAACGCGCTTAAAATAAATGTTTTGAATCTTTTTTTTGTGGTCAAAAAAACGTACCTTTGCTAATGAAGAAAGGGAGATATGAGAAAAAACCGTGGTCTCCCACTCTCACGAGCAAAACCACGGTGAAGTATTAATTAAAAACATACAAATGTATGCAAATTTATTAAAATCCCGGAATATATGAGATAATTAAGTTGCAACAGCACTCGTAATAAAATACTTCTGTAGATATGTTTTTCCAAAAATAAGTTATTCAGCCGCAACGCAGCGGTTGTAGAGGAGGTTTTGTTGGAACAAACAACTGATGAATCCAATAAAATAACCTTAAAAGAGGCATTTCTCAATAAATACTTATTCGAGCCATTCAAAGCTCTCGACGTCGGGGATTAACGCCTCTCGACGTCGGGTGTTTTTTATTTATTCTCGAATCATCCACGGCATAAAAATAAGTTCCGGGGCTGTGTCAGTTTCATTTGACACAGCCCCGGAACTTATTTACTCCTTTCTATGGAATCAGACTGTTATTCAAAGATATAAGAGTAGTTGGCCAACAGGGTGGTGAGGCGGCTGCCTTCGCGCAAAGGTGCCACATTCATGCGCGCATCGTCGTTCACGGTTAGGTTATAGCGGTTGGCATACCCCTTGTTGAGAGCGGTTTCCAGACAATCGAATGCGCGGTCGGTTTCACCGGCCTGTGCATAGAGGCAGGCCACAATGTAGTGTTTGCGCCCGTCGGAATCTTTTTCGTTGTTGAGCGCTGATTCTGCCCATTTCAACGCTTCTTCCTTTTTGCCTGAGAACAGAAGTGCAAATCCGTGAAGCGATTGAACGGAGTTTGTGTCGGTCTCAATCGAGGCCATGCGTCGGTAGAGATTCAGCGCATCGGCACTTTTTTTCTGTCCGTCGGTCATCACCCAGCCGCGCAGCAGGTAGTTCATCGGCACATCGGGGGCATCCATAATGAGTTCGCCAAACAGTGTTGAGGCCTCATCATAACGGCCTGTGGAGAACAGCAGGCGCCCCTTTTCGGCCTTAGCCTCGGCCGATGAAGGGAGTTTCTCGATAGCGCTGTCGATAGCGCGCATGGCATCGTCATAGCGCTGTTGCGCCCGGCAAATCTTTGCGAGAGTAACCAGATATTCTCCGTTGTCTCGGCTCATTCCGATGGCTTTGTTAACATTCTCGAGAGCTTCGCTGAAATTGCAAAGTGCATACTGGCATTCGGCAAGCGACCCGTAGATGCCGGCGTAGTTATACATGTTCTCGTCGATGATTTTGTTGTAGTCGGCGATAGCCGAGGGGAAATGGTCGTGAGCCTGGGCAATGACAGCGCGGATATAGTAGAACATACCCTGCTCGGGTGCCTGATGCACGGCGTTGCTGAGAGCGGTTATAACGGCCGGATAATCCTCGTTGCTCACCTCGATAAGCTGCTGGAATGCTTTGGGGGAGTTGTTGATGCTGATGGCCATGAGGAGGTCGTCGACGGCGCCGGTGTTGTTTCCGAGCATGCGGCGCACCGAACTGCGGCGCACATAAATGTCGCTGTCGGCAGGCATCATGGCAACGGCATCGTCCATATATTCCGATGCAAGCCCGAGGTTGTGTTCCTTCACGGCAATGCGTGCCAGACCGGTGAGGGCCTCGGCGCTACGTCCGTTGTTCGACCGCAGACGATTGTAATCGATTTTAGCCTGGGCATAGTCGCCAGTCTCATATTCGCAGTTGGCTTTCTGATAAAGAGCCATGAACGATGTGGGGTCGAGACGAGTGGCTTCGGTGAACTCTTTCAGTGCCTCGGTTTGCTTGTCGAGCATAAGATAGATGTCACCTTTAAGCATGTGGCACTGAAACAGCATGTCGCTGTCGTTGGCCGGAGTGTACTTCAGCGCGTTGTCAATATCGGAGAGGGCGCGCAGATATTGGTTGAATTTATAGTATTCGTTGGCGCGTCGGAAATAGATTTCGTAGGATTGCGGATTTTGGGCGAGTTCCTGGTTATAAACGTCCATCATGGCTTTTGTCATGGGGTCGTTGAGACCCTCCTGGGCGTTTGCCGAACCAAGACACACGCCTGCAATCATGCAAGAGCCAATTAATTTGCGAAAATTCATAAATGTTGAGAATGATAGAATGTATGAAACGGAGAAATCCCTCTGTGGGATGCTCCGGGGTTAGATGTTCGGATTGCTGTTGATTGCGTTCACACTTGCGCGGATGAGTGTGAGGTGGGAGAGGAGTTTGCCCATTTGGTCGAGCGGGAGCATGTTGGCGCCGTCGCTTTTCGCCACTGCGGGGTTCTGATGGGTTTCGATGAAAATACCGTCAACACCTACTGCGATGCCGGCGCGGGCAATGGTTTCAATCATGTCGGGGCGTCCGCCTGTCACACCGGCTGTCTGGTTGGGCTGCTGGAGCGAGTGTGTCACATCAAGAATCACAGGGCACCCCTGTTTCTGCATTTCTGGGATGCCGCGATAGTCAACGATAAGATCCTGATAGCCGAAAGTTGTGCCGCGTTCGGTCACAGCTACCTGCGGGTTACCGGCATCGCGCACTTTCTGCACGGCATGACGCATGGCTTCGGGCGACAGGAATTGACCTTTCTTAATGTTGACCATTCGGCCTGTTTTAGCTGCGGCTACGAGGAGGTCGGTCTGGCGGCAAAGGAATGCCGGAATCTGCAGTATGTCGACATATTCGGCAGCCATTGCAGCTTCTTCAGCGGTGTGGATGTCGGTGACAACGGGAATGCCGAATGTTTCGCGCACTTTCCGCAGTATTTTCAGCGCTTTCTCGTCGCCTATTCCGGTGAATGAGTCGATGCGTGAACGGTTGGCCTTGCGATAGCTCCCTTTGAACACATAGGGAATCGCCAAGGCTGATGTGAGAGATGCCACGCGCTCGGCAATGTCGAGCGCCATCTCCTCACCTTCAATAACGCATGGCCCGGCAAGCAGAAAGAAATTGCCTGTCGTTGATGATGCGAGATAGTCGGTTATATTACTATAATCCATAAGTCGATTAATGTTGATGCAACTGGTTGATGATGTGGCAGGTGTCGCATGCCACGAGTGCGGCGGTCTCGGTGCGCAGCCGCGCATCGCCAAGCGATACGGCGACAAAACCGGCATCCACAGCGGCGGCAATCTCCTCGGGGGAGAAATCCCCCTCAGGGCCGATAATTATCACCGTGTCGATGTCTGGGCGGTAGAGTTGCGACAGAAGTTGCCGTGGTTGGTTGTCGTCGCAGTGGGCGATGAATTTTTGAGGATAGTCCTTTACCGAGTCGACAAAACGTTTGAACGGTGTGATGGGAGAAATCTCGGGGCACACAGCTTTCAAACTTTGTTTCATTGCCGAAACGGCAATCTTTTCGAGCCGCACGGTTTTGATGTCTTTCCGTTCCGACCATCGGCACAGCAGCGGGGTGATTGAGTTCACTCCAATTTCGGTGAGCTTTTCGGTGAGCCATTCCATGCGGTCGAGATGCTTGGTGGGTGCAACTCCTATGGCAATTCGGTTGGGCCAGAACGGCGGGAGACTTTCGCGTCCCACAATTTCAACCCGCGCATGTTTGGAATGGGCTTCGAGCAACCGGCATGTGAACCGGTTGCCTTTTCCGTCAACAACCTCGATTATGTCGCCGGGAACCTTCCTCAACACTTTAACGCAGTGTTGGGAATCGCTCTCGGGCAAGGTCAATGTCGATTCTATGTCGGGGGCAAAGAACTGTATCACTTGTTTATATTATAGAAATTTCAGTTTGTGAAACCGTCGGGATCGTTGCCATATTCCGTGGCTGTGTCGACCGACATTTTTGTTTTGCCGGATTTTGCCGGGTCACGGAAAACCAGCATGAACAGCACTGCCACAACAAGGGCATAGCCTGCGAAAATGAGCCATGTGGTTGTCCAGTCGCCAACAAGCACTCCGTTTTCCCATTTGCAGAAATGGTTCACTACGGCTCCGGCAGACAGAGTGCCGATTGTGGCACCGAGGCCGTTGGTCATGAGCATGAACAATCCTTGTGCCGAGGCTTTAGTGGATGGGTCGCACTCCTGGTCGACATAAAGACCGCCCGACACATTGAAAAAGTCGAACGCTACGCCGTAAACGATGCAGGAGAGGAAGAACAGTGTAACGCCGGGGAAATCGGGCGAGCCGACGCCAAACAGACCGAAACGGAGAACCCATGCTGTCATGGCCATAAGCATCACGGTTTTGATGCCGAAGCGTTTCAGGAAGAAGGGGATGAGCAGAATGCACAGAGCCTCGCTCACTTGCGACACCGACACAAGCATCGTGGCATTATTGGCGGCGAAACTATCGGCGATTTCAGCAATGGGACTGCTCTTGAAGCTTGTGAGGAACGGTCCGGCGAAACCGTTGGTCACCTGAAGCGACATGCCCAGAAGCATGGAGAAGATGAAGAACAGAGCCATCTTGCGCTGCTTGAACAGTTTGAATGCGTTAAGCCCGAGCTGCTCGGTGAGCGACTGCTGCTCCTTGCGGGTGAGTTTGCATTGCGGCAGGGTGAAGCAATAGATGAAAAGCAGAAGGCTAAGCACACCCGAAACGAGGAACTGCATGTAGGTGTACTGGAACTTGAATTCACTTTGGCCGAATGTAAAGCCCAGCTCGCCGTTATTGAATGTGGCGCAGTTCACAATCCACATGGTGATGATAAAACCGACTGTGCCGAGAACACGTATCGGCGGGAAGTCTTTAACCGTGTCAAGGTTGTTGTCTTTGAGAATTGTGAATGCCGTTGTGTTGGAGAGCGCCAAAGTGGGCATGTAGAACGCCACACTTATGGTGTAGATGGTTATGAAAACGGTTTTGTCGGGCATCGGGTTCGTAAGTCCGAGATAGAACAGTGCCACCATTGAGATGCCTGCCATGAAATGGCACAGACCGAGCAACCGTTGCGGTTGGATAAATTTGTCGGCGACGATACCCATGATTGTGGGCATGAAGATTGACACGATTCCCTGAATTGCATAGAACCAGGAAATTTCGTTTCCCATTCCAACTCGGCCGAGGTAGTTCCCCATACAGGTGAGGTAGGCACCCCACACTGCGAACTCGAGGAAGTTCATCACCGAAAGGCGAATTTTAACAGTTTTCATGTGTATTGTAGTGTTTTATGTTTGTTCGTGGTTATCGGTATTATAATTCCGGTGTGTCGGGCAGTGAATCAAGTATGCGTTTGATTCTGGCGGCCTCTTCATATTCCTCGTTGTCGATGTGCTCCTGCATCATCTTTTCGAGTTCCTGGCGTGATTTGGTTTCAGGGGTGTCACTGCCTGTGGCGGTTGCATCAGCTTCATTTTCACCCTCTTTCCCTGAAGCATCCTGAATTTCCATTATAAAGCCGGTTTCTTCCAGAATCTCGGGGGTGGTGAATATAGGTGTGTTGGTGCGCATGGCGATGGCAATGGCATCCGACGTGCGTGCATCAAGGCTGACCTCCACACCGTTTTTATCTTCAAAGGTTAGTTCCGATGAGAATATACCATCCTCAAACTTGTGAATGAACACATCTTTCAGCTCAATGCCGAAAGCGTGGGCAAGTGAGGCGAAAAGGTCGTGGGTCATGGGGCGGGGCGGAATTATCCCCTCCATTTTTATGGCGATGGATTGTGCTTCGGCCGCTCCAACCACCACCGGAATGCGGTAGGGTCCATCGGTTTGGGCAAGAATCAGCGCGTAAGCTCCCGATTGAATCTGGCTATAGGAGATTCCGAGCACTCTCAGGCGAATTCGGCCGTTGCCGTGTGTCGGATTATTATGGTCTGTTGCTGACATGGCTGAATCGTTTGTGTTACATCTCGACCTGACGGCCTGTTATTATGCCGCTTCCATAGCATATCTTGGCATCTTTGTCATATATGACACCAAACTGCCCGGGAGCGATTCCCTGAATCTTCTCGGCCGCCTCCACAACATATTCCTTATCGGCGATGTGTGTGAGTGTGGCTTTGGTGAAATTGGGCGCATGCCTGTTTTTGAAAGCTATTTCCACAGTTGTTTTATCGGGCCAGGGGTTCTCGGTGATGAAGTGCATCTCATCAAGGTGAACTACATTGCCATATTGTTTTTCGCAGTCGTAGCCGTGGCTTACATATATAACGTTGTCGTGGATGTTTTTTTTCACCACATACCACGGGCCGCCGCTCAGACCGAGCCCTTTACGCTGGCCGATAGTGTGGAACCAGTAGCCGTTGTGCTCACCGAGTTTCCTGCCGGTCTCGATTTCAATGATGGCTCCTTTCTTTTCGCCGAGATGACGGCGAATGAAGTCGTTATAGTTTATTTTGCCGAGGAAACAGATGCCCTGGCTATCCTTGCGGTAGGCGTTGGGCATGCGTGTGGCAACGGCAATTTCCCTCACCTGCGATTTGGGTATGTCGCCGATGGGGAACATCAGATGGCTGAGCTGTTTGTAGGAGATTCGTGCCAGGAAGTCGGTTTGGTCTTTCACCGGGTCGACAGCAGTGGCAAGCCACACCTTGCCGTTCTTCTCGGTGGTGGAAGCGTAGTGGCCGGTGGCTGTTTTGTCGAACACATGTCCCCAGCGCTCCTCGAAAAAACCGAATTTTATCATCTTGTTGCACATTATGTCGGGGTTGGGTGTCAATCCCTCCTTCACGGTGTGCAACGCATATTCCATCACATTCTCCCAATACTCGTTGTGAAGCGACACCACATCGAACGGCAGATTGTAGCGTGCGGCTATGAAGCGGCACATCTCGATGTCTTCTTCAGCCGAGCAATCCCCCTCGTCGTTATCCATGCCGATGCGGATGTAGAACAGGTGCAGATCATGTCCCTGCTCAAGCAGACGGTGCACCGCAACGGCGCTGTCAACTCCTCCTGAAATCAATACAGCAATCTTCATCTGAAAAATCAGTTGTTGTTTGCGGCTTTCGCTGCCATCTTGTTGTTGACCACCCGGAATGCCTCAAGCAGGTTGTCGATGTTGAAAGTTTTGGATAGAATCTCATGCTTGCCGTTAAGGTAGTAGATTACCGGCGGACGGCGCATGTCGTAGAGCTCGTCGATGTTGGCGCATGCACCCACAAGCCATTGTTTGTTGTAGGTGTCGGTCTTTCCCCGCCATTCATCGTTGGGCTCGTTGGGGTAGATACTCACAACCTTTATGAGATTCTTGTTTATAAAATCGTTGAGATTAGGGTCGGCTGCGAGTCGCACACGGGCCAGTTCGCATTCATCGCAGTCGGGGTCGTTGATGAACAGCAACACGTATGCTCCGGCAGCTATGTCGCTGAGTTTCCCCGTGGCTCCGTCGGGGGTTATATAGGTGAAGTCGGGTGCTTCCATCCCAACCTGCGACCCGGCCAATGCCCGTGCCTGATATTCAAACCGCGCTTTTTCGGCTTTTGATATCTTTTTGTTCGATGCCACAGCCTGAGCGAAGGGGAGATAGCATTCGTCGCACACAACCGATGCCGTGTCGGAATAGAGCGCTCCTTCTGCCATTTCGGCAATAGCCAGCAGTTGCTTGGGGTTCTTTTCAACCGATTTGATGAGTTTTTCGATTGAGGTGTGAACTGTTGCGGCGTCGGCGTAGGGCATGAATGTGGTGAAGTCGTTGAACGATTTCTCCATTTTCTTCATCGAGGAAAATGCGGTCTTGAAATTGCAGCGGTTCCAGAAGTTTTCGAGAAAGAAGTTGGAACGTTCTGTAAGTGTGGTGAGGTTGTCGGGCACCACGGGGTAGGGGAAATATTGGTTCTCGACACTCTGGGCCGACATGGCGGGGGCGACGAGCGCTGCTGCCATGACAACTGCCAATGCCGGTTTGGATATGAAATTCATTGCTATTCCTTTAAGTTTGCCTGCCCCGACAGGCAACTGAACAGTCTCATGGGCTTATCAGTGTCTGAATAATCGGGTCGGAAATATATAAATGCAAAGTTAACGAAACGCGGGTTTATTCGCAAACTGTTTATTCGCAAACAAGTTCTTAAATTCTTCAAGCGAATGTGAAATTGCCAAAAACATTATGGCATGAGGTTTGTTGATAAGTATATAACGGAAACGAAAAATCCACAGTTTGTATAACTTGAATTAAATAACAGCTATTTATATGAATTTCAATAGTTTCACTATTAAGTCGCAGGAAGCGATTCAAAAAGCGCTCGAATACACCCGCAACGCGGGACAGCAGCAAATTGAACCGGTGCACCTGCTCAAAGGGATTATCTCGGAAGGTGAGTCGCTCGTGAAGTTCATTTTCCAGAAAATTGGTGCCAATATGGCAGTTGTAACCGGTCAGGTTGACCGTGAGATTGCCTCCTTGCCCAAGGTTTCAGGTGGTGAGCCTTATCTGAGCCGCACATCCAACGACGTGTTGCAGAAGTCGCTCGACATTGCTAAAAAGCAGGGCGACGAGTATGTCACTCTCGAAGCCATGCTCATGGCTCTGTTCCAGATTAATTCGGCAGCCTCAACCATTCTCAAGGATGCCGGATTGAGCGAGAAGGAATTGCAGAGCGCCATCGATGAGCTCCGCAAGGGAAAGAAGGCTACCGACCAAAGCGCTGAGGAAACATATAATTCCCTCAACAAGTATGCCATCAACCTCAATGAGAGGGCGCGGTCGGGAAAACTCGACCCCGTTATCGGTCGCGATGACGAGATTCGCCGTGTGCTTCAGATTCTGAGCCGCCGAACAAAGAACAACCCCATGCTGATTGGCGAACCGGGTACCGGTAAGACTGCCATCGCCGAGGGGCTTGCACAGAGAATTGTTCGTGGCGACGTGCCTGAGAACCTGCGCACAAAGCAGATTTTCTCGCTCGACATGGGGGCCCTGGTTGCCGGTGCTAAATATAAAGGAGAGTTTGAGGAGAGGTTGAAAGCCATTGTGAATGAAGTTACGCAGAGCGATGGCGAGATTATCCTCTTTATTGATGAAATCCACACTCTTGTAGGCGCCGGTAAAGGTGAGGGTGCTATGGATGCCGCCAACATTCTGAAGCCTGCATTGGCCCGTGGCGAACTCCGCAGCATCGGTGCGACAACGCTCGATGAATATCAGAAATATTTTGAAAAAGATAAGGCTCTGGAGCGCCGCTTCCAGAAAGTGATGGTCAACGAACCTGACGAGATGAGTGCCATCGCCATTCTGCGCGGCTTGAAAGAGCGCTACGAAAACCACCACAAGGTGCGCATCCGTGATGAGGCGATTATCGCAGCGGTGCAACTGTCGGAACGTTATATCACCGATCGTTTCCTCCCCGACAAGGCTATTGACCTTGTTGATGAGGCCGCTTCGAAACTGCGCCTTGAAATTGATTCGGTGCCGCAGGCTCTTGATGAGATTTCGCGAATGATTGCCCAGAAAGAAATTGAGCGTGAGGCTATCAAGCGCGAGGGCGACAAGGAAAAGGTGCGCGAGCTTGAGAAAGACCTTGCCCAGCTCCGTGAGGACGAGAAGGAATTCACGGCCAAATGGAAAGCTGAGAAGGAGCTTATCGACAAGGTGCAGCAAAACAAAATTGACATTGAGCAGCTCAACTTCGACGCCGAAAAGGCTGAACGCGAGGGCGACTATGCCAAGGTTGCTGAAATCCGCTATTCGAAAGTACAGCAGAAAGAATCTGAAAATGCTCAGATTCAGGAACAGCTCAAAATGATGCAGGGCGAAAAGGCTCTCATCAAGGAGGAGGTCGACGCCGAAGATATCGCCGATGTGGTGTCGAGGTGGACCGGAATCCCTGTCAACAAAATGGTTCAGAGCGAGAAAGAGAAACTTCTCCATCTTGAGGAAGAACTTCACGACAGAGTTGTGGGTCAGGATGAGGCAATCCGTGCCATAGCCGATGCCGTTCGCCGAAGCCGTGCCGGACTTAATGATCCCCGTCGACCTATCGGTTCGTTCATCTTCCTCGGCACTACGGGTGTCGGTAAGACGGAGCTTGCCAAGGCTTTGGCCGAATATCTGTTCGACGATGAGAACATGATGACCCGAATCGACATGAGCGAGTATCAGGAGAAGCATGCCGTCTCACGTTTGGTCGGAGCGCCTCCGGGATATGTCGGTTACGATGAAGGTGGCCAGCTCACCGAGGCCGTAAGGCGTAAACCCTATTCGGTTGTGCTTTTCGATGAAATAGAGAAGGCTCACCCCGATGTGTTCAACATCCTGTTGCAGGTGCTCGACGATGGTCGTCTCACCGATAACAAGGGGCGCATGGTCAATTTCAAGAACACCATCATCATCATGACCTCCAACATGGGTTCGTCGGTTATCCGCGATAATTTCGCAAAGATGACCCCTGAGAACAAGGAGGAGACCGTGGAGAAAACCAAGCAGGAGGTTCTTGACATGCTCAAGCAAACGATTCGTCCCGAGTTCCTCAACCGTATTGATGAAACCATTATGTTCACCCCGCTCAATGAGCGTGAGATTGAGGAGATTGTGGGCCTGCAGGTTAAGAGCGTTAAGAAAATGCTGGCTGTGAACGGCATCACGCTTGAGGTTACCCCTGCGGCACTCAAATTCCTCGCCGAAGAAGGTTTCGACCCTGAATTCGGTGCCCGTCCCGTCAAAAGGGTTATCCACCGTCAGGTTCTTAACCGGTTGTCGAAAGATATTCTTGCTCAGACAGTCGATAAGGATAAGCCCATCATAATTGATGCCGACGGCGACAGTCTGGTATTCAAGAATTAACCTTGATTTTACACCGAATTCAATCAATTTATAATTAACCGGAAGCCTGCCGGGGCTGACTGCAATGCCTCCGGCAGGCTTTTTCCAAAATTCAACAGGGGTTATGAAGAAGTATTTTTATTATCTGATGCTGCTGTTGCCGCTCACTTTCGTGGCAGTGGCTTGTGATGACGACGATGATGACCGCCTCCCCAACGTGGGCATTCAGGCAACCATTTCGGGCGGAGTTTTCGAGGGAGATGAAATTTACGTCACGCAGGGCGATGTGCTGAAAATCGATGCGCTCACACTTGTCAACCACACCGACAAGGAGGCTGCATTGGGTGCTGTGTCATATTATTGGGACCACTACCTCATCGGCACCAACATCACCCAGCCGTTTGAGTTGAATCTCGACACCTCCGACCAACCTGTTGGCCGTCACCTTCTGCAGGCGCAGATGCCAATCTATGTTGTCGATTATCCCATCTGCTGGGGCTACATCCAATATTATGTCAACATTGTTGAGGCTCAGCCCGAGGCACCTGATGATGCTCCCACATCGAAGGTTGTCACCGGCATGATTAAAGCAAAGGAATAAACGCCGAAGCTTGTTCTAAGGTGCGTATGCACAACGATACAACACAGTCTGTCTGACTGTTTAGATGGAATCACCCTTGTTCGCGGGGGTGATTCTATTTTTTTGCGGATCACTGATGCATTCCGGCATCGGTTTGCAAGGCAATAATGCGGCGCTGCGCGCCGTTTTATATTTGAGGGGAATAGTGTGGCATATGATTAAAATTGATAGATAGCCACATAATTCAGAACAGAAACCAACATCTACTGTTTATGAAAGTGCTTACTCTTGACAATGCCTTGTTTTCCCGCAAATGTGTGGAATTGCGTGAGCTTGTTGCTGCCGACGGGTTCGACTACGATGCAGTGGTTGCCATTGCATCGGGAGGGGTGTATGTTGCCCGCGCTTTCATGGATGGGAATCCACGCCATAACGAGTGTTTCGAGGTTGATTGCCGCCGCACTGGCACAGATGTTAAAAAACGTCGGCTCTCCAAAGTGGTGGGTGCGCTTCCGCGATGGACGGCCGATTTGCTGCGGATTGCAGAGTCGCGCATATATGAAGTTAAGCGGCGTTTTTCCTCCTCGCATCTCAAGCATGTTGAATTGCCGGGCATCTTGGTGGACTATCTGTGCGAAAAACCGCGCAAACTTCTCATTATTGATGATGCTGTTGACAGCGGGGTAACTCTTGCATCGGTGGTAAAAGCAATCGCAGCCGCGGGTGTTGACTCACAGGTGCGCACGGCGGTGATAACCGTCACTACAGGCTCTCCGTTGATTAATGCCGACTATGCGCTCTACCGCGATGCCACATTGGTGCGTTTTCCGTGGTCGCTCGATTCATGATTTTTCCGAAAGTTCGAGCCAGCGCATCTCTTTCTCATCAAGCAAATCTTTTACAACGGTGTAGCGCTTCGATTTCGCTTCAATGTCGGCAACGGCCTCTCCGCTGTTGAATTCGTTTTCCAGCGCTTCACGCTCGGCATTCAGCTCGTCGATTTCAGCTGTCAGCGCCTCAAACTCTTTCTTTTCCTTGAATGTGAGTTTTTCCGGCTTGCGGTTAACGGGCTTGTTGGCCTGCGCCGGCTTTTCGTTGGTTTTCCGTGCTTCAGCTTCCCGTTTCTGCTGCTCCTCGATTTCCTCTTTCCATTGGTGATATTCGGTGTAGTTTCCGGGGAAATCTTTCACAACGCCGTCCCCCTCCAGCACGAAAAGGTGATCAACGATGTTGTCGAGGAAGTAACGGTCGTGGGTAATTACAATGAGGCAACCTTTGAAGTCGGCGAGATATTCCTCAAGGAGACCGAGTGTGACAATGTCGAGGTCGTTGGTCGGCTCGTCGAGAATAAGAAAGTTGGGCGATTGCATCAGCACGGAAGCGAGGTAGAGTCGGCTCCGTTCGCCGCCGCTGAGTTTTGCAATGAGTTTTTGCTGGTCGGCGGGGGTGAAGAGAAATTTTTGCAGGAATTGCGAAGGCGACAGCCGTTGCGCTCCGTCGTTGAGCACAATATCCTCGGCGAGCTCGGTGATGGCGTCGATAACTTTTTTCGACGGGTCGAAACTCATGCCATCCTGATTGTAGTAGCCAAACTTCACCGTTTCCCCGATTTCCCATGTGCCACTGTCGGTTGGCTCGGCACCGATCAGCATTTTTATGAAGGTGGATTTCCCCACACCGTTTTTGCCGATGATGCCTACTTTCTCATAGCGGGAGAACACATAGTTGAAATCATTGAGAATTGTTTTCTCGCCAAATCGTTTTGAGATGTGGGAGGCTTCGAAAATTTTTGAACCGATATACGACGATTTCACGCCAAGTTCAACATTGCGCTCGCGCAAATCTATTGCTGCACGGCGTTTCAGGTCGTGGTAAGCGTCGATTCTGAATTTTGCTTTCCCTGCTCGCGCCTGCGGCTGGCGGTTCATCCATTCCTGCTCGCGACGCAAGGTGTTTTTCACCTTGGCCAATTCGGCTGTCATGGCTTCGATGCGTTCGCGGCGCCGGCGCAGATAATTGTTATAGTTCCCCTCGTAACAGAATATGCTCGAACGGTCAATTTCAATAATCTTGTCGCACACGCGGTCGAGGAAATATCGGTCGTGGGTCACCATGAGCAGTGTGACGCGCGAGCGCGACAGATAATTTTCGAGCCATTCGATTGTTTCTATGTCGAGGTGGTTGGTGGGCTCGTCGAGCAAAATGAGGTCGGGCTCATCGAGAATTATTTTCGCCAATGCCACACGCTTTTTCTGACCGCCCGATAATTCCGCCACTTTCTGGGTGGTGTCGGTGATGCCTAACTGTGAAAGCATCTGTTTAAGGCGGTCCTCATAGTCCCAACCACCGGTGGCATCCATCTGCTCGCCGGCTGCGGCGATGGCATCGGCATTGCCGGTTGCCACGGCAGCTTCATAGGCTTTGATGGCATCAACGGTTTTGCCGCTGTCGGCAAGGCAGGTGTCGAGAACACTCAACGAGCCGTCGAGCTGTGGCAACTGTTCGAGGAATCCCACTTTTATGTCGCTGCGGAACACCACCGCTCCGCTGTCGTAGCTTTCCATCCCTGCGATGCAACGCAACAGCGTGGTTTTGCCCATGCCGTTTTTGGCTATTAATCCTATTTTGTCACCTTCGTTGATTCCGAATGTAACGTCGGCAAACAGCATGCGGTCGCCGTAGCTTTTGGTGAGGTTTTCAATCTGCAGGTAGCTGGTCATAAGGAGTGCGGATTTAAAACGCCGGGTCCCCGGCGTTTTTACGGCTGCAAATATACGGAAGTATTTCCGACGAAAAAAATAGCGGGAGTTGGCCGTAGGCAGCTTTGAGTTAATTTCACCGCAAATAATCTGTGAAAAACAGTTGCTGGAGAATGTTTTTTTAAGCCTATCTTTTTGTAATTTTGCAGGCCTTTGGGAAGTTTTGCCATCTCAGAGGCTGCCCCGAAGATTTAATGTCGGTTCCGACAACTTTTACAAACGCGCTAAAATTGGCTGCCATTATGGTGCGGCCGTCTTAATATGTATTACGTAAAAAAACGAATGGAAATTGCCGGGTGTCACCGGCTTGAGTTATCTTACCCGAGCAAATGCAGCCGTCGGCATGGTCACAATTGGATGGTTACGGTGTATTGTGCGGCAGCGGAGCTTAACGCCGACGGGATGGTGTGTGATTTCACAAGCATCAAGGAGCGCATTCACGGCTATCTCGATCACGGTGATTTCAATGAGTTGCTTCCGTTCAATCCCACTGCCGAAAATATTGCCCGATGGATAACGGAGTCCATCCCACAATGCTACCGGGCCGATGTGCAGGAGTCGGAGGGTAACACTGCCACATATATCGACGATGCAGCGGTTGCCGGTTTTATTATTCCCGGTTTATGATGTGAGCTATGAAGGTTAATGAAATTTTTTGCTCGCTTCAGGGGGAAGGGCGATGGACCGGCACACCGGCAGTGTTTCTGCGCCTCAGCGGTTGCAATCTCCGTTGTTCTTTCTGCGACACCGCTCACGAAAATGGTGTTGAAATGAGCGTGGCCGACATTCTTTCGGCTGTAACCCGTTTCGGAGTCAAGCACATTGTTATCACCGGTGGGGAACCCACCATGCAGATTAACGGCGAATTGCTCGCGGCATTGAAAAATGCCGGCTTTTTCGTGCAGATTGAAACCAACGGGTCGGTGGCGCTCCCGTCCGACCTCTATTCTTTTATTGACTGGATAACCTGCTCACCCAAAGGAGTTCCACTTCAGTTGCAGCGCATTGATGAGCTCAAAGTGCTGTTTCATGGTGCGGGGTGCGACGTCACCGCTTATGAGCGGTTGATCGAGGGGGCGCTGAAAGGGAACTCTTTCCTTCAGCCGTGCGACTGTGGCGACCCTTGCCGCAACCGCGAAATCGTGTCAGCCACGGTCGATTACATCCTGTCGCATCCTGTTTGGCGCTTGTCGTTGCAAACCCACAAGATGCTCGACATAAGATAGACTATGGCTTAGGCCGCGGATTATTCCTTGTTGTTCTGAGGCGCATGCAGGTGGTTGAAAAGCATTCCCACAAGCATGGCGCCACCGATTATATTGCCTATCGTGACGGGAATAAGATTATGGAACATATCTCCGACAGTCACATTGGCACCTTCAAGCATTCCCGCGGGGATGAAGAACATATTTGCGATGCAGTGTTCATAGCCTAGCACAACGAATGCTCCCACCGGAATCCAGCATGCAATCATTTTTGCCGGGAGTGAATTAACCATCAGACACAGCCACACAGCCAGACAAACACACCAGTTGGCTGCAATCCCTTTGCATATTGCCGGGATAAGCGGTAGAGCGGCTTTGTTCTGAGCTATTGTTATGATGGCGCTTTTATAAGGTTCGTTGGCAGTCAAACCGCTCAGGTAGACAAACAGATAGGTGAAAATCAAAGCTCCCGCGAAATTGAAGCACCATACAATAACCCAGTTTTTCAGCACTGTTAGTGGGCCGTAATGCCGGTGGCTGCAGGCGGGGATTAGCACTGCGTTGTTGCCTGTGAAAAGTTCCCCTCCGAAAAGCACTATCAGGAATAATCCAACCGGGAACATGAGTCCGCTGAGAAGTTTCTGTAACCCCGGATTGGCTGCCGTAATTTCGGGGAATCCATATCCCACTGCAATCGACAGGATGCCACCCATCGACACGAATGCTCCTGCCATCATCGACAGAATGGCCATGCGGTAGAGTGAGAATGACGTTTTGTCGCGGCCTATGCCAACAATCTTGGTGATAAGTTCAGGGTGCGGTAAAATCGACATATTTATTACTTTAGTATTAAAATCAAGTGTGTCAAAATCTTTAAATTTTGACACACGTAATTGTTTCAACCTGATGGCGAGGGTGCTGTCAGAATGGTTCGGCCGATAGGAGCTTGTGGGTGAGGTCGATGGGAGCGTACTGAAGTACGTGACCGAGACCGAATCCCTCAAGCGACGACCCGGACGGGCCGTTATGACACACCCTCTTTTTAGTTGAGTTGCGGCTCAACCGTTATGTGTGAAGTTTTTTTTTGCGTGTAGGTCTGCACCTCGAGATCTCCGTTGAGAGCCCCCAACGCATTCATTGCCAATGCCTCAAGCTCATCCTCGCCGGGGAATATGTGAACGGGAGCAATGAAATCGATGCGCTCAACCAACCGCGACACCACATAGTCGGAATGGGCGATGCCTCCGGTGATGAGAATCGCGTCAACTTTCCCGTGGAACACCGGGGTGAGGGCCGCAATGTGTTTTGCTATCTGGTAAATCATCGCGTCGAGAACCAGCCGTGCGTAGTCATCGCCGTTTTCAATACGCTCGATGATTTCGGGGATGTGGGTTGAGCCCAAGTGGGCGGCAAGTCCGGCTTTCCCGCTGATTCGTTTCTTTAGTTCATCTTTGGTGTAGCGCCCCGAATAGCAAAGGTCGATGAGCGAGCCCGAAGGCAATGTGCCGGCGCGTTCGGGTGAGAAGGGGCCTTCACCGTCGAATGCGTTGTTCACATCCACTGCTTTGCCGTTTTTGTGGGCACCGACTGAAATTCCACCTCCGAGATGGCATATAATCAGATTGAGATCTTCATATTTCACCGGTTTTTCGGGGTGCAACTCGGTTTGCATAGCTGCAAAACGGCGGCCGATGGCGCGCTGGTTCAGGGCATGCCATGTGGTGACGCGGGGCATAAGCGGCGAGCCTGTCACACGTGCCACCTCATCAAGCTCGTCAACAACTCCGGGGTCGGCGATGAAAGCCTTGCAGCCCAGTTCGTCGGCCAAATCGCGGGCGATGAGGCAACCGAGATTGCAAGCATGGCTTCGGCGCACTTTGCGGATGTCGGCCACCATAGCGTCGTTAACTTCATACACGCCGCCGGGAATGGGACGCAGAAGCCCTCCGCGGCCAATTACGGCATCAAATTCAAATGGGATGCCGTTTTCGGCAAGGGCATTCAAAATCAGGTGCTTTCTGAAATCAAATTGGTCAATAACCTTGGGAAAAGGTTCCAAATCTTCAACGCTGTGGCGGAGAGTGAGGGTGAAAACGGGCTTGTCGTTTTCAAACACAGCCATTTTGGTGGAGGTTGACCCCGGATTTATTGCAAGGATTTTCATTGGTGTTCAGTGAGCGGAAGGTTTGTGTTGGTAATGCGGCAGGCTCATGCGTTAAGGCATGCAAGAGCGATGCTCAGGAATTTTGATTCTGCCGAATCGCTGCGCGACGACAGGATAACGGGGCATATCGGACCCTGCAGAATGCCGGCAATGTCGGCTTTGCCAAAGAATGTAATTGTTTTGTAGAATGTGTTGCCCGATTCGATGTTGGGGAAGATGAGGAGGTCGGCATCGCCGCACACATCCGATGTCAACCCTTTCACGGCTGCGCTGTGGTGGTCGCATGCGGTTTTCACATCCATCGGGCCGGCCATCTCAACATCGCCGAATTCACCTTCGCCGGCCATTTTGATGAGCTCGGTGTAGTCAACCGAGTTGGGGAATTTCGGGTTGACCTTCTCGGTGAAATGAATCAACGCCACTTTGGGGGAGTCGATACCGAATTTGCGGCATGTGGCCACATCATATTTAATCATCTCAACACGCTGCGCCAGAGTGGGGTAGGGAATAACCGCAACATCCGAAAAAAACAGCAGTTTGGGATAGGCCGGAGCCTGGGCAACCGACAGATGGGTGAGCAGCTTCCCCGGTTCAAGCAAACCGTGCTCCTTGTTGAGGATTGCACGCAGAAAGTTGTCGGTGTTGATCAGTCCTTTCATCAGAATGTCGGCTTTCCCCTCTTTCACAAGTGCCACCGCTGTGGCGGCCGCCTCATCGGGAGTGGCGGCATTTACGATTGTGACTCTTGGCGATGCGACAAGTGCAGATGGCAGTGTTTCACTCAGTCGTTCATCACCAATCATTATAAGGTCGGCGAAGTTGTTGTCAAGTGCTTTTTGTGCCGCACCAACCGTCTCTTCGTCATAGGGGCAAACCACTGCGAGGCGTTTTCTCTCATCGGCCTGAGCCAGATGTTGCACCATCTCGGGAAAGGAACTGATTCGCTTCATAAACCGTAAGATTGATTTTTTGCAAATATCTGAAAATTTTTGCGAATCACCATTATATTCGGGTAGAAAAATAACTTAAAAATAGGTCATGGATAGTGGTCTTTTGTTCTTTTTTTTAGCCGTAATTATTTTAACGGGTTTGGATTATGCAGAAATAGGTCATGATTTTGTGTGGTATTTGTAGTCGCAAACGCCGATGGGCTTGCACAAATGAACCTTAAATGTGCAATATGTGTCAAAGATTCATTCAGCAAAAAAAATGGTGGAGGAGGCTAACCAATAGTCTCCTCCACCCGGGAATATTAAATCAGATGAAGAGAAATCTTAGAAAACAATCGGGTGGCGGTTTGTCTTTAAATGCCACTTGGTGCGGTTTTATGTAGGTTGATTAAACCCTATGTCGCGTTTTGTCTTGATTCGCTGGCAAAGGTAATGGCAAAGTTTGGTTTGTGCAAGCAAAATGATAATAAAATTTTGATAATTTTGACATTTGGAACGTGCTTACACAGTTCTATGCGTGCAGAAGAGCGGCATAGCCGATTTGAGATTTCATCTAAGAGGCTGTTTAAAACTGAGTAAATTTTTACTTTGAAACAGACTATTGTTGGAGATTAATTGAAATTTTTTTATCTTTGATAAATTAATTGTAACAGAATTACACAAATAAAAATTAAGCTTTATGACTAATCTAAAGGTTGATGACCCCGGAACACGCCTTGAACTTAAGGAGCATCCTTTTAACGGACTGCGCGTTTCGGGTTTTACGATGTTGTTTTTCACATTCATCTTGATTCCGGCAATTGTTATTTTTGTGCTGGCCAACTACATCGACACAGCGCCTGAAATAGCAGTGCCCGTAACCATTGTGTGTGCAATTCTCTTTGTTGTAGGTTGCATCGGCTATTTCACTCAGGAGCCTAACGAGGCGCGCGTGATGATTTTCTTCGGAAAATATAAGGGTACATGCCGCGAAACGGGCTACTATTGGGTAAACCCGTTTGTTTCGCGCAAAAAACTCTCGCTCCGCGTCAGCAATATGGATATTCAGCCCATAAAGGTTAACGACAAAATCGGTAACCCGGTGCTTATCGGCATGGTGCTGGTTTGGAAAATCAAGGATACCTACCGTGCAGTGTTTGATATCGACTCCCAATCACTTACTAACACCATTGGGGGAGGGGTGAGCACTGCAGCCCTCGAACGCTTCGTGCGCATTCAGAGCGATGCCGCCCTGCGTGAGGTAACGGGCCATTTTGCCTACGACCACACCGGCACCGACTGCGATGAGCTCACTTTGCGCGATGGTGGTGATGAGATTAATGAGCTGCTCGAACGAAAAATCAACGAGCGCCTGGCAATTGCCGGTATGGAGGTTGTTGAGGCACGCTTGAACTATCTTGCCTACGCACCTGAAATCGCAGCCGTGATGTTGCGCCGTCAGCAGGCATCTGCCATAATCTCCGCGCGCGAAAAAATTGTGGAGGGTGCTGTCAGCATGGTGAAAATGGCAATCGACCGAATTGAAGAGGGTAACGTGGCAAAGTTTGATGACTCTCGCCGCGCTCAGCTCGTCGGCAACCTTCTGGTGGTTCTCTGCAGCGACGAACCGGCCCAGCCCGTGCTCAACACCGATTCCAATTGATAGCCTTCCACACCAATTGGTTCCGACCATGTAACAGGCTCCAACTCAGCGACTGACCGCCATTCTCGAGCCCCTGTAAATTCTAAAGGCAGTGCGCCTTATTTAAAGCGACACGCCCGAAGTTTATTAACAACTTTGGGCGTGTCTCTTTTTTTGTAACGGAGAATAACGAAGATAAAAAAGTTGGGAGCTTTTTAAATAACGTGAATGCCAGTGTGTTAAAGTGTATCACACAGTGTATCACATTTGTATCACACGTTAAAATCGGTTTTTTTCGCTTTTTCGCGATAAAAATGAACCTCGTGGCACGTGCCCTGCAAGGCGTGTGAGGCCGTTTCGGGGTGAAGTGTAGCACAGAGTGTATCACATTTGTATCACATGAAAGCAAATCAATGAAAATTAATGCAAGTTTTTGTGATACACATGGTGTTTTTCCGGGTGCCCGGATGGGGTGTAACTCGCTGATATACAAAGAAAAAGAGCTACCGTTTCGGTAGCTCTTTCGTAGCGAATCCGGGAATCGAACCCGGGTCTCCACCGTGAGAGGGTGGCGTGCTAGGCCACTACACTAAATCGCCGTTAGTGTGCCGCCGCTGCGGCTCGTTGTTTCAACACTGCAAAGGTAGTGACTTTTTTATTTCCTGCAAAATTTTTTGCCATGAATTTGCGAAAAAGTTTTCGGCAAATTCATGGCAAAAAGGGTTGTGGAGCCTGTAAGGTGCTTATCCGCAGTGGAAATGCTCATCAACGAGTTTGCGCATCAATGAGGGCTCACGTCGTGCTTTTTCCGACAGTTCACTGTCGTTGAATGCTTCAAGGTTTTTAATAAGTCCTGAAATCATCGAGGATGGGAACACATCGGCGGCTTCATAGAGCGCTCTTTGGGCTGCAAGGCACCCGGCGCTTTGGGTGCAGTTGGCCGGGAGTTGCTTCAGCGCTGCTGTTTTTGCGGCATTGGCTTCGTCGTGAATATTCACGCTCACGTAAGTGGCATCGGCAATCTCCATCGCATTCTCGAGCTCAAAGCCGTGGCGTGCTGCAACGGCGAGTCCGGCAAGGAGGAGGTAGATATCGGCCGAGCCGTCGGCCGAACGGATTTCAACCGTTTGTTTTTGCGACGCGTCAAACTCCGAAGCTGTTTCCTGCGGGTTGGCAATGGCGCTCATGTCGGTTTGGGCAGTCCATCCCAGAGGCACTCTCACAAGCACTGAGCGGTTGCGGTCGCCCCAGCACACACTCGTGGGGGCTTCCTGATGCGGCACGAGTCGGAAATAGCTTGTCGGGTTGCGGTTGCCGAAAGCCGTGAGCGACGGAGCCATCTCCATCAGGCCGGCAATGAGCTTGCGTGCTTCGGTGCTCAGTTTTTTGTCGCTGTCGAGCATCATGTTTTTGCCGTTGCGGGTGAGGCGCATGTGGATATGCAGGCCCGAGCCGGCTTTGCCGGTTGTGATTTTCGGAGCGAACGTAACGTTGAAGCCCATTTTGAGGGCAAGGTTGCGAATCACCCATTTGGCAAGCATCAGCTGGTCGGCGGCATCTTCGGCGGCCACAGGCAGGAACTCAATCTCGTTCTGCTCGTAGTTCATGCCGTCGAGGGTGAAATTGCCCACTTCGGAGTGGCCATATTTTATGCGTCCCCCTGTGCGGGCGATATATTGCATGCACTGCGCCCTGAATTCGTTGAATTTGGCGTAGGGTGCCGATTCGTGATAACCGCGCTGGTCGGTGACCGGGAACATGCCGTTGTCGGGCGAGATTACATAATATTCCAGTTCTCCCATCGCCTCGAATTCCATCCCCGTGGTTTTCCTGAAAGCCTCACACGCCTTGCGCAAGGTCTGTTCGGGCGATGATGCCAAGGGTTTACCTTCCTTGTCGAAGAAGCTGCACAGCATTGTGAGCGTTGGAATTTCGGCAAAGGGATCAAGAAACGCGGTGCTGTAACGAGGAATTACATACAGGTCGCTGTTTCCCGCTTCGATGAATGAGAAGAGGCTCGATCCGTCAACACGTTCACCCGAAGTGAGGATTGTGTTGAGATAGTCGAGGTCGTTTATAACGAAGTTGAGCGTTTTTAGGCGTCCGTCGCCTGCGGGATACATGAAGTTGACCATCTCGATTTCGTTTTTAACCACGAAATCAATAATGTCGTTGCGTGTGAATGTTTTCGGATTCTTTCCAAGGAATCTCACCACGCGGTTTTGGGTTAGCGAAGTTTTCTCCATGGTGTTTTAATGTGTAGGTATTGTTAAGGCTTTTGGTTGCCCCGTGCATGCAATAGTGCCGGAGCAAGCGGCAGTTTTAGTCAAGAATGATTTCGCCGAAGCAGTCAGGGCGGTGGAAATCGGGTGTGGGGGAGTTGATGGGTGCCCAGCTCAGATAGTGTGGCTGCGAAGTTGCCGATGCGCACTTGTTGAAGTTGCCGCGCAAAGCCACAGGTTCACCGTTGTAGTTCACGCCAATCATGTTGAGCGGAATTGCCACAACCACGTTCCAGATAAACGACCCCTCCACCTCTTCAAACGGGCGTGTGCCCACCGAAGCATATCGTCTGATAAGGCTCAGTTGGTCGGCCTGGAGCGGAGTGCACTCCTTTCGGGCTGTGCATGCCGATGCGTTTATTGTGCCCACGCAGTTGAATTCAAATGCGTGGTAGCTTTCGGCTGAGTTGCCGGTCGACACATAGAATTCAACACACGAATCCTCGCTCACAGGCGAATTGTCGGTGTAGTTCACCGCACGCAGGTAGTTGCACCGCACGAAGAAGTCGAGATAGAGATGGCTTCCCGAATGAGCGGCAGTGATGATGGTGAGCGGGCGGTAGGGAAACGCTTCGGGCCAGTTGAGCGATTCAACCGAGAAGCGCGAGCCTATTTCCTCGAGCGAGTTGGCCACTTCTTCAAGCGACAGTGTGTCGAGCGTAGGGTTGTAGGGTATATGCAGGGGTTGAGTCATGTTTTTAAGGATAGGTTAATTGTTGGGGAAACGGGATGAGGTGAAAGTGGGAGGATTCATTCGGCTGCTGTTGATTATAGCGACAGATACCCTCCGATGCCTTTATATAATCCGACTAACGCCATTATGAGCAGAATGGCGCTGATAATTCTGTTGAATATCCACAGCGACCTCACGTTGAAGTGTGCGCGGGCTTTGTTGATGAAATAGGTTATGAGCCACCACCACAGCAATGCGCCGCCGAATATCGAGGCATACCCCAATATGTAGTGATAATAGCGGAACTCCGGCAGCAGAAAGTTGAAGCGCGCGAACAAGCCTATGATGAAGAACAGGATGAGGGGATTGGCAAAGGTGAAAAGAAAACCGGTTGCGAAATCTTTCCAATAAGTGGTGGTCACTTCATCGGGTTTCTTCAGCGCCAGGGTGGGATTTTTCTTAAAGAGATAGAATGCGAAGGCTATGAGGACCACGCTCCCCACAATCTGCAGCAACATCTGTTTCGCAAGGATAAAATCGGTCACAAACGAGAGCCCCAGCCCGGTGAGCAGGCTGTAGGTCAAATCGGATAGGGCGGCTCCCACTCCGGTGAACAGCGCCGGTCGCCTCCCTTTGTTGAGGGTGCGCTGAATCACAAGCATGCCAATCGGCCCCATTGGCGCCGAAATCAGGATGCCGATGAGAATGCCCGAACTGATTATGTGCCCGAAATATTCCATGTAACATACAAAATTATGAAATTAAAGTGGCTGTTCAAAATTATTTTAATCATTGGGCAACCGCATTTGCGCTCTATTTACGGCATATCTTGTTTCATTGTCATAGCTTAGCCCATGCAACATGGTTTGCATCAGGCCGATGTAGTACTGCTCCATGGAGTGGTAGCCTGTCTCAAACATAACGGGAGCCGTGGCACTTTTGTTTGTGCTCACGGCTCCCGTGGTAGAGTTGCCACCGCGTAGGGTGGATGTTGCTTGTGATGTTTAGTTCACGGCTACTTTGAACGATGTGCCGTCAACGCGCACGATGTAGAGGCCGGCGGGCACCTCAAGCGAGCTGAAACGCATGCCCTGCATGTTGTAGACTTCGGCTGAATTGTAGTCACCTTCAATCACGATGCGACCCGGTTCGGTGTAAACAACTACATTCGAGCCATTGAGGTCGGCGCTGATTTCGTCGATTTCCGACACATCTTTGGTGGCGAACACAGCGAAGCTGTGGGCGGGGAGGCTGACGCTAACGCTGCTGCCTGTGCCGGTGAGGGTAGCGGTGGTGCCTTCAGACGCTGTCACAAGCTGGCAGTTGTTCTGATTGAGCTTAGTGGCTGTTGCTGTTACGGTGAGTGCAGCTCCCGACACAGCGGGGTTGAAGAAGGCGATAACCTCTTTGTTTCCGTTGGTAACGCGGATGGTGCGGCCGGCGGTCAGAGTGTTGTTAAAGCCGGTGAGCACGCAAGTACCGTTGGCAAACAGGTCGGGGTTGTTGCGGCGCAGATAGCAAAGAGCCTGATAGTTTTCAAACAGAGCGTTGCGGTGGGTATTGTTCATGAGATTCCATTGGGGGGCGATGGCACGCAGTTTCTCAAGTTCGCTTCCCTGTTCTTCGTCGGCACCGAGCTCTCCGAACTGCCAGAGCATCTTGGCACCCGGGCACATAAGCATCTGTGCAGCTACCGCGCCGAGGCGTTTAACAGTTGCGCTCTTTATGTTGTCTTTGGTGGCTGAGGATGTGTATTTAACCGAACTGTGACCGTAGACACGAACTTTGCTTGCCACACGGGGTTCGTCGTGGCTTTCGGCATAATCCACGGTTTCACCGAGGTTGCGGCTCCAGTTGGGGGCATAGAAGCCCTTGGTGTCGCCATTGCCGTCGGCAAAGCCCATTGCATACTGGTAGGAACCGTTGCAAACCTTGCTCCAGTTCATCTGGCCGTCGGCACCCATTGCTTTATCCTCGCTGGCATCGCCGAGAAGCTCGTTGATGTGGAGGGCATTGGGGTTAACCGCCTTGATGGCGTTGTGGAGTGTAATCATGTTGTCGATGCGCGACTGGTTGTAACGGTCGGTGCCGCTTCCGTAGCTTGAGTTGGAGCCGAGACCCTTCACGAGGTCGAAGCGGAAACCGTCAACCTTGTAGGCTTCGAGCCAATAGGTGAGCACATCTTTCCAGTGGTTCATCACAAGCGCGCAATCCTGGTTCCAGTCGTTGAGCACGCTGTAGTCGTGGGGTGCCTCTGCATTGAAGAATGGGTTCGACTTGATGTCGTACATCTGATACCAGGGGTGGAGTCCGTCGGCCTGGTTGAACACAATGTCGAGAATCACTGCGATGCCGTTGCGGTGGCATTCGGCAATGAAATCGCGCATATCCTTGGGTGAGCCGTAGGCCTTGTCGAGCGCCATGTAGCCGTTGGTGTTGTAGCCCCATGAGCTGTTGCCGTTGAATTCCATAACGGGCATAATTTCAACTGCATTGACACCAAGCGATACAAGGTGGGAAATCTTGGGAAGTGCGGTTTTGAATGTACCGAACGATTTGCCGTCCTGGTCGTCGCCGTCGCCGGTCCAGTCGCGGATAAGAAGCTCGTAGATGGTGAGGGCTTTCTTGTCGGGAATCACAAAGTTCTTGGTGGCGTCGTCCCAGTTGTAGTCGTCGATGTCACCGCGGTAAACGGCAAGCATGGTGTCGTCAAACAGCTCGTAGGGATAGGCAGGCTTGTCGGGGAAGCAGCTTGTGGGGAGCCATTTGTCGCTGTAGGGGTCGAGCATCATTTTTGCGTAGGGGTCGGCAACTTTCACTGTGCCGTCAACCAGATAGTAGTAGGGATAGTCAACGTTGTCGGCAAGTTTCTCGGCAGTGGTGATCCAGAAATAGCGGAAACCCTGATAGTCCTGATATTTCATCACGTTTTTGTTCAGGGTCTGGTAGTTGTCCCATGAGGGGATGAGAATCACGCTCGATTTGTTGGGAGCGGCCACACAGAAGGTAACGGTGCCGTCGGCGTTCTTCACCGCACCCTGCTTGGGCACACCGCCGGGGTAGTTGGCTTGTGTTGAGGGTTCGGGATAGGCAACTGTCACCTCTTTCGACACTGTTTCGGAGCCATTGCTGGCGGTGGCGGTCACGGTGTAGAATTTGCCTTTGGTGTTGAATGCGTAACCCTTGGTGAGTTCCTTCACATTTGATGCTGTGGCAATCTGTGTGCCGTCAACCGAAAGGGTGAGGGTGGCAGCCTGCGACGCGTTCACAGTGAAGTTGATGGTTTTAGCCGCGCTGAGAACCAGTGAGGGGGCATCATATTCGAGCGAAACCTGAAATCCCGCAGGCAGCACATCAATGAAGTTGTCGCCTGTCTGGGCGGTGCCGGCTGCGTTAAGGGCGATGATGGCGATTTTCGCAACTTCCTCCGAGCTGTCGGTGATGCCGAAATAGCTGTTGATGGTGCCGATGTTCAGCTCCCAAAGGCCATTTGAATTCTTCACAAACTTTTTCTTGGGATCCTTGTCGGCCCAGTCTCCGATAACATGCACCCAGGTTGAAGGAGCCGATGTCAGTGTTACGCCGATGTGGGCGTAAACTTCGGTGGCGGTTTTCAGTGCCGCGGGAACCGACTCATCGTTGGGGTCGAAATAAATCTTCACATCGGTGCTGCTTTGCTGAAGCAGTTTCGGCGAAGTGGAGAATAATGCTGCATACGCCGGCATGGATGCCATCGTAAACAGCGCCACGAAAAGTAACAGAAGTTTTTTCATGTGGTAGAAGATGAATTATTTTTGTTAGTTAAAGATATAATCAATCACAATTAATTGGCGGTCGCGCCGTGCATCTTTCGTGCGGGAAAAAGAGCTTGACTGTTGCGGTGCAATCAGCAGACGCCCGTCCCCCTTTGTGGTTCTCATGGATTTCGCTTGTGCGCTTGTTGCCAAATCACACAAAATTAGTGAAACTTCGATAATTAGCAAAATGCCCGCCTATAATTTAGCCATGATTTAGCTGATATTAACCATTTCTTACAATCGCCACCCTCAATCTCCCGTTTCACATTTTCCATTTTTTCATCATGGAATAGTAGTTGATTGAAGAGTTTGTGCTATTTTAGCACTGAAAATCACGAAGTCACTAATTGAATGAAAAATCATCGTAAAGCGGCAGCAGTTGCACTATCTTGTGCCCTTATGGCGCTCTCTTCAGGTGGGTGCAGAGAGTTCAATCCGCCGTCGGATGACGAACTTATCAGTAAATTCTATGCCCGCGAAGATGTGTTCAATGAGATGGTTGCAATCTTGGGGGAATATCCCTACGACTCCTTCTCCGGGCGTTATTTGCCGTTTGATGTGTCTGCAAGCCGGGATTCATTGTTTGTCGTCGCTTTAGGTGTTAAGAACTGCGCGCGGCTTGATTCCCTGCTAAAGATTGTGGGATGCAATAGCGTGTCAACATACACCTCTCCCGCATCCGACCTGAAAGGTTATCGTTTCGGATATTACAACGACGGAACCTCAATCAGTTCATCAATAGAAAAGGGATATGCTTATATTCTCGACGGTGAGAATGCTGCGAAAAACGGGAAAAGTGTTATAAGTTATGATGTTCCGGTCAACTCCATAATAACAGTTGATTTGGAGGGCGACATGATTTCCAATCCGTTCCACTCACTGTTTTTGGCCAACTCCGAAACAAACGCCTACCGTGATTCTGTGAGAAACAATCCCAATGTGCTCTACGCTTCGGTGATGCGCCACCTGAAAGGTAATTGGGTAATCACATTCGACTATTTTAGATAACCGCACCCATGAGCTGTTCATTCTATCTTCAGAAATGAAATTTCCTTTCAAACACCCCCTCATGAAACACGCCGAGAAATCACCGCAAGGTGAAGATAAACCGAAGTCGCGGAAACGCCGACGGTTCCATTTCTTCGACTACCTGTGGTGGACGGGCGAGAAACTAAGCCCGTTAGCCACTCATGTTGATGGCGGTTTTGTGATTTGGATGTTTACCGTTATGCCGTTTATATTACCAATAGCGGCTCTCGCAACCCAATTCGGATTGTCAGTCACTCTGCTGTTGATTTTAATATCTGCGGTTTCCTTCGTTCCGATGTTTATAATCTCTGGTCTATACCCAAAGCAACGGCGCACCGCAGTGATGAGGTATTATTCCAAACAGACGTTTGAGCGGTTCCCGGCCACGATGCTGTGTCTTTTGCCATTTCTGCTATTACTGATAGAAGCAGCACTGATAACCGATTTCCGGCATAAATCTCAAATCGGGAATAGCCGGCCCGAAATTTCGACTCTTCCGGTCAACAAAGCTCTGCTTGAATCTATGCACGAAGATTCACAATCGCCCGTCGTCATTCGGGGATTACGATTGCTTGGAAACCACCCTGACCTCAAGCGCTTGGGCATCCCGAAAGAAGTTGCGGTTATCGACAGCGCAAGCGGCATCCACGAGTTTCAAGTAGAGCTTCTTAACAAATATCCCGAAAATGAGATATTCGCCGGCAAGCACCGCTTCCTACAAGTAACCTGGAGCACCGGCCATCCCGACACCCTTCTGACAATATGGTATGAGATACGCTCCTCAGGCCTCAATGCCGCCGACAGCTGCCGCTACGATGCCGCCACCGAGTTCTGACTCAGATATATTTTTAGTTGCACTTATTCAGTCGTGGAGCTGTTTGTTATAATTTTCTTCAATCAAAGACTCTCCAACACCATTCTTGACAACGATAAAACTTTCTTGGCTATCCTGATCTTTTGGAGAAGTTAAAATAGTGAATCCTTCTATTGACGCATCCAAATCGTCCAAAATACAAAGCCAGATTTCTTTATTAAGATATTCTGAAAATACCCCCACTTCTAAAGTATCATCAAATTTGATTCTTGTCGCTTTCATTTGTTTATTATTTTCAATTCTATTGACACTAATGTCAGGCAGCTAACAGAACTTTTTTGGTGGTTAATCCGCTTGTTATTAACTTATTTCAATAAATACTTACTAAAACTCCTGTTTGAGAGTTTAATGCGTTCTCATAAAAAGATTTCAAATTCAGAAACTCTTTTTTCAACTCTGCTTTTAGCAGCTCATCATCTTTTTTCATCCAAATGTTTGGATAGATTTTAGCTTTTCTAAAGCTGGATATATTCATCTTCCCTGTAAGGGCTTCTATATCTACCTCGGTTAGCGCATCTACAATTTCTTTAATGTGATTTGGATTTGTGTATGCTATAAAGTCTTCACACTCAAAAACATCTGTACCAACAACAGCCTCACTTAAAAGATTTCCTTCGATTGGCTCTTGTGCGGTTACGCCCGTCAGTAAAAAGTGAAGTCCATCCCACATCTTATCTATATCATAAGCAATAGTGGTTTCTTGGTCTCCATATTCTTCCACAGCTTCAAACAAGTCATCCTCATTTGATAGCCTTTTGATTGTCGCCTCATCAGCCAACATATAAACTCCTAACATTCCCATAATTGTTTTCTCTTTTAAATTTAAGGATATATTAATCCGCTTGTTGTCTCCCTTGTTCAGAATACATCATTACCCCCCATTTCTCAAAAGTTCGTGGACGAACCTTGCAAATGGACTTTTTCATTCTCTTTCATGGTTATTGGGTGAGGCGGGAGCGGCGCGAGGCGTCGATGCGCAGCAGAATGAACAGCAGGAAGGTGAAACCCCACAACGACGATCCTCCGTAGCTGAAAAAGGGGAGGGGAATGCCGATTACGGGGCATAGTCCTATAACCATGCCGATGTTGATACAGAAGTGGAATATCAGGTAGGATGCCACGCAATAGGCATATACACGGCCGAAAGCGGTGGGTTGCCTTTCTGCAATGGAGATTACTCTCAGAATAAGAATCAGGAACAGCAAAATCACCACTGTAGTGCCGAGGAATCCTTCCTCCTCGCCGATGGTGCAGAAAATAAAGTCGGTGTGTTGCTCAGGCACATATTTCAGTTTGGTTTGGGTGCCTTTGAGGAATCCTTTCCCGGTGGCACCTCCCGAGCCGATGGCGATTTTCGACTGGTTCACGTTGTAGCCCGCATCGCGGGGATCATCTTCGATGCTCAGAGCAACCTTGATGCGTTTCTGCTGGTGGGGCATCATGTTGGAGAACACCAAGTTTACCGAGAACAGAAACGACAGCGAAAGCACAGCTGTGATTACGGTCACCATCAGAGCTTTCGATTTTTGTCTCAGCATCTCAAACAGGCAGTAGACCATCGCCACCCCTATAACGGAGAAAAAATAAACATATCCCTGTAGGTTCACGTCCCAAATCGACAGCACCCCTTCAACAATAGCTGTGCCTGCAAACCACAGCAGCACATTCCGCGCAATCTCTATCCGTTTAACGTAGAATGCCAGCATTGCAACCACCAGCACCATAATCATGCACATGATGCCGAATTCACCGGCCGGAATCCCGATTACGAGGGTTTCGGTATATTTTATAGCTACCACGAAGATAATCACCGCCAATAGTGCGGCGAAGAGCACCAGTCCGCTCATCCCCTCGCGGTAAAGCACAAAGAACAATGCCATATACACCAGAGCAGAGCCTGTTTCTTTCTGAGCGAGAATCAGAATGATGGGGGTGAAAATAATCAGCAATGCCCTCACATAGTTCTTTGCCGAGCCGTTGAGGTTGAAGTTATAGCCGCTGAATAGTTTTGCCAGCGCAAGTGCCGTGGCAAATTTGGCAAATTCGGCCGGCTGAAGACTCATTGGGCCGAGCACAAGCCATGAGCGCGACCCCTTGATGTCGGGCGCTATGAATATCGTCACGACAAGCAGGCACAGCATTGCCAGATAGATGGGGTAGGCGTAGGTCTCATACATCCGGGCATCCACCACAATCAGCACAAGCCCCAACAGAAACGAAAGCCCGATCCACCTTATCTGTTTTCCCGAAAACTCGTCAAACGAAAAAATGCTGGCGTTATCGTAGTCGTAGCTTGCCGCATAAATCGAGATTACACCGGCTGTCACCAGCAGCAGATACAGGATAACCGTAATCCAGTCGACATGCTTGAATATCGACTCTCCGTCGCGGCCTCCGCTGCGCCCTTGTGCCAATCTGTTGAAATCCATTTTAGTAAGTCGTGGAATTTATTTATGTGACTGTGACAACGTTTCCCCGGGCGAATCAATGCTTTTTCACCCCGCTGTAGATGATGGTGTTGGATGTGAACATCCGGTCCTCAATATATTTGCGCGAGGGGGATATTTCTCCCTTGAGATATTTCTCGATGATGAGCGAGCCGATTGGCACACCGAAAGCGGCACCGAAGCCGGCGTTCTCAACATACACGCACACTGCGATTTTGGGGTTGTGATAGGGTGCGAACCCTATAAACGCCGAGTGGTCTTTGCCGTGAGGGTTCTGAGCGGTGCCGGTTTTGCCGCACACCTCTATGTCGGGCAGGTTGGCCAGGCGGCACGTGCCCCCTGTCACCGCCATTCTCATCCCCTCGGCAATCTCATCGAAATAGGATTGGGTGATGGTGGGGAACCGTTTAGTGCGGTATTTTTCATCAATGAGGGTATCCTGCACCTCCTTCACAACATGCGGGGTGATAAACCAACCGCGGTTGGCCACCGTGGCACAGAGATTGGCAATTTGCAACGGGGTTGCAAGAATCTCACCCTGGCCGATTGACACCGAAATGATGGTGTTGGCGCTCCAATGCCCCTCACCATACACTTTGTTATAGAATTTGGCATTTGGGATGAAACCTCGCCCTTCCGAAGGCAAATCCACCCCGAGGGCATAGCCGTAGCCCAGCGATACAAGGTGATTCTTCCACACCTCAAACGCCTTTGCCGATGTGCCGTATTTCGACCGCTTGTCAACCATTGCCTTGAATCCCCAGCAGAAATAGGCGTTGCACGAGGTTTGCAACGCAGGTTTCAAAGTGATGGGGGAGGCGTGGCCGTGGCAACCTACCTTAAGTCGCCCGCTAATGAAGCCGTGATAGCACGGAAACGGGGTGCTCAGGTTCACGATTCCCTCCTCAAGGAAAATCAAACCCTGCGTGGGCTTGAATGTTGAGCCGGGGGGATAGGCGCCCATCAGTGCACGGTCGAACAGAGGTTTCAGCGGGTCGTTGTTAAGTTCGCGGTAGTTTTTCCCGCGCTCACGTCCCACAAGCTTCGACGGCATGTAGGTAGGGCTCGACACCATCGCGAGAATCTCACCCGTTTCGGGCTCGATTGCCACCACAGCACCGATTTTGTTTACCATCAGACTTTCGGCATATTCCTGAAGTTTGATATCCAGGCCCAGCCTGATATCTTTCCCTGAAATAGGGGCGATGTCGCGCGCTCCGTCCTCGAAGCGTCCGCGAATGCGCCCGCGCGCGTCCCTGATTAGAATTTCTTTCCCCTTGACCCCTCGCAGAAACTCATCGTAGCTTTTCTCGATGCCGAGGTCGCCGCAATAGTCGCCGGGCTGATAGTAGGGGTCACGTTTTATGTCGCGTTCCGACACCTCTCTGATATTGCCGAGAACATTGGCTGCCGCGTTGTAATTATACTCGCGAAGAATTCTTTTCTGAATAAAGAACCCGGGATAACGGTAGAGCTTCTCCTGAAGTTTGCCGTAATCCTTCGCCGACAGGTGTGTGATAAGCGTCTGCGGTGTGTAGGCCGAATAGCTCGCCGACTTTTTCATCGTGGCCAATCGGTCGCGGAACTCTTCGGGGGTTATGGAAAGTGTGCGGCAGAAATCGGCGGTGTCGAAGTCATGCACGTCGCGCGGAATCATCATCACATCGTAGGCCGGCTGGTTGAACACCACCAGCGAGTCGTTGCGGTCATAAATCATTCCGCGCGAAGGATACACCGTTTTGCGCAGAAACGCGTTGTTGTCGGCATAATCCTTATATTTGTCATCCTGTATCTGCAAGCCGAAAAGGCGGCACACGTAGATTGCCGCTATCACCACAATAAAACCGCCTATAACGTATTTGCGCTTTTCAAGCTGATAGTTTTTTCGCATATCCTGAGAGGGAGAGTTTTAACGGCTGCGCGATGTGAAGCCGTCGAAAGCGAGAATAATAACGAATGTAAGTGCCGATGAGCACACTATGCGCAGAAGCAGTTTCATGAAATCGAAGAACGTGAATGCCTCGATAATGAAAAAGAATGCGCAATAGAGAGTCACAAGGGTAACGGCATACTTCATGAACACTGCCGGTGCCAGCGTGCGCAGCGAGGGCTCGGGGTTGGTGAGGTCGTCCTGACGCGGAAGATATAGTTTCAGCACGGGCATGCGGCACACACTGAGCAACGTGCAGGCCAGGGCGTTCATCCCTTGCGTGTTGGAAAACACGTCGATAGTCAACCCCAACAGAAACGCAAGCGTCATCACCTTGTTGACACCCAACGTCACCGGAAGCTTGATAATGAAATAAATGAACACCAGCGGAATGGCCACGCCGAACAGGCAGATGTGGTTGAACACCACCACCTGACACAGCACAAGCAGCACAAAAAGCAGCGTGAAGCGTAATATTACCTTGGTCATTATCGAGCCTTATTCTCTTGGTAATCGATTTTGCAATTAGTGTTATCTTGCAGGTCTCTTCCGATGCGGAGCTTTAACTGTTGCGGTCGGCTTCGGCATTGCGGTCGGTCTCTGCGTTTCTAATGTCTACAATGTCGCGGTTCGAGATAATCTTCACCGTCGACAGGGTGGAGAAATCGGTGAGTAGTCTGATGCGCAGGGTGTGGAAGTTGTCATCCTCTCCGCGGGCCGACTCCATGATTACACCCACGGGAATCCCCTCGGGGAACATCGCCGAATAACCCGACGTGATGATAGTGTCACCCTTGTGGAATTTCACCTGCTTGGGCAACTCCTCAAGCAATGCCTCGGTGGGCTTTTTCCCGTCCCACACCAGCGACCCGAAAGCATCGTTGCCGCGCAGCTTGCATGAAAGTCGGAAATTGGGGTTCAGCAGCGAGATGATGCGGGCGTGGTGATCCGACACCACATTCACAACTCCCACAACGCCATTCTGGTCCATCACACCCATTTCCGGTTCAAGCCCTTCGCATCGACCTTTGTCAACCGTGATGTAGTTGTAGGGGTGGATAACGCTGTTGTTTATCACCGAGGCCACGATAAATGCGAATTGCCCAAGTGAGTCAACGCGGCTGAGCGAATCCTGCAGAATTGCCTGACGGAGCATGCGGTTGCGGTGGCGCAACTCAATCACTTCCGACTCAAGCGTGGCATTGCGGCGCTGCAAATCCTCGTTGATGTCGCGCAGGTTGATGTAGCCGGTGATATTGCTCGACACATCATAAACGCCTGCGGCAACGGCACCGGCCGATGTCATGTACACATGATGCTGGTAAGGATTCTTCTTCACCAGCAGCATGCAACTCACCACCACATAGAACGCAAACACGAACCATGCGCTGTAACGCAGATAGAAATTTAGCAGATTCCGCAATTTGCCTTTATTCTGTTAGAGTGTGGATTAAACATAGTGGCGCGGGCTAATCCGAGCATGCCACCCGCCTGTATGCAACAGCAACGGCATCCCTGATATGTGGGATAGCCGTGCCTGTGCATTTACAGTTTGGGTTCCCGCGTCGCTTTTAGCGGATGAGGAACGAGAAGTTCTGGATATTCTTCAGAGCCACGCCGGTGCCTTTCGCAACACACAGCAGCGGATCCTCGGCCACGTGGAACTGGATGCCGATTTTGTCGGTCAGACGCTTGTCGAGTCCGCGCAGCTGCGCGCCGCCTCCGGCAAGCCAGATGCCGTTTCTCACAATATCCGAATACAATTCGGGAGGGGTCTGTTCCAATGCGCTGAGAACCGCGGTCTCGATTTTTGTCACCGATTTCTCGATAGCGTGTGAAATCTCCTGATACGACACAGGGATTTCCATCGGAAGTGCGGTCATCTGGTTGGGACCGTGCACGATATATTCCTCCGGCGGGTTTTCAAGCTCTGTCAGAGCCGAGCCGACATTCATTTTGATGAGTTCGGCAGTGCGTTCACCAACCTTCACATTGTGGGCGCGGCGCATGTGACCCTGGATATCCTCCGTCAGGTCGTCACCGGCAATCTGAATGCTTCGGTTGCTCACGATGCCACCCAATGAGATAACGGCGATTTCGGTGGTGCCGCCACCTATGTCGACAATCATGTTGCCTTCGGGCGCTTCAACATCAAGACCGATGCCGAGAGCGGCAGCCATAGGCTCATAGAGCATGTAGACATCGCGGCCGCCGGCATGTTCCGACGAGTCGCGCACCGCGCGGATTTCCACTTCGGTAGAGCCCGAGGGAATACCCACAACCATGCGCAGCGAAGGTGAGAACCACTTGCTTTTCGAGCTGGCTTTCTTGATAAGGCCGCGAATCATCAGTTCGGCGGCGTTGAAGTCGGCAATCACACCCTTGCGCAGCGGGCGCACGGTGCGGATTCCGGGGTGTTCGCGACCCTCCATCAGCTGAGCTTCCTTACCAACGGCAATGAGCTTGTCGCTACGGCGGTCGAGGGCCACAATCGAGGGCTCGTCAATCACAATCTTGTCGTTGTGAATAATCACGGTGTTAGCCGTGCCCAGGTCGATGGCTATTTCTTTAGTGAGAGAAAATAATCCCATTTCGGTTATTCTAATATAATAATATGTGAGGAGCGGGGAGTCTCAGCGTATGCAGCCGGGAATCTCCCCGTTCTGAAATTCTGTTTTAGTGCTTGAAATGACGGAACCCTGTCATGGCCATAGCCACGCCGTTTTCGTCGCAATATTTGATTGAATCGTTGTCGCGGATTGAGCCGCCGGGCTGAATCACAGCGTCAACCCCCGCATTGTGTGCGATTTCAACACAGTCGGCGAAGGGGAAGAAGGCATCCGAAGCCATCACCGCACCCTTCAGGTCGAAATCGAAGGTGTGAGCTTTGTCGATGGCCTGACGGAGGGCGTCAACTCGCGATGTCTGCCCCACACCGGCTGCGCAAAGCTGCTTGTTCTTGGCAAGCACAATAGCGTTGCTCTTGCAATGCTTCACGAGCTTGTTGGCAAACAGCAAATCCTCCACTTGCTCGGGAGCGATGGGGGTGGCGGTCACAACGCGCAGGTCGTCGGGCGTTTCGGCCTTCAGGTCGCGTTCCTGCACCAATGCACCGTTCAGCACCGAGCGGAACTGGCAGGTGGTGGTCAGCGGAGCTTTCTGCTTCAGGATTATGCGGTTCTTCTTCTGTTCGAGAATGCCCAACGCTTCGGGAGCATAGTCGGGAGCGATAACAACCTCAAAGAAAATTTTGTTGATTTCTAATGCCGTTTCGGCATCGATGGGGGAGTTGGTGATGAGCACCCCGCCGAAAGCCGACACAGGGTCGCCGGCAAGCGCATCTTTCCAGGCTTCGAGAACTGTTGCACGCGATGCCACGCCGCAGGCGTTGTTGTGCTTGAGAATGGCAAATGTCGGCTCCTCGAATTCGGCCATAAGCGATGTGGCTGCATCGATGTCAAGCAGGTTGTTATAGGAAATTTCCTTGCCGTGGAGCTGCTCAAACAGCTGGTCGAGACGTCCGAAGAAATAGCCCTTCTGGTGGGGATTCTCACCATAGCGCATTGTTTTTTCTCCATCAATGGCAATGCGGAGTCCGGTGGGAGTGTCCAATCCGTCGAAGTAATTGAAAATCGCGCTGTCGTAGGCCGATGACACGCCGAAAGCCTCCTTTGCAAACCATTTGCGGTCGGCCAGAGTTGTCTTTGCTCCATTCTCGGCCAGGATGCGGCGCAGTGCCTCATATTGACGCTTCGAGGGCACAATCACCACATCGTTGAAGTTTTTGGCAGCCCCGCGGATGAGCGAGATGCCACCTATGTCGATTTTCTCGATGATGTCGGCTTCCGATGCGCCCGATGCCACTGTTTCCTCGAAGGGGTAGAGGTCAACAATCACCAGGTCGATGCCGGGAATTTCATATTTTGCAGTCTCCTCGCGGTCGGTCGCATTGTCGCGACGGTTGAGGATGCCTCCGAAAACTTTGGGGTGGAGGGTCTTTACGCGACCCCCGAGTATTGAGGGATAACCGGTGAGGTCCTCAACAGCCATGCACTCATATCCGAGCGATTCAATAAAACTGCGTGTGCCGCCGGTCGATAAGAATTTAACTCCGTTGTTGTGAAGCAGACGAATGATTTCATCCAGTCCGTCTTTGTGAAAAACCGAGATAAGCGCGGTTTTTATCTCTTTGATATCTGTCATCCTGATAAGTAAATTTACATGATGGATTTTCAAGCTGCAAATTTAGCGATTTTACATCAAAGATACGCAGAATCTTCGACGAAAAAAATAGCGAATGTCGGCCGGAGGCTGGTTCGCGTCGGCGCAGCCGATTTTTGGAGCCAACGATACGCAGAATCTTCGACGAAAAAACACAGAAAGTCAGCTTTGGCCCGTTGCCGATGAAAAATGCGAACCTTTGCCGCCTCGGGGTTGTTTTTCTAATGAACCGACGAATGACAAATAGCCGTTCAAGCGAAGTTGATTCGGCCGGCGTTTCATCGGCTCGGTTTAGCCTTGAAAGCCTTTAGAATAGAGGTAATCACACACTTTATGAAATTATTTAATTGATATTTATTTATGAAAAGAATAGGAGTGTTCTACGGTTCTGCCACAGGCACAACCGCCAAAGTGGCTGAAAAAATAGCCGATTTACTTGGTGTGGATAAAACCAATGTTTACGACGTTGCAAACACGGCACCGTCGGCTGTCGCCGATTTCGACCTTCTTGTGCTCGGCACAAGCACTTGGGGCGATGGTGACCTCGAAGATGATTGGTATGATTTTCTCGCAGGCCTTGAGGAACTCGACTTGCGCGGAAAACGCATCGCGCTTTTCGGTTGCGGCGACGAAACGATGGACGACTCTTTCTGCTCCGGCGTGGGCGAGCTCCACGAGCGCCTTATGAAAACCGGTGCCGATTTCATTGCGCCCTACGACACAATCGGTTACACCTTCAACCACTCTAAAGCCAAACCCGACGATGCCCTCGAAGCTGTCGGCTTGCTCATTGACGAGGTGAATCATCCCGAACTCACCCCCGCCCGTCTGGCAGGGTGGACCGCCCGCATCCGCGAGGCAGAGGATGCCGTATCATAACCGGCTGATTTATAATTGACATGAAATAGAGTAGGGCGGTGTGTAAATTTACACACCGCCCTACTTTTATCCGGATGGCGAGGGCGCTGTCAGAATGGTTCGGATGGTGGGAGCTTGTGGGTAAGGTCGATGGGTGCGTACTGGAGTACGTGACCGAGATCGAATCCTGCAAGCGACGCCCCAGTCGGGCCGTTATGACACGCCCTCTAAAAGTGAAATAAAGTGAAAAATCACCCGCCAACCACCAAAAATTCCAACTAACTGCACCTTATGTCGTATCTTTGCGTGATTAATCAGCTTCGGCGCGAGGCATCTCTCTCCACCGTGCCGCATTAACCAACTGCTATTTTAAATCACTTGATGCTCACTGATTTACTTGATTCCACTTGTGTGTCGTCCCTCTCGTCGCTGCTTGCAGGGGCACGCAACGTGGTTATAACATGCCATTTGTCTCCCGATGGCGATGCAATGGGCTCTTCGCTCGGGCTTTGCAGGGTGCTCAACAACATGGGCCTCAACGCTCGTGTGGTCGTTCCCGACACCCCTCCGAAATATCTCATGTTTCTCCCCGGGGCCGACGACATTGTCATCTTCTCCCGTTCAAAAGTTTTTGCAGGTCGCCTTTTCGCCAACGCCGATGTGGTTTTCTGCCTCGACTATAACGAACCGCAGCGAATCGACCTCGTTGCCGATATGATGCTTGCATCACCCGGGCGCAAAGTGCTCATCGACCATCACCTCAACCCCTCCTCATTCCCCGATGTTATAATTTCCCATCCCGAGGAATCGTCAACATCTGTGTTGGTCTACAAGGTGTTGGCCGCGCTCGGCCTTTCCGGACAAGTCGACCGCGAGGCTGCCACATGCCTCTACACTGGCATGATGACCGACACAGGCAATTTCTCCTACAATTCCAACAGCGCCGACCTCTACGAGGTGGTGGGTGCTTTGGTTCGCTGTGGCATCGACAAGGATGCCATCTACCGTCAGGTCTATTTCTCCAACAGCTACAACCGCCTGCGCCTCAACGGCTATGCCATGCTCGATAAGTTTGAGGTCTTTCCCGAACATCGCGCTGCCCTCATCACCCTCACTCGCGAGGAGCTTAACCGCTTCCATTATCAAAAAGGCGACACCGAAGATTTGGTCAACCGTCCCCTTACCATCCCCGACGTAACCTATTCCGTGTTCCTGCGCGAGGAATCCGACTATATAAAGGTGTCAACCCGGAGCAAAGGCGATTTCCCCGTTAACATCATGTGCAAGGAACATTTCAACGGCGGCGGCCACCTCAATGCTGCCGGCGGTGAGTTCTATGGCACTATGGCTGAGGCAGTGGAAGTGTTCCACAACCTCATGCCGCTGTTCGACAAATATCTTTCATGAAAACAGTCACTTATTCATTTACGATGATTAAACCAAACATAATTGCATCAGGCGTGGCATTGTGCTGTGCGGTTTCGCTCCTTTCGTGCAACGACAGCAAAAGCTACGCCGAGCTGCTCACCGATGAAGCACACTCCGTCAACAACTTTCTCGCCAATCAGAATGTGATTCTCGAAATTCCCGACGACGGAAATTTCATCACCGGAGCCAATGCACCCTACTATCGTCTCGACGAGGATGGCAACGTCTACATGCAGATAGTCGATCCCGGCAATCTCGACCTCATGGCCGAGGACGATGAGCAAATCTATTTCCGGTTCACACGTTATAGCCTCCACAGCTACGACCCCCTTACCGGTGAACTGACCGATGGATGGGGCAATTCCGACGACCTCTCGGTGGGAGCCGCATCCTTCCGTTTCGGCAACTACACCCTCAGCAGCTCTGCTCAATGGGGCTCGGGGCTGCAGATGCCCTTGAACTACGTTGGAATGGAAAGCGAGGTAAATCTCGTCATCAAGTCGCAGTATGGCCTCTCATCCGAAATCTCGCAGGTAATCCCGTTCCTTTATAACGTGCGCTATTTCAAGCCCGGCACATCATCCTATCCCGAAACCAACGAGGATTGATCCCTCTCTCCCCAACTCCATCATCTTTTACCCGGATAAAGCCTCCTGCGGCTCATTCGGGTAAACATGTTGCGGATTTTTAACTGTTCAAAAACACCGAACAGCCATAATAAAAAATAGTTTTAAACCGACTCTGAAAATATTGCAATGGCACTTATTAAATCAATTTCAGGAATACGCGGCACCATCGGCGGCCGCCCCGGCGAAGGCCTCAGCCCACTCGACGTGGTGAAATTCACCGCTGCCTACGCTTCATTCATCAAACGCACAACCACCCGCACCACCAATCTCATTGTTGTAGGCCGCGATGCCCGTTTGTCAGGCCCGATGGTCAACGACCTCGTCTCCTCAACACTGCGCGGCATGGGCTTCGACGTTGTCAACATCGGCCTCGCTTCAACCCCCACCACCGAAGTTGCCGTTGTGGGAATGAAAGCATGCGGCGGCATCATCATCACAGCCTCCCACAACCCCAAGCAATGGAACGCCCTCAAGCTACTCAACCAGGACGGCGAATTCCTCAACGACGCCCAGGGAAAAGAAGTGCTCCGCATAGCCGCCGCCGAAGACTTCACCTTCGCCGAAATCGATTTGCTCGGCCATGAATATCGCGACGAAACATGGAACCTCCGTCACATCGAGCAGGTGCTCGCCCTCCGTCTCGTCGACCGTCAGGCCATCGCCGATGCCAACTTCACCGTAGCCGTCGATGCCGTTAACTCCGTTGGAGGCATCGTCATCCCGCAACTCCTCCGCGCATTGGGCGTGAAAAACATCATCGAACTCAATTGCGAGGCCAACGGCAAATTCGCCCACACACCCGAACCCATCCCGCAGAACCTCACCCAGATTTCCGACCTCATGAAATCCGGCAAAGCCGATGTAGGTTTCGTGGTCGACCCCGACGTTGACCGTCTGGCAATCGTAATGGAAAACGGCGAAATGTTCGTTGAGGAATACACCCTCGTGGCAGTTGCCGACTACATCCTCTCCCACACACCCGGAGCAACCGTCTCCAACCTCAGCAGCTCCCGCGCCCTCGGCGACGTAACCCGTGCCAAAGGATGCGACTACCATGCCGCCGCCGTGGGCGAAGTCAACGTAGTCACCAAAATGAAAGAGGTAGGAGCCGTTATCGGCGGCGAAGGCAACGGCGGAGTCATCTACCCCGAGGCACACTACGGTCGCGATGCCCTCGTGGGTGTTGCACTCTTCCTCACCCTCCTTGCCAAAAGCGGCAAAAAAGTGAGCGAACTCAAAGCCACATACCCCCCCTACGAAATCGCGAAAAACAAAATCGAGCTCACCCCCGACATCGACGTCGACGCCATCCTCGCCAAAATGAAAGAGAAATATGCCGATGAGCGCATCACCGACATCGACGGCGTGAAAATCGACTTCGCCGATTCCTGGGTACACCTCCGCAAATCCAACACCGAGCCCATCATCCGCATCTACGCCGAAGCCTCCACAATGGCCCAGGCCGACCACCTCGCCGAAACCGTCAAATCCGTCATCGCCTCCCTCGCCTAATCCCCCGCTCCTCCCCAACCCCTTACTCTCCTCCTTAGCACCTCCCCTAAACAACCCCGACATATGCCACACCTTGCGGCCTTTGTCGGGGTTTGTTGCCTCCTCCCCAATCCCCCCTTCGTATTCCCATGGTGCTACCCTTAACCAACTCTATCAAGTGGTAGGCTTCTACAATGTAGTCCGCAACCACTACATCCTCCTAATGCACACTTGGAAGAGGTGCGTTTCTATCCCAACTCTTGCCCTTCAACTCGGCTTATAGCGCACATTTATGATTTTAATTTTGAAATCTAACATTTTGTAGCTATATTTGTAAATATCGTCAATAAATTCTCTAGTGATAACAAATGGTGTAGATGTTGAAATAAACTCATAAATTTGGTTGAATGAAGTTGTGGTATGACACATACGAATAGGTGAAATGGTCTACTTAACATTTTATACAGATAAAGTCGCCGTTTTATGATAATGTTCTAATGTCTCGTGTCTTTTATTGAAAATATTAGGAGAATGCATCTATTTATGTTAAACTTATTTAGTATGAGTAATAATGACGAAATTGATTATGGCAAAGAATACTACCAAAAAGAAAGATAATCTCCCTATGGAGGAGGTGTTGTGGAAAGCGTGTGATGCTCTGCGTGGCTCTATTGAGCCGAGTGAGTATAAGCACGTCGTTCTCTCACTTATATTTTTGAAGTATGCCGGTTTTCATTTCGATAAGCGGCGTCAGGAAATCATAGATGCCGGACAGGAGGCTTTTGTAGATAACGTGGCTTTCTATACGGCAAAAAATGTGTTCTATCTTCCCGAAACCTCCCGTTGGAGTTATCTGAAAGTGAATGCCAAGCAGAATGATATTGCAATAAAAGTTGATAAGGCTCTTGCCGATATTGAGAAAGAGAATAAGTCTCTTGCCGGAGCGTTGCCCAACAACTATTATAGCTCACTCGGAATTGAGGCTGAAAAGCTTGGTTCGCTTATAGATAAGATCGATGGCTTCGACTCTATCCTTGAAAATGATAAAGAGAATGACATCATAGGACGCGTCTATGAGTACTTCCTCTCAAAGTTTGCCATTAAGGAGGGTAAAGGTAAGGGCGAGTTCTATACTCCCAAGACAATTGTCAATCTGATTGCTGAGATGATAGAGCCATATGAGGGGATCATATATGACCCCTGCTGTGGCTCAGGCGGTATGTTTGTGCAATCGCTGAAGTTCGTGCAGAACCATAACGGCAATCGTCGCAATGTGTCGGTCTACGGCCAGGAGTTTACCAAGACCACCTATAAGTTGGCGAAGATGAATCTCGCCATTCGCGGTATTGCTGCCAATCTCGGCGATTATGCTGCCAACACGTTTACTGATGACCGCCACAAGGACTTGAAAGCCGATTTCATTATGGCTAATCCTCCATTCAACCAAAAAGACTGGCGTGCAGAGAATCAGCTTACAGATGATCCGCGTTGGCAAGGATATGACGTTCCCCCGACTTCCAACGCTAACTACGGTTGGATTCTCAATATGGTGAGCAAGCTATCAAGCAATGGAGTGGCCGGCTTCATTCTTGCTAATGGCGCACTATCGGCCGACGGCACAGAGGGAGCCATCCGCCGCAAGATGATAGAAAATGGTTTGGTCGAGGCTATTGTTATTCTTCCTCGTAACCTTTTCTACTCGACCGATATTTCCGTTACACTTTGGATTCTCAATGCAAACAAGAAAGCGCGTGTGGTGAAGCGTCAAGGAGAAGAGATAAAGTATCGTGACCGCGAGGGAGAAATCCTTTTCATTGACATGCGCCAGATGGGTGAACCATTTGAGAAGAAATACGTGCGCTTCTCCGATGCTGACATCCGCAAAGTTGCTGAAACCTATCACAACTGGCAACGAGAAGGTCATGCCGATGCTTATACAGACGAGCCGGAGTTCTGCAAGTCAGTTTCAATCAAGGGTGATGGTGGAGTTGCGGAGAAAGGCTACTCCCTTGTTCCAAGTAAGTATATCGAATTTGTCAATCGCGATGAAACGGTTGACTACGATACTCGGATGAAGGTTCTTCAAACTGAGTTAAAAGATATTCTTCGTAAAGAAGCTGAAAGTCGTGAGGCTGTACTCGATGTTTTCAAAACTCTTGGCTATGAAATCGAATTATAAGCGGTTAGGCGATTATATTCGGCAGGTAGATGTCCGAAATCGGAATCTCAATGTAACTGAACTTGTGGGCTTAACAATCGACAAGGCTTTCATACCATCTGTAGCTAATACAGTTGGCACCGACTTGTCGAACTATAAGATTATATCTCACAATCAATTTGCTTGTTCATTGATGCAGGTTAGCCGAGACGGGAAAATGCCCGTAGCCATTTATAAAGGAGATACCGCAATAATGTCGCCAGCTTATCCGATGTTTGAGGTTAGTCGGACAGATGAATTACTGCCAGATTTTCTTATGATGTGGTTCTCTCGTAAGGAATTTGATAGAGAAGTTACTTTTTGGGCCGTCGGTGGAGTTAGAGGAAGTCTAACTTGGGAAGATTTTATGAATCTTTATATTCCTGTTCCTTCGATTGAGGAACAGCGGAAGATTGTGGGCGAGTATCAGGCAATAGAGCGGAGGATTGAAAACAATCGTCGTTTAATTGCTACGCTTGAAGCAGCCGCCCAAGCCATCTACCGCAATATGTTCGTCGACAACATCGACCTAAACAATCTTCCCGAAGGCTGGCGCATGGGTAAGATTACAGAGCTAAGTGAATTAAGAGTTGGTGGGGATAAACCATCTGTTTTAAGTAATACAAAAACTGATAAGTGTCCCATACCTATTTACTCTAACGGGACTGAGGATGAAGGTCTTTATGGATTCACAGATAAGGCTTTAATTAAGACTAATAGTTTTTCGATTTCAGCAAGAGGGACAATTGGTAAATGCTTTCTTCGTTTCTCTCCTTACGTTTCTATTGTAAGGCTAATTTCCGTAATACCATATAATCCAGACACTCTGTTTTACCAATATCATTTCTTTGCAAATCATAAAATTGAAGGTGACGGATCTGTTCAGAATCAATTGACAGTACCATTCATTTCAGGAGAAGCAATGATAATCCCACCTTTTGAAAAGATGACAACATTTGCTCTCTTGGTTACTTCACTATATAAAAATATGGTAGAATTTAAATCTGAATCTGTAATATTAGTAAAATTACAGGAACTTCTTCTTCTCAAACTATCTCAACTTTAAACTAATGAATATATCAGAATATACAATTGATGGAATAGACTTCAAAAACTTTGAATGCCCCCATTGTAAAGTTTATTCGCAAATGAGGACAACCAATGTGGTTGTAGATAAAAATGAAAGTTATATGAGTTGGTATGCAACCGCTGAACATCAACTTATGGTAGCCACATGTCAATCGTGTGGAAATTCATCACTATGGTGGGATGGCTTTTGTGTTTATTCAACAATCACCTACAAGCTTCCAAGCCTTGATATGCCTGATTCTGTAAAAGTGCTGTACGAAGAAGCGTCGTCGATTTATAACATATCTCCGCGCGCTGCATGCGCATTATTGCGCCTTGCCGTTGAACGATTGTGTAATGAACTTGGAGAAACGGGCAAGATTGATACCATGATTGGCAATCTTGTTAAGAAAGGTTTGCCGTCAATAGTTCAAAAAGCTTTAGATGCAGTTCGTGTCATAGGAAACAAAGCTGTTCATCCAGGACAAATTGCCTTTGATGTTGATGACAAGTCTACGGCTGAAACTTTAATGAAACTTCTGAATATCATCACGGAAAGACTAATCACCGAACCTAAAGAAATTGAAGGCATATTTGATTCACTTCCTCAATCAATAAAAGATTCAATAGAAAAACGCGATAAACCATGTTAAGAGGCTCATTTAAGAAAATATTTAAATTTCAATCTATAGTGACATCAGATATTGTGCGTAAAGTAGCTCACTATCTCCATTCACGTAGCGAGATAGTAAAATATGAATTTGAAACATCTGATGGGGCACAATATGATACGGAGAGTATTGAGGATATTATAGGCTATTCTAATCCTTCTGACGCCATGATTGAGAAAATATCATTGATTGCACAAAAAAAAGAGGAAGATCGATATTTGGCTCAAAATTTTATCATCGTAAAATTCTACGATAGAGGAGCTTGGGATAGTTCTGCATCCCTATACATTGCTGATGCTAGTTCTGATGAGATTGCGGCAATTTCAAAAGAATTAGGCGGTATAATAAAATTAGCTAAAGCAAACTATTCGTGGTTATATAGCTCTAAATTCCTAAAATTTATCGGGTTAATATTGTCCATGGCTATCTCTATACTACTTTATAGCTATGTGGTTACACTTATTAAGGAAAGCAATCCATCCTGGTATATCGTATACCTCCTGTTGCAATTCGCTATTTTAGGATGTCTTTTCTGGTTATTTATAAAAATTCGTGAATGGGCATATCCCGAATCTGTATTTAATATAGGGGAGCAAGAAGCCTCTTATAAAAAGATTATTAAGAGGCGAAATTATATATTGGGCGTAATATCAACAATAGTTTTAGGTGTTCTATCCTCAATATGTGCAACTAAATATTTTTAGTATATGTCAGCATTCAATGAGGCTCAATTAGAACAAGCGTTTGGTGAACTGTTTATCGAACAGGGATATGACTATGTGCACGGTGATGAAATTCATCGTGATAGTCGTGACGTGTTGCTATATGATGATCTGCGCGATTTCTTGCGCAGGCAGTATCAGCATGTAGGCATTACAGAAAATGAGATAACTGCCGCGATTTATCAATTAGAGGCAACTGACGGTGGCGGGGTGTATGCAGAAAACGTGGAAGCGATGCGCCGGATAATGGACGGCTTTACTATCAAACGCGAAGATCCTTCAAAGCCTAATCTCTATATCAATGTAATCGAATTTGACCCTGAGCATCTAAAAAGGAACACCTTCAAATTTGTCAATCAGTTTAAGGTTGATGGCGAACACACGCGAATACCTGACGGCATTGTGTTTTTCAATGGTATTCCGTTAGTAGTGTTGGAGTTCAAAAATGCGATTAAGGAGAATACCACCATTGAAAATGCCTACACACAGCTCACTGTGCGTTATCGTAGTGACATCCCGAAACTATTCCGCTATAATGCGTTCGTCGTAATAAGCGATGGCGTTAATAATCGCTTCGGTTCTTTGTTTGCTCCCTACGAGTTCTTCTATGGATGGAGAAAAGTTGAGCATGATGATCCGGAAGTTGAAGGTGGCTTCAACTCGATGTTCACCATGATGCAAGGGCTTTTCCGCAGGGAGAGGCTCCTTGATGTAGTGCATAATTTTGTCTTCTTCCCCGATACGCCCAAGCATGAGGATAAGATTGTATGCCGGTACCCACAGTATTTTGCCACGACTCTCTTGTTTGACAACATACTGAAACATAGCTATCAGAATCCTGATGGTGATGGCAAAGGCGGTACTTATTTCGGAGCCACGGGATGCGGAAAGAGCTACACCATGCTATATTTGGCGCGTCAACTTATGCGCACCACCAAACTCAGCAGCCCGACAATCGTTCTTATAACTGACAGAACAGACCTTGACGATCAGCTCGCCAAGCAGTTTATCAATGCAAAGAAGTTCATCGGTGATGAGGTGATAATGCAAGTGAATAGCAGAGAGGACCTCAAGACGCAACTCGAAAATCGCACTTCGGGAGGTGTATTCCTTACTACTATTCAGAAGTTTGAGGAAAAGACAGGCCTGCTTAGCAACAGGGCTAATATTATCTGTATATCCGATGAGGCACACCGTTCACAAGCCGGATTGAATCAAAAGACTATCATTACCGACAAGGGAGTAAAACGGAGTTATGGTTTTGCTAAATATCTTCGTGACTCCTTCCCCAATGCTACCTACGTTGGGTTTACGGGTACACCTCTTGACAATACCATTGACGTGTTCGGCCCGATTATAACTCGTTACACCATGACCGAGGCAGTGGCAGATGAGATTACCCGCAAGATAGTCTATGAGGGGCGTGCAGCCAAAGTCTTTCTCAACTCCGACAAGGTTAAGGAGATTGAGAAGTATTACGAAAAATGCAAGCAGGAGGGCGCAAGTGACTATGCCATCGAGGAAAGCAAGAAGCAGATGACACGCATTGACGTTATCCTCAATGATCCGGATTTGCTTGCCAACATCGCAGCCGACTTCGTTCAGCATTATGAGAAGCGCGTAGAGGAAGGCTCAACCGTAGAGGGTAAAGCGATGATAGTTTGCAGTAACCGCTCGATAGCATGGAATCTCTATCAGGCTATAGTGAAACTTCGTCCGGAATGGGAGGTAGTGAAGGAATGTATTGATGGTGAGACTCTGACCGACAAAGAGCGTGAGGAAATAAAGCCGATGCCACGAATTGCGATGGTGTTTACCCGTGAGAAAAATGACGATGAGCGTCTCTATAATCTTCTTGGCACTGACGAATATCGCAAGACCCTCGACAAGCAATTCAAGGCCGTCAAGAGCAATTTCAAGATTGCCGTGGTCGTAGATATGTGGATTACAGGCTTTGACGTTCCAAGCCTTGACACGATGTATTGCTTCAAGCCTCTCCAGATGCACACTCTCGTGCAGACAATCTCGCGAGTAAACCGTGTATATCCCGGTAAAGAGAAAGGTCTCGTGGTTGATTATCTTGGCATCAAACGCCAGATGAATGAGGCACTATCCCACTATGCTGGAGGTAATGTAGATGGTAATTCTCTTGATACTATTGAGCAGGCTCTCAAAGTGATGAAAGATGAGCTTGACATTTTGCGCCGTCAATTCCATAAATTCGACTGGCATAAATATTTTAGTTCAGAAGGAATTGAGCAACTTAATGTACTAAACAAAGCCGTCGAATTTGTGCTCCGGACTAAAGAATCGGAAGTGAAATTCATGCAGCATTGCAAGAAGATGAAGTCTGCGTATGCCATCTGTTGCAACAGCGAGCAGATAACAGAGAATGAAGACAATGACATTCACTTCTTCTTCGCAATAAGTTCAATTATCCGAAAGCTCACCAAGGGCGATTCTGCCGACACGACAAAAATGAATCGTCATGTGGCTGAAATGGTGAAGGATGCACTTATAAGTGAAACAGTAGAAGAGATTGCAAATATAGGTGTGGCAGAGGAGAGTGAGATAGATCTTATTTCATCAGACTATATGAAGCGTCTGGCTCAGTTGCCGGAGAAAAACACGAAAATCAGGCTGATGGAACAACTTCTAAAAAAGGTCATTGAGGCTTTGCGTAAGGTCAACAAGCAAAAGGGAGTTGACTTCACCAAGAGGCTTGAAGATATAGTCAAACGCTATAATGACCGCTCAGATGATGCAGCCCTTGCAAACGATGTCATTGATGAAGTAGTAGAGCAAATGGTCAATCTTATGGATGAGGTTAAGAATGCAAAGAGTGCCGGAGATTCTATTGGTTTGTCATTTGAAGAAATGGCATTTTTTGATATTCTCAAAGTTGTCGCGACAAAATACGACTTCATATCGGAGTTTCCGGATGAAATGCTTACAGACCTTGCCAAGCAGGTGAAGCAACTTGTCGAGGAACAAGCTTCTGTCACGGATTGGAACAACCGTGACGATATAAAGGCGATGTTGAAAGTCAACATTATACTTCTACTCAGTGCAGCCGGTTATCCTCCGAAAGTCCAGGACGAGGTATTCAAAGAAATCCTTGAACAAGCTGAGAATTTCAAGAAGCATACTCTTACAAAACCATATTCGTATGGTAACGAAATTTCAACATCTATAGCTGCCGAATCATGAATAGAATAATTCTTATAGGTAATGGTTTTGATTTGGCTCATGGACTGCCAACTGGATATGAAAATTTTATAAACTGGTATTGGGACCAATGGATTCAAAACCTTCTTCGTTGTCGTTCGAACACCCTAACGGATGGGTTATGCACTTTTTCAATTAAAGATGAGCATAATACTTGGAGCAGTTTTTTATTTGGGAACGGTTTTACATTCAATAGTCCAAAGGGTAGTGATTTCATTTCTTCAATCGAAGCTAACCGCGATTACTTCAGTGTGGAATATTCGCCATTCCTTCAAAGAATCTGCAAATCACTTAAAGAGAAAAGATGGGTAGATATAGAGCAAGAATATTACGAATTATTACGCAAAGCTCTGTTGCACTCGCAAAATTGTGATTACTCTCCATCTCAGCTAAACGGCCAATTATTTCATCTCCAAGAGTTGTTAACTGAATATCTTGCCTCCATATCTTCAGATACGATAACCATCAATGCGAATACGCAACAACTCATTTATTCCCCGTTAAAGAAAAATGATATTTGCATTTCACAGCTGCAAGCATATTATGATTATATAGACTACCTGATGAATAACGAAGATGTATATAGACGAATATTAGCGAACTATGATGTTCCGAGTTATTATTATAGCAGGTTTGTTAATGATTTAAAACAACTGAAACAACGGTTTGTAAAAGCAGCTTGTATTGAAGAGGGATTTTTGAAGGATTTAATTGTGCCTGAGAGAATTCTTATCTTAAATTTTAATTATACGTATGTTGCTGATAATTATGTAACTAAAAGGGTTGCGGAAGTAAACCATATTCACGGCATTTTGAGCGACCCCCAAAATATGATTTTTGGTTACGGTGATGAATTGGATGATGATTACAAAGATTTACTGAAGCAAGTTGATAATTCGTATTTAAAGAACATCAAATCAATCAAATATCTTGAGACCAACAATTACAGAAACTTGCTTAAGTTTGTTGAATCAGCTCCTTATCAAATTTTCATAATGGGGCATTCTTGTGGTAATTCTGATCGGACACTGCTAAATACTTTGTTCGAGCATAAGAACTGTGTTTCAATAAAACCGTTTTATTACCGTAAAGAAGATGGTTCAGATAATTATCTTGAAATAGTACAAAATATTTGTCGCAATTTCACTGACATGAAACTAATGCGCGATCGAGTTGTAAATAAGACTTTTTGTGCACCATTACCACAAATGACATGATGTAGCATGCCGGAATGTTGCATTATCTTTGGCTGAATAAATATTAACTCAAGGCTGTATCCTAATTTTAATCATTCAATACAACATTCCAGCGTTTGTTGTGACTGCCAATCTGTGTAATCCATACAACTACCGTTCCTCCAGTTCCCATCCTAAAAAATCCGTGGAATCCGCGTAATCTGCGAGCGAAAAAATCCGTATATTTGTAATCCCGATGTGGTTGTTTTGCGACTTTTACCACAACAATCCCTGCCCGTTAGGTTTATCTTTGCCCGATTAACCGTTTAAATTTAAGTTGATGAAAATTTTAAAGAAGATCTTTTTTGCCGGCAACCGCAATGTGTTGGTTCGCGGCATGTTGGTGGCAACCGCATTGATTGCGCAGGGTGGGGCGCTCGCGGCCCAAAACTGGGCGTTGCCGCGCATATCGGTGGCGCAGGTGCGCGAACAGCCGCGCCATGCTGCCGAGTTGGGCACGCAGGTGATTATGGGCACTCCGTTGAAAGTGCTGTCACGAGACAACGGATGGTCGCACATCGAAACCCCCGAGGGCTACAAGGGCTACATTATCGACAATTCACTCTCTCGCAAATCCGATGCTGACATGGCCCGGTGGCGCAATTCCGATAGGGTAGTGGTCACTTCCACCGATGAGACACATCTGTTTGCCGACACCCTGCAACCATCCCTTCAGCGCGTTTCCGATGTGGTGAATGGGTCGGTGCTTGAGTTGGTGTCCCCGGCGCGCCCCGGGGCACATTGGGTGAAAGTCAAACTCCCCGATAGTCGCGTGGCATTTATCGCTTCAGCCGACGTAGCCGATTTCAAAACCCGCATGCAACGCGTGCCCGATAAGCTGCAAGTCCTGATGTTCGCCAAATCGCTCATGGGGGTGCCTTATCTGTGGGGAGGAACCTCCTCCAAGTCGGCCGACTGTTCCGGACTTACAAAGATTGCCTACCTCTCGCAGGGAATAATTCTCCCCCGCAATGCCTCACAGCAGGCCAAGATTGGTCGCGCGGTCGACATGGCCGATTTCTCGGCTTTTCAGCCGGGCGATTTGCTCTTTTTCGGAAATGGAGCTACCGGCAAAGTTAACCATGTTGGCATTTCGTTGGGTGGTGCACGGTTCATTCATTCCTCGGGTAGGGTGCGCATAAGTTCTCTCAACCCCGGCGATGGCGATTTTGAAAATATCACACTTTTGGGAGTGCGCCGCCTTACCCCCGAATATCTAGATTCAATGAGTGTGAAGCACCATAAATGGTATTTTTAAGCAAAATGGATATGAATTATTTATTTTGAATTTGTATTTGAAATAAAAGTAGTTTTGAATTTAGTTTTTAGTAGACGATTAATAACGTAAAGATGAATAGACGAGGATTTATTAAAGCTGCTTCAATAGCATCGTTGGCAATGGCATTGCCCGAAAAGATATTTGGATTTGAACGTACTGCCGCTTCAACTGCCGGCAACTCAGCGTCGCAGGCCGGACCCGATAGGGGAGTGCTGTCACTCCCCGGCGCACAAACCACAGGAAGCACCCGTGGAATTATGCTGCGTTTTGCGCCCTATCAATTGAGTTTGCGCCATTCCTTCAATTTGGCATCCGGGAGCAGAACCACGACCCCCGACGTGCAGGTGGAGGCTGTCTATGATGGTATTGTAGGCTATGGCGAGGCCTCAATGCCCCCTTATCTGGGCGAGAGCGTGGATAGCGTGATGCGTTTCCTGTCGAAAGTGGATTTGAGCGGATTCAGCAATCCTCTCCGCCTCGAAGAAATTCTCGAATATGTCGATGCCGTTGCGCCCGACAACAACGCAGCCAAAGCGGCCGTCGACATTGTCCTGCACGACCTTGTGGGGAAATTGGTGGGACGCTCATGGCATGAATTGTGGGGACTATCGCCCGAGAATGCGCCCGAAACCTCCTACACCATTGGCATTGATTCCGAAGAGATGGTGCGCTTGAAGATGACCGAAGCCGACCCCTACAACATCCTCAAGGTGAAGATGGGGCTTGACCGCGACAGGGAGACAATCGAAATTATCCGTTCACTCACCGACCGCCCCATCTGTGTCGATGTCAATCAAGGTTGGCATTCCAAAGAACTGGCTCTTGAAATGTGCCACTGGCTCGCCGACCGCAACTGCCTGTTTGTCGAGCAGCCGATGCCCAAAGAGCAGATTGACGACATTGCATGGCTGCGTGAGCGCTCACCGCTCCCCATCATTGCCGATGAGGCTGTGAAAAGGTTGGCCGACCTCCCTGCGTGTCTCGGAGCCTACGATGGCATAAACATAAAACTCATGAAAAGCACCGGCTTGCGTGAGGCCCACAAAATGGCCACCACGGCAAAAGCCCTCGGCCTGAAAGTGATGATAGGGTGCATGACCGAAACCTCCTGTGGCATCAGCGCCGCCGCGCAATTATCGCCACTCGTCGATTGGGCCGACCTCGACGGAAATTTGCTGATTTCCAACGACCGCTTCGAGGGCGCCACCATCCAAAACGGCCGCATAACCCTCCCAGCATCCCCGGGAATCGGAGCCACCCTCCTCCTCTGACCCTCCCTCACCCGAGCCCACTTCCCCTTTCGCCCCGAAGCTCTCACCGGCCCCCTCCGTGCCCCCATACGTCCACTCCACACCACACCACTCCGTTGCCTCATGCCACTACGAACTTGCCCTCGCCGAAACAGAGGTCAGATTCACCTGTTCTCTCTGAGAGCACAATATCGCTATGTAATAGTCTGTCAGCTCGTTAACTGCCAATCTCAGACATGCTTCTCAACCCTTGAAAGCACATTGACATCATTGTTAAAAAGATTAATTCACAATAGATTTGGTGGATAGGAGAAAATTAGTTAAATTTGCACTCCGAATTGTGAATAATAAAACAAAAACAGCATACCGCAATGAAAAGAACCTTCCAACCTTCTAACAGAAAGAGAGTTAACAAGCATGGTTTCCGCGAAAGAATGTCTACCCCCGATGGCCGCAAGGTGCTTGCACGTCGTCGCGCAAAAGGTCGTCTTCGCCTCACTGTTTCCGATAACATCGGTGGCAAGTAATTAGCAACCTGCTTGCAAAAAACACAGCGGTGTGCAAAATCTGATTTTGCACACCGCTGTGTTTTTTTTATTGCTTTTAAATGAACCCTCTCTGAAAGGGTTGGATTGCCATGTAGATGGCTCTATGAAATTTAGATTTTTAGATCTCATCAAAAATTGTCTATCGAGTTGAAAATGTTTACCTTTGCGTTAACCCAATTATTCCCTTGCTATGAAATCGAGAGTTAACCAAAGCACATTTTCATTTGTCCTTACCATATTAGTGATAGGCTTGTTGGTAGTTGGTTCTATCTGCACCTATGGTACTGATAAATTCATTCTCCTATTAGCTGTAACAGTTACGGTTCTCACGGCCGGAATGATATACAGCCCAGTGTCTGTTTCTGCCGATAGGAACGAAATAAATGTTCACAGTCCGTTCAAAATCCACTCTATACCGATGCGCCGTGTTGTCAGCGTCGAGCGGTTTCAACCCACAATGGGCTGCACGCGTCTCTTGGGCTCCGGTGGTTTCATGGGCTATTGGGGTATATTCCGGGAGGGTGATGTTGGCCGATATATGGCTTTCTATGGTCAGGCTTCGCACTGTTTTATGGTTCGGCTTGATAATGGCGACAAATACGTGCTTGGATGCAATGACACCGACGCTATGGTGAACTACATCAAATCTCAAATCACCGCCCCGGCTTCCCCATCCGCTCCATCGGCTCCATCCTCCTCAATTGCCAACTCTTAACCCCTCGCGACTCTCAGAACACCTTCTGAACGCCCTCAGGACGATAAAATCGTATCGCAGCAAAGAACCATCTCGTAGATGCTGCGTTTAGCATCTAAAACCGCTAAAAGCCCCCATAAGACACCTGGAATAGGAGTTTTATGGGGGCGGGTATTAAGTTGGTACCTGCTGGTATCTGCGTTATTATTCGGGTGCAAATGATTGGAATGAGTTATCGGAATAAAATACTACGATGTTGGTAATGCGTTTGTTTGCCGGGGTGGAGATTGAATGAACCGTAGTATTGCCTGGTGTTGTAGCATCGGTTTTAACGCCATTCAACGGGTTTGTTTCTGAAGGCTTCTTTATATTGGGCTGTGACGCGTTTTGCGGAGGCTCTGTGGCGTTGTTGAGCGTTTGAGGCGAATAATTTCCCGTTGCGCTTGAGCTTCCTGTCTCATATAATCTCCCGGCTTCATTTTGCCTTTCTGCTCCATTTTTTCTCTCAGTTTCATTTTTTCTCTCGGCTTCATTGTGTCTCCAGGTTTCAGTCGGGCTTCCTGATTCGCTCCGTATTCCATTTTCTTGCCCTGTTCCCGTGGCACCGGAGAATGTCGCGTAAGAGGTCCCGGAGTTTTGCAACTGCTCATTAAAGGTATTGATTGTTGTTTGGCGTGTAGGTTCACCAAAATCAATTACCGGGGCATTAATAGGTTCACTGCCATTTTCCGTGTCATTGACGGTGGCATTGCCCCTAAATGATGCTGAATTTTCGGTTTGTGTCGTCTGATAGGGTAGATGTCTGTCTAAATTTTTATCTGACTCAAAAACATCGAATCTTGAATCATTGTCAGCTATCGGCGTATTGCCTTGAATATCATGGTGATGATAGCCTTGATTCGGCATATTCGCCGACGTTTGAGGCTCTGAGATTTCAATATTTTTGCTTATCAGCATATCTCCCTCGCCAAACATCAACCACAGCACGGAAAGCTCAGGAAAGGCTACGTGAATCTTGGAAATGAGCTCATCTGAAATTTTTTTGTTGCGCCCATTGAGAATCTGCGACATGGTAGGGCGGGGGATCATGCACGTATCTGCGAATTGAGATATGGTGATATCCCGATTTTCCATGAAAAATTTCAGTCTGTTAACAAGATCCATGATGTTTTAATTTATGAACAAGGGGTATAGAATTGAATTTTGTTGAGTGCAAATGTAATCATTTGTTTTGTGAAATGCAAATTTGCAAACACGCACAATAAGAATGCATGTTGTGGGTTATTGTAAATTTTTTTTGATGATATTGCAAATCAAGTCAGGCAACAAAATCTTATTGTGTATAGATGTGAATAGGGGAGAAGTTGAATTTATTGTAGTAGACGTTGAGTGTTAAGTTATAATTAGGTGTATTAAAAAGTGTTCTGTAGTATTGTGTTGGCGCATTGAGTTGTTTGATGAATTGTGGCGCGTTACGCCTTACTGAAGCTTTAATTATTTTATGTATAAGGTATGGTTATTAGACAGTTATGATAAATGTTAAATAATGTTGGTTGCTAGAATTCGCAATTCGATACAATCTTTATGTGAACGGAGTTGAGAATGTATGCTTGCCTATGGGCGTGTGCGTTTGTGAACGAATTCTCGATTCCGGTAAATTAACCCTGTCTAATTTAAAATTGCGTTTTGCAAATTAAAATAACGAATCAAAATTGTGTTTTGTAAATGCCTGTAAATGAAATTTACAAAGAAAATTCGCGGGTTAATTAATGTAAATGTAAATCTTGTGAGAGGCTAAGCATGGAGCTGTTCCTAAAAGTAAATTTTAGTATAATGAAATTAGCGGAGCATCATTAAATGAATTAACCAGAATAATTTTGAGATAGGCTAATCTGCTAATTTTCAGGATTCGAGACTCTTCTCTACATTTAAACAATAGTAGGATAAAATTGCCGGTCGGTTTAGACTTCTTTAACAATAAATATTTGTTTTTATACAATACTCTGACGATTAGGGCTATACAGACTCGTTATGTAGAGGATATTTCGCATTTTATCTATTTGTTCTCAGTTTGCAGAGTGTTATTTTCGAGCATAAAACAGCGCAAATTAATTGAGTTTAAGTAGTTTAACATCGAGAATATGCGTCGTTCAGGTTTGTTTAATTCGTTTTCCTTGGCTTTTTTGTGACTATGCTGAGGAGTTGGGCGAAATATTATATTCTGAGAAATAGGCCCTGGTCTCAACGGTTTTAATGCTATCTTTGTATCCTATTAGCTGTAGTTCCCAGTACCATTATAAGCATGCCTCTGTTCCTTCCGGTCCTATAAATTGTTGTGGAGTGATGTCGATGATAATAGATGTTCAGATTCGTTGTTGACAAGCTGCTACTATAGCCTTCATTACGTTTTTAGCATAGCAGGAAACGATGATGACGATGGTTTACTTCTGCAATGTATTCATAATGTGGATTATGTTAAATAGGATTTGGGTAGCGGCGAGTGGGACTCTCCTATTGGGGTTAATGGATTTGGCAAAATTGATTCAAATTGATTTAAGTTTTGGATGTGCGAGTTTTAGGCGATGCGCTAATGCTGTGGGGATTTTTGTGGATGGTGTTGGTTTTGTTTTCGTGGCTTGGCTTATGTGGTTTGGTTTATAGGGTTTTGGTTTAGGTGGAATGTTTGTGTTGTGGATGTTATTGGGATTTGGTGCTGTCGGTGATTTTGGTTAATTTTGCTACATAATTATCACTCTGTTGCTCATTATGAAAAAGGCTCTTATTGACTTTTGTGTTGTTGAAAACCGCAGAATTTCATCGTTATATTCCCTCTTGGTTCTGAAAGCGATTAATTGCGCTGATAATATTGATTTCTCGGAGATTCTCCCAGGGCAGTTCGTAGAGGTGAAAATCGATAAAAGTGCAACGACGTTTCTGCGTCGCCCGATTTCAATAAATGATGTGGTTGCAGAAGATAAAATCATAACGTTGCTTGTTAGAAATGCCGGTGCCGGTACGGATGCTTTGTGCAACATGGCGGAGGGTGAAAATGTCAATGTGATGCTCCCGTTGGGCAATGGATTCAGTGTTAAGTCGGATATTCGCCGTCCTTTGCTTGTTGGTGGTGGCGTTGGTGTGGCTCCCCTGCTCTATCTTGGCAAATGTATGCTGGCCAATGGAGTGAAGCCAACATTTCTTCTTGCAGCTAAAACTGCAGGAGATTTGCTGATGGTTGATGAATTTGAGAAGATTGGCGATGTTGTGCTGTCGACAGATAACGGGAGCGCCGGTCACAAGGGGCTGGTAACGGAAAATCCTGCTCTTGATGAAGTGTGGGATGCCATATATTGTTGTGGACCGATGCCGATGATGAAAGCCGTTGCGGCTATTGCCAAAAAGCGGGATATTGAATGTGAGGTGTCGCTTGAAAACACTATGGCTTGTGGTTTGGGCGCCTGCCTGTGCTGTGTGGAAGATACTGTTGCCGGCCATGTTTGTGTGTGCCAGGATGGCCCCGTGTTCAATATTAGTGCTTTAAAATGGTAGCCTGACAGCCCCCTCTTAGCTTAGACCTTAAGAGGCTGTGTAGTAAGCCTCCAAACAGATAAATCGCCCCTGCCAGAGTACATTCTGACAGGGGTGAAATCATTAAAATCGGACTTGTTAGACAGCCTCTTTATAAAGTCAGTTTTTGGTGTTTTATATTGGGGGGCAATTCGCCAATGTGGCTGTCATAAACCAATTATGGCTGTCATAGATTGGTTATCGTGCTGTGTAACCTCCGTCGACTATGAGGTTTTGTCCGGTGACCCATCGTGCTGCGTCGCTCAACAGGTAGATGCAGGCAGAGGATATATCTTCAACACGTCCAAGCCCGAGCAGGTGTTTGTCCTCGAGTAGTTTTCTGCGTTCGGGGTCGGCCATGTGTGGCAGATTCTCATTTATTGGGGTTAGAATTGCTCCCGGCGACACACAGTTGAATCGCAATTGCCGTTTGGCAAATTCGCATGCAAGAGCCCGCGTGGCTGAAATTAAAGCGCCCTTAGTCATGCTGTAAAGTGATTTTCCACTTTCTCCAACCAATCCCATTACGGATGATATAAACACAACGCTCCCACCGGAATTGAAGTGTTTCACTTTGCATGCTTCCCGGGTTAGCTCCAACGCTGAATAGACGTTGGTTCTGAAAAACTCATCAAGTTTGGCCGAAGGCATAAGTTTTAACGGTAGTGTCGCAGATATGCCGGCGCAATTCACAACCCCGTCGAGTTTTCCCAACGAATCGGAGATATGCGCAACCATATCGGGCAGTTCGTCAAATTTTGTCAGGTCGGCACATATCGACAAGTGCTTGTCGCCATGCATTTCTGCAAGGGTAGCGTCCAATCGTTGCTTATTACGTCCGATGATAGCTACACGTGCTCCCATGCGGCTGCAATCGATGGCACATTGTCGGCCGATTCCCGATGATGCTCCGGTGACAATGATATTCTTCCCCTCCAAACTGAACGGATTGAATTGTGGCAGTAGCATGATCAAGAGCTTGTAACAAATAATATTTTCACATTAAACACGCACTAAACTTCTACGATTTCGCTGATATTGCAGTTGACGAATGGAACAATAGCTGTGGCCCATGTCATACCCACTCCGAAAGCGCTCATCAGCAGGGTGTGTTTCCCATCCAATTTCCCACGCAATCGGTCGGTGATGGTGAGGGGCACTGAAACCGACGATGTGTTCCCATATTTCTCAATTGTCGACGGGATTTTAGATGTGTCGAGTTTCAGCTTTTTGGCCAGATAGGAGTTGATGAAATTGTTGGCTTGATGAAATACATAGAAATCGAGTGATTCCATGTCGGTGCCGGTTTCCGTGATGAGGCGTTTGATATCTTTCGGAATCTCACGGATGACAAAATTGAACACATCTCCCCCATTCATATAGCCATGTTCATCGCTGCGGATGTTGCCATATTCGTCAACAACTTTCTCTTTCAACGTTTCAACCGATGACGGATTGCGATAGCCTCCACCATTGATTTTTATCAAATCGCCGCGAGAACCGTCGGAATTAAGTGAGAAAAAGCTTGTGCCGAATTGTTCGCCACGTTCGATGAGGGCAGCCACTCCCCCATCGCCAAACAAAAATGCCGAGCGCCTATCCTTGGGAGAATACACTTTCGAGCGAGTCTCTCCATCAAGCAAAAGAGCCTTTCTCAACCCCATGTTCTGCATCATGGAATAAACCACACTCAGTCCGTATATGAACCCCGAGCAACCGAGATTTATGTCGAATGCAATTGTTGTTTGAGGTAGATTTAATCTGTGTTGCAGCAGCACCGAGGTAGCTGGCATGCGGTAGTCGGGTGTTTGAGAGACGAACACCAGAAGGTCAATCTCGTTACGATTGATGCGGTTGTCGGCAATCAATTTTTCGGCGGCAGCATGACAGAGATCGGACGAACACGTTTTTTCATCGGCAAAACGTCGCTCATACACGCCGATTTTGTCAACCACTTCCTTCACTTGGTCAGCCGGAAAATATTCGGTGTAACGGTAGTTATCAATGACCTTGTGGGGCACAGCTCCGGCGAGTGCTGTGATGCCTACCCCGTGGAATTGCATGAAAGCCATCGTTTACTTTGAGCTGATGTGGTTGATGATGTCGCCGATAGTGTCGAGCTTTTTGAAATCGGCCGTTTCAATCTGGCAATCATACTCTTCGTCAATCATTGCAATAACAGACAGATAAGCCAGCGAATCCCATTCTTCAAGGGTTCTGAAACGTGTTGTAGTATCGAGATTGGAATAATCCTCTATTTCCAGAGCCTCGGCGAAATGTTTAACAAATTCGGGTGTAGTCATATTCCTATTAATTGTTGTTTTGTTTTTTTGATAAAAGATAGCTGATTTATTTATTAGAATGATAATTTCATGGCAGGAATGCCCATCACGGTAGTGCCGGGTTTGACATTCCGGATAACAACGCTTCCCGCTCCAACGGTGGCGTGTTCGCCCACACGCTTGTGTGGAAGTATTCGAGAGCCCGGATGAAGCGTTACCATCGGCTCTATCTCGGAGAAACCGCCGAGAAACGAGTAAGCTCCGAGATGACACCAGTTCCCCACACGACAATCATGTCCGAGAATTGAATATCCCATGATTGTGACAAAATCTCCAATTGTTATGTCGCAGCTGATGCTTCCGGCTGCCCGTATAATGCACCCCTCTCCTATTTTCGTGTTCATTCCAATCTCAGCCAATGGATGAATCAATGATATAAACCGGCCACCTTTTTCTCGCATTGTTTCGACATATCGCCGCTTGTGGTCGACATGGCCGAGCGCACAAACAAACACATCGTTTTCTTGAGGAGTGAATTCTTCCACGCTTGAAATTATTGGTGGATAGTCGGTATAACCGTCGAGAGCGTTGAAATTATCATCGAGAAATCCTTTGCACTCAACATCAGGCATTGAAGCCTTGCATTCCAGATAGAGATTGTAGACCTCACGACCAAAACCACGTGCACCGATGATGTAGAGATTTCTCATGCTGTTATAGAATGAAATTAGCGACTGTGACGTGGGTGAAAACACAAAAACAATGATATACAATTGTTTAGTGAATTCTCTCCCATCAATTCACATTAGATTGGATGAATACAATTTTTTTGCAAAGGTAGCTATAAGAGCACAAATTACCCCCCCCAATAGTTAAATTGAGTTAAAAGTCGACGCTGTATTGCAATTGTTAATACTTTTAGCGTTTTCGTTAAAATGTAGGTTTGGAATTGCGCTTTCTTATTTTAAAAAGAAGGCTAATGTGGATTGTGTAGCCGGTTGCGTGGAGGTTGGTTGATGGTATAGTTGCAGGTGTGATAATATGCCGTTAAGGGTGGCCAAATCGTGTGGTTTGATAGAGTTGACCGCGATGTGCAACCGGGCTAATTTTTCAGGCGAAGCGGCATTGGCATCGAGCAATAATATGGTTGCATCAAGAAATATCGTGTTGGCCGTTTCGCAATCAAACGGTGTAATTGAAAGAATACTTCCGGATGCATCTACAAGAGTTAACGCACGCACTTCACCGGCATGCAGAACATGCCTTGCAAGCGTGCGCGGGTTCTCATTGAGGTCGTATAGATGCAGGTGCATGAACCGATGTTGGCTTATTTTCCGGAGTTATTGGTTGCCGGAACGTTTTTCTGAGGCACTCGTGTGATGGTGGGTTTATCTCCCGATTTGGGTGAGTCTATAGTCCTTACAGGTTTAGCCGGTTGCGAGGCATTTCTACGTTTGGTAGCCTCTCGTCGTTGTTGTGGCGTGGGTTTGTGGAGGTTGGCATCGCGTCGGTGTTCGCTGTGTTCGCCGGCGGCAGATGATGATTGTGGTAACGCCGTTGATGGTGTTGTGCGTTGATGAGGAGAACCCGAAGGGGCGCGGCGACCTGATGACAGCGTAATGTTCTCCGTTTCAAATTGATTCAAGTCCCCGGTGTTATCCGCTGAGGAATCTTTCTCAATGTCGCCCACCTTGTTTCCGTTGTTGAATGTTGTGTGCGGGAAATATGTGGTGTGGTCGAGCGATTTGCGAACACGTGTTAGCGACAGGCTGTCAATCTCAAACGCCGTGTTCCTTTCCGGCGAAAGGGTTATGTAGCCATAGACTTTCAATGGAGTGAGAGTAGAGTCAACCTGAATTTTAAGCTTGTTGGGTCCTTGACGCGACGAGGTTTCGTCAACATAGTGTGTGGTGCCCTCGGCATAATCAACGAGCAATCGGCTGCGCACTTGCGAGAGGCCGTTGACCGGTTTGTAGTAGAGGGTGTAAATGTCACCGTTCTGCCATGTGCTGTCGGGGAGGAGATTGAACGTTATGATGCGTGACGGCATGCGCGAAGAAACCACGAGGCGTTGCGGACCGCTCCACACTTGCACCGAGTCGCCGGCTATACTTATCTGTTCCGACGAAGTGAGTCTGTTGTCGTGTTGACGTTCCTCAAGAATTTCGATTGTGCGGTCATACACCTTGATGTATTCCTCAATGTGATTGCCATACCACACAAACGAAGTGTCGACCTCCTCGGCAGTAACGTTATGAGCCGTGAAGATACTTTGTTTAAGCAGCTTGCGGGTGGAGTCGTTGGGATAGGAGGAATAATTGAAATCAATCATGGCTTCGCCAAGATGAATGTCGGCCATAAGTTGAGCCATCTCCTCCTGCTGAATAACACCCTCGGGTGCTTTTTTACATGCAGTAAGCCCCACCGTTGAGATGATGGAGCATACCGCGAGATTACGGAGGGTTCTGCGCGAAATTTCTGATGATTTCATTAGCGGTGCATGAGTGGATTATTCCGGCTTATAGTTTGTTGTGGCCGGAAGTGCTGTCGGTTGATTCATCTGTGGTCGTGTCGGCCGCAATCTGCGATTTGTGGCGCCAGGGAACATCGGAAATCTGACGCGAATAGAACAGTATCAACATTGCCATTCCCACACTTATGGCAGCGTCGGCAAAATTAAACACCGGACGGAAGAAGATGAAGTGTTCGCCACCGATTCCCGGCACCCAATCGGGCCAGTTCCATGAGCAAAGCGGAAAATAGAACATGTCAACAACAAGTCCGTGCATAATCGTGCCGTAGCCTCCACCCTCGGGAAACATGACAGCCGTGGCGGGAGGTGCCGGATTGTTGAAAACGAGTCCGTAGCACACGCAGTCGATGATGTTGCCGGCTGCACCGGCCACAATGAGCGCCAGACAAACAAGGTAGCCTGTGCGCGCTTCGCGACGTGAATGGATGCGGAACAGATAGAAAATGAGGAATGCAACCGTTGCTATGCGCAGCAGTGTGAGCATTAGTTTGCTACCTATCTCCCATCCGAATGCCATGCCGTTGTTCTGGATGAAAACGAGCTGAAACCATGAGAAGATTTCAAAACTTTCACCAAGGAAAAAGTTTGTTTTAACCCAAATCTTAATAGCCTGGTCGGCAATAATAACTGCAAGAATGATGAGGAGAGCCAAAAGCCCCCTGTTGAGTGGTTTTGCGGATGCGTTCACGCTTTGTCGGTGCTAATTACTTTTGTTTTGAATCAACGCAAAGAGTTGCGTGGGGAACGGCGCGGAGGCGCTCCTTGGGAATCAATTTGCCTGTGATGCGGTCGATGCCATAGGTTTTGTTCTCGATGCGCACCAAGGCAGCCTGAAGATGTTTTATGAACTGAGCCTGCCGCTGTGCAAAACGCCCTGCCTCCTCTTTCGACAGCGTAGAGGCGCCCTCTTCGAGCACCTTGAACGTGGGAGAGGTGTCGGCAGTGTCGTTGCCATCGGAGTTCATCACATCGGCACGGAGTGACTCAAACTCCTTTTTAGCCTTTTCGAGTTTCTGAAGAATCAGTGCTTTGAATTCTTCAAGTTCTTCATCGGTATAGCGGTTTTTCTCGCTCATAATATCGATAGGTTTAGGGTGTGATTATGCTATGTTAACAAACGGGAGCGGATTTTTATTGAACAGAGGAGAACAAAAATCGGGGTGTTCTCCTCTGTTCAACTAAAATATGTCGTCAGGCGATGGTTACCGACAGCTTCACTTCCGTTCCGTCAATATCGAGCACTTCGTCATCGGTGGCTTTCTCTACAGGTGCAACCGTGAGTGAGTCGGCGAGCACCTGGCGGCAGATATATTCCGAGAACTCCTTCACGGCATCGTCGGTAAGAGCCGAAGGTGCAATCACGATGTTGATTCGGTCGGTGATTTCGTAGTCGCGGCTTTTGCGGATGTTCTGGATGCGGTTCACGAGTTCGCGAGCCACACCTTCCCTACGCAGTTCGTCGGTTACGGTCACATCAAGAGCCACAGTCACGGCACCTTCGTTGGCAACCAGCCAGCCGGGGATATCCTCGTTGCGGATTTCAACGTCGGTTGCTTCGACGGTAACTTCGTTGCCACCGACTTCAATTGCCACGTTGCCATTCTTCTCAAGCTGGAGGATGAGAGCCTGCGGCATTTCGGCGATAGCCTGTGCCACTGCCTTCATCAGTTTTCCGTGCTTCGGACCAAGTTTTTTGAAATCGGCTTTGATGCGTTTAACCAAAATGCCCTCCTCGTTGCTCACGAACTTGATTGCTTTCACATTCACTTCCGAGAGAATCAACGATGCCATAGCTTCGATGTCGGCGCGCTGTTCGTCGTTGGCAACGGGAATCATGAGGGTCTGGAGCGGCTGACGCACCTTGATGTTGACCTTGCGGCGGAGCGACAGAACCATTGAGGTGATAACCTGGGCGAGGTTCATGCGCTTTTCGAGCGACTTGTCGATTTCGTTTTCATTGACCTTGGGGAAGAACGAGATGTGAACCGAAGAGGTGGTTGTTCCCTCGGCTTCGGCCTGAGGCGCGCAAAGGTCTTGGTAGAGCTTGTCGGCGAAGAATGGAGCGAACGGAGCCATAAGCTGCGCAACTGTTTTCATGCAGGTGAGCAGAGTTTGGAAGGCCGAGAGTTTGTCGGCATTCATTTCTCCGCCCCAGAAGCGCTTGCGGTTGAGGCGCACATACCAGTTTGAAAGGTTGTCGTTGACAAAAGTGTTGATGGCGCGGGCCGCTTTTGTGGGTTCATAATCGTCGAGGGCTTCCTCAACATCCTTTATCAAAGTGTTGAGCAGCGACAGAATCCATCGGTCGATTTCAGGACGTTCGGCAAACGGCACCTGAGGTTCAGCGCCTGTGAATCCGTCAACATTGGCATAGAGCGCCAGGAATGAATAGGTGTTGTAGAGAGTCGCGAAAAGTTTTCGTGCCACCTCTTTCACGCCCTCTGAGTCGAATTTAAGGTTGTCCCAAGGTGATGAGTTGGCAATCATGTACCAGCGCACCGGGTCGCTGCCGAATTCCTCGATTGTTTCGAACGGATTGACGGCGTTGCCGAGACGTTTCGACATTTTGTTGCCATCTTTGTCAAGCACCAATCCGTTGGAAATAACGGCTTTGTAAGCGATTGAGTCGAACACCATGCCGGCAATGGCATGGAGGGTGAAGAACCATCCGCGTGTCTGGTCGACACCTTCGGCGATAAAGTCGGCTGGATAGAGTTCGCCCGAGTCGAGACCCTCTTTGTTCTCAAAGGGGTAGTGAATCTGGGCATAGGGCATCGCACCGGAGTCGAACCAAACGTCGATGAGGTCAGTTTCGCGGCGCATCGGCTTGCCTGATGCAGAAACGAGCACAATGTCGTCGACGTAAGGGCGATGGAGGTCGATTTTCTCATAGTTTTCCTTAGAGAAATCGCCGGGCACAAAACCTTTCGCTTTATAGGGGTTTTCGGCCATTACGCCTGCGGCAACGGCTTTTTCAATTTCATTGTAGAGAGTTTCAACAGAGTCGATGCAGATTTCCTCTTTGCCATCCTCTGTGCGCCAGATGGGGAGCGGAGTTCCCCAATAACGGCTGCGTGAAAGGTTCCAGTCCTGAAGGTTTTCAAGCCATTTGCCGAATCGGCCAGCACCTGTCGATGCAGGTTTCCACTTGATTGACTCGTTGAGTTCCATCAGGCGCTCGCGTGCGGCTGTTGTGCGGATAAACCAGCTGTCGAGCGGATAGTAGAGCACGGGCTTGTCGGTGCGCCAGCAATGGGGATAGGAGTGGGTGTGTTTCTCGATTTTGAAAACCTTGTTGTTCTGCTTGAGCCACATGCAGATTTCAATATCGAGGGTTTCATCGGCTTCGGTTTTAGCCGCGTCGTAGGCGTTTTTGACGAATTTGCCGGCCCAGGGGGTGTAGGCTTCCACATCAACGTTTTTCTCGACATAGTTGGGGTCGAGATCTTCCAGACGAAAGAATCGGCCTTGCATGTCGACCATCGGACGGATGTTGCCGTCTTTGTCAATCAATGTGAGAGGCGGAATGTTGTTCTGACGCGACACACGCAAGTCGTCGGCACCGAATGTTCCGGCGATGTGAACAATGCCGGTACCATCCTCGGTTGTGACATAGTCGCCGGGGATTACGCGGAAAGCGCCTTCGCCGGGATTCATCCAGGGGATAAGCTGCTCATAATGCATCCCAACCAATTCAGAGCCCTTGACAGTTGCTACAACTTCGTAGGGGATTAACTTGTCGCCCTTGTTATAGTCGGCAAGTGCAATTCCGGCGGCTTTGGGGTTGAAATAGTGCCCCATAAGAGCCACAGCAAGCACAACTGTTTCGGCCTCACCCGAATAGGGGTTAAAGGTGCGCACGATGTTGTAGTCGATATCGGGACCAACGCACAGTGCGGTGTTGGAGGGGAGAGTCCAGGGGGTAGTTGTCCATGCCAGGAAATAGGGGTTGCCGTGACCTGTCATGGCCGGTGTGGGGTCGGTTACGAGGAATTGAGCCACACATGTGGTATCCTTCACATCGCGGTAGCAACCGGGCTGATTCAGCTCGTGGGTGCTCAGGCCTGTGCCTGCTGCGGGTGAATATGGCTGAATCGTGTAGCCCTTATAGAGATAGCCCTTGTTGTGGAGCTGCTTGAGGAGCCACCACACGGTTTCGATGTAACGGTTGTCGTAGGTGATGTAGGGGTTGTCGAGGTCGACCCAATAGCCCATCGAGTTGGTGAGTGTTGACCACTCTTTGGTGTATTTCATCACTTCGCGACGGCATGCCGCGTTGTATTCGTCGACCGAGATTTTCTTGCCGATATCCTCTTTTGTGATGCCAAGCGATTTTTCCACGCCGAGCTCAACCGGGAGGCCGTGGGTGTCCCAGCCGGCTTTACGCTTCACGTGGAAGCCCTTCATGGTTTTGTAGCGGCAGAAAATATCCTTAATGGTTCGTGCCATGACATGGTGGATGCCGGGCATACCGTTGGCCGAAGGGGGACCTTCGTAGAACACAAACGAGGGCATCCCCTCGCGGGTTGTCATACTCTGCTCAAAAAGATGGTCGGCATTCCATTTAGCCAGAACCTCTTTGTTGATGTCGGAAAGATTGAATCTGTTATATTCGGCGAATTTCATATTTCCTTGAAATGTGATGATTCCTGAACTTTGCGGCCACCACTCCCCTCTTTGATGAGGTTTGCGGTCGGCACAGGTGCAAAGTTAGTAAATTAGATGATTGTCTGCAACATGGCGCGCCACGATGTGAAACGTGTGCGGGCGGTGAGTTGATTCGGGATGTGTCAGGCTTTCCCTTTCATTCCGTTTTTAGCACCTCCGCCCATCGCGAAAATGTTTTGTGAGAAAGAGAATGTTTTCTGCTCGCGTCGAGAATTGCGTTTCACGGCAAGCGACACGAGTTTATCCATAAGCTTGTCGAAAGTGAGGCCGGTAGCTTCCCACAGGTAGAACGAGAGCGAGCCGGGGATGGTGTTGATTTCGTTCACATAGATTTTGCCGGTTGCTTTGTCGACAATAACATCCACGCGGCTTACACCGTGGCATGAGAGCACACGGAAAGTCTCACCGGCGAGACGCTTGATTTCAGCGGTCATATCGGCAGGGAGATCGGCGGGAATTTTTTTCGCCGAGGCCTGCATGCCTTTGGTACCCTTTGTGCCACCCATGTATTTATCGGTGTAGGAAAGGATGTCGGTTGATTTGATGGGCTCTTCAAGAACCGAGGTCTCGAACTCATCGCAATCGCCGAGCACGGAGCAGTTGATTTCCTGAAGCTGTTCAACCATGTGTTCCACAATGATTCGGGCTGCGTAGCGCGAGGCATCGTCAACCTTTTCAATCAGTTCATTGCGATTGCGTGCGCAACCGATGCCAATTGAGGACCCGAGGTTGGCGGGCTTCACAATCACCGGATAGCCCAACTGTGATTCTACATTGCCAATCAGTTCGTCGCGCTTTGCAAACCATTGACGGTCGGTGAACCACAAGTAGTCCACAACGGGAATGTTGTTCTCGCGAAGAATCATCTTCATGGTTATTTTATCCATGCCGTTGGCCGAGGAGAGGGTGTCGCATCCGGCATAAGGGATGCCGATGGAGTCCATAATCCCTTCAAATGTTCCATCCTCACCGTTGGCTCCGTGAAGCACGGGGATAACTACATCGAGTTTGCAGTCGACAGTCTTTTTGCCGAACATCCCTTTGGGGTTGGTGTAGTAGAGATTGTAATCGCCGAAAATCGGGCGCATGTAGACCGGTTCGCACTGCTTGAGCAAAGCGGGTATGTCGCGGAAGTTTTTCAGTTCGAGCAACGGTGCCCCTGTGAACCATTTGCCGTCTTTTGTGATGTAGACAGGAGTCACATCATATTTCGATTTGTCGATGGCGTTGATTGCCTGATTGGCCGAGATGACTGAAATTTCGTGTTCGGTGGAACGTCCGCCGAAAAACACTCCTATGTTGGTTTTCATTGTTATGAAAATATTTTTAATAAGCAGCTGCTTGGTGATTAATGAGTGGTGTTTGTTTTTGATTTTTATTTAAAAGTGTCGGGAAGGTCGTTCTCGTAGAGCACGGTGTCGCCTGAGCTGACCATGCTGTTGAGAAGTTGCTGGGCATCGTTGAAGGTGTCGACAGCGTGAACATTCTCGGGGGCAATCGGTCCTTCGGCCACCCCTGCAAGGATGGCATCGCGGTTGTAGTGCCCCACGATGATTGCAATGTCGGCACACCGGGCTATGTGACGGCCAAGTGTTTCATTGGCCTGTGCCTGCATATCGCCGAGTTCAATCATGCCCGGGGTTATTACGATGCGTCGTCCCCCTGTCATGCGCGACAACACCTCCAAGGCCATGCGAGAGCCCTGAGGATTGGAATTGAAAGCATCGTCGATGATGGTGACACCACCGGGTGTGCGTTTCATGTTGAGGCGGTGCTCAACTTGCTCTATACACCCCACGGCATATTTGATTTTCTCTGCCGGAACGCCGAGCTTCAATGCCACAATAATGGCTGCAAGAAGATTAGAGACGTTGCACTCACCCACCAGCTTTGTGGAGATGGTGAGCGGCTCGGCGAGCTCTCCGCCGGCGATGGAGAAAGTCGTGCCGTTGGGGGAATATTCGATATTTTTTGCAATGTAATCACCTCCATCGGGATTGCTCACGGCGTAGCGTATGCACTCGGCATTGCCAACTTTGCGGTTGGCAACATAGGGGAAATCGTTGTTGACTACCACAAAACCGTCGGCCGGAATTGCATCGGCGAGCTCGAATTTGGTGCGCTGCACGTTCTCAATTGTTTTGAACGATTCGAGGTGCTGTTCGCCAACAGCTGTGATTATGCCCATAGATGGGTGAACGAGGTCGCAAATCTCCTTAATGTCGCCGGGCTGTTTCGCTCCCATTTCAACGATGAACACTTCATCGTAGGGTTTGAGATGCTCACGCACTGTGCGGATAACACCCAGGGTTGTGTTGAAGCTGCCCGGGGTCATTGTGGTGGAGAAATGTTCCTGGAGTATGCGGTTGAGATAGTGTTTTGTGGAGGTTTTGCCGTAGCTGCCGGTTATGCCGATTATTTTGAGCTGAGGCATTGAGGCAAGGATTCGGGCGGCTTCGTTGTAGTATTTGCGGTTGATGGCTTTCTCCACAGGGCGCAGGATGTCGTTGGCCGCAATCAGCAGCACCGGAGATACTACGAGAATTGCAACCAGCACTATGCATAAGACTTTGAGACCGAATAACAGTGCCGAAGCAGTGCCGAGCAGTGCGGTCAGTCCCCACATCACACCGTAGATTCGCTTGGCGCGCGGAGTCCATGCAAGCGGTTTCTTGTATTTGCGACGACACAACACCACGAATTGCCATGCTGTTATGATTAACGCTACAACGGCACTCGCAAAAAATGGAATGTGCCTGATGAGGAGGAACATGAGGGCTATGCAACAAAAGATGCGTCCAAGCGAGGTGCTTTCCCCCGATTGGGAAAACCATCTTGAGTAACGTTCATTCCGGTAGGAGTTCTGCTGCAACATCATGAGGTCGCGGCTGAAAACTTTGGCCATGTCGGCTGCGGCAAAAATGCCGAGCGTTATTGCGCCGATTAAGTTTAATGATTCAATGTTCATAAGTGTCTCAAATAAATGAGTTAATATTTTAAGTGGCTACCATCGTTAATGTTTCTTTCGGCGTCTTTTTGTGCGTCTTTCGCCAAGTTTCATCGGTCACAACGCTCGCGTTGCTCCCTCTTCAACTTGCGAAATACATCGCAAAATCCATTTGAAATAAACATTAACTCATTTATTCGAGCCACTTAACAAGGTTTTTGAAAAATAGTCATGAAAATAAATCATGACTCATTTATCCGAGTTATTAAAAATCAAATTATTTCATTCGGGAAGAGAGAAATGATGACAACACGGCAGCGAATTGACCGGGATTGTCGAGAAAACTGTAATGTCCGCATCCCGGGAAGCTGACAAGTCCTGCATCGGGAATCATACGCTCCATTTTTTTTGCATCCGACAACGGGGTGGCGGTGTCGTTCTCTCCCCAGATGAGGAGAGCGGGAGCTTTGATTGACGACAGAACCGAGGTGAGATCCTGATTTACCGATTTGCTCATTATGGCGCGCATGCGCGGTGAGGCCTGGGCATAATCGGATGAACCGCGACTGGCACGCATTGCCTCGATGCGGCGGCTTGCACGTTCGGGGCCGAGCAAGAGCTTCATGAGAGCCTTGGCGGCCTTGAAGGTGTAGACTTTGCGATAATAGTTGAACGAACGCTTCGGTTTAATGCCGGCAGCATCGACAAGCACAATTGCATCAATGGAGCTGTTGCGCGAGGAGAGAAGAATGGCGATGCGGCCGCCGTAGCTGTGCCCGACAAGCACGGGTGCCTTGAGGTTCAACGCTTCGATAAAACGCTCGATAAGAGTGGCATACTCCCCCACTCCCCACACATCATCGGGCTCGGGCGATTTGCCGAAGCCGGGGAGGTCGATATTATAAACGGTGTGTGTGCGGGCAGCGGTGAGGGCTATTGAGCGCACCGTTGACAGGTTGCACCCCCATCCATGCATGAGAATCAGAGGTTTGCCCGACCCCGTTACCTCGTAGTGCAACCGGCTGCCTGCTATTTCTATATATTGTTCCAATGTTGTCGAGTTGTTGTTGTGGGGCGTTTGTCGAAGCCAAAGGCATTGTGTGACGCCCCTGCACAAGCAACAAAGTTACAGCATTTTTCCTATTCAGGCAAATTGTTTTTCACAGCACGTTGGCTATGCCGTTGCCGATTTTGGCTGACGTGTTGTGCGCATGAATGAATACAGGAACAATGCTGCTGCCATGAACAGCGAAATAGAGAAGCTCATGACAATTCCATAAAGTTTCATGCCGCAAGGAAATGCGATTATCCATGATGACGACAGCCCCACCACAATGTAGCTGAAGAAGGCTATCCACAGCATAGGCATCACGTTGGAGGTGCCTCGCAATGCGTTGGCGAATGTTACCTGAGTGGCATCGCCAAGCTGATAGATAACCAGCGGGAACACAAGTGACTGAGCTGCCAGAAGAACTGCCGTATCGTCGGTGAATAATCCCATCAGTTGCTTTGAGAAAAGGATAAACACCATAGTGGAGCAGGCTGCGAAAAAGAGCATCACGACGTAGCCATCGAATGCCACCCGGCGACATCCGCGTTGAGAGCCGGTGCCGGTTTCATTTGAAACGAGCACGGCGATTGCGGTGCCGATGCTGTAGTAGATACAGAATCCCAACGACCCTACCACTACAATAATCTGATAGGCTGCCAACGGCACTTTGCCGAGCCATCCCGCAAAAATTGCGCATCCTGAAAATGCTGCTGACTCAAATGTCATTTGCAGAGCCACCGGCCATGATGTTTTCACAACTTTTCCCATGATGCGGCGCCAAGCACCGGTTGCAGTGTCGATGAACCCCGCCAGATAATCGTGGTTGGATTTCTTCAGGAAGAAAATGGAACAGATTGTGAGGGTTGCAAGGATGCGCACAGTAAGTGTGGATATGCCTGCGCCGGTGAGTCCAAGCTCGGGTGCCCCGAGATTGCCGTAGATGAGCATGTAGTTGCCGAAGATGTTGAGCAGATTGCACGACAGCAAAATCCACATGGGCATTGCCGTGTTGCGCACTGCGTAGCTCCACTGTGCAAATGAGTTGAACACTGCAAGGAAAATTACCGACGACAGCGAAATCAAGTAATAAGGACGAATCAGTGGCAGGAGCTCATCGGGTTGCCCCATGCGGTCGACAAAAAAGTAGAGCACCCCCATTATAAGGGATAGGATAACCCCTACCGCAACGTTGGCAACCACGCCGGCACGGAGTGTTACGCCGATGTCGTGGAAACGGTTGCCGGCAAACAACCGCCCTATCAAAGGGGTAAGGCCATAGGAGAACCCCATGGCACAAAGAATAACGAGATTGAAAAGGTTTATTACAAATGATGATGCTGCAAGAGCTTCGGTGGAGTAGCGCCCCACCATGATATTATCGGCGAATGCCACAACGATGTTGCCAACCTGGGCAATCATCACCGGGAAAGCGAGTTTGAAAATCGTCAGACACCTGCTAAACATATTTGAATATTTGAATAGATTTGGTTGGAGGAGGTTATGTTGTGTCGTATGCAGGTGCAAAGGTAGCCATATTTTTTCAGAGTACACGCCTTATGGCCGGAATGGCGAAAATGCTGATGCAGAAAATGGTTATCAAAGGGAGAACGGCGGCAATAATCAGCATGTTGGCAGTGAGCCCGTTAGTGAGAGTGTAAGAAACGGCATATCCCCAGCCTGAAAGCAGGCCGAGAATACCTATGGCATAGCACATCCTCTCCATGATGCTCTGTTTGCGCCGGGCCGCCTTGTCGGGCAAGCGGTTCATCACCTTTCGTGTGAACCACTGGTCTTTTGGCGCTTCAGGGAGCGATTCATTGAAAAGCTTGCGCAGGGCGTCATCGGTGACTGTGGAATGGTCGATGGCGGATTTATTGTTACGTGTGGTCATGGTCAGTTGTTGTTGATGAAGCGGGCCATATTGTCGCGGGCTCGTTTCAGGTGAGACTTTACAGTGCCCTCGGGCATTGAGGTTATCTGGCAAATCTTTTTTATCGGTTGGTCCTCAAGATAGAAGAGCAACGTGACGATGCGTTCTGCATCGGAAAGGTGCCGCAGAATTTCATTCACATCCAAACGGGCTTCGGTGGCGGCGTGGCAGTTGGAGTGCTCGGTGACGTTTATATCGGCGATGTCGCATGTTGTTGAGCTGTCGATTCCCTTTTTCCGACGGTGGGAGATGAACTCATTTACAGCGATTCGATAGAGCCACGTTTTGAATCCTGACAGACCTTTGAACGACCTGATTCCGAGCCATGCTTTGAGAAAAGTTTCCTGAGCAAGGTCGTCGGTGAGCGATGCGTCACCTCCCGTCAGGTTGAGGATGAAACGGCGCAAGCCGTCCTGATATGCCACCGACAACCGCGAGAACGCATCGCGGTTGTCGGTGGCCATGCACAGGGCCAGCAATTTCATTTCCTCAAATTTGCCTAACATTGCTCTTGGAATGTGAAACAGGTTGGTGGATTACGTGATTCAGCGACGGGGAATGATGTTGTCGCGGTTGTTGTTGAACGGAGGAGGATAAGCCCCGGGATAGGGGTTCTGCGGCTGCTGAGGCGGGAATGGAGGTTGCTGAGGATAATTGCCCGACGGATTGAAGGGCTGACGCGGTTGCGCCTTATGACCTTTGTCGGATGCGGTGTAGCCCGGGATATAGAGGTAACCGATGAGCTTTCCTACGCCAAGCAGGAATGGAATGCCACCGGCCAGACAGGCCACTCCCCAATGGCTGTTGACGGCGAAGAACAGGAACAGTGCAAATCCAACGGCTAACAGAGTCGCGGCTGCCTGGAAGTTTTTAGGGTCGCGGGTTGCCACCGGCTGTGGCGCAGGGGCCGATTGGCCATCGATGGTGTCGGCGTTGGTGCTTCCTGCCACGTGGGTGTAGGCAGAGGTGGTGGAATAAAATGAGTCGGGAAGTTGATAGCCTGCGTCAATGGCTTTTTCAATGATGCTGTTGCGCGCAACGGTTTTCTTCATGAAAAACGCTAACAGAAGCACCAGGCCGATGATGAGGGTTAAGCATGGAACTATGAAGCAAATAGCGATTACGGGTAACATCTGCTTGCGTGATCCCGATTCATAAAATTCGTTGAAATCGTCAGGGTCATATATCGGGTTGAATGCTAATGCATCGGATACGTCGGTTAGGCGATAAGCGCCGCCGTTTGACAGAATGTAGCTTTCGTCGTCGATTTCAACAACCCGCGGGTCGTTTTCAAACGGTTGTCCTGCCACAGGCAAAAGAGCCGCTGTAGTGTCGGCTACGACAGCCGCGGTGTCGGCCTCAATGTTGGAAATTGAATCGGCCCGACCGGCGTTTGCCTGGGAGCGGGCTCCAACAGCACACATCGGCAGAGATAGTGCCATAGCTGCTGCGAGGAAGAAATGTTTTGTCATATCGTCGGAAAATTTTGTGAGTTACTGTTACTTGGGTGTTGCCCGGTGTGGAATAGTTGGGTTTCCTTGCGGGCTTCATCTATTTGACGGCAGTTGTTTGTGAAAGGTTGCAAGTTAGAAAAATTTCCTCAAATTATTTTATCTTTGCATCTCCAAAAAATATTCGGTATGATTACTTTTCCTAACGCAAAAATAAATATCGGGCTGGATATATTGCGCCGCCGCCCCGACGGATATCACGACATATCAACGGTGATGGTGCCTGTGGCATGGTGCGATGTGCTTGAAATTGTGCCCGGTAAGGGTGATTGCGATACGCTTGCAGTTTCGGGACGTGCTGTAGATTGTCCCCCCGAGAAAAATTTGGTTATGAAAGCCGTGAAGGCATTGCGGAAGATTGCCGAGTTTCCTGCGGCAGATTTGTTTCTGCACAAGGTGATTCCCGATGGTGCCGGATTAGGTGGCGGCTCGGCCGATGCGGCCTTCGCGCTTGTGATGCTCAATGAGATTTTCGCGCTCGGATTGGATAAGCCGCAACTTGCCGAGGTAGCCTCTTCGCTCGGGGCGGATTGTCCGTTTTTTATCTACAACACTCCAATGCTGTGCACCGGCATAGGCACTGAGCTCTCCCCTATTGATTTGCAATTTTCCCGCGACATGCGCATCGTGGTGGTGAAACCGGCGGTGAGCGTTTCTACCGCTACGGCTTATTCGGCTGTGACACCGGAAGTGCCGGCTACGCCTTTGGAAAAGAAGCTCGCCACATTACCGGTGGAAAGTTGGCAGCATGAGGTTAAAAACGATTTTGAGAAATCGGTGTTTCCTGTGGCGGGTGAAATAGAGCGGGTTAAGCAGCGGTTGCTTGCTGAGGGTGCCGTTTACGCCTCCATGTCGGGTAGCGGCTCGGCTGTGTATGGGTTGTTTGATAATGACAGAATGGCAGAGAATGCAGCCCGCTCATTTGAGGGGTGTGATGTATTTGCCGGCGATTTTAGATAAACGCAATTTTCACATAAGACATTGCGGAAGGTTAAACCCTATGCCGTGAAGAGGTGTTATAATTCTATAAAGTTAGTACATACATAAATAAGCAGAGGCAGTGTGTCTGAACAGCTTCGGTTTGTGTGTGATGTCCGGCATAATTGGTGCGACTGAAACGTGAATCATGCTCTGTTTGGCAATGTTTTTGCATGTAATGAATCTTAAAACTATCATAGAATGTATAAATTCCGACGCAATATGAATCAAAGAAATAATTTTCGTGGCAACAAGGCTGAAAATGCCGGAAACCAAGCGAACAGCGATAAGAATATGAAAGAAGATGAATTTGGCCGCAAGCTGGAAATTGAAGATGCCGATGCTGCAATTGATGATGTAGACCCCACCGCAGGTGTTGAGGCTGATAACGTTGCTGAATCGGATGAAGAGGGTGCTGAACTCGAAACTCTTAAAAATCTCCTCGACCAAAAGGAAAAGGAGGTTGAGAAGGAGAAGAAAGAATATATGTTCCTTATGGCGGAATTTGACAACTTCCGCAAACGCACCCTTCGCGAGCGCACCGACTTGATAAAGAGTGCTTCGGAAAAAGCTCTCAAAGGTTTGTTGCCTATCATCGACGATTTTGAACGAGGACTTGATGCCATCAAGGATAGTTCCGACGCCGATGCCGTGAAAGAGGGCATGAAGCTTATTTACAACAAGTTTATCAAATATCTTGCCGACAACGGTGTTAAGGAGATTGAATCGACCGGTGCCGATTTCGACACCGAGGTTCATGAAGCTGTGGCAATGGTTCCCGCAGCCGACGAAAGCGAGAAGGGAAAAGTTAAGGATACTGTTTCAAAAGGCTATATGCTTAACGACAAAGTGCTCCGACATGCGAAAGTGGTGGTAGCGCAGTAACACATAAATGTAGTTCAAAAGCAATACAAACTGACCGATGGAGCAGAAAAGAGATTATTATGAAGTGCTGGGCGTTCAAAAAAACGCTACGGCCGACGAAATAAAGAAGGCTTACCGCAAGCTGGCCATCAAGTATCACCCTGACAAGAATCCCGGTGACAAAGAGGCTGAAGAAAAATTCAAGGAGGCTGCCGAGGCCTACGAGGTGCTCTCCAATGATGAAAAGCGTCAGAAGTATGACCAGTTCGGTCATTCGATGGGTCCGCAGGGATTCGGCGGTCAGGGTGGATATTACTCAACCGGAGGCATGTCGATGGAGGATATCTTCTCGCAGTTCGGCGATATATTCGGCGGTCATTTCAATTTCGGAGGCGGATTTGGCGGTGCCACAGGTGGCCGTCAGTCGTCGCGCCGTCAGCAGCCGCAACGCAGGGGTTCTGACCTCCGCATCACGGTGAAGCTTACACTCGAGGATATTGCCAAGGGGGTAGATAAAACCCTCAAGATTCCCGCAAATCTTAAATGTGACCATTGCAACGGCACCGGTGCCAAAGATGGCACGGCATTCAACACCTGCCCTACCTGCCACGGTTCGGGCACTGTAACCCAGATTGTGCAGGGATTCTTCGGACCTGAGCAGGCTGTGGGTGTGTGCCCCCAGTGTGAGGGCACGGGCAAGGTGATTTCGGAAATGTGCCCTTATTGCAACGGCGAAGGTGTGCAGCGCAAGGAGGAGGTTGTTTCGTTCCACATCCCCGCAGGGGTGCAGGATGGGATGACTCTCACCGTGAAGGGGAAAGGAAATGCACCCCGTCGCGGCGGCGTGAACGGCGACCTTTTAGTTGTGATTCAGGAAGTGAAGCATCCCGAACTTATTCGCGACGGCAACGATTTGATTTACAATCTTATGCTAGACGTTCCAACAGCAGCGTTGGGTGGCGCAGTTGAAGTTCCCACTATCACGGGGCGTGCGCGACTGAACATCCCGGCGGGTACACAGCCCGGCAAGGTGCTCCGTTTGCGTGGCAAAGGTCTCCCCTCCACAGATGGCCGCGGAATGGGCGACGAGCTTATCAACGTTATGGTTTATATCCCCGAAGCGCTTAACGACAAGGAGAAAGCAGCTTTCGAGTCGATAAAGGATGAGCCTAATATCAAGCCCTCCGACGCAACCAAGAATCGTTTGTTCTCGAAGCTCAAGCATATTTTTGAATAAGGATGTGACGCACTCTCGTCATCAGGATTAAAAAAGGTGGTACGCCATGATTTTGAAAAATCTGACGTACCACTTTTTTATGTCAATATAGCCGGTGGCCGGTTTTATTTGTGCGTGGGAGCGGGCAGTTTAAAATTGGAGATTGAGTCAATGCTGATTACGGTGCGGTTGAAGTTGAAATCAAACACAAGGGGGTGCAAATAAAAACATGCCTCGGGGCCGCTGTTGGGAGTGAACGGGGTTATATAGAAGTAAAGCGTTTCGTGGTGATTCAATGAGGTTAACGCACTCATTGCGGCTACTCCGAATTTATAGGGCGTGTGCTCTATTTTTTCGATAGCTGAATCGGCCGTAGGAATGAAAATCAAGTGTCGGCCATAGCTATAAAGCCCGGGCATAGTGCTGCCTGGAACAGCCTTTAGTGCGGATGCGTCAATATCTTTGAGTTCTGCAGGAAGAATGTAAAAATTTTTGGGAGGATCATCGGGGCGCATGTATTCTGACAGGTAGTAATGCTTCCATCCGGAAATATACATGTCGCCTATTATCATGTGCCACGGATATGGAGACGTCAGATTCATCGGGGGAATATCGGCAAACAGATTACCGTTTTCGCTCGATAGCCATTCCTGTTTGAGCTTGAGAAATGAGTCGTTGATTTTACTCTGGAATGCTGCTGTTACGTAGAGGTTTGTGAGTAGTAGTAGTCCGATCGCATATATTGCCGCTGTGGTAGTTCTCCGCAATGATTTGCCGGGAATGTTGCATGCGAGAGCGGTAAGGCCGATTACGGCGAAAGTGTCGCCGATAAGCAAGGTACGGGGGCTCCCGAAAAAGGCGTATAGAAACACGTTCGCAATGCCGGTGAGCGCACACACGCAATGGAGCATGGCTTTAGGCTTATTGCGTAAAGAATAGTATAATTGCCGAAATGTCAGCTTTGTGCGTGATGAAAGGATTGCGGTAAATAGTGAGAAGAGGTAGATTATCACACCCATCACCGGCCAAGTGGGGATAGGGATTCTGTGCCACGTGTTGTACCATCGGTGGAAATCGAATAGAATTTCGGTGGTTGTCACTCGGTGGCGCAGTCCACCCGTGAGAAGGTTTGCAAGAAGCCCAAGCAGAAGCGCTGCAAGCAGGATAAAACGCTTTTTTCGTTGTTTGCTGTCGGAGGCCAAGCTCAAAACTGCAATCAATGAAATCCCCAAAGTCAGGAACACACATTCATGCCATGTTCCTATTACTAAAAATGCTATGGCGAGAAATGCAAGAGCCAAAGGATGCTTGTTAACAGCAAATGTGGGATGCATAACCGCGTAGGCCATCCATGTTGCAAGGCAAGCGGTCCACAGGTAGTTCAAGGCATACGATTCAATAAATACTTCCTCATTCCACGGGAACCACACAAGGAGAAGAGTAATAGCAATCGGCATCAAGTGGTTTATGCTGACGTTTTGAGGCAATGCCAACTTTGAATTTTTTGAAACGCCTATGGCGAGGAGCAGTGCCACACCCCCGTTGATGATGGCGAATAGCCATTGAGGCACGAGCGTCATTATGGGGATGACCATTCTGTCGCCCAACCGGCCGTTTGTGTGGGTGTAATGGAATATAACGTCGTTCCACATCCCGCTCCAATTTATGTCATGTGTCATTCCCTCCACATATCGCCAATTAGATACACAGAATTCGAGATCTTCCTGAAGCTTTGGTGTGTAGTATGTCATCAGGATTATGCCCGCGACGAATATCAATGAAAAGGGCAGAGACAGAGCTTTATATGTTGTTGACCGGTTTATCTGCATTGCATTGCTTGTAGTGAAATAGACGGGTGGGAGTACGTGATAAGTGAAAAAGCAAATGGTGCGCCAACGCATATTGACGCACCATTTTTGTGTTATTGTTTTGGAAACATGCCTGTTTAGGCGCGGATTAAATCCAGCGGGTGTAGGCAAAATCCATGCGGTGAGGCAGGTTGGCGTTAACGGGATAGAGGCGATAGCCATAGCGGAACACACCTGCATCCTTGAGCTTGAGATGGAGCTGGTAGGTGAGTGTGTTGCCCTCTTCCTTGATAACGTCGAAGGGTTTGGCGAAACAGAATTTCTCTTCACCGTCCTCATTCTTGTAGACAACTACTTCGAGGCCGAGGTCTTTGCCCAAACCGTTGGTGTCGACGATGGCGCGAGCCGAGAAGTCGCTACCGGTTGTTGAGTTGGTGAGGTCGGATGCTTCGATGTCGAACACCTTGATGCCGTCCCAAGCAGCAGCAACTTTTTCTTTCCAGGCAACAATCTCTTTTGCAAGAGCGAAGTCCTTGGCGGCGAGTTTCTTTGAGCGCTCTGCCTCTTTGTTGTAGAAGCGGTGGATGTAGTCCTCAATCATTCGCTTCATGGTGAAGTGAGGAGCGATGTCGCCGATAGAACGCTTGATGTACTGAACCCATTCGGGTGAGTAGCCTTTCGAGTTCTTTGCGAAGTAGAGGGGGATAATCTCGTTTTCGAGCATCGAGTAGATGGTGACGGCATCGAGTTTATCCTGCTGAGCCTGGTCGGTGTAGGTGCGCTTGTCGGTGAGAGCCCAGCCGGCCTTTTCGTTGAAGCGGTAGCCTTCGTACCACCAGCCGTCGAGCACTGAGAAGTTGAGCACGCCGTTCATCTCGGCCTTTTCACCCGATGTGCCGGATGCTTCGAGGGGACGTGTGGGGGTGTTGAGCCAGATGTCGACACCGGTTACAAGGCGCTTGGCCACAATCATGTTGTAGTCCTCGAGGAAGATGATTTTGCCAAGGAACTCGGGCATGCGCGAAATTTCCATGATGCGCTTGATGAGACCCTGACCTGCACCGTCGGCGGGGTGAGCCTTGCCTGAGAATACGAACTGAACGGGGAACTGCTCGTTGTTGACGATTTTCGAGAGGCGTTCGAGGTCGGTGAAGAGAAGGTGAGCGCGTTTGTAGGTTGCGAAACGACGTGCGAAGCCGATGATGAGGGCGTTGGGGTTGATTTTGTCAACGATTTTCATCACAGCCGAGGGATCGCCCTGGTTGGCAAGCCATTTGGCTTTGAAATCGCGCTTAACGAAGTTGATGAACTTGTTTTTGAGTTCGCAACGTTTGTTCCAGATTTCCTCGTCTTTAACCTTGAAGATGCCTTTCCAGTTTTCGGGGTCGTCGGCATGTTCGAACACAGCGGGGCCGAGTTTTTCCATGTAGAATTCTTTCCATTCCGAAGCGGCCCAGGTGGGCATGTGAACGCCGTTGGTTACATAGCCAACGTGGCTTTCCTGCCAGTTGTAGCCTTTCCAGATGCCTGCGAACATTTTTTTCGACACTTCGCCGTGGAGCCAGCTAACGCCGTTGGCTTCCTGGCAGGTGTTGAGGGCGAACACGCTCATTGAGAAGCGCTCGTTGGTGTTGGGGTTCTCGCGGCCCATGTTCATGAGGTCGTTCCATGAGATGCCGAGTTTCGCGGGATATTCACCCATGTATTTGCCGAAGAGGCCTTCGTCGAAGTAGTCGTGGCCTGCGGGAACGGGAGTGTGAACGGTGTAGAGGCTCGATGCGCGAACGAGTTCGAGGGCAACGTTGAAGTCGAGGTGCTGTTCCTGAACGAAATCAACGAGTCGCTGGAGGTTGAGAAGCGCTGCATGGCCTTCGTTGCAGTGGTAGAGCTCGCTCTTGATGCCGAGTTTCTTGAGCATGAGGATACCGCCGATGCCGAGGAGATATTCCTGCTTGATGCGGTTTTCCCAGTCGCCGCCGTAGAGCTGGTGGGTGATGACACGGTCGAATTCCGAGTTCATGTCGAAGTCGGTGTCCATGAGGTAGAGGTTCATGCGACCAACGTTTACACGCCATACGTGGCTGTAGATGGTGCGGCCGGGGTAAGGTACCTCAAGAATCATGGGACGGCCGTTTTCGTCCATCACCTGCTCGATGGGGAGCTGGTTGAAGTTCTGGGGCTCGTAGTTGGCAATCTGCTGGCCATCAACGCTGAGCGACTGTGTGAAGTAGCCGTAACGATAGAGGAAACCAACAGCGGTCATGGGCACGCAGCTGTCGGATGCTTCTTTGATATAGTCGCCGGCGAGTACACCGAGACCGCCGGAGTAGATTTTGAGAGCGTTGCAAAGGCCGTATTCCATTGAGAAGTAGGAAACGGAGGGGATGTCTTTGCGCATGGGCTTTGCCATGTAATCTTTGAACATGCCGTAGACATGTTCAATGCGGGCCATGAGGTCTTTGTCGGCGATTACTTCTTCGAGACGTTCCGACGAGAGCTGCTGCAGGAGCATAACGGGGTTTTCGCCGGTTGAGCGCCACAGGTCGGGATTGAGATCGCGGAAAAGGGCTTTGGCTTCGCTGTTCCACACCCACCAGAGGTTCTTGGCGAGCTCTTCGAGGTTTTTAAGCTTGGAGGGCAGATCTGATTTAACTGTAAGGTCGCGCCAGGCGGGGGCGTTGGTGTTGCTAACTTGAAGTTTCATGATTTAGCGTTGTATTTTTTGTGTTTCTGATTTTTTTACTGTCAATAAAGCCTCTCGGGCGGTTCTTAACAGGTGTTGTTTATGGTGAGTTTAGTGAATGTAAGTCGGTTCATTTACATCGATAGCAGGCCGGTTTACAAAGTGCGCCGTTTGTCGGCAGCTTCGAGAGCCATTCTGAACGCATCGATATAGTAGGTTATGAAATAATTCCATTCAGCTTTGTCGGCTGTGTTGCGTGCTGCTTTTGACGCTTTTTCGCGATAGTCGGCAGTGGCATCAGCCAGTTGACGAAGGTCGTTGGCGAGAGTGGCAACAACTTCGTTGTAGTTTGAATCGGTTCGGTTTATCACCTCTACCCCACTCACTTCGAAATTGCTTTCGGAGGATGAAAGAATCCATTGGCCGAAGCCTGAAAGTGATGTGGTGACGGTGGGAATGCCGAATGCCACACTTTCAAGCGGAGTGTAGCCCCAGGGTTCATAGTAGGATGGGAAGGCGGTGGCGTCGAGACCGGCGAGGATTTCGTAGTAATCCATATTGAAAATGCCGTCGTTGCCATTGAGATAGCATGGCACATAGATTACCTGCACTGCATCGGTGTTGTTGCCTGCAAATCCCAGCGAACGGATGCGGTTGAGTATTGCATCATCATTGGGGTTGTTGAGCTCGTGTGTGATAACCGGTTCGGTTAGCGGAGCGGCCGATGAGGTGGCATCGGTGAGTTTTTGTTGCAGGTCGGTGCGGGGGGCTTTCATCCATGCGGGGACGAGAACGAACGCGAGCACCGGAGTTGAAGGTTTGTTGGCACGAAGGTCGGCAATCGCATCGAGGAACACGTCGATTCCCTTGTTGCGATATTCGCATCGGCCCGAGGTGGCTGCGATGAAAGTATCGGCCGGGAACTGTTTGCCGGTTAATGCCGTGGCTACGTTCATGAGCGCTTCGCGTGCGGTCTGGCGTGCGCGGCGCGCCTTGATTTTCACCGGTGCGAGGTCGCCCTGGAAGCCGTTGGGGGTCACCACATCGGGGCGGCGATCGAGAAGCTGCTCACATTCGGCGGCTGTTACGTCGCTCACGGTAGTGAAGCAATCGGCTGCATGGGCAGCGGCCTTTTCGAGCGAGTGTTTCGACTGCATGTTGAGCTCTTCGGCCATCTGGTCGCCGTTGTAACCTTTAAGATAGTCGTACAAAGGCTTTCCGTTGCCGCAGATGCTGCGTCCGATAGAGGTGGCGTGAGTTGTGAAGATGGTGCCGACGTAGGGAATTTTCCAGCGGGTGTAGAGCAACCCCATGCCGGTTGTCCATTCGTCGAAGTGTGCGAGCACATTTTTGTGGCGCAGGCGCTTGTGGTTGCAGATGCTCTCGATAACGGCTCCTGCGGCCAATGCAAAGCTGCAGGCTTCGTCGTAGTCGCCGTAACCGTGGAGCGAGTCAACACCATAGCGTTGCCACATCTCACCATAATAATAATCTTTGAGCTGATACATCCCGTCGAATTTCACGAGAATCACAATGGGCTTGCCGGGGATGTTCCAACGGCCAACACGCACTGAAATGCCCGCAGGCAGCTCGGCCTTGTCTTTCCAAGGGCGGAGCAGCGAGGGAACTTCGGTGAAATATGGTGAGGGATTATCATCGGTCCACACATCGGGGCCGATAAATATGGTTTTGTCTTTGTAAAGGTTCTGCAGCGTCAAAGCTTTGGTGGAAAGCACAGTGTAGATTCCACCCACTTTGTTGCAGACCTCCCAGCTCGTTTCAAAAATGAGATCGAGATTTACGGGGTCAAGTTTCATAAGCAAACTAAAGAATCGTCAATTCTTTTCTGTTTTATGCCGCAAAGATAGGTATAAAAATTGTATTTCGGGTAAATCCGTCTACAAAATTTAGTATTAGGCGCATTTTTGTAGGTTTGAATTCTGTGTGCTGGAATAAATCTTTAATCAAAAATCGCATGTCATAAAATATTCATTTATGAAATTTATAATAAAACAGGTGCTTTATTCGTATATCATTATAGAAGAGGTTGTGATGTAGCGATTTGTGCTACATCCGATTCCATTAAGGAAAATTTTACTTACATTGACGAAAAATAAATCTAATTCCACAAAAATGAGAATCAGAATGATTGACTTGTGCGTGGGCACGCTGATAGCTTCGGCGGCCTCAGCTCCGGTGGCAGCAGGTATGTGCCGACCCGATGACGCGGTTGTCTACCCCACCGGTTACGATGTGAAATTCAACAGTTTCCCTTATTATAAAGGTGACGACCTCGGTTTGACTATTGCCGGCAACAAAGCTTCATTTAAACTTTGGTCGCCTGAGGCATCGGCTGTGAAACTCCGTCTGTATGCCAATGCGCGCGGAGGGGAGGCTTTGCAGACTGTCGACATGACAAAGGGTGCCGACGGCACATGGGTTGCCGACCTTACCCCCGTGCCTTACGGCCGTTTCTACACCTTTCAGGTTGAGCATGGCGGCAAATGGTTGAAAGAAACGCCCGGCATCTGGGCTAAAGCCGTAGGTGTTAACGGCGATCGTGCCGCCGTTGTCGATATGGCAAAGACAAATCCCGAAGGTTGGGAAACCGACAAAGGTCCGGTGGTGAAATCAATCACTGATGCAGTGATATATGAAATGCACCACAGGGATTTTTCAATGCATCCCAATTCGGGCATAGTAAACAAGGGTAAATTCATTGCAATGACTGAGGATGGAACCGTAACACCGCTTGGTGATAAAACCGGCATAGATCACCTCAAGGAACTTGGCGTGACACACGTGCACATTCTCCCTTCCTACGATTATAATAGTGTGGATGAAACCCAACTGCCGTCGAACGGCTATAACTGGGGCTACGACCCTCTGAACTATAATGCACCCGAGGGTTCCTATTCCACAAATCCCGCCGACCCCTCCACCCGCATCCGCGAAATGAAAGAGATGGTGAAGGCGCTTCATGAAGCCGGCATCGGTGTGGTAATGGATGTTGTGTATAACCACACCGCTCAGAACGACGACTCAAACTTCTCGCTCACTGCCCCGGGATATTTCTACCGCCACAACCCCAACGGAAGCTACAGCGATGCCTCGGGATGCGGAAATGAAACAGCCTCCGACCGCCCTATGGCCGGCGATTTTATCGTGAATTCGGTGAAATATTGGGCTAAGGAATATCACATCGACGGTTTCCGTTTCGACCTCATGGCCATTCACGACACAGAGACGATGAATCGCGTTGCTGCGGAACTTAAGGCGATTAATCCCAATATTTTTGTTTATGGTGAAGGGTGGACTGCCGGAGGGACTCCCCTACCCGCCGAGCGCCGCGCTCTGAAAGAGAATGTTGCCAAAATGAATGGAATTGCGGTTTTCTCCGATGATATCCGTGATGCTGTGAAGGGGCACTATTCCGATGCCACCGACCGCGGCTTTGCTACAGGCAAGCCAGGATTGGAGGAAACGGTGAAAATCGGTATTGTGGCTTCGACCGCTCACCCGCAGGTTGATTACAGCAAGGGCAACAATTCAAAATTCGCCTATGCTTCGGCTCCGACTCAGATTATCAACTATGTGTCGTGTCACGACGACCTCACTCTCACCGACAAACTCAAAAAATCTATGCCGACGGCGAGCGATGCCGAGCGCATGCGCGCTGCCAAACTCGCTCAGACGATAGTGTTCACCTCGCAGGGAACTCCGTTTATGTTTGCCGGCGAAGAGGTGTTCCGCAACAAGAAAGGTGTGCATAACTCCTATTGTTCGCCCGATTCAATCAATGCCATCGATTGGAATCTGAAGCACGAGAATGCCGACCAGTTCAACTACTATAAGGAACTCATCGCTTTGCGCAAGGCTCATCCCGCATTCCGAATGACAACAGCCGACGACATTGCCCGCAATATCAAGTTTGATGATGTGAAAACCCCCAACCTACTCTCCTATTCCATTCTCAATAATGCCAATGGCGACGAGTGGAAGGAAATCAAGGTTGTGTTGAATGGAGCCGACAATGATGCCGAGGTTAAGCTTCCCAAAGGTGAATGGAAAGTGATAGCCTTCGACGGCAATATCAATCACCTTGGCCTGACCGACGAAAACGAGGCTCCCCTCATGATGAAAGGTGGTAAAACCTCCGTTCCGCATCGCTCGGCGCTCATTCTCGCCCGCATTAAGTAAGCGAATCGATACAATAAAGAATTGAGGCGGTGTGTCAAAATCTCTGCATTTTGACACACCGCCTTGTTTTTATCTGGATGGAGAGGGTGCTGTTAGAATGGCTTGGATGGTAGGAGCTTGTGGGAGAGGTCGATGGGAGCGTACTGAAGTACGTGACCGAGACCGAATCCCGCAAGCGACGACCCAGACGAGCCATTATGACACGCCCTCTCAGTTTTTATCTTGCCAAAATGTATTAAAGGAATGGGTTGGAGGATTTTTCGCGGCCAATGGTTGTGGCTGGACCGTGCCCGGGATAAACAACCGTATCGGGTGGTAGCGACAGCAGCTGACGGCGGATTGAATCGATGAGCTGCCGCTGATTTCCACCGGGAAGGTCGGTTCGCCCGATGCTTCCTTGAAAGAGTGTGTCGCCGGTTAGAACAAATGCAGATGTGGGAACATAGTAGCACACCCCACCGGGTGAGTGCCCCGGGGTGGTGATTACAGTGATGTTTTCATTGCCTAATTTGAGCGTCTCTCCGTCGGAAATAAACCGGTCGATTGAAAGAGGTGCCGGGCGCACGGGAAGATGGAACATCTGGGCTTGCTGCGGGCGCATTTGCCCTAAGGGCGCGTCATCCTTGTGTGCAATCACGGGCAATCCGGAATAGGTCTCACAAAGAAAATCTATCCCCAGGGTGTGGTCAACATGGGCATGGGTCAGCAGAATGTATTGCAGCTGCAAAGAATTGTTTTTAATGAAATCGAGCAGATGCATGCATTCCTTATCATTCATCATGCCGGGGTCGACAACGGCGGCATTCCCCGATGCCGCATCCCAAAGCAGATAGGTGTTCTCTCCGAAAAAATTGAATTCAAATTGCTGAATGTTCATTGCGTTAGATGTTATAATTCCATAACGTTCCGACGGGAGGCTTTGTTTCCGCTATTTGTCGGCTTAGACAGGCACGTAGATAATCTGTTTGGTTTCAAAGAACGGTTCGGAGAAATAGGTTGACAGCGGTTCGGTGTAGGGGTCGCCCGGGGTTTTACGCAGTTCGTCGCTGAGGTCGCCCCCTTTCAGGCAAATCAATCCGTTGGGAATGGAATTGCGTTGGGTGCGGCTAATGTTTTTGCGCACGAGCGGCACCAATTCATCGAGACGCATAACCGCCCTTGACACAACGAAATCGAACTTTTTTCGACATTCCCCAATATCGCCATGCTGAAACGTCACATTAGTCAATCCGATAGCCTCGGCAATAGATGAGGCAACTTTAATTTTTTTGCCGATTCTGTCGATCAGATGGAATTTGCAGGCAGGAAAAAGAATTGCGAGAGGGATGCCCGGGAATCCCCCGCCCGTTCCCATGTCGAGCAGCTCGGAGCCATCGGTGGGAGTGATGAATTTGGCTATGGAGAGGGAGTGGAGAATGTGATTGGTGTAGAGGTTTTCAATATCCTTGCGTGAAATCACATTTATTTTTTCATTCCACTCGGGATAAAGCTCGCCCAGCATGTGGAATTGCCGGCGCTGTTCGTCGGTGAGCGAAGGGAAATATTTGTAGAGCGTTTCTTCTTGATTCATCAGATAGCGTTTTAAACCGGTTATGGTGCAAAATTAAGAAATAATTCGCTATCTTTGCGTGTTAAAAGCATTCTAACTCGATGATTCCGGCTTGAAAAGGTTTATCCCCACGGCCGGGCAAAGAAGAAAAATCACCAACATTACTGATAATTATGGTTGAGAACAAAGACTGCGAAACCCCCGAGGTTTCAAAAGGTTTGAACTTTGTGGAACAGATAGTTGCCGACGACCTGAAGGCCGGCAAAAACGGCGGACGCCTCAACACCCGCTTCCCGCCCGAGCCTAACGGTTACCTGCATATCGGTCATGCAAAAGCCATCTGCATGGATTTCGGTGTGGCTGAGAAATTCGGCGGTACTTGCAACCTTCGTTTCGATGATACCAATCCCATTAAAGAGGATACGGAATATGTAGACGCCATCCGCGAGGATATCCATTGGCTCGGTTTCGACTGGGCCGACCGCGAATATTATGCTTCGGATTATTTCCCCCAGCTTTATGATTTGGCTGTGAGAATGATTAAGGAGGGTAAGGCTTACGTTGACGACCAGACTTCGGAGCAGATTGCAGCACAGAAAGGCACCCCCACCACCCCGGGAACCGACAGCCCCTACCGCAGCCGCTCGGTTGAGGAGAATCTCGACCTTTTTGAACGGATGAATGCAGGTGAATTTGAGGAAGGCTCACGTGTGTTGCGAGCCAAAATTGACATGGCGTCGTCGAACATGCATTTCCGCGACCCTATCATGTATCGCATCATCAAACATCCCCATCACCGCACAGGCAACAAGTGGAATGTTTATCCCATGTATGACTTTGCTCACGGGCAGAGCGACTATTTCGAAGGTGTGACCCACTCGATTTGCACCCTTGAATTTGTGCCTCACCGTCCGCTTTACGAATATTTTGTGAAAGAGCTTGCCGATGAGACCTATTGCCCCCGCCAGATTGAGTTCAACCGCCTCAATCTCACCTACACGGTGATGAGCAAACGCAAACTGTTGCAGCTCGTCAAGGAGGGTTTGGTAGCCGGTTGGGACGACCCCCGCATGCCGACTATTTCGGGTATGCGTCGCCGCGGCTACACCGCGCGTGCAATCCGCAATTTCATCGACCGTATCGGTTACACCAAAATTGAGGAGGCTATGATTAGCGTTTCGCTTCTCGAGCATGCCGTGCGTGAGGATTTGAATGCTATCGCAACACGAGGAATGGCGGTAATCAACCCGGTGAAGGTTGTTATCACCAATTATCCCGAAGGCACAACCGAAATGGTGGAGATGGAGAACAATCCCGAGGATGCCAATGCAGGCACACACTCCATGCCCTTCTCGCGTGAAATTTATATTGAACGCGACGACTTCATGGAGAATCCTCCCAAGAAATTCTTCCGTCTCGCCCCCGACGGTGAAGTGCGCCTGAAAGGTGCATATATAATTAAATGCACCGGCGTAAAGAAGGATGCCGACGGTAATATCGAGGAAATCTATTGCACCTACGACCCCGATTCGCGCAGCGGCCTTCCCGGCAGCCAGCGCAAGGTGAAAGGAACGCTCCATTGGGTATCGGCCGAACATGCAGTTGATGCAAGCGTGCGCCTCTACGACCGTCTGTTCTCGGTAGAGAATCCCTCGGCTGAAGCTGACAAAGATTTCCGTGAATTGCTCAATCCCGATTCACTTGTAACCATCGAAGGTGTGAAACTCGAACCGTTCATCGCCGAGAATGCCCGCAAGGGTGAGAAATTCCAGTTCCAGCGCATCGGCTATTTCACTCCCGACTATGATTCAACTCCCGAGCATCCCGTGTTTAACCGCACTATCGCTCTTAAGGATAGCTGGGAAAAGGCTCAGGGAAAGAAATGAGATTGATCTCCATTCAGCCCGCAAGTCTGGAGGCGGATTGGTAACTCCTCTTGGATGGGAATGGAATTAAAATAATTGTGTGAGGGTGTGCCCGACTTTAAGAAGTGTTTGGCACACCCTCGCCACACAATCCCCAATGTAACAAGTCACTCAACAGGCTATGATAGAAGGACCACAGAACGACGAACAGTATATGCGCGACCTTTACGAACGTTTCCGCAAGGGTGTGTGTGAGAATAACAATTCCGAGTTTTACGACGAGGATGAGTTGCTCGATATTTACGACTTCGCTCAGGATGAGGCCGATGAAATGGTGCAGCTCTATGTGCTGCTTACAGGAGCCCGATTGTTTCCCGACAGTGATTTCCTTGATGAACGCAAGGCTTTTTTCCTGTCGTCGGTAAGCGATGAGGCTGCCCGCGACATGATGGGGCGTAAGGGGCGCAAGGATTCGGCACTGTGGGGCGTTCTGAAACTGTCGCTCGATACCTATCCCGACGGGAATCCCGAGGAGGGGCTGGCCGATTTGCTTTCCACAGATTTTACTTTCAGCTGTGAGGCGGTGATAAGGCTTATAGATACGTTGCACGACCTTAACCGCGATGACCTCATCGCCGAGAATCTCCACATCATAAAGGAGAAGGCCGAGAATCCCACCTTGCTCTATTACGAGGCGGCAGAGGCTCTTTATCATAACGAAACGTATGCTCAGAAAGCGCTGGAGCTCGCTGATGAATTGACTCAGCTTGAACCGTTTAATCCCGAGAACTGGGTGTTGCTGGCAAAAATTGAATTTGCACTGCAACACGCATCGGAATGTGTGTCGGCTGCAGAGTATGCTATGGCGCTTGACCCGGCGAACCCCCGTGCGCGGTTGGTGAAAGGTTTCGGGCAGGTGCTCGACGATGAGAGTCTGCAAAATGGTATCGATGAACTGAAGAGCTTGCTGAAAGATGACCCCGACAATGCTTTGGCAGTCAAGGCACTTGCCGAGGCTTATTCGCGCAACGGCAAAAAGAAGGCGGCTCTTGAGGTTTACTCGGCATTCATGACCCGTAACGGAGGGGATGCCTATGTAATCATGGATATTCTCAAGCTGCATCCCGAGGATGCGTTCCCATATCTTGAAACGTTTGCCACCACTTCGGGCGACCAGGAACGGAAATGGCTTGAGATTGCCGCGCAGCTTGCCAACGACAATGAGGTGGCGGAAGCCGCCAGAATGCTCACGTTCTACAACGACCGATTCAAATTGCGTGAAGGAATGGAGTATTTCCTTCAATTACTCTACAGGTTGCGCCTTTACAAACAATATGTGCAGATTTTCAGTCAATGTTGCACTGAAGCGGCGGAGCCCGGAGGTATTTCCTACGGGTTCTCGGCTAACGCTTATCTGTTGTTGGCTTCATCCTATCTGATGGCCGGCCTGTATGAGGAGGCTATCACTCTCACCACGCATATCCTCTCCGACCCTCCTGTGGCAAATGACTACGATGAGCATTTGAAATGGAAAGGGATGCAACTCACGCTGACTTTTATACGCAATCTCGCGAAAGACCCTTCGTTGATTCCTTCGATGACAGATTTCGACCCTGTCACATTCCAGATTCCCGTTAAGTGATTCAAACAATTGAGCTTTATGAAATTTGCAGATATTCCGGCACATGAAACGGTAAAAAACAGGTTGCGCGCGCTTGTTGATTGTGACCGCATGCCGCACGCGCTTTTGCTTGAGGGACCTGCCGGAGTGGGCAAGTTCGCGTTGGCAAGGGCGCTGGCACAATACATTCATTGCGAGCACCGCACTCCCGACGGAGATTCGTGCGGAGTGTGCCCGTCGTGCAGGCAACACGCCACTTTCAATCACGCCGATTTGGTTTTCTCATTCCCGGTGCTGAAGGCTGTGTCGGATTTGGGGTTGTCGGATGATGTGTTGCCTCAGTGGCGTGATTTTCTCACCCGCAATCCGTTTATGAATTTCGGCGAATGGCTCAAGGAACTTGACAATCCCAACGGTCAGCCGTTGATATATTCGTCGGAGAGCGGAAACATAATGCGAAAATTCGCCACTACATCCTATTCTACAAAATATAAGATTTTGCTGATGTGGCTCCCTGAAAGAATGCAGCCCGATTGTGCCAACAAGCTGTTGAAGATGATTGAGGAGCCTGCCGACGACAGTTTGCTGGTGTTTGTCTCCAACAATTCAAGTGAGATTCTGCCAACCATTTATTCGCGCCTTCAGCGCATAGAGGTGAAGCGTTTGCCCGATGCTGTTGTTGCCGATTACATGCAGCGCCATCACAGGCTTGGAAGTGAGGATGCCGCAGTTGTGGCACATCTTGCCGAGGGGAGCATTCTGCAGGCAGAGAAACTGCTTGGGGTGACAGATGAGTCGAAAAAGTTTTTGGGATGCTTCATCGACCTCATGCGCGGAGCATATCAGCGCAAGGTCGGCCCGCTGAGAAAGTGGTCGGTTGATATTGCCGGACTGGGCCGTGAGGCTTCCATGCGCTTTCTCGACTATTGTTCCAGAATGATGCGTGAAAATTTCATAACCAATCTGCATCATGGCAGTCTGGTTTATCTCACCCCCGATGAACAGGCTTTTTGCAAGAACTTCTCCCCTTTCATCAATGAGCGGAATGTGGAGAGTTTGTTGCGCGAGTTCAATCAGGCAAAGATTGATATAGGAGCAAATGGCAATGCCAAGATTATTTTTTTCGATTTGGCCGTGAAGGTGATTTTGCTGCTTAAACGGTGAATGAAAATACCGGTTCCAAATTCGGCATACTATTATAAAAAAATGAAAACGGCGGTGCATCAAAACCTGATTGCAGGTAGATGCGCCGCCGTTTGCTATGCTTTCGGTAAAATTTATGCGTTTTTTTAGAAAGGCAGGTCGTCGGTTGCCGAGGGAGCGGGTGCTGCGGGGAAAGCTGCAGGAGGCTCGGGGAAAGCCTGACCGGCTGCTGCGGGAGCGGGAGCCGGGGCTGCAGCGCCTGCGGGTTCTGACTTCCAACCGCGGATGCTTGTGAACCAACGGCCGTTGTATTCGCGGCTTTCGATGTCGAAGCTGAGTTTGATAACATCACCTACATTGAGGGGATATTGGTCGGCACGTTCGCCGAAAAAGTCGAAATGCACTTTGCGGGGATATGTTTCCTGTGTTTCGAGCACGTATTCGCGTTTTTTCCAAACATTGCCGGCTTTGGATGTTCCCGACATTTCGGGGAGGGCAACTATGATTTTCCCGGTAATTTCCATTGTTTATATAAGATGTTTTTAAATGTCTGTTTTGAGTGCTTGTTCTTAATTTAGTTTGTGTTACTACGGTTGCTTTTTTCGTTATTTCGCTTTCCATAACCGGTTGCGATGACTCATGCATCGCTCCGCATCATCAAGAAAAATATCCGGAAAACACAACGGCATGACACTCAAATAAATTTGAACAGCCGCTAATTTATTTAGCTACAAATTTAACGATTCCGCTTCACTCACCCAAATTTGCTCGGCAGAAAGTTGGCGGAAAAATTCGTTGGGAGCGGTTATTTGATTAACTTTGAATGATGAAAGCAAATCGTTTTTTCAAACTTCAAAAAAATATAACTGATGGCAACATGGCTCACTACACCGCTTGAAAGCGATGAATCCGGAAAACTGATTATGGGAACTGTCCGCAAGGATGTGGATAAATTCCGCTCTACCGGAAAATTTAAATATCGCGTGGTGGCTATCTGGAGTTATGAAGCTGCCGATAAAGGGATGCCAAGCGAGAGCGATGCCGAAATGATGGAGAAGTTTCAGGAAACCGTTGAGCAAGTGTTTGCAAAAGATCCTGTGGCGGTGCTCACCGGAGTATTCACCGGTGAGGGTGCGCGTGATTTTGAATTCTACACGTTGAGCCTGCACATTTTCCAACGGAAATTCAATGAAGCTGTGGCCGATTTCCCCATGCTTCCACTTTCGTTTGTTGCTGAGGAGGATGAGGAATGGAGCCAATATGCCGGTGCCTTGGCATTGGCCGAAAAAGATGATGAGAGTGAGTAGTAATGACTCTTGGCGTTGACGTTGGGGACGTCAAATGCACCTATAACATACGGTAAAATAATAAGGAGTGTCAAAATCTCAGCATTTTGACACTCCTGTAATGTTTTTGGATTATTTAATCCTTGTTTGTGATTGCAACCACGGCTTCGGCTGCGCGGCGCCCGTCAATGGCTGCCGACACAATTCCTCCGGCATATCCCGCGCCCTCTCCGGCAGGGAATAGACCTTTAAGCCGGATGTGTTGCATAGTGTCGTTGTCGCGTGGGATGCGCACAGGTGAGGAGGTTCGTGTTTCTGCCCCTATGAGAACGGCTTCGTTTGTGAGAAATCCGCGCGATTTGCGTCCGAAATCGGCAAACCCTTTCTGAAGCCTGCGGGCAATGAATGGGGGAAGCAGGCGGTCAATGCGGGCAGCATGTATGCCCGGTGCATAGGATGTGGCCGGAAGCGATGTTGATGCTTTTCCGTTAACGAAATCGTGCATGCGCTGGGCCGGGGCGTTTTGCGAACCGTCGGCATCGTCGAAGAAACGACGCTCTATATCCTCCTGAAAGCGCATCACTTTCAGAACTCCATGTTCATCATAATCGGTCAAATCTTCGGGAAGAACTTCCACCACCATTCCTGAGTTGGCCCATTTAGTGCCGCGCGATGCCGGCGACATGCCGTTGACAACCAATTGCCCGTTGCCTGTAGCCGCCGGGATGATGAACCCGCCGGGGCACATGCAGAACGAGTAGACAGCCCTGCCGTCAACACGGGTGAGCATGGAGTATTCGGCCGCCGGGAGATATTTGCCACGGCCGCCGGGATTGTGGTATTGGATTCGGTCGATGAGCTGCTGGGGGTGTTCAAGACGCACGCCCACGGCAATTCCTTTAGCTTCAAGTTCAACCCCCGATTCATTCAGCATCGTGTAGATGTCGCGGGCGGAATGACCGGTTGCAAGAATAACGGGGCCGTGGAAAGTGCGCCCGTCGGAAGTGACAACTCCCTCCACGGTGTCGGTATCTGTTAGGAGAAGTTTGTCCACGCGGGTTGAGAAGTGAACCTCTCCCCCTTTTGCGAGAATCGTTTCTCTTATGGCTTTGATGATTTTTGGCAGACGGTCGGTTCCGATGTGCGGGTGAGCGTCAACAAGAATATCGGGAGATGCCCCGTGGGCTACCAATGCTTTGAGAATTTCGTCGACCGGTCCGCGTTTTTTGCTTCGGGTGTATAGCTTGCCGTCGGAGTAGGCTCCGGCTCCCCCTTCGCCGAAGCAGTAGTTGGATTCGCTGTTAACTTTGCTTTCGCGTGAAATCATAGCCATGTCGCGGGCGCGTTCGTCAACGGGTTTTCCGCGCTCAAGCAACACCGGTTTCAAGCCGAGTTCAATCAGTCGCAGGGAGGCGAACAATCCGGCAGGGCCTGCACCAACCACAATTACCTCGGGAGCATTCCCAACGTCGGGGATGTTGAGCGGTTGCACCGCAGCAGGGTCATTCCCGGGCATCTCATCAATATAGACATCCAGCGAAAGATTTATCATCACATTCCGCTGCCGGGCGTCGATTGATCGGCGTCGTATTTTTATGTGACGGATGCGATTTACATCGACTGAGAGTTTAGTCGATACTGCCGCCTGCAAACGCAGAGGAACGTAAGCAATTTCGGGAGATACCCGCATTTCGGTTTGTGATATCATGAGATGTTGTTCTGAATCGGTGATGTGGAGAATTTACTGCCTAATTTACGCTGCATGATGAGCAAAGTGGTGAATGCCACAATGAATGCAAGTATGTCGCTGCTTGCCATCGAGAGCCACACACCTTTGATGCCGAAATACTGTGGCAGAATAAACAGAAACGGCAAAAGGAAAATAAGCTGGCGCGTCAGCGACAGGAAGATGGAAAGCTGTGGCTTTCCGATTGACTGGAAGAAGTTCTGGATAACAATCTGACAGCCCACAACGGGGTAGCATGCGAAGTAAACCCTGAATCCTTCACGGGCAATCGTTATAAGTTGTTCGTCGACGGTGAAAAGGCGGCTGATTTCATCGGGAAACACTTCGGTGAGAAAGCATCCCAGCGATGTTATGCTTCCGCCAATCAGGATGCCACGCCACAGTGTGGATTTCACGCGGTTCCATTTACCGGCTCCATAGTTGAACCCAAGAATAGGTTGCATGCCCTGTGTGACACCGAACACCACCATCACAAAGAACATTGTTGTGCGGTTCATGATTCCGAATGAACCGATGGCGAGGTTACCTTGCGAGCCGCCGTAGTCGAGGAGCGCTTTATTGAGAAATACCACCACGATGCATGCACAAACATTCATGAGAAACGGTGACAGCCCGATGGCATAGATGCGCTTGAGAATTGCCCCCGAGCACCACTTGTTGCGCGGGTTGAAATGCACGAAGCTCTTTTTTGAGAGGAAATGGTGAAGCACCCAGCAAAATGCGGTGAACTGGCCGCAGTTTGTAGCCCATGCCGCTCCTGCAATGCCCCATTTGAATGTGTAGATGAACAGCGGGGCCAAAACCACATTTACCGCAACCGACAGCAGAGCAGAAATCATGGCTTTGCGTGGGTAGCCGGTTGCACGCATAAGGTTGTTTAGCCCGATGAACACATAGGAAATCGGAGTTGCAAAAAGAATAACGCGCATGAATTCGCGTGCATAGGTGATGGTTTCGGGGGTTGCGCCGAACAGGTGCAATATCGGGTCGAGAAATATCAGAGTCACGCCTCCGAAAAGAATTGCATGGAGCACGCAAAACGTCATCACGTTGTTAATCACATCGGTTGCTCGCGAGATGTTCTTCTGCCCCAGAAAAATCGAGCTTATGGCAGCTCCGCCGGCTGCAATAAGTGTGCAGAATGCCATCACGAGGTTCATCAGCGGGAGCGTGATAGCAAGTCCGGCAATTGCCATCGGCCCTACTCCCCTGCCGATGAAAATGCTGTCGATAATGTTGTAGAGCGACACGGCCACACTTGCAATGATGGCCGGAATGGAATATTGGAGCAGCAGTTTTCCTATCGGCAGTGTGCCGAGAGTCATGGGATCGTTGCGCACAGGCGCTTTACGAACCGTTGCCGTGGATTGGGGAGTCTGTTCGTTATCTGATGGCGACATATTGTAATGAACGATGACAGTTGTTAATATTCTTCACTTCGGTTTGCTTTCACAGCCGGGGTTGTGAACCGGATGTTTTGGCATTAGCATAACATCGGAAACTCAAATGGTTGAAACGGTTTTGAGCAGTCGTTGAGTTTTATCGAGGTGAAGAGAACAGAGCCACTCAAATGTGGGTGGGCTACCTAAATATAATGCAAATTTAGTGCAAATTGATGGGATGTGAGTGTTAAAAGTTGTAACTTTGTGGCTTGCGCCGCAACCCTCTGTGGTTGCGCTATCAAATCATTTACCAAATTAGAACAGATTTATAATGTATAAAGCAGCTTTGTTTGACCTGGATGGTGTGTTGATTGATTCGGAAACACTCTACACTTCATTTTGGGAACGGGTTGGCAAGCAACACCGGCTCCCCTCGCCAACTTTTGCCTATGACATTAAAGGGACGACCCTTAACGACATACTCACAACCTACTTTCCCGAGCCGGAAGTGAGGAGGGATGTTGACCGTCTGTTGCATGAGTTTGAAAATGAAATAGTATATCCGGTATTTCCCGGTGCCCTTGAATTTGTGGATGCTCTTCGTGCCAAGGGCATGAAAACGGTGATTGTCACGAGTAGCGACGCAAAGAAGATGGATTTTCTGTTTGCACAGCATCCAGATTTCCCGAGTCATTTCGATGCGATTGTGACAGCATGCGATGTGACACGTTCAAAACCCGACCCTGAGCCTTATCTGGTTGGAGCTGCAAAAGTGGGAATCGCTCCCGAAGAATGCATTGTGTTTGAGGATTCATTTCAAGGACTTGAAGCCGGCAGAGCTGCCGGCTGTAAAGTCATAGGGCTTTCGACTACTAATCTGGCCGAGTCAATCAGGGATAAGGCTGATTTGATTACGCCGTCGTTGGAAGCGTTGACAGAAAAAATAACGGAGATTATCAACTGATAATCTCCGTTATTTTTTTCTGTAAATTGCTGTGTCAGCAGGCTTTGAAACTCATGTCGAGGCCTTTTACTGAGTGGGTAAGAGCGCCTACCGAGATAAAATCGACGCCACATTCGCCATATTCGCGCAGGGTGTCGAGGGTGATGCCACCCGATGATTCTATCTCAACGTCGGCTCCCGAATGTTTGTGGCTGTCGGCTTTGAGGGCTGCCTCGTCGGCAACGTATTTGCGGATATGTTTCACCGCCTCAGCTGTCTGTGCAGGGGTGAAATTGTCGAGCATAATGCGGTCAACTCCAGCTTCGAGAGCCTGGTCGATTTCATGAGTGTTGCGCACTTCGAGCTCAATCTGCAAATCCTTGTTGTTGTCGGCGCACCATTTTTTTGCTGCTGCAACAGCCTGTGGAATGCCGCCTGCAAAATCAACATGGTTGTCTTTAATCAGAATCATGTCGAACAGACCGATGCGGTGATTGCTTCCGCCTCCGATTTTCACAGCCTCCTTTTCGAGAAGACGCATGCCGGGAGTTGTTTTGCGGGTGTCGAGCACTTTGGTGTGAAGTCCGTCGAGACGTGACTGATATTTGCTTGTCATGGTTGCAACTCCGCTCATGCGCTGCATTATGTTGAGCATGATGCGTTCGGTTTGGAGAAGCGAACGCACGGGGCCTTCGACAACAAAGGCTATGTCGCCCGGTTTCACCTGAGCACCGTCGTTGATGAAAACGGTCATCTTCAGTGACGGGTCAAATTTATCGAATACTTTTTTCGCGATTTCAACGCCGGCAAGAATGCCCGGCTCTTTAACAATCAGCTGTTGTTTGCCCATTTCATCAGCCGGGATGGTTGATAATGTTGTGGCGTCGCCATCACCAACATCTTCGGCAAACGCCAAAGTGAGGAGATCGTCGATTAACTGGTCGCGGGTTTTCATATTGGATGTTATATGGTTTTGTTAATAAATTACTCTACATAAAATGTATGGTGTCATGATTGACATAGTTTCATCGGGATGCCCGATGTAGTTCCCACCTATCCCTATTACAAAGGTAGGTAATTTAAGCTTATCGTGCAAGCTCTATGTTGGTGCAGACGGGTTGCGATTTCTCCCCGGATTGGTTATCTTTGTAATGCCATTGGCCTGAAAGATGCCGATGCTCATTCAAAGTCTGTTATAAATGACAACTCCGTTTCTCCAGTCAGTAGCCGAAGCTTATCTGCATAATGAGCCGATGAGACTCATTGACTGCTGCTTTGTGTTCCCCAATAAACGAAGCGCAACATATTTTACCCATTATATGACAGTGGTGTCGCGCCGTGATGGAATAAGGGCGGTGCACCCCGCCACAACAACAATCGTTGATTTCACCGAGGGATTCAGCGACACAGCTCCGGGTGAACGAATGGAGCTCATTTTCATCCTGTATAATGTTTATCGGGAAGTGGTGAGGCGTCATCATGGGGCGTCGGAGGCTGCTGCAATAGATTTTAACAAGTTTGTTTTCTGGGCCGATGTGCTGCTCAATGATTTTGATGATGTAGACAATTCGTTGGCCGACACCGGTGAAGTGTTCCGCAATGTGGAGAGCCTTAAAGAGATATCGTCGAATTATCTTACTCCCGAACAGCTCGAAATCATAAAGAAATATTGGGATAATGATAAAATTCCCGATGATGTGAGGGAATTCTGGAATCACGTGGCTTATCCTTCCTCTGAAAATGGTGACACGGGGCAGACGAAAGTGTCGGTAGGCTTCCTAAAGCTGTGGCAGGTTATGGGGGAAGTGTATAATGATTTTTGCGACAGGCTCGGGATAATGGGATTGCACACTTCGGGGATGGCTTACCGACATTGTGTTGATGTTCTTAACGACACACCGGCCGACAAGCTGCCATTCAAGCGATATGTGTTCGTGGGTTTCAACAACCTTTCTACTGCCGAAAAAAGAATTTTCTCTCGGCTCAGGGATTTGAGGGATGAAGAGACCGGTGAATCAATGGCCGATTTCTATTGGGATGTGGCATCGCCTGCTTTCGCCGACAGCTTGCTGGCAGGTGCAAGAATTGTGTCGAGACTTGCAAAGGAGTTTCCCCCGAAATATGATTGCATTGGCAAAATTGATTCATTCCCAAAGATTGATGTTATCGGAGTTCCGTCGAGAGTGGGGCAAACCAAAATAATCGGTTCTATTCTTGGAGAAAGCTACCCTCCCGACACCGAAGTCAACGAGGATGAGTTGAGCAACACAGCCGTTATTCTTCCCGAAGAAAACATGCTCACTCCGCTGTTGCATTCGCTGCCGGCTAATATCACTCCGTTGAACCTGACGATGGGATATAAACTCCGAAACACGGCTGTGGCTGGTTTGCTGAGAGACATTGTTTCGATGCAGATGCGTTCCTACCAATCGAAGGTCGCCGACACATTTTTTTATGAAGATGTGGTGAATGTGCTGTCTCACCCGCTCATAAGGGCGTTCAAGCCTGTGGTGTGCACGCTTATTCTGCTTGAAATGCAGGAAAAGCGGCTGTTTAATGTTCCTGACACATTATTTAAAAATCCCCGTTTCAGCGGGTTGGAGCCGGTGTTCAGGCGTGTTGCCGATAAAAACAATTCGGGTGACGTGTTTCAGTATATCGAAAATTTACTTGACTGGCTTGAGGAAGCTGTTAAAAACGGCAGCGATGAGAATAAAGCCGACGATGCGATGGAGATTGCCGACGATGAGGTTGAAACTGCGTCGAATGTAATTGCCGACCGCAACCTCACGCATGCAGTTGCCATGCAGGAGGCTTTTTTGCGCCGCTACCGCCACGCCATGCTTCATTTGAAAAAGCTGTGTGTTGAATATCTTAGCGGGAGCGGAGTGTATATTGAGGATGCCACTGTTTTCAATCTTATAGAGAAGCTCGTTCAGGGTGAGATGCTCAATTTTGAGGGTGTCCCGCTGAAGGGTCTGCAGATTATGGGTGTGCTTGAGGCCCGTGCATTGGATTTCGACACAGTTATCCTACCCTCGATGAACGAAAGAGTATTTCCGCGCGCCCGTTTCACAGGCTCTTTTATCCCTGTTGTTCTGAGGAATGCCTACGGTCTCCCTACCCCCGAAGATCAAGAGAATGTCTACACCTACTTCTTCTATCGAATGATTTCGAGGGCGCGCAGGGTGTTTCTGCTTTATGATGCCCGTTCAACCGGGCTCAAAAGCCGTCAGATGTCGCGTTACATCCATCAGTTGGCTCATATATTCCGCCCCCCCCACATGCGTAAAACGGTTCTCCCCTACAGCATGTCGTCACCTGAGACTCCGGCTATTTCCGTTGCCAAAACTCCGGAAATAATGTCGGTGATTAACCGTTACCGTTCGGAAAAACATCCGCTATACCTGTCGGCAAGCTCAATTAAGCAGTACGTTGGGTGTCCGATGGCGTTCTATTTCGAGAAAATAGCGCATTATAAACGCGAGGATGAAGTTAACGATTACATTGATGAGAGCACATTGGGAACAATCGTTCACGATGTCTTTGAAAAACTCTACGGCGGCTTGATTGAAGGTAGACCGGAGGGTGTGCTCGTTACGGCCGATATGCTTGCCACCATGCGCAAAGATGTTGCAAAAATCGATCGGCTCATCTGCCGTTCCATAAATTACTACTATCGCAAGATGGAGCCGACAAGTGAGGTTCCTCTGTCGGGAGAGACGAAGATTATCGGTGTGATGATTAAGGAATATGTGCGCGAGGTTCTCAGAAAGGAACAGGCGCAGTGCCCGTTTGTCTACCTGCATGGAGAATGGGAGGAAAAGAAGCCTCTGACCCTCGTTGGCTCTGATGGGAAAACGATGGTCATAAACTTTAATTGCCGCATCGACCGCATTGACCGTTACGAGGGTGATGAGTTCTATCCAAGGATAAGAATTATTGACTATAAAACCGGCAGTGACGACACGGAAGCTGCGGATTTGGAGCAGATGTTCCACGACTACCGAAAGAAAGCTTTCATGCAGGTGATGTTGTATGCGCAGGCTTATTCGCAATTCACCGGATGTGAGCTGCCGGTGCAACCTATGATTTTTGCGTTTAAAACCCTTATGGTTGCTCCACTCGCGCCGTTGAAAGGTCCGGCTCCCGATGATGCCGAACAGGTTGCGTTTCCCAATCTAAAGCAACCCGGTTCAGCCCGAAGTAATAAATGGAATATTCTCGATGCCGCTGACTATGCGGCAGGGTTCAACGACAAGCTTCTCCCCTATCTTGAGGATTTATTCAACCCTGAAGTGCCGTTCACATGTTCCGATAATGAGGATACGTGCAAATATTGCGCGTTTACGGCGATTTGCCGGCGCGAACGGAAACGTTAATAAGAAACAGCGATTCAAACAATGGCCGGATTATATATACACATCCCCTTTTGTCGCAGCAAGTGTGCTTATTGCGATTTTTATTCCACTCCCCACACTCAAATGACGGAACGTTATGTCGATGCTTTAGTCAAGGAGTGGGATATGCGTCGTGATGAGGTGTTGAGTAAGGATATTTCCACAATCTATATAGGAGGAGGAACTCCGTCGATGCTCGATGATTCGCTGTTGGAAAGGCTTTTCAAAGGAATATCCCAAAGGTGTGATGTGTCGCGGATGGTTGAGGTGACGTTGGAGGCAAATCCTGAGGATATAAACGCGCGGAGCTTGGATTTTTACCGTTCTCTCGGGATTAACCGCATAAGCATCGGCATTCAGTCGTTCGACGATTTTGAACTGAGAACCCTTGGCCGGAATCATTCTGCAGCGGCTTCCATTGCAGCTCTCGAAGCTTTATCTGCTTCAGGAATCAATTATAGTGCCGACCTTATTTACGGGGTACCTTTCCGCAATGTTGATGAGTGGAAGGTGAATGTTGACCGTTTGCTTGCCTTCCGTCCCCCTCATTTCTCCTCTTATCTGCTTTCATTTGAACCCGGAACAAGGATGTATGCCGCCTTGACCACAGGGAAGCTTGAAGAGGTGACCGATGAAACCGCAGTGAAAATGTATGAAGTGCTATGCGTGGCATCAGAAGCGTTGGGTTACAACCATTACGAGGTGTCGAATTTTGCGCAGCCAGGCATGGAGTCACGCCACAATTCGTCCTATTGGACTTATACTCCATACATAGGATTAGGAGCGTCGGCTCACAGCTTTGATGGCAGAACGCGCCGTTACAATCCTGCTAACCTGAAAACTTACATCGATGCTGTGGAAAGAGGGTCCGCTCCATTTGAAGTCGATGAGGAAGATGAATGCAACCGTCTGAACGATTATATAATAACATCGTTGCGCACCGACAAGGGGTTCGATTTGCAGTTCGCAGCGTCAAGGTTCTCGACCGGTCTAATCAAACGATTCCTGAGAAACATCGAGACGTTGCCGTCGGATTCCATCAGATGTATTGACGGGAACCGTTTTGTGCTGCCAAAATCTCAATGGCTGACTTCTGACGCCGTGTTCCGTGAGCTGATTTTAGATTGACGTCAGGTCAGTCGTGGTGATAAGGGAGGTTGTGGCTGATGGTCATGGCGCGATAGAGTTGCTCTGTGAAGAAAAGCCTTATAAGTTCATGAGGAAACGTCATTTTCGACAGCGACAGCATTGCATTTGCACGTGCGTAAACATCGGGTGAAAATCCGTATGGCCCACCGATTATGAACACAAGGCTTTTCGCAACTTCGTGAGATTTCTTTTCAATCATTTCGGCAAATTGCCGCGATGTCAGCTCCTTGCCGCGCTCATCAAGAAGAATTACAAAATCGCCGGGTTGAATCTGGCTTAATATCGCGGCTCCCTCGGTTTCCTTCTGCGCGATTGCGGTGGTTTTCTTTGAGGTGCGTATGTCGGGAATGATTCGCAGCTCAAATGGCATGAAACGTTTGATTCGTTCGGTATAGTCATCGATACCGGTTTGAAGATTTTTTGCCGTTATTTTCCCAACGGCCATCAGGCACAGTTTCATAAGTCGGAATAATTGCTTTTGGCTGTCACATCAATGCCGTTGTAGTGATTTAACGAAATCTCTGTAATATGGCACTTGTTCCAAAAGTGCTGTCGCATTGGTTGCCGAGTGATAGATTGCCGGTAGCGAAGCCGGCAGTTCGGTGGTGGTGAATTGCTGTTCTATCAGTTTCGTAATCTCTGAAGGCGAGTTGCCGATATGGCATAGGGTCTCCAATCCGGTTCCTGCAACCATCAGGCTGTTGGCAACGACTTTTCCTCGTCGCAGAAGCACATTCAGCAATTTTAGCTTCACTCCGGTGGCCTGGAACGTTATAAGCAGGTGAACTTTCGCATTGTCAATCAGGTTTGCCATTTCAGCGTTATCAGGGCTGCCGATAAGTTTCACATTAGGAGTTTCCAAAACGGCATGGCTCAACATCATTGGCGGCCGGTAGCCGGCTATGATAAATTGTGTGTCCGGCATCGCGGGCGCGATGTTGTCGATAATCCATTTTGCCGCCTTTACGTTTTCGGCAACGGTGAGATTTCCGTGGGAGAGCACATAGTTGCCTGCGCCGCTGACTTCTGACGGGGTTTCATCGAAAAACACCGGAGTGAAGTGCACGGGCGTTGTCGGGAACTTTGCCATAAAATGCGACATCTCGTTGTGGTTCAACGGAGCTATCAAGTCGGCATGCCGCAAAACCTTTTCGTATGCCCTGAGCTTAAAGGCTTCAAGAGCGAAAAACATGCGGTCGGAAATTTTCCCTGGGGCAAGAGCTAACGCTTTGTAATAGTCATGCTCAATGTTGTGAGCCCTCACTATTTTAAAGCGGTTGCGCAATCGTGGATGATTGAGATAATAGGTGGTGTGCAACCCTTCGAAAAGAATTGGAGCATCGTCGCGGCAAAGATTTTCGAGCAGACGGTCGTTGCGACGTGAGTAAACAATATAGGGAAGTGTGGAGAGTTGAGACCTCCAACCTGTGTGACGTTCGTAGTAGTAGGTTTCTGATGAAATCTCCTTTAACTCGTCAGCGGGGGTAAGCCGTTCGCCGTATCGGTAGGTGTGGAGGATGACATGCAAGCCCAAATCATGCAGAGCCTTGATGCGGAAGTACATGTCGATTGCTCCACCATAGGATGGTGGAAACGGCTGTTGGAAAGCTACAACATGTATTCTGTTATTCATCGCAGCGGGCTTACGATTGTTGGTGAGAGATTGTTAAAATTTAAACACTCGTTTAATTAAAATATGCGCAAAAATGTCATGGGAATACCTGTTGCATTTTTACGCATATTTTTATGCTTATCAGCGTTGACGGTTACGTGTGTGGATGGAATTACACATAGCCACGCACGATGCCACGCTTCGAATTGCGGATGAACTCAATGATTTCATCGCGTTCCTTGGTGGCAGAAATTTCTGCTTCAATGCGGTCGACAGCATCGGAAACATTCAGGCGCGAGAGATAGAGGTAGCGGTAAATTTCCTGAATCTCGCGAATCTGGTCGTTTGTGAAGTTGCGACGGCGCAGGCCGATTGAGTTCACCCCGGTGTAGGCGATGGGATCACGGCCGGCTTTTACGTAAGGGGGAATATCTTTGTTGATGCGCGCACCACCTTGAATCATGACGTGTGCGCCGAGATGGCAGAACTGATGGATGAGCGATCCGCCGCCGATAACGGCAAAATCGTCAACCTGCACTTCGCCTGCAATCTGTGTGGCGTTGGAAATAATCACGTTGTTGCCGATAACGCAGTCGTGAGCCACATGAGAATAGGCCATAATAAGGCAGTTGCTGCCAACTTTGGTCATCCCTTTTGAGGCTGTGCCGCGGTTAACGGTGACACATTCGCGGATGGTTGTGTGGTCGCCGATGATGGCCACGGTGTCCTCCCCTTTGAACTTGAGGTCCTGAGGGATTCCTGAGATAACGGCACCGGGGAAGATATTGCAGTATTTGCCGATTCGGGCACCTTCCATAATGGTGACATTGCTGCCGATGTGTGTGCCTTCCCCAATTTCTACATTCTGGTCGATCGTCACAAAGGGCTCGATGACCACGCTGGGGTGGATTTTGGCCGCAGGGTGGATGTATGCAAAAGGTTGTTTCATTCGGTGTTTATGTTATGTGTAGCGTGTGTTTACGCAACAGTGTAATTATTTGTTTTTTGCAATCTGCGCCATGAATTCGCATTCGCACACAATCTTGTCGCCGACAAATGCCACACCTTTCATGAGGGCGCAACCGCGGCGGAGCGGTGTGAGGAAGGAAACGTGGAAAAGCAGGGTGTCGCCGGGAACGACTTTCTGACGGAACTTCACATTATCGATTTTCATGAAGTAGGTGGAGTAGCGCTCGGGTTCGTCGACAGTTCCGAGGACGAGCAGACCGCCGGTTTGGGCCATAGCCTCAACGAGGAGCACACCGGGCATAACGGGTTCCTGAGGGAAGTGTCCCTGGAAGAAGGGCTCGTTGACGGTTACGTTCTTAACACCAACAATGTAGCTTTCGCCCTTTTCGATGATTTTGTCGACAAGGAGCATGGGATAGCGGTGAGGCAGGTGCTCGCGGATTTCATTGATATCCATCAATGGCTGCGCCGAGGGATTGTAGTAAGGTGCCTGAAGTTCCTGACGGATGATTTCCTTGCGAATCTGCTTGGCAAATGTGGTGTTGATTTTATGGCCGGGACGGCACGCGATGATACGACCTTTGAGAGGGCGGCCTATGAGAGCCACGTCACCCATTACGTCGAGAAGTTTGTGACGTGCGGGCTCGTTTTCAAATTCAAGGGGACGGTTGTTGATATAACCGAAATCGCTTACTTTCTTGTGGGGAACACCCATGAGGTCGGCGATGTGGTCGAGCTGTTCCTGAGGCAGTTCGCGGTCATAAATCACGATTGCATTGTCGAGGTCGCCACCTTTGATGAGGTTGGCTTTGAGCAGCGGCTCAACTTCGCGAACAAACACGAAAGTGCGGCTGGCTGCGATTTCTTTGCGGAATTCGGCCACATTTTCCAGACGGGCGAACTGGTTGGTGAGAACGGGCGAATCGTACGACACCATTACGTCAACCGAGAAGTCGGAGTCGGGAAGAACTGTGAGGTGAGCGCCTGTTGCCTCATCGCGAACTTCAATCTTATGTTTTACAACGTAGAAATTCTTGTCGGCGCTTTGTTCTACGAGACCTACACGTTCAATTTCCTGAGCATATATCACTGCGCTGCCGTCGAGTATGGGAAGCTCGGGGCCGTTGAGCTTGATAAGACAGTTGTCGATGCCGGCTGCGTAGAGTGCTGCCAAAGCATGCTCTATGGTTGATATTCTCACGTCGCCACGTGAAATCACGGTGCCACGTTCGGTTTCGGTTACATTCTCGGCCAAAGCATCGATAACGGGCTGGTCGGGGAGATCGACACGCTGAAATTTGTAGCCTGTGTTTTCAGCTGCCGGATAGAAAGTAGCTTCAATTTCAAGTCCGGTGTGGAGTCCCTTTCCTTTTACGGTGAATTCACCGTTGAGCGTTTGCTGCTTCATTGGTAAAATGTGATATGTGGTTTATTTATTTTAGTCGTTTGAAAGTTTTGCTTCAAGGGCTTTAACGCGGTCGTAGAGCGACTGCAGATTCTTTTCGAGCACAACCTGACGGGCATATTTGCCGGCATCGATGGCCGGAGAACCCATCATGCGCGAACCGTCGGGCACGTTGCAAGCTATGCCGCTCTGGGCGCCAATCTGGACATTGTCGCCAACCACGATGTGACCTTTGAACCCAACCTGACCGCCAATCATGCAACTGCTGCCAAGCTTAGTGGAACCGGCGAGACCCGATTGAGCCGCCATAACAGTGTTCTCCCCTATCACGCAGTTGTGAGCCACTTGAATGAGGTTGTCGAGCTTGGTGCCCTTCATGATGCGGGTGCTTCCCATTGTGGCACGGTCAACAGTGGTGTTAGCTCCAATCTCAACATCGTCCTCAATCACCACGTTGCCGAGTTGGGGAATCTTGTTGTAGTGACCGTCGACGGGGGCGAATCCGAATCCGTCGGCACCAACAACCACTCCGGCATGCAGAATGCAATTGTTACCAACCTTGCAGTTGTGATAAATCTTTACGCCGGGATAGAGAATGGTGTTGTCACCCACAACCACATTATCGCCAAGGTAGGTGTTGGGATAAACTTTTACACCGTTGCCGATTTTCACCCCCTTGCCAAGATAGGCGAATGCTCCGATGTAGGCATCCTCGGGAATTGAAACGCCCTCGGCAATAAATGCGGGTTGTTCAACACCGGTTGGATTCGGCTGCAAAAGTTTTGAGGCCATATCCATGAGAGCGGCTACTGTGGCATAGGGATCGGCAACCCTGATGAGGGTGCACGATAAGGGCTGTTCGGGCTCAAACGTGTTGCTCACCAAAACAGCCGATGATTTTGTTGTGTAGATGTAGTGGGTATAAATAGGATTGGCCAGAAAGGATATCGCACCTTCATGACCTTCTTCGATTTTTGCGAACGATGATATAAGTACGTCGCCGTTACCTTCGACAGTGCCGTTGGCAAGAGCGGCTATTTGAGAAGCTGTTAGTTGCATTAATGCACAGATATAGAGGTGGGTTGCGTGGCTGTGGGCCTACCCGTTGTGTTAATAGTAAAACGGATGTCACCGCAGCTGAGTGCGGTTCATCGCTAATATCATGCAAAGTTGCTAAAAAAAAATGAAACTACCCCTATCCTACACCCCTTTTTTGACGCCATGCGCATTTAATGCCTTAAAATAATGGCTCATGAGTATTGATTTCGAGTTCCCGACGGTTGCGTAGGGCTTCAATCGGGATAGAGTGGCGGTAAATAAGCTTAATTGTAAAATGGTAGGATGAAAAAGTCCATTTCTTTCCTAATTGTAA
>CAJUIT010000003.1 GCA_910586565.1 uncultured Muribaculaceae bacterium | reverse complement strand
GAGCACCTGACTGTTAATCAGGGGGTCGTTGGTTCAAGCCCATCCTGAAGCGCCACTCACTCTATCAAGGACAGCGCTGCCGTGAGGCAGTGTTCATGATAATATTGACATCCCATTCTGCCGTGAGGCAGGATCTCAGAAAATTCTCATTATTCATCTTCTCACAGGTGTGAGTTCCCACCGACCATCACAAACCGTGAGAAATCATGCTTCAGTAGCTCAGTTGGTTAGAGCACCTGACTGTTAATCAGGGGGTCGTTGGTTCAAGCCCATCCTGAAGCGCAAATCCCCTTCCCCCCGAGGCGTCTTGACCTGTTCGCAGGCAAGGCGCCTCTCCCTTTGTTTAGTTTTTAGTTTTATAGTTGTGAGTTTTTAGAGGGCTGCGCACGGCTGCATTCGGCGCAGCCGCACGTAGAGCCGCCATACATGGCGGCTCGCACCATCTACGGCACCACCATCCCCACCGAACGCGGAATAATTATCACTCACGGATTACACAGATTTCACAGATTTATCCTTGTGCAAAACGGCTGCCCCAGGCACCCTAATCTGTGGAATCCGCGTAATCTGCGAGAAAAAAACAATCCCTTTTCAGCGAGCCCCCCCTAACGGAGCCGCCATATATGGCGGCTCTACGTGCGGCTTCGCCGAATGCAGCCACGAGCAGCCACACACCCGCAAGCATTATTTTATCTTATCGCTCACAGATTACGCGGATTTCACAGATTTTTCCACGCGCAAAGCGGCTGACGCAGGCAGCCTAATCCGTGAAATCCGCGTAATCCGTGAGAAAAAAACATCACCCATTTCAGCGAGCACCCACAACGGAGCCGCCATATATGGCGGCTCTACGTGCGGCTGCGCCGAATGCAGCCGTGCGCAGCCCTCTGAAAACTGAAAACCCACAACTGAAAACTATCCCGGCGTGCGGAGCCCGCCGATTTTTTCGTAACCCCCGTTGCCGAAGCGAAGCGTAGGCGCCGGGGGCATTCAGCCGCCACCGCAACAGCCCGGCGTGCGAAGCCCGCCGATTGAAAAGACGCGCGCAGCACTCTGAAAACTAAAAACTAAAAACTATTCTCGCTTTTTGTCTTTCGTCTTTTGTCTTTTGTCTTTTTCGTCTTCGACCGACAACGATGAGAGCCGGGGCGCGGGGGCGCCTCGGCTCTCTGAGCAAAGTAAGTAAACTGTTTATTATTTAACGAGTATCTTACTGTTTACAGTTATATGTGCGTGGGGAGTTGATTAGCGGATAACCACTTTTTCAACCTTGTTGCCCTGACGACGGATGTAGAAACCGTTTTCGGGGTTGGCAACGCGAACACCCTGGAGGTTGAAGAACTCAACGGGAGCGTTTTCGTTTTCTACTTCAACGGTTGCGATAGCCGAAGAATCCTTGTCGCCCTTAACAACCACGTTGTCGATTTCCCATGTGCAGGCAGCGGAAGCGGTTGAGGTGTAGCACCATCCGAGCTGAATCTTTTTGCCGGCGTAAGCAGAGAGGTCTACTGTGGGAGCATCTTCAAAAGAAGAGAAGTTGCCAGAAGTGATTTCGGGGAACGAGGTGATTGCAACCTTGGTCCATGCGCCACCTTCTTCGCGGATAGCGAACGAGAGAGCGTCGGCAGGATTGATGCCGTTGAGCTGACCAACGCACTGACGGTAGTCGGCGGTGATGTTCTTGCGGCCGGTGAGGTCGAGAACGGGCGATACGAGGTAAGCGCCCTCAACAGCGTGAGCACCCTGATAGTAGCCCGAAGCCTTCATGTAGCCGTAGCTTGTAGCGCGGGTCCACACGTAGGTAAGGCCGTCGAGTTCGCCATCTTCGAAAGTGAAGCCGTCGTTCGACGAGCCGAAGGTTGCCGACAGAATCACAGAGGGGTCAAGAACGTTGATGGTGTAGGAAGCAACGCCTGCATAGTAGTCGGTGGTTTCAGCAGTGCGGGCAGTGATAGTTGCGGTGCCGATACCTTCGATAGTAACCTCACCGGTGAGCTCGTTTACAGAAGCTACGTTGTCGTCGCTCGACTCATACTCAACCTCGGCAGTAGTTTCTTTAGTAAGTTCGGGAGCGGTGAATTCGTCGCCGAAGTCGATGGTGAATTCTTTTGCTGAGAATGCGAGAGCGGCATCTTTCTTAACTTCGCCACCACCTGCTTCGGTTGTAACGGTCATGGTGTAGAGGTTAACGGCACCGGTTGTGGTGAAAGTAACCTCGGTAGCGCCACCGGTCCAGGTTGCAGTCTTTGCAGAAGTGTTAACTTCCAAAGCGCCGGGAGCAGCGGTAAAGCCGAAGTTAGTACCGGTGAAAGAGATGCCGGTGATAGTCTGACCGTTGGTAGTTGTAACAACGAGAGTGTGCCCTTTTGCACCACCTTTGGCAGAGCAACGGAAATCTACAACACCTGCCGAGCTGGTGAAGAAGCGGAATTCCTGACCTGAGCCCAAATCCTGACCCTGGGTGATGGTACCCTTGATGTTCTGGTACTCAAAACCGGTTGCAACGGTAGCTTCGCCGTTGGCAGCTTTTGTCACGCCGATAGATTCGGGATCCTGGAAGTTCACTGTCACTTCAGCTGCATTTGCAAAGCCGAAAGCTGCCACAGCAGCCATTGAGAGTAAAAATTTCTTCATAAAAATTAGAGTTATGGTTAAATATAATTATGTTGTCGGCGAATAAACAAACAGCTACCTCAGCGCAACACACCGATTGGCTAAATTCCTTGTTTTCAAGATTATTAAGCAATCGCTCGTTGCAAACCGCAGCTATCGATTTTCGCTGTAAAATTACGCATAATTATCCACGTGGGGAAAATAAAATGACAAATGGGAGGAATTTGGATGTTAAAGATAGTTAAGGCCGAGCTGGCCGCAGAAATACCCGGTTATAATTTCTCACGGATTACGCGGATTAAGTCTCGCTGTGTAATTGTAAGTTATCAGACGCTTCCCCGGAGAGCATTCGGCGCAGCCGCACGTAGAGCCGCCATACATGGCGGCTCCGTTAAGGGTGCTCGCTGAAATGGGGAGGTTTATTTCTCACGGATTACGCGGCTTTCACGGATTAGGCTGCCAGGGGCAGCCGACAAGCGACACTTCCACGACCGTGAATGGGGCTGCACCGCCTCCCAATAGACTTGCTACCGGAAACGACTGCCCGCCCCCCAAGCCGCCATGTATGGCGGCTCTACGTTCATGCGCAGCTTCTAAAAACTTAAAACTAAAAACTGCTTACAGCGGGATGGCGGTTGCTATGGATGGCTCTATGGGGCGATGTACAGCAACCCGAAGCAGCGAGTGGTCGGAGACCACGGGGTTATAGGGTAACCCCACCATAGAGCCGCCTTAGCGGCGTTTGGTGGGGACTCCTGTAATCAGACGCTCATCGCAACCTTGGAGAGGTGCGATGATTTAAGATGCCGCATGCGCGGCGCACCTCTCCAAGGTTGCGCCTTTCACCGATACCCCAATCCCCACCAAACGCCGCTAAGGCGGCTATATGGTGGGGTTAACAACAGCCCCGTGGTCTCCGACCACTTGTGGGTGTGTGGCTTCGCGCGCGAGCACTCGGCGAAGCCGCACGTAGAGCCGCCATACATGGCGGCTCCGTTAAGGGTGCTCGCTGAAATGGGGAGGTTTATTTCTCACGGATTACGCGGATTTCACGGATTAGGCTGCCGGGGGAGCAGCTTTGCTCATGAAAAAAAATCTGTGGAATCTGCGGAATCTGTGAGCTATAATTATTCCGCGTTCGGTGAGATGGTGGCGGTGAGGTGGTGCGAGCCGCCATGTATGGCGGCTCTACGTGCGGCTGCGCCGAATGAGGCGCGGGAGGGGAACAGAAAACGGGAGGGGGATAGAACGGGTGGGGAACAGAAAAGGTGCCGGCCCGGGGAGGGTCGGCACCTTGTGGTGTCATAAAGGGAGTGACGGGAATTATTTTGCAACCACGGTGACGATGGGTGCGTTGTTCGAGAAGTCGATGGTCACGGTGCAGAGACCGTCGAAGCCTGAGAAGTTGTCGCCGTCGAGAACGGGGTTGGCGATGTCGCCACCATAATTCATATCCCAGTTTTCGTTAACGCGGATTTTCCATGCGCCCGAGAGGTTCACGTCGGCACTCCACTTGAGCAGAGTAGCGTCGGGTGTCATATTCACGTCGGCAGCCCAGCTGTTGAAGTCGCCGATAACGCCGATTGAGGTAACCTCGTCGATGGTGTAGGTCATGTCAACGGTGTTGACGGTGAACCAGTAGAGGGTGTTGGCATCCTTGGGAGCGCGGATGTTGTCACTTGCTGAGGGAGAAAGCTTGCCGGTTGACTCGTCGAAGCCGATCCATGTGCCGTCCCAGATGAACTTGTAGCCACCATCGGTGTTGTTAACAACTGCGCAGCCGTAGAAGTAGGGCTTGGTTTCGTTGTTGGTGTACCACAGACGGGGACCACCTTCACCCCAACCGTTGGCGTTGCTGGGAACAGCAACATAGTCGGGCAGAAGGATGGGCTGGATGTCGTAGGTCATCTCTTCCATGTTGATGACAACGTTGAATTTGCCCGATTCGGTGATAACGCCCGACTGGCCTGCGCCGTCGCCGAAGAGCATGCCGGCGAGGTTCTCGTCGCCATTTTCTTCAGGACCGTAGAGGATATCCCAGTTCTGGTCGTCGATAGCTTCCTGCGAAGCAATCTTCCACCAAATCTGGTAGCCTGCTTCTTCGAGCTGTTCTTCGGTGATTTCAATCTTCAAGGTGAACACGGGGTCGTCGTAAACGTCGGCGGCAGAGTGATCGAACTTGAAGGGAGCTGCGTCGGCGGCAGCGATGCTCCAGCCGTTGAGTGTGCCCACGAAGTAGTAGGCGCTGCTGATGGTGAAGCCGGCATCCTTGCAGGTTTCAACGATTGAACCCTGAGCTGCGTAGTAGTCGGTGCTGCTGTAGCGGTAGGAGGTACCGTCGAGGTCAACATACACGGGGATGCGCCAGTAGGCAGTTTTCTCTTTGGGGCTCTTGCCGAAGAGGGCGATGTGAGCCTCGTTCCAGTCGGCCGACGAAACTACAGCCACGCCGCTATTCATGGTGACGGGCACTTCTTTCACTGATGTGAAATCGGCCGAGTTGGCGAGCTCGAACACGTAGCGCACGGTTGCACCTTCGGGGAGGTCGGCGGTTGCGGTTGTGGTGACAACCTCAACGTTAACGGGAGCTGTTTCGAGAGCGAACACACCGGTCTCGGCGAGGGGGCCAATTACGACTGCCTCAATGTCGCCGGCTGCGAGGATAGGCTCCTGAGGGTTTGCCTGCATCGCGGGCACTTCGGGCGACTTGTCGTCGCATGAAGCGGCAGCCATTGCAAGCGCGCCCAGCATCAATATGCTAAATTTATTCATTTTAGTTTTGTCTTAAAGGTTTTTACGTTTAAGGTGACGTGGATTCGATTGCCGCTCCGCGGTGCCCCGCCCGCGCGGGGCGGGGCTTTTGCGGTTATGCGGTCAAAAAATCCTTTCAGCCGGTGATTAATCGGGAATGAGAGTGAGGATGTAGGCTCCACCCTTGTATTCGAGCTGTGCGATACCGCTGAAGTTCTCGCTCAAGGGGATGTCGCTTGAATCCTGTGACACATAGAGGGTGTAGGGCTGACCCACGGTGATACCAACCTGGTTGAGACCGGCGTTGAAGGCCTCGCCGTTGAACTTGTCGTTCCAAGTTGCGGGAGAAACCTTGAAGCTTTCGCCTGCGGGGATGGTAATCTTACGTGTTACCCATGTGTTCTTCTCGGTGCCGGTGTAGAACTTGTAGGCGTCGTCGGCAGCCCAACCGTTCATTGTACCGATGAGGTAGAGATCCTGGGGAACGTCGGCAACCCAAACAGCGAGGTAGTTAACACGCACGTGTTTGAATGCAACCACGTTGGAGAGGTAGGTTGTGTTGGGCACAACTTCACCAAGCTCGGTGTAGATGTCGGCGCGCAGACGCACATACATGGGATAGTAGCCTTCGGGGAGGTCGGTAAGCTCCTTCACCTGAAGCAGCTCGCAGATGGCCTCAGCGAGGTTCTTGTTCACGGGAGTGATTTCAGAGCAGTCGGGGTAGGCTGTGTTGAGCTCGCGGAATTCGGCGAAATCCTCGGTCATCGACACCTGCACCTTGTAGCGTGCAGATGCTGCGTAGCCATACTCTTCGGGCTGTGAGCAGGTGAGCTGGAGCATACCTGCTTCGTTCTCTGTGGTGAACTCGATGTACTGGTCCTGCATCACAGGATCGTTGAGGAAGTTCACCACCGGCTCACCTTCATGGGTGGAGAGCACGGGATTGTCATCCCTGCTTGTCTCGCAGGAGCTGAAAGCAACTGCGGTTGCAAGGGCGGCAAACATTATCGAAAGTTTTTTCATTGCTGTTGTAGTGAAATTTAATGTTAACACTTTTGTGAGTGTGTTGCACACACCTTGCTATCAATAACCGGTGTTCTGCTTGAGTTCGGTCTGAGCCGAGATGATGTTGGTGGGAATGGGGAGCAGCTTGTAGCGGTCGGAGATGTTGGTACCTGTAGCCGAGTTGCCCTTCCACGACCAGAGAGCCTGGGTGGGACCTACATATTTGCCGAAGCGGATGAGGTCGGAACGACGGGTCATCTCGAAGTAGAGCTCGCGCGAACGTTCGTCGAGAAGGTTGTCGGCGGTGAGGTCGGAACCACCCCATGCGGGGAGACCGGCGCGCTCGCGGATGAGCGACAGACCCTCAACAGCTTCTGCGCGGTCGCCTGCACCGTGGAGGTAGCACTCGGCACGCATCAGGTAGAGGTCGGCCAGACGGATGAAAGCGAAGTCGCAGTTGGCGAATGCAGTTGAGATAACATCGGGTGAGAACTGGCCACCGGTGGTTTTGGTGAGACCGGTCCACTTGATGGGCTGGTAGCCTGCGATTGAGAAATCGAGGAAGCCACCATTCTCGATGGTGCGGCCGTCGCGAATCCAGAGGCTCCAGCGCACGTCGTTGGGATAAGCCTCGAAGCGGCGGGAGAGGTCCTCACGGGCACCGATACAGCTCCAGGGCTCGGTTGTGCCATACATACCTTCCGACAGAGCGCCGTTGAGCAGGAATGTTGCACCGCCGTAGCTCTGACCCTTGAACGAGTCGAATGCCAGACCCCAGAGGATTTCGTTCTCGGCAGTGTTGCCGCCGCCGGGCATATACTCTGAGTTGTTGCGGCAGAAGAGGTAGAGGTAGTTCTCGGCAAGACCGGATCCCTTGAAGCCACCACCCTTGTGACGGTTGATGACGTTGTTGCAACGGGTAACGCACTTGCTCCAAGCCGAAACAGCACCGTTGGTGTAAACTTCGGCGTTAAGGTAAACGCGGGCCAGAAGAGCTTCGGCACCATCCTTGCCTACGCGGCCGTAGGGGGTGGGAGTTGCCCACACGCCGTTGTCGACGATATCCTCGAGTTCACCCACGAGCCATGAATAGAGCTCAGCACGGGGAATCTGGGGAAGGGCGGTTCCGTCGGGGGCATCAACGCCGAATGAAACGTTGCCCCAGAGGTCGCAAAGCCAGTAGTAGGTCATTGCGCGGAGGGCACGCACTTCGGTGCGCATCTGGTTGGCGGCATCGTTATCCTCGCCGTCGATGTCGGAGAGGAACTGGTTGCACACAGCCACGTGCTGATAGAGGCGCGAGTAGCAAACCTCAACCTGCTTGTTGCCGGCAGAGAAGGTGTTGGTCACGAGTTCGCGGTAACCGTTATCCTCCCAAATCCAGAAGGCTTCGTCGGAAGCATATTCCTGGAAGGAGAAGATGATGCGGTTGTAGGCCGACATACCGGCGTCGGGGGTGGAGATGTTGGAGTCACCGGCACCGCTGTTGCTCGAGAAAGCCATAGTGGCGTAGCACTGCGCAAAGGCATTCTGAAGCCACTCGGGATTGCTGGGATCGGCAAAAATCTCGGTGGGGTTGATGGGTTCGAGGTCGAGGTCGTTGACACAGGAGGTGAATCCCAAAGCCAACGCCGCGCCGCCGAGCATCAGATATTTGTTGATTTTCATTGTAATGTTCTGTTAAAAGGGAGATTGGATATTAGAATGTTGCAACGAGACCCAGCGAGTAGGTTGTAGCCTTGGGATAGGGGCTCGATTCGATACCGCTTGAGAATTCGGGGTCGGTGCCGTTGTACTTGGTGATAACGAACGGATTCTGAACACCGGCGAAGAGACGCAGGCGGAGGTTATCGTTGAGCAGGTTCTCCCAGGTGTAGCCGAGGGTGATGTTGTCGCAGCGCAGGTATGAGGCGTTACGCAGATAGTAGTCGCTCATCTTCTGTTCCGATTCGAAGTAGTAGTCGGCCTGAACGAGGTTGTGGAGACCATACTGGAACATGCGTGCGTAGTTGGCTTCGGAAGCCTCGATGTTGTTGTAGACGTAGTTGCCGAGCGAAGCACGGAGGTTGAAACCGAAGTCCCAGCTCTTGTAGCGGAGCGAGGTGCCGAATGTCATGGTCACCTTGGGGTTCTTGGAGTGGTTGATCACCTTATCGTTCTGGTCGATTGTGCCGTTACCGTCCTGGTCAACGTAAACACCTTCGATGGGAGCGCCGTTCTCGTCGTAAACCTGCTGGTAGAGGTAGAACGAGCTTGCGGGGTAGCCAACGGCGTTAACCATAACAGTGCCTGCGTTGCCCACGCCGTCGCCGGTGGTGTAAACGGCATCGTTGTCGTTGAGCTTGGTGATTTCGTTGTGGTTCCAGCCTACGTTGTAGTTAACAGTCCAGGTGAAGTCGTTGGTAACGATGGGTTTTGCCTGAATGCTGAATTCAACACCGTAGTTCTCGAGGTCGCCGATGTTGCTGTTGAGCATGTCGACGGTTGAAGAACCGGCGGGAACGTTGATGTAGGAGAGAAGGTCGGTTGTCTTGCGGTAGTAACCTTCAACGCTACCGGTGATGCGGTTGTTGAAGAAGCCGAAGTCAAACGCGCCGTTCCATGTGGTTGTGGTTTCCCACTTGAGGTTGGGGTTCACACCGTTGGGGAAGTAGGGGTTGTACCAGCCATAGAGACCGTTGGGATAGAGAACGGTGCCCTGGCTCTGCTGGTAGGTGGTGGTGTAGTTGTTGGTTGAACCTACGGCCTGCTGACCTGTCTGACCCCAGCCGAGGCGGAGTTTAAGGTCGCTCAGCCAACCGGCTGCACCCTGCATCCAGGCTTCGTCGTTGATTTTCCAACCGAGAGCCACCGAGGGGAACACACCCCAGCGGTTGTTCTTCGAGAAGCGTGAGGTTGCATCGCCGCGGACTGTTGCCGTGAGGAGGTAGCGGCCCATGAAGGTGTAGTTCAAACGGCCGAAGAACGAGAGGAGCTGCAGGTGTTCCTTGTAGTAGTAAACGCCATCCTCGCTCAGGGGGCTGGGGATGAAGGGAACGCCTACGTTAGCTTCCGAACCGGGAACGTAGTTGAGGTAGTAAACGTTGCTGGCGAGCGAGCTTACGCCGTAGTTGCCGGCTGCGTTGGTGGGATAGTAGAACTGACCGGTGGTGGGAACATCACCTGCGTTGTGGTTCTCCTCATAGAAACGCTGCCATGAGTAACCGGCGGTTACATCAAGACCGGAGTGGATGGCATCGAAATCTTTCTTGTAGTTGAGGTAGAAATCGAGGAGGGTGTTGCTCTTGAACTGGTAGGTGTCTTTGCGGTAGCCGCCACCATACTGTTCGTAGCCGTCTTTCCAGGAGATACCCGAGTTGGGGGCAACGATGTTGGCTTCGTTGGTTTTGCTCACGTCGTAACCGAGGTTGAGGTTAGCGTGGAGTTCGGGGAGGAAGTGGAACGAGTAGTCCAACTGCAGGTTACCGTTGCTGCGGTAAACGTTGGCGTAGTTGTTGCGTTCCATGAGGTTCGACACGGGGTTGATGTCGGCGTTCGACATGAAGCCGAGACCATCCTGACCCTGTTTCGATTTAGCCTGGGTGTGCTGATAGTAGCCGTTGTAGAGGTACTGCATGCCTGAGTCACCGCCTGCGAGAGCGTAGTTGGTGTAGACGGGCTGGGTGGGGTTGTAGGAGATAGCGTTGTAAACGGCACCTTCGTTACCGAACTGGTTGCGGAGGTAGTAGCCCTTCACGTTGGCATTCACCTGCAGGTGATCGTTGAAGAATTTGGGGTTGAGGTTGAAGCCTGCAACAACGCGGTCCATCTTCGAGGTTTTGATGATACCGTTGGAGTTGGTGTAGCTCAACGACACGCGGTAGGGGAGGTTACCTGTGGTACCGCCAACAGAGAGGTTGTAGTCGGAGCTTACGGTTGTGCGGAGCACTTCGTCCTGCCAGTTGGTGTCGGCGTTGCCGAGGAGGCCGAGGTTGGCAGAGCCTTCAGCGCTGCGTGCGATAACGGCTGCGCGGAAGTCGGCGGTCGACATGGTCTTGTATGTCTTGCGGGGGGTGTTCACATACATGTTGGCCGAGAAGCTGATCTGGGGCTTGCCCGATTTACCCTTCTTGGTGGTGATGATGATGACACCGTTGGATGCGCGCGAACCGTAGATGGCGGTTGCCGAAGCATCCTTGAGCACGGTCATGGTCTCGATGTTTTCGGGGTTGATCATCGAAAGGGGGTTCGACATACCCTGAACGCTGTTGTTGTCGAGGGGCACACCGTCAACAACGATAAGGGGGTCGTTGTTGGCCGACAGAGAAGCCTCACCACGGATGCGGATCTGTGCGCTGCCTTCGGGGCCACCGCCCGAGGTTACAACCACACCGGGGGTCTGACCTACGAGCATGTCCTGAACCGAAGTTGCAAGACCGGCCTCGATTTCGTCGGGCTTGATGACTGCTACCGAACCGGTAGCGTCGGATTTCTTAACTGTACCGTAACCGATGGCCACGACTTCGTTAAGCATAACTGAGTTTTCCTGCATGGTAACGTTGATGCTCGAGCGGCCGTCGACGGCTACTTTCTGAGTATCATAACCCACATAAGAGAACACGAGAGTTCCGTTGGCGGCAACGTTGATGGTGTACTCACCATCGATGTTGGTAGCCGCACCGGCACTTGTGCCCTCGGCAAGGATACTTGCACCGATGAGCGGCTCACCCGAAGGATCGGTGACGACGCCGCGCACGGTGATTGTCTGCGCATTCGCTCCGAAGGCGAAAAGCAGACCCACCATCAGAAATAAAAATTTCCTGGCGATTCCTGTTTGTGAATGTTTCATTTAAGATTAATTTGAAATTAATGATTTTTCATGAAATGTCTTCTCTCATATATTAAATAGGCTCTATCGAAACTGATGTGCCGCATTGCCGCCCCGCGGGGGAACACCGGCATGAGAAACCGGCACAGCAAACGATTCCGCCCCCGCCGGTGGCAACCTCTGTTGCATCGCCGGGGCGCTTATCTCTTTAAAAACCAATAGGGTGAAACATTACAAAGCTTGCGAGAGCTTTCATTTTTCGGTGGTATTTTAAGGTTTAGAGATAGGTCGTCTACACACTTTTTAATAGAATCAACGGCAAAATTATTTAAAATCCTTAACACTCCAATGCTCCGCGGGTTAAAATGAGGGGGTATGTGCGTTAAAGTTTGTTAACTCATTCAATATCACTAACGCCGGGGGAGCTGCCGGTCGTCATGTTAAATGATGTTGCAATGGCAACCGATGATATAAAAAAGTGTTTTAAAACATTAAAATCGGGCAAAAAGGCTGTTTCAGCGCCATTGACGATTTAACTTTCGGCGTAACTTTGTGTCGGTTTTATCGGAGGTGCCGCAACACACCCCCGCTCCAATCATTATCGCAAAGAAAAAACAAATGCATATTCCGTTTCGACTGACAACTCTTGCCGCAGCCGCCGCAACCACTGTCGCCGCCATCGCCTACAACGTGAGCGGCATTGTGGCCGACAACTACGGCGAGCCGCTCCCCGATGCCACGGTGCGCATCCTTGCCGCCCGCGACAGCGCTTTTGTGAAAGGCGCCGTTGCCGATATCGACGGCAATTTCCGATTCACCGACCTCAAGAACGGCAACTACATTGCCGAGGCCAACTACATCGGCTACGTTAAGACTTTCCGCAATTTCAAAGTGAGCGGCTCAAACGTGAAACTCGACACCATCAGGGTGAACGAATCGTCGATTATGCTGCAGGAAGCCACGGTGGTGGGTGTGAAAACCCCAATCAAGGTGATGCAGGACACGGTTGAGTTCAACGCCGACACATACAAGACTCCCCCGAATGCCGTGGTGGAGGACCTCCTGAAACGCCTGCCGGGCGTGGAGGTCGACTCCGACGGCAAAATCACCGCCAACGGCAAGGAGGTGACCAAAATTCTCATCGACGGCAAGGAATTCTTTGCCGACGACCCCAAGGTGGCATCGAAAAACCTCCCCGTCAATATGGTTGACAAGCTTCAGGTGGTTGACCGCAAGAGCGACCTTGCCCGCCTCACCGGCGTTGACGACGGCGAGGATGAAACCGTTATCAACCTCACCGTGAAGAAAGGGATGCAGAACGGGTGGTTCGGCACCGTGGAGGCCGGTTACGGCACCGACGACCGCTATCAGGCCACGTTCAACGTAAACCGCTTCTGGAACGGAAACCAGATTACGTTTATCGGCTCGGCCAACAACACCAACGACCTTGGCTTCACCGACGGCAACGGCAACCGCTTCCGCCGCTTCGGAGGTGACCAGGGCATCAACAACTCGCAGAGCTTCGGCGTGAACTTCAACATAGGCAACGAGGAGAAATTGCGCGTGGGTGGCGACGTGATGTACTCCCACACCGACCGCAACACCACCAAACGCCAGGAACGCCAATATCTCTTTCAGGATTCAACCTCCTACGAGCGTGCCAACTCCGACGCCCGCGACCGCGGCCACAACCTGCGCGCAGACTTCCGCATTGAGTGGAAACCCGACTCGTTCAATACGTTTGACTTCCGCCCCCAGTTCTCGTTCAACCGCAACAACTCGGCTATCATGGAAACCGACACCCTCATGGCCGGCGAGCCGGGGCTGCCGCGCGTAAACCGCAGCTACAACGATTCGTGGTCGGAGGGAACTTCCTACGAGGCTTCGGGCCGGTTGATCTACAACCACAACTTCGCCTCTCACCGTGGACGCTCGTTCTCGATTATGGCCAACTATAGCTTCAGCGATGTGCGCGAGCATGAGAATGCTTTCTCCTACAACCACTTCTACCGCCTTAAAAACTGGCTCGGAACCGACTCAATCGACTCCTACGACCAGTTTACCGACAACCACACCTGGAGCAACAACGTGAGCGCCCGCCTGAGCTGGACCGAACCGCTGGGCAACGTGCGCAACGGCCGTTTCCTCACCTTCAGCTACCGCATACAGTATCGATGGAACAATGCCGACAAGTTTGTTGACCGCCGCTACCCCGACTTTGTGAACGGCACCGAGGACCTCTACAACCTCGAGTTCTCACCTTGGGAGCGCGTCGACTCGCTTGGCAACAGCTTCCGCAACGACTTCATGACGCAGGATATCCGCGTGGGCTTCAAGCAGGTGACTTCGAAATACACCCTCGACGTGGGTGCCTCGGCCGTCCCCTCGATGTCGCGCAGCCGCATCCTCGCCGGCAAGGGGAGCAGCATCCCCGAGCGATGGGTGTGGAACTTCGCCCCCTTCCTGCGCCTGCGCTACCGCATCGACAAGCAGAGCTCGTTCAACCTCCACTACATGGGGCGCTCGTCGCAGCCGTCGATGACCCAGTTGCAGCCCGTGCCCGACTATTCGAGCCCCCTCAACATCATCGTAGGTAACCCGGGGTTGAAACCCACTTTCAGCCACAACATCCGCCTGCGCTTCCAGAAGTTCTCGCCCGAGAGCCAGCGCTCGATAATGTCGATGATGGATGCCCAGATTGCACAGAACAGCATCATCTCGCGCACATCCTACAACCCCGAGAGCGGCGGACGAATCACCCGCTACGAAAACACCAACGGGGTGTGGAACATCCGCGGCATGAACATGTTCTCGCAGCCTTTCGGCGCCTCAAAAACGTGGTCGTTCAACAACAACGTGTTTGTGAACTACAACCAGCAGATGGGCTACAACAACGACATGAAGAACCGCTCGGGAACGTTGATGTTTGCCGAATCACCCTCGCTGGCGTTCCGCCCCGAAAATCTTGAGCTGGAGCTGCGCCCGATGTATCGCATGCAAACAACCTTCAACAGCCTCGACAACATTGCCACCTCCACAATCCACAACTTCGGCGGCGGATTCAACGGCTCGTGGTACTCTTCGTTCGGCATGGTGCTCGCCACCGACCTCACCTTCTCGGCAGCCCGCGGCTACTCGGCAGGCTACAACACCGACCAATGGATGTGGAACGCCTCAATCTCCTATCAGTTCATGCACGGACGCGCCGCCACGGTGATGCTCAAGGTCTACGACCTGCTGCAGCAGAAGTCGAACATCCAGCGCTCGGTAACCGCCAACTACATCGACGACATCGAGTATAACTCGCTCACCCGCTACTTCATGCTCACCTTCACCTACAAGTTCAACACCTTCGGTGCAGGCAACGAGCCTCACGGCAACGACGACTTCCGCCACGGTCCCGGCCCGGGCCGCGGCCCCGGCGGCCCCCCTCCCGGAATGAGGAGATGAAGTTGAAGACAATAGACAAAAAGACAAAAGACAAAAAGCGAGAATAGTTCTGCCTCAATCGCTAATCAAGTGGCAATGCTATTCTCGCTTTTTGTCTTTTGTCTTTTTGTCTTTCGTCTTTTTTCAATAATTCGCAAAACCGTGCGTTATTGAAATATGAGCGAATTTACTCTTAACATATTGGGGTGTGGCTCGGCAACACCATCGCTGCGCCACCTGCCAGCCTGCCAGGTTATCGACTACCGCGGCTCGCTGATGATGATTGACTGCGGCGAAGGGGCACAACTCTCCATGCGCCGCATGGGGCTGAAGTTCTCGCGTCTGAACCACATTTTCATCAGTCACCTGCATGGCGACCACTGCCTGGGACTCCCGGGGCTGCTATCCACCCTGGCGCTGCATCAGAAGGGGGGAACACTCACCGTGCACACCTTTGCCGACGGTGCCGAGATGTTTGGCCGCATCATGGACTTTTTCTGCCGCGAGCGCACTTTCGACCTGCAATTCAACATCCTCGACCCCTCGCGCCGCCAGATTGCCCTCGACACCCCCTCGCTCACCGTCGAGGCATTCCCCCTGCGCCACCGTGTGCCATGCGTGGGCTACCTTTTCCGCGAGAAACCGAAGCCGCTTCACCTACGCGGCGACATGGTGAAATTCCACAACATCCCCGTGTCGCAGCTTAAAGCCATCAAGGAGGGGGCCGACTTTGTCACCCCCGAAGGGATTGTGGTGCCCAACAACCACCTCACCACCCCCGCCGACCCTGCGGTGAGCTATGCCTACTGCTCCGACACCATCTACGACCCCACGCTTGCTGAAACCGTGAAAGGGGTTGACCTGCTCTACCACGAAGCCACCTACGCCGACGACTGCGCGCAGAAAGCCCGCGAGCGGTTCCACTCCACAGCCTCGGAGGCTGCCCGCGTGGCCCGCGATGCCGGCGCAGGCCGCCTGCTGCTCGGCCACTTCTCAAAAGCCTACCCCAACGAAGAGCAGCATCTCGCCGAAGCCCGCACCATCTTCCCCACCACCGACATCGCCCGCGAAGGGCTCACCATCCCGTTGTAAGCGGGGGAGAGAAAAGACGAAAAGACGAAAAGACGAAAGACAAAAGCGAGAATAGCATTGCACCTTGATTAGCGATTGAGGCAGAACTATTTTCGCTTTTTGTCTTTCGTCTTTTTGTCTATTGTCTTTCTTTTGTCTTTCGTCTTTTTGTCTTTCGTCTTTATTCACTTTTTTCTTTGTAAAACCGAGATAAATTGCTAACTTTGTGGGCTTTTTGGCCGTTTCGGGCTTCGGAACAAGCGGCGTTCGCGCCCGCCCGGCGGTTTAACTATCTAAATTTCACAAAGTTACAATGTACGCAATTGTAGAAATTCAGGGACAGCAGTTCAAGGCCGAAGCAGGCAAGTTCTTGTATGTTCACTATCTCGGCGACGAGAAAAAAGAAGGCGAAACCGTTGAATTCGACCGCGTTCTGCTCGTTGACGCCGACGGTGCCGTTAAAGTTGGCGCGCCCACCGTTGAAGGGGCAAAAGTTGTTTGCGAGGTTAAACGTCCCCTCGTGAAAGGCGACAAAGTTATCGTTTTCAAGAAAAAACGTCGTAACGACTACGTTCGCAAAAACGGACATCGCCAGATGTTCACCCAGATTGTGATTAAAGACGTAATTGCTTAACCCCTAAAAATCCCCTAAAACGAAATGGCACATAAAAAAGGTGTCGGTAGTTCGAAGAACGGCCGTGAGTCGGAAAGCAAACGACTCGGAGTGAAGATTTTTGGCGGTCAGCACGCCAAAGCAGGCAACATCATCAAACGTCAGCGTGGCACGGTTCACCACCCCGGTCTTAACGTAGGCATGGGTAAGGACCACACACTCTACGCTCTTGTAGACGGCACAGTGGTGTTCACCGAAGGTAAAGAAGGCCGCCGTTTCATCAACGTGCAGCCCATCGCCGAGGCATAAAGCCAACGCAAAGCAGGGGCACCCTCCCCTGCCGCAACAAACGAAAAAACAGGAGCCGCATTGCAAAATGCGGCTCCTGTTGTCTTTGTTATTTTATCCTTGCGGCAGACCGGTGTCGCTTCCAACACCGCTAACTTCGGGGGATTTCAAATCCCATCCCCGCAATCACGAGTATTCAATAGTATAACACCCCTTCCCCCTACATGGTTCGGCCGGAGGTTACCAGCCGCCGGAAGCACCGCCCCCACCGGTCATGCCGCCACCGAACGAACCGCCCGAGAAGCCGCCGCCACCACCAAAGCCGCCCCCGCGGCCACCTATGCCCCCAACAATAACGGGGGGAAGTGCCTCGCGCGGAATGGTGTAGGGCTTATCCCAGCGATTGCGGCAATTGAGGCAGACAAACTCCTCGGCACCGCGCCCCTCGCGGGTTGTGGTGGGACGGTAGATAATCCGGCGATTAACCAGCACCGCCGCACGGGCGTTGCAACGGGGGCACACGCTGTAGTTTTTCGACGGGTTCACGTAGGGAATAATATCCGTTTCGCCGCACTTGGGGCAGAGCCACACGTCGTAGTCAACCGAATCGAGGCGCTCCTCGGCATCCTGACTCGGAGTGAGGTAGTTGTTGTCGTTATCCTCATCGACACGGCTCATGCGTGTGGAGCAATTGGGGCACAGGCGCTTGTGAAGTCGCACATGCCTCATCAGCAGCACAAGCAGCAGAAATGCAGGCAACGGGAAAAGGAGTGCCAGAGGTGTGGCCACAAGCAGCGGCAACTTCACCTTCTGAAGCTGCGCGTAGGCGTTGGCTGTGGGGAGCCGGCGCGAAGTGAAATAAAGCAGCACCACCATCAGGAGCGCCCCGCAACCCACAAAGGTGCAGAATCCGAGGTAGATTTGCCACAGCTCATCGCCATCGCCCGACGATGCACCGGCATCGTTGGCATATTGCGACATCAGTTCCTCACGAGCCTCATCGGAGGTGAGCGCGCTGTTCATTACACCCAGCGCCTCAACCACACCCCCGTCGTAGTCACCCTCGCGGAAATGCGGCGCAATGTTGTGGCGGATGATGTTCGACGCAATCACATCGGGCAACACACCCTCGGCACCATAGCCGGTGCGGATAACCACTTTGCGGTCGTTGATTGAAATGAGCATCAACACACCGTTATCCTTATCTTTCTTCCCGATTCCCCAATCGGTGAACAGGCGGGTGGCGAAATCGTCGATATCCTCCCCCTCGAGGTCGCTCACAATCACCACAACGGGCTCGGCCGATGAGGCGCGCCACATCCCGGCAAGCAGAGAATCGGCCTCGGCACGGGCCGAGGGGGAAAGCGCGCCGGCCATATCCGACACATAGCGCGTGCGGTTCTTTACATGCACATTTTCAATATCCTTAACGTCGAGAGCCAACAGCGAGCCAACGGCAAGCAGCAGCAACATCGACAGGGCAAAAAGTCGTTTCATTGTTCTATCATTTTTCAGAAGAGGCTCACACCGCGGGGAGGGAGTGGCCGTTGAGTTTGCGGAAAAGGTCGAGGGCATAAACATCGGTCATGCCCGAAACGTGGTCGAGCACAGCCTGCACCTTGCCGAAAAGGTCGGGGGTGTGAACGTCGTACTGCGACGGCACCTGCGACAGCAGCAGCCGCGAATAATTAAGCTGAGGATTGCGCACGGCATGGATGAGTTTTTCGAGCAGGAAGGTGATGATGCGGTTACCGGCCAACTCGATGTTCACAACATCGGGAGCACGGTAAATCTTATCCCACGACACGGCGTTGCACCGTGCGTAGGCCTCACGCTCGCGGTCGGGCACATGCTTCAGCAGCTGTCCGGCAAACTCTCCGCGCATAATCTCATCCTCATGCTCCACAAACGCCTCGGCGCAGCGGTTGACCAAAGCGCCTATCACGCCAGAGCGCAGATAGCCAATCTGCTCGTTGGGGTCGCTTATGGTGGCCATTATCTCCAGGCAACGGGCGCGACGACGCTCATCGAAAAAGCCGAGCATCAGTTCTTTCACCTCGGCGGTAGAGAGAATCTTGAGCTTGTGGGCATCCTCTATATCCATCACCTCATAGCAGATATCGTCGGCAGCCTCCACGATGTAGACCAACGGATGACGGGCGTAGCTCACCCCCTCCTCATCGTCGCGGCGACAAATCAGCCCAAGCTCGGTTGCCACCTTGCAGAATGTGGAGCGCTCGGAGGTGAAGAAGCCGAATTTGTTGCGGCTCCCCGCAAGGGTTGAGGAAAATGGATATTTCACAATCGAAGCGAGCATCGAATAGGTCATGGCGAATCCGCCGTGACGGCGCCCGTGAAACTGATGTGTGAGCAGGCGGAATGCGTTGGCATTCCCCTCGAAATGCACAAGGTCGGCCCACTGCGGAGCGGGGAGCTCATCGCGCAACGATGCCCCCTCCCCTTCGGAAAAGAAGGTGGAGATGGCCGTTTCTCCCGAATGGCCAAAAGGGGGATTGCCGAGGTCGTGGGCCAGACAGGCCGCCGCCACAATCTCGCCAATCGACTCGAGAGCCTCCCCGTCGGGGGTGCCGGCATATCGGGGCCGCAGCGCCAAGGCTATCTCATTAGCCATAGAGCGCCCCACCGACGCCACCTCCATGCTGTGGGTGAGTCGGTTGTGAACAAACACGCTTCCCGGCAGGGGGAACACCTGAGTTTTGTTCTGCAACCGCCTGAAGGGGGATGAGAACACAAGGCGGTCGAAATCGCGCTGGAAATCGGAGCGGGTGCCGGGGCGGCTGTCGTGATAGTCCTCAAGCCCGAAACGCTTGTCGCAAATCAGGCGGCGCCACTCCATGCGCGAGGGTGCCTGGGGGAGGTCATTCACCCCCGTCGGGGGTTTCAGTTCCGTCGGAGATGAGTTGGTCCTGGTCATATTTCTGATAGAGAAAATCGTTGTAGGGGAAGCGCTCGGCATGAATTTCGCGCGCTTTCTCGTAGAGCATCGCTTTCAGCTCGTCGATATTGGTGCCATTCTTCGCCGACACAAACACACAGTTGCCCGGGTCGAGGCGGTTCATCCATGTGGCTTTGAGCTCTTCGAGAGGGATGTTTTCGCGTGTGCGCGGGGTGAGGTCGTCGGCATCCTTGGGCACATGGTTGTAGGCGTCGATTTTGTTGAACACCATAATCATCGGCTTGTCGGCCGAGCCGCACACCTCGGCAAGGGTTTTGTTAACCACCTCAATCTGCTCCTCAAACTGCGGATGGCTGATGTCAACAACATGCACCAGAAGGTCGGCGTCGCGCACCTCGTCGAGGGTTGATTTGAACGATTCAACCAAGTGGGTGGGCAGCTTGCGGATGAACCCCACGGTGTCGGTGAGCAGGAAGGGGAGATTCTCGATAACCACCTTTCGCACCGTGGTGTCGAGGGTTGCGAAAAGTTTGTTTTCGGCAAACACGTCGCTCTTGCTCAGCAGGTTCATGAGGGTGGATTTACCCACGTTGGTGTAGCCCACCAGAGCCACACGTGTGAGTTTGCCGCGGTTCTTGCGCTGGAGCGTTTTCTGGCGGTCGATGTCGCGCAGCTCCTCTTTCAGCAGCGAGATGCGGCGCAGGATGATTCGGCGGTCGGTCTCAATCTGCGTCTCACCGGGGCCGCGCATACCGATACCGCCGCGCTGACGTTCAAGGTGAGTCCACATGCGGGTGAGTCGCGGAAGCAGATATTGATATTGGGCAAGCTCCACCTGGGTTTTTGCCGTGGCTGTCTGTGCCCGTTTGGCAAAGATGTCGAGGATGAGGCTCGACCGGTCGAGCACCTTCACCTGCAGTTCCTTTTCAATGTTGGCAATCTGCTTGGTTGAAAGGTCGTCGTCGAAAATCACCATGCCGATTTCGTTCTTCTCGACATACTCCTTTATCTCGGCCAGCTTCCCTTTCCCCACGAAAGTGCGCGAGTCGGGGTAGTCGAGCTTCTGGGTGAAGCGGCACACCACCTCAGCCCCCGCCGTGTCGGCAAGGAACTCAAGTTCGTCGAGATATTCGCTGACCTTCGCCTCATTCTGGCGCTGAGTGATGAGCCCAACCAGAATGGTGCGCTCGTTTATTTCTTTTCCTATTACTAAATCTTTCATCGTTATAATGATTACTTATCCCCCGTGAAAATGAGAATCCCCCTGCATGTATAACATTTCTAATCTACAAAGATAGCAAATTCCCGATAAAAATTTTCACCGTTGGCGTTTCGCGCTCAATTTCAGCCAAATTTGTTATACAAAAGTTTTGCAGAATTGAAACTTGTTTGTAACTTTGTTTCGGTATTCGGGGAGAATTCTTTTCCCCGTCGCCCCGTTGTCAAACACAGGTTTATGAGCCAATTGGTACACACATCCGAAAATGCAGGAAATCGCCGCGATTCGCTGGTGATTATCCCCATGTATAACGAGAAGGAGAACGCTGCGGCGATTATCGACGCGGTGCTCGCCCTCCCCCACCCCTTTGATGTGCTTGTGATTGACGACAATTCACCCGACGGCACCGCCGCCATTGTGAAAGCCAAGATAGCCGAACGCCCCGGGCGCGTGCACATTGTGGAACGTGCGGGCAAACTCGGCCTCGGCACAGCCTACATCACCGGCTTCAAATGGGCTCTCGACCACGGCTACGACTACATTTTTGAAATGGATGCCGACTTCTCCCACAACCCCGACGACCTTATGCGCCTGCTCAAAGCATGCGCCGAGGAGGGGGCCGATGTGGCGGTAGGGTCGCGCTACGTGACCGGCGTGAACGTTGTGAACTGGCCGATGGGGCGCGTGCTCATGTCCTACTTCGCATCGAAATATGTGCGCCTCATCACCGGCCTGAAAGTGCAGGACACCACCGCCGGCTTCGCATGCTACCGCCGTTGCGTGCTCGAAACTATGGAGCTCGACAAAATCAGGTTCAAAGGCTACGCTTTCCAGATTGAGATGAAGTTCACAGCCGCCAAATGCGGTTTCAAAGTGGTGGAAGTCCCCATCATATTCGTGAACCGCGTGCTCGGAACCAGCAAAATGTCATCGGGCATATTCGGCGAGGCACTGTTCGGCGTGATGAAATTGAAAATCGACTCCTGGAGCCGCAAATACCCTCAGAAGAAATGAAACCCAAGGTTCTTAACAACGGCATCATCATTAGCGACGGATTTCGGTTCGTCGGGAGCGTTGTGATTGACCACGGCCAGATCACGCGCATCGACATGGGGCGCATCGACCCCTCAGAAATTCCACCCGAGAATTTCGACGTCTACAACTGCGAGGGTAAATTCATCCTTCCGGGAATGATTGACGAGCATGTGCATTTCCGCGACCCGGGACTCACCGAAAAAGGTGATATCGCCACCGAAAGCCGCGCTGCCATAGCCGGGGGCATCACCTCGTTCTTCGACATGCCCAACACCAACCCTCACACCACCTCAATCGAGGCTTGGGAGGCGAAAATGGCACGTGCCGCCGAAGTGTCGGCAGCGAACTATGCTTTCTTCCTCGGCGCCACCGACACCAATATCGACGAGATTCTGCACGCCGACTACACCCGCGTGCCGGGCGTGAAACTCTTCATGGGGAGCTCCACCGGGGGGATGCTTGTTGACAACGACAGCGCCCTGCGCCACCTCTTCACCGATTTTCACCGCGTGATTGCATGCCATGCCGAGAGCGAACCGATTATCGCCGCCAACCGCAACCGATTGCTTGCCGAATACCCCGACGGGATTCCCGTAGGGCTCCACAGCGCCATCCGTTCGCGCGAGGCATGCTACGAGGCAACCTCCAAAGCCGTTGCCCTTGCCCGCGAAACCGGAGCACGCCTGCATGTGATGCACGTCACAACTGCCGACGAGCTCAACCTCTTCACCCCCGGCAACCTCTCGGGCAAGCGCATCACTGCCGAAACATGCCCCCACTACCTCTGCTTCACCGACGAATCGGTTGAACGCACCGGAGGCCTCACCAAGTGCAACCCGGCAATTAAAACCGAAAACGACCGCCGCGAACTGCTCCGCGCCGTTGCCGACGGACGCATCGACGTTATCGCCACCGACCACGCACCCCACCTGCTGGCGCAGAAAACCGGGCTCAATGCACTCACAACAGCCTCGGGGATGCCCTCAGTGCAGTTTGCCCTCCCCGTGATGATGCAACTTGCAAGCAAGGGCTATTTCACACTTGAGGATGTGGTTGAGAAAATGGCCGCCGCCCCGGCCCGACTCTACAACGTTAGCCGCCGAGGCTACATCCGCCAGAAATATATGGCCGACATTGTGGTTGTGAACCCCGATGCCGACTACACCATCACCCGCGACGACATTCTCAGCGCCTGCGGCTGGAGCCCCTACGAAGGGATGCGCCTCCACTACCGCGTGGAACAGACATGGGTCAACGGCCAGCTCGCCTACGTCGACGGCCGCTTCACCAACGCCCAAACCCCTCTGGCCGTGCGCTTCGACGTTTAACCGCGTCCCATCCGGCCATGCCACTCACACTTACCATAATAACAACCTTATGCAACGAGGCTGCCCGACCAAACTCAGGCAGCCTTGTTTCCTCTCCACCCATCTCCAGCCAAATCCATTACCAAAATTTGATTATTATAATTATAATAATTATATTTGCGTAATCAAAATTTCATAAGCATGACATCTCCAATCAATCCTTTCATTGTAGCCGGTGCTATACCGCCCCAATATTTCTGCGACCGCACAGAGGATAGCAACAGGATAATCTCCCGCATCACCAACGGCCACAATATAGTATTGATGGCACAACGCCGCATGGGCAAAACAGGTTTGATTAAACACTGCTTCGCCTCTCCCGACATATCCAACCGCTACAACACATTCTTTATCGACATTCTTCCAACGTCATCGCTACGCGAGTTTGTTTATCTGCTTGGCAAAGAGGTTATTGGCAAGCTACTGCCTACCAACAAGAAAATAGCGCGCTCAATAGGCATGATGCTGAAGTCGCTCAGCGGTAAATTCGGATTCGACCCCTACACCGGCCTACCCACTTTCAACCTCGAACTTGCCGACATCCGCAACCCGGAACACACACTTGAGGAAATTTTCAACTGTCTGCGCGAATCAACCACCCCCTGCATTGTTGCAATCGATGAATTTCAACAGATAGCCCGCTACCCCGAAAGCAACATCGAGGCTTTACTGCGCTCTCACATTCAAGGCATCTCAAATTGTAATTTCATTTTTTCGGGAAGCGAACGCTCCATCCTCGACGAAATGTTCGTTAATTCAGCCCGACCATTCTATAACAGCACCGACATTCTCGAACTGAAAAGCATCCCGCTACCCACCTACACTTCGTTCGCCATGCGGCTTTTCAACGAAAGGGATAAAAGCGTTTCCGAAGATGCCATCGCTTTCGTCTACAACCTTTTCAACGGCAACACCTATCTGCTGCAGCGCATCTTCAACCAGGCTTTCGCAATGACCCCGGATAATTCGGTATGCGAACGCGAAACGTGCATGGCGGCAATAGACGTCATTATAGAGGAATCCACATTCCGCTTTCAGCAGACGCTGTCAACCCTTCCGGGCAAGCAAAAGCCGCTGCTCTATGCTATAGCTGCCGAAAAGACTGCTACAGCCATAACGTCAGGTGCTTTTGTGCGCCGACATGACTTGAATTCCCCAAGTTCGGTTCAATCCGCCCTAAAAGGATTAACCGACAAAGGACTGGTAACATCCCACAACGGCACCTATTTCTTATCCGACCCCTTCTTCGGCATCTGGATAAACCGCACCTTCGGCCAAGAATAATCAAATAAGCACCTCGGTATGCATGCCGCAAGCTTTTATGAATAAAAAAAGTTGAGTAAATTTGTATTCAACATCACCAATTTTATTAATCTCAATACCCAAAATAAAAAACGCAGAAAGTTAACCACTGACATATCAGAGCTTCGGGGCTCTTATTCTTCAAGCTGAAAACCGCCAAAACATTAAGCACTACAAGAATAAGTACCATTTGTGAAGTTCAGTTCGCTTGCGAGCTGGATTTCTTGTACTTACTTGTAGTCAGGCGCTTGGCGGTGCCTCAGCTTGGAGCAAAGTACAGGAAATTCAGCTTTGTAATTTATGTCGATTCACATAGGCCAAATAATAAAAGGAGAAATGGAACGACAAGAGCGCTCTCCGGCTTGGCTTGCACGCAAAATTAATTGCCAACGTCCAAACATCTATTATATCTACGAACAATCATCCATCAACACTGAACTATTGGAAAAAATTTCACGTGCTCTCAATGTCGACTTTTTTAAAGTCTATTCTTCATCGCTGGATATGTAAATAAATTTTACGCTTCGGTCAAATTCACCTACGCCACACATCCCAACCGAAAGCACCGGTTGCTGCTATCTTTGCAGAAAATACCATCATAATAACATTAATTTAAATCAACAAATGAAAAAGGTAATTTTGTCCGCTGCAACTTTTATTGCCATGATTGGCATTATGAATGCACAAACGCCCGAACAGGCTGCGCAACAGGCTCAATCAGCTTGCCAAAGCTTCGGATACCAGAAGGCGGTACCATCAACTCAATCGCAATCACATGGCTCTGTAAGCTACAGTTCATCTTCGAACAGCGGCACCCAGAACGTAGGCGCCCAGAACACCTACAACGGAAATCTCGGCGGTAACGCTAAAGCTTCTGCAGGAGCAATAAGTGGAAGTGTTCAGGCTGGCGCCGGCATAACACGACAGGGGTCACAGACAAACACAAACACACAAAACCAAAGTTCCAACTCCGGAACCATATACTACCAATGCAAATAACGCTTATCCTTTACTTGTCTTAAATCAAAACGCCGTGTTCCTGCCTTTGCAGCGGAACACGGCGTTTTGATTATTTCTGGAGGGTGAGCCTATCAGTCGCGGGGCTGACGGGGACCACGGTCACCACCTTCGCGGCGGGGGCCACGGCGTTCGCCGTCACGACGGGGTCCGCGATCGCCTTCACGGCGGGGACCACGGTCACCACGGGGCGCGCGGGGACGCTCGGCGGGTTCAACGTAGCCTTCGGGCTTGGGCTGAAGCGCACGCAGCGACAGACGGTACTTACCTGTTTTCTTGTCGATTTCAATGAGTTTCACTGTGAGCTCATCACCCTCCTTGATGCCCGATGAGGCCATGTCGGGGAGACGCTCCCATGAAATTTCAGAGATGTGGAGCAGACCGTCGCGGTTGGGCATGAATTCAACGAATGCGCCGAAGTCCTGAATGGTCTGAACCTTGCCGGTGTAGACTTTACCCTCTTCGGGAAGCTCCACAATGGCGTTAATCATCTCGAGAGCCTTGTCGATGGAAGCCTTGTTGGCAGCAGCAACCTCGATGTAACCACCTTCGGGAATTTCGTCGATGGAAACGGTTGCGCCGGAAGCTTCCTGAATGCCCTGGATAATCTTTCCGCCCGGGCCAATCACTGCACCGATGAGCTCTTTGGGGATGGTCATGGTGACAATGCGGGGCACATGGGGCTTGTAGTCCTCGCGGGGAGCGGCGATGGTGTTCTCGATGATGTCGAGGATGTGCAGACGTCCGTCGCGAGCCTGGTTGAGCGCGCGTTCGAGCACTTCGTAGCTCAAACCGTCGCACTTGATATCCATCTGGGTGGCTGTGATACCTTCGCGGGTACCGGTCACCTTGAAGTCCATGTCGCCGAGGTGATCCTCATCGCCGAGAATGTCGGAGAGGATGGCATACTGGCCTGTTTCGTTATCAGTGATAAGACCCATTGCAATACCGCTCACGGGGCGTTTCATCTTCACACCGGCATCGAGCAGGGCGAGTGTGCCTGCGCACACGGTTGCCATCGACGACGAGCCGTTGCTTTCGAGGATATCGCTCACAACGCGGCAAACGTAGGGGAAATCGTCGGGGAACATGCGTTTGAGCGCACGGTGGGCGAGGTTGCCGTGACCGATTTCACGACGGCCTACGCCGCGGGTGGGACGGGCTTCACCTGTTGAGAAGGGGGGGAAGTTGTAGTGGAGCAGGAAGCGCTCGCGACCCTGGTTGAGCACGTCGTCGAGAATCTTCTCGTCGAGCTTGGTGCCGAGGGTAACGGTTGAGAGCGACTGTGTCTCACCGCGGGTGAACACGGCCGATCCGTGGGGGCCGGGGAGGTAGTCAATCTCACACCAGATGGGGCGGATTTGGGTGGTTTTGCGGCCGTCGAGACGCACACCTTCGTCGAGGATGCAGCGGCGCACTGCCTCGCGTTCAACGTCGTGGTAGTAGCGTTTTACCAGACCCTTTTTCTCCTCGCGCACATCTTCGGGGAGCGATTCGAGATATTCGTCGCAGATGGCGTCGAACGAATCCTGGCGCCAGTGTTTGTCGGCGCAACCTGCCTTGGCAATGGCGTAGGCCTTGTCGTAGCATTTCTCGCGCACATCCTTGCGGAGCTCTTCGTCGTTCACCTCGTGGCAATATTCGCGTTTCACGGTTTTGCCTGCAGCCTCGGCCATTTCGAGCTGAACTTTGCAATGTTTCTTGATTTCCTCATGAGCGGCTTTGAGGGCGGCGAGGAGTTCGGCTTCCGAAACCTCGTTCATCTCACCTTCCACCATCATGATGTTGTCGTAGGTGGCACCAACCATCAGCTCCATGTCGGCTTTTTCAAGCTGCTCGAAGGTGGGGTTGATTACGAATTCGCCGTCGATGCGGGCAACGCGAACCTCCGAGATAGGCCCGTTGAAGGGGATATCGCTGCAGGTGATGGCTGCCGATGCCGCCAAACCGGCAAGTGCATCGGGAATTTCAACGCCGTCGGCCGAGAACATGGTGATGTTCACGAAAGTTTCGGCGTGGTAGTTATCGGGGAACAGCGGGCGCATAACGCGGTCAACCAGACGCGAAGTGAGGATTTCGTAATCCGAAGCACGGCCTTCACGCTTGAGGAAACCGCCGGGGAAACGGCCTGCCGATGAAAATTTTTCCTTGTAGTCAACAGTGAGGGGCATGAAATCGACCCCCTCGCCGGCCTCTTTGGCCGACACGATTGTGGCGAGCAGCATGGTGTTGCCCATGCGCAGCTCAACGGCTCCATCGGCCTGCTTGGCGAGCTTGCCGGTTTCGAGAGTAATCTCGCGGCCGTCGGGCAGGGTGATGGTTTTCTTGATTGGATTCATTCTATATTTTTTGTTTTAAACGTCTTAAATCGCGCAAAGATACAAAAAAACGGCGACATTTAAAAGCACACGACCTGCAATTCTGCACCACAACGAATTGCGAGGGCGGAATTGCAGGTCGTGTAAAGGGAAACAACTGTGTTTCAAGGCACCTTTGCCCCGAGGGCATGGGTGGCGATGTAGCTGTTCACGGCGGCGGTGTCGGCCAGCGCCTCACGTGTGGTCACGGGCAGTTTCATCACGGCGGTGACGCGGGCGCCGGGAATCACGGCCGCCAGCAGCTCGGCAGGTGTGGGAGCCTCCTTGAGGGCGGCATATTCCTGCAGGGTGTAGCGGGTGAACACCGAGCGGTCGGTCACCCCGCGACGGTCGAGCCACCACCCCCCGTCGAGCTCCACAGGAGCCGACGACGGGGTGATATCCGTTGGCGCGGGATAGCTCTGAACGGTTCCGTCGGCGGCGAGTGTGATGGCCACATTGCGGGCATAGTCGCCGCTCATGCGGTAAACCTGCCCTTTGGGCATCATCGACACGGCGCTCTCACCGATGCGCTCCTCCGAGCGGATTGTGCCGCCGCGGTCGGGGGGCGCCACCACTGTTGCCAAGGGGGGTGCGGGGGCGGGTGTAGCGCCTGCTTGCGGAGCTGACTGACGTTGCGAACTGCAACCCGCAGCCACAACAACAAGCGCCGGCAGCAGCAGAACCGATTGCTTCATCGCATGTTTCATTTCACGAGTTTAAGAGTTGCGGCAGCTCCCGAAGCATCACGGGCAACCACGATGAGCACTCCGGCAGGTGCGGCCGAGAGGTCAACCGAGGCGCCGTTGCCGTCGGTGGTAACATCAACATTCACCGGAGCACCGGCGGGGGTAAGAACTTCAACCGAAGTGACGGGGCACGACGAGGTTACCACCGCTGCGTTGATAGCTTTCACATAATCGATGGAAAGATTATTGCCGTCGGCACTCACCTCCTCAACACCGGCCACATCGACCGTGAAATTAAGGTAGCGCAACTGATTGAATGTTGAGCCTGACACGTAACCGAGGAAAGCGGAATAGGTCTGGCCCGCTTCAGCCGCCGGGAAAGCAATGTTGAAATCGGTGGTTGTGCTCTGCCCTGCGCTGAGGAAGAGAACTTCACTCGAATTATCTGAGGAGAGGATCTGGCCGCCGCCATAGGGGGTAACGGCAACCATCAATGAGGATGCGAAATAGCCTGTAACACATTTAACCGAAGCGGTGAAGTGCATGTCGGCCGGATTCACCGAGGTAGTGCCCCCTTCAAGAGCAAATGATGTGGCCGAAAGTGTAGCTTCGGATTTAGGGAGAACCTTCTGCAGCCCCAGCGAGGTGAACATATAACCTGTTTCGGAGTCAAAAAGGGCGCAGGTGTAGTTCACGTTTGTTTTGAACGATGCCGATGCGGCGGCAAGCGTGAAAGTAATCTCTTTGGTCACGCTTTCGCCGGGCATGAGGTCGATGTAAACCCCGTCGCCCATAGCCATGATTGACGAATTGCTTGCCAACACCCCGGGGATAGTGGGTGAACCCGAAAGCAGACATGGAGCTACCGATTGAGCCACCTCAAGATTGGAGTTATTGGAAACAGTGAAACGCATCTTTGCCATACAACCGCTGTAGAACGGGGTGAGCAGTTCTGCGTTGGTAACAGTGAGGTAGGCAGTCTCCCCGTTTACAACCGAGAATGTCTGCCCCGAACGTGTCACCGTAACGTAGTTGGACTGGTTGATGGGATGGAGCACAGGCATCCACTGCGACGATGTTCCCGAGGTCACATCTTTGGTGACAAGCGACACTTGCCATGTGCCGTTGGGAATTTGTGTGGCATCGAACTGAAGAGAATTGAATCCGCTGTAGGAATCGATAGTTACCGATCCGTAAGGTGCCTCGATGTAGCGAGTGGTACCCGAAGTGCCGTTTGCGGGGTCACATTTCACGCCCAGAATCATTGTTGCATCGCTCATCAGGTTATACCACGGACCGGTAAGTGTAAGCAAGCCGCCGTAGATGCTGCCGGTGGGAGCGGCCTGCTGCGAAAGCTGCACGGTGGTAGTTGTTGTTGTGCCGGTGGGCTTCTGAATCCCGAGCACAATGCTCTGCCCGAGGTTGTAACCTCCGGCAAAACCGCCGATTCCCTGACCGTCGGGGTTGAGGGCAGTGAGAAGATAGTAGCCGTCATACATTCCCGACCATCCCCAGTTGAAATGGAAATAGCCACCTTCGGAATATCCGTCGCACACAAAGCAGTGGCCACCTCCGAGCGCTGAACCGCAATAGAGCACGGGGCCAACCTCCTCGAGGTTCTCATAAATCATCCGCTGCCAGTCGGAAAGACCGTAATTCTCACGTTGACAGAGCGAATAGCCGGGGTCATAGTTGAAATAATTCACAAGAGCGGGCCCAACGTTATTCTCGGTAGCGCCCGAAGAAGATGTGCCATAGGTCATTTTCACCGAGAAGCCGCAAGCTTTCATCAACCATGCCACGGCGTTTTTCTGGGCTGTGGTATAATCTCCTGCATAGCTGTCGAGCATATTGGTCCAGTCGATATTGGATGCGAACGACATTGAACGGGTCGTGCCGTTATTGTCGGTGTAAGTGATTGAACCTTTACCCTTTGCAGGCCATTGGTGATATTTCATAACCTGCGCCATTGCTGTTGCGACACAACCGGTCATTGTGGCGCGCGATGAAATCTGCGGGCACTGGGCATTGTAGGGGGTAGCCTGGTCCCAGGTGGTTTTACACAGGGGCGAGATAGGGTCGTGAGCCATACTCTCCCACGAGGCAGCCAATGCAGCCGGAGCAGCACTCGTTGAGGCGGAAGCATTGGCCGCCTCGATTTCTGCGGCATACTGACTCAGCCACCACTGAAGTTGCGCGGGCAGCTCACCGTCGGCGGCCACCGGAGCATCGGAATAACCCAAAAGCGGAGCTGCCACATCATCGGCACTGACAAGCATGTAGCCCGCGCCCGCAGTGTTGTTGAACATGTAGACGGCAGCGGTGCCGTTGGTTGTGAATGTTGTGTGGACAAGCCGTGCGCTTGCAGCGGGCACCGCGGCATGTGCTTTCATAGGGGAAGCCGATTGCCCCACGCGGGCCAAAGCCTCGGCGGGAGTGAGAGTGCGGGCACCCGCACCGGTCGCGGCAAGAAGCAGCGACATCACGATTAGTGATTTCTTCATTACTTTCACGTAGTCTTGGTTGTTAAGTGTCTGTTTAAAATTATTTTTATTATGGCTGCTCTTAGCTTTCTACCTGCGATTTTTCGTTCTTTTCCCTTTCCTCATCGGTCACGATGCCCGCATCGCTCCCTCTTCATCAAGGGAAAATAACTGAAAAAATCTCTACGGTAGAAACCTAAAATAATTTTGAACAGCCACTTATTATCGTTGTTACGTATTTCAAAATAAACCGCTATCTTTGCCGGGAACGCGTCATGCGGCGGTAATGCAGTGGAAAACCGGCTCGGGGTGCAAGGCTCAGGTGATGCTCCCTAACCAAAAATTCCACATCCAACAAAGATAAAATAAATTTAAATATAATTAAGTCTATGAACATCAAAAGAATTTTTGCATCGGCTCTTCCGGCGGCTCTGCTTGCCTGCCTCACATGCGCCACAAGTGCATGTGGAGGGAAAGGAAAGAACGTTGAGCAATCACAGGAAGAGGCGGCAGATTCATTATCAGTGGCCGAATCCGCCTCATTCGTCACCGACAGCATCGTGTGGAACGATTCGGTTGTGTCGCCGGCCAAAAACAAGGCTGTATGCTCCATCTCACTTGCCTATCCTGTGGCAGGTGGAAAACAGCTTGTCGATTCGGTGCGTAAATGGATTGCCAACCAACTCTCCCCGAGCATCTCCAACCAACCCGATTCTATAACCGAAAAGAACACCGACTTCAACGACGGACGCAAACTCACTGCCTTCATAGGCACTGAAATCCTCGCGAATCTGAAAAACGATCTCTCGGCTTTCGATGATCTCGATTTCGACGAGCCGCGCACACTCGAATACTCGGCAATCGTTTCTCCCCTTTGGGTCACCACCTCAACCATTACCTACGGCTGTTCAACCTACACTTATCTTGGAGGTGCTCACGGCGGTGCAGGATTCTCACCCGCTGTGTTCAACCGCTCTAACGGCGATATTGTGGGTTGGAACATGTTCCCGGCCTCATCGCGCCCGCAACTCACCCAAATGGTGAAAGAGGGGCTAATGAAACAATATTTCGAGGTTAGCACAACCAACGATTTCCGCGATGCTCTGTTGGTCAACCCCGACACTCTCCCCCTCCCTGTTACACCCCCCTATTTCATGCCCGACGGTGTGCATTTCGACTATCAGCAATATGAAATCGCACCCTACGCCGCCGGCATGCCTTCGTGTGTGCTCCCCTACTCCGAAGTGCGCCCGCTCATGACGGCAGCCGCAGCCGCTCTCCTCCCCACCGAAGAATAACCCCAAACCCACATTTACCCCCACGCCCTCCTCATCGGCAGGGCACGAATAAACAAGGCGGTGTGTCAAAATTCATGACACACCGCCTTTTGGGTCTAAGCGGGGAGGGAGCTGTCAGATTATAATTTTTTCGGCTGTCGCTCCTTGGCGGCGAATGTAGATGCCGCGCGACGGATTGACTACGCGGCGCCCCTGAAGGTCGAAATATTCAACCGGAGCATCGGCAGCGCCCGAAGTGGCGGGCACATCAAAAATGCCGGCACCCTCAACATATTCACGTGCACCCATCGTGGCCTTGCCGTTGGTGGGGCGTGCAACGCCGGCCTGATCGGCGGGGAGGTAGACAGAACTTTCCTGCATGCAGTCGAAATTGAAATCGGCGCGCACAATGCTCTCGCGCAGGCGCAGGGCAGTGACGCTGTTGAGGTTCTTCCCTGCAGCGTGAACAGGGTTCACAACCTTAACCGAGGGAACGGTGAAATCAACAGTTGCATTGTCGGATGCGACCATAGCGGCATCCCCCTCGGGCAAACTCAGTGATGGAACAAATTTTCCGTCGAGCACAGTGCCGTCGAGCACATCGGCAAGCGCCGTGGCGGCTGTTGCTGCATCGGCGGTGTAGATATCCTTGGCGTTGACGGGATAGTTGATTGTTCCCGAAGTGGTGTAGAGATTGTAGGAGGCAAGCACGGCATCGGTGTTGAGGAACACATCGCCACCCTCGTTGCAGGCTATGATGTTATTTCCCACGCAAGGTGTGCCCGACTGCATGTAAACGGCAGCCACATTGCTGTCGGAACTGTTGCTCACGATGGTGTTATTGATAAGAGCGAACGAACCTGCAGATTCAATCTCAACATACATCGCCCCGGGGTTACCTGCGCCGGCCGCACTGTTGAGTGCAAAGGTGTTGTTGAACACATAGAGGTTGGCACCGAGGTTGTTGTCGGTTCCCACAGCATGCAGATAGACCGGCGTTCCCGCCGAAGCCTTGTTGTTGACAAAGGTGTTGCCCGCAACATGGCAATAAACAAATCGGGGCAAATAAAGGGCAGCTCCCTGAGGTGCCTCATTGCCATCGAAATAGCAATCGGTCACGGGGAAATTAAACCAATAGCGTTTGCTCGGATTGTCGCAACAAACGGCGCCACCGTTATGACCCGCCTTGTTGTTGATGAAACGAACATGGTCGAGGATGAGCTGACCGGTGCAGTCGATTCCGCCGCCGTCACGCCCTGCCGAGTTATCGGAAAGTTCGCATTCACGCATGATAAGACGTGCACCGTGGGCACGGATGCCGGCACCGTCGGCTGTGGTCGAAGTAAGCGTGCCGTTGCGCACGGCAAAATTGCGCATTTCCACATCTGTTGCGGCCTTGAGGTCGATGCAACGCACATTAGCGGCTGCCTTTACTTCCGACAGGCCGGTCACTTCGTTGAAGTCTTTGTCGTATCCGCCGAAAAGGCGCACTGTTTTGGCTACATTAATCTGAGCGGTAACATCATAGCTGCCTTTGGCAACATAGATGGTGTCGCCGATGCCGGCGGCATTAACTGCATCCTGAATAGAGCCGAAAGGAGCCGATTTGGAGCCGTCGCCGGTTCCACCCGGTGCCACGTAGGTGTAACGGTTGTTGATGTCGGGATCCTGATAGGTGAGTTTTGCCTTAATGGCGATGTGGTCGGAAGGCATGGCGCCGAGGTCGTAGGTGTCGGTGCAATGGTCGTAGTCATCGACATTGAAACCCCGAACCCAGATGTAGTCAATGCGGCGCCCGGTCGGCACCTCCTTCCATTGCCCTGAAGTGTGTGGATCATCACTGCCAAATTTGGACACTGGGTCAGCGACAATGCTGAATGCATCAGTAAAGCCGGCATTATAGAGGTTCAGATAATTCACACGCGAAGTGGTGGAATTTTGGTCACCTACCATAATTGTGGGATAGTGACCGGCAATTTCCCACATTTTCTCATAGTTGAGGTGAGACTGAAGCATGCGGGCAACGTTCCCCTCGTGATCAAGATGAGTGCAGAACACATAAAAAATTTCATCGGAAGCTTTCACGCGGAGTTTCGCCCATGAGGTTTCACGACTACACACACTGTTATCCCATGGAATCGACCATGTTGTCAGTTCTCTGTCAAGAAAATAGAATCCCTCCTCAAGCACCTCAAACATGTCGGTGCGGAAAGCAATCAAATTCACGGCAGTTTCTCCACAATCCGTTCCATCATGTCCGTTCCATCCGGTGAAAGAGTAATCAGAGAGCAATTGTTTTAGTTCTGTCTCCTGACGGTTGTTCATCACTTCATTGAAACCAACCACATCCATTCCGTTATCCGTAACTGTGGCAGCCACATAAGTTTTACGTGCGTCCCAATGATTTGCGCCCTGATCAGCGACTGCCAAGGTGCGGATATTGTAGGAGCCAACAGTTATGGCTGTTGCCGACATATTAAACCATCCGGCAACCGCAAAAGCCAACAGAGCTGATACTGCAATTTTTTTCATAATATTATAACTTTTTCGGCTGTCGCTCCTTGTCGGCGAATGTAGATGCCGCGCGACGGATTGGATACGCGGCGCCCCTGAAGGTCGAAATATTCAACCGGAGCATCGGCATCGGCAGCGCCCGAAGTAGCAGGCACATCAAAAATGCCGGCACCCTCAACATATTCACGTGCTCCCATCGTGGCCTTGCCGTTGGTGGGACGTGCAACACCGGCCTGGTCGGCGGGGAGGTAGACAGAGCTTTCCTGCATGCAGTCGAAGTTGAAATCGGCGCGCACAATGCTCTCGCGCAGGCGCAGGGCAGTGACGCTGTTGAGGTTCTTCCCTGCAGCGTGAACAGGGTTCACAACCTTAACCGAGGGAACGGTGAAATCAACAGTTGCATTGTCGGATGCGACCATAGCGGCATCCCCCTCGGGCAAACTCAGTGATGGAACAAATTTTCCGTCGAGCACAGTGCCGTCGAGCACATCGGCAAGCGCCGTGGCGGCTGTTGCTGCATCGGCGGTGTAGATATCCTTGGCGTTGACGGGATAGTTGATTGTTCCCGAAGTGGTGTAGAGATTGTAGGAGGCAAGCACGGCATCGGTGTTGAGGAACACATCGCCACCCTCGTTGCAGGCGATGATGTTGTTGCCCACGCAAGGTGTGCCCGACTGCATGTAAACAGCAGCCACATTGCTGTCGGAACTATTGCTCACAATAGTGTTGTTGACGAGGGAGAAAGAGCCGACCGGTTCAATCTCAACAAACATTGCCGAGGGGTTACCCGCGCCGGCCGAACTGTTGAGTGCAAAGGTGTTGTTGAACACATAGAGGTTTGCACCGAGATTGTTGTCGGTTCCCACAGCATGCAGATAGACAGGTGTTCCCTCCGAAGCCTTGTTGTTGACAAAGGTGTTGCCCGCAACATGGCAATAGACGAATCGGGGCAGATAAATGGCAGCGCCTTGAGGTGCCTCATTGCCATCGAAATAGCAATCGGTCACAGGGAAATTAAACCAATAGCGTTTGCTGGGATTGTCGCAACAAACGGCGCCCCCGTTATGGCCGGCCTTGTTGTTGAGGAACCGAACATGGTCGAGGATGAGCTGACCGGTGCAGTCGATTCCGCCGCCGTCACGCCCTGCCGAGTTATCGGAAAGTTCGCATTCACGCATGATAAGACGTGCACCGTGGGCACGGATGCCGGCACCGTCGGCTGTGGTCGAAGTAAGCGTGCCGTTGCGCACGGCAAAATTGCGCATTTCCACATCTGTTGCGGCCTTGAGGTCGATGCAACGCACATTAGCGGCTGCCTTTACTTCCGACAGGCCGGTCACTTCGTTGAAGTCTTTGTCGTATCCGCCGAAAAGGCGCACTGTTTTGGCTACATTAATCTGAGCGGTAACATCATAGCTGCCTTTGGCAACATAGATGGTGTCGCCGATGCCGGCGGCATTAACTGCATCCTGAATAGAGCCGAAAGGAGCCGATTTGGAGCCGTCGCCGGTTCCACCCGGTGCCACGTATGTGTAACGGTTGTTGATGTCGGGATCCTGATAGGTGAGTTTTGCCTTGATGGCGATGTGGTCGGACGGCATAGCGCCGAGGTCGTAGGTGTCGGTGCAGTGGTCGTAGTCATCGACATTGAAACCGCGCACCCAGATATAGTCAATGCGGCGGCCGGTCGACGTATCCTCTTTCCACTGGCCGGCAGTGGCGGGGTCGGCGCTGCCAAACTTAGCTGTAGGGTCGTCGACGGTTGAAAAAGCATCGGTCAACCCTGCCTTATAAAGGTTGAGGTAGTTAACTCGCGATGTGGTTGAGTTTTGGTCACCTACCATAATGGTTGGATAGTGCCCGGCAATTTCCCACATTTTTTCATAATTCATGTGCGATTGAAGCATGCGGGCAATGTTGCCCTGATGGTCGAGGTGTGTGCAAAACACATAGAACACCTCATCGGTTCCGGTCACCTGCAGTTTAACCCACGATGTGTGGCGCACGTTTTCAAACGAACTGTTATCCCAACTCTGCTCCCACATACCGGTGCCAAGGTCGCGGCAGAGGAAGAACCACCCGCTGTCGAGACAATCGAATTTATCGGTGCGCCATGCAACGAGATCAACAGCAGTCTCAGCCGTTGACTCAAAACCCTCGTGGCCGTCCCATCCAAAGAATGAGTACTCATTGTCGAGCATCGACACAAGATCAGTTTTCTGCTGACCCGATTTCACTTCGTTAAAACCCACAACATCGAAACCGTTATCGGTAACAGTTCGCGCCACGTAGCTTTTGCGCGCGTCCCAGCTGTTAACACCTTTGTCATCGGCGGTTTTCACACGGATGTTGTAGGAGCCTACTATGATTTGTGTAGCACCCGCCATAAATGCCGCTCCGATGGTCAGAGCTGCAGTTATTATACGTAGCTTATTCATTATATCTTTTCCTTTGTTTATGTTATTTTTTCAAAGAACTATTTTTTCCACTGTCATTCCACCTGCGGTTGTACGCACTTGTTTCACATACACCCCGGCAGGCAACGGGAGTGTGTCGGCTTCCGGCTCACCGTCAACGGTCATCACATGCCGTCCCTGCATGTCGAACAGGTCGGTTCTGAGGCAATCTCCATTGCCCGTTGCAACTATCCGCTCCAGTCCCGCCTCCATGTCAAAGCTTTTGGATAAAATGCGGCCGAAACGGTCGGTGACCGTTACGATGACCTCGCCACCTTCATCGGGCACATCGCAATAGAACATGTGCCCCGATTCAACGGCATGCAGCTTGGTGTTCTCCAATGTGTTGTAGTTGAACACGGCAAGCGGGTCGACCGAGCTTTCGAAACGCTCTACATCACCCTGCTCCTTCCCGTTGAGGCTCCATGTCACTTTCCATGCAGGATCCCAGTCCCACACATTAACGAGGATGCGGCGCCCGTTTACAACCGGCGATTCCATATACTCCATCCACGAGGGTTCATAGAGCCTGAACATAAATTTGTCGGGATCTCGTCCTGTCTGCACGAATTTCCAACTGATGTCATTGCCATCGCAATGATAGATGTAGTAGCCCTTCGGACTTCCGTCACGACACACCGGCCCACGCCATATATGTCCGCTAAGAGCGGCATGGTTGCGCTCCTCAACCGTTGGTGAATAAAAGCCGAGATTGTCGCAGCGGTGATGATGGCCGGTGAGCAACAGAGTGTTGTAATCGCCAAGAAGTTCGAGAAGATTCTTATAGGCTTTGCGGTCGGCTGCACTCTTTGTGAACGATATGTGAGCGCCCACAACCACGGTTGAGCCTTTTTCAACAAATTCGAGATCTTTTCTTATCCATGCCATCTGCTCCGACGAGATGCCGCGGGCGTAATCACCGTCGGTATTTATCGCCACATTATCAAGCATCAGGAAATGAACTTTTCCCCGATTGAACGAATAATAACGCGGCCCGAAGGTGGCGCAATAGCGTTCGCATGCATCTTTGATGTTAACCACATATTTTTTGTCGTGGTTGCCGGGGCAAGAAAAAAGCGGAACATCGAATTTCTTGAGCTTAAGGGTGGCCTTATACTGCTCGTAACCTATCTCATGAGTCACGTCTCCAAGCATAAGCATAGGGGGCATGAACCCTTCGCTATCCTTGATGGCATGAGCTTTCTCAGCCATGTCGACATATGCTGTGCCCATCTCTGCAAAACAAGCTGAATTGATTACCAGATTGGGTTGAGGGTCGGCATGCACCATAAATGAAAAATCCGTATCATCTCCGATAGGATTAAGACGGAAGTCTCCCCTGAACAGAGTTGTGCTCCGGTCAATCCGGTGGTAATGCTTTATGATTCCGTCGGTGACATCGTCAATCTCATAGCCTGAAGGGATTATCACATACACAAAGTCAGCATTGCTGTTTGTGGTAAGTTGCCATGTGCCGGCACCGTCGGTCGCTACGAAGCTATAGCCATCGGTAACAAGCACCCCCTCAATCGGTTTTGTTCCGTCGTGAACATAACCCCAGGCATCAACACCCGGTTGCACAGTAATTTCGGGAAGGTCGAGCGCCCAAGTTGAAATGACACTGACAAGTGCCGACAGGAATAAGATTTTGCGTTTTTTCATGGTATTCGAGTGGAAAAGTGGTCAGAGAATCACTTTCTCGGAGGTGACGGTGCCGTCGGTGTGGCGGAGCACCATGATGTAGCAGCCGCGCCCGACAGGGAGGGTGTCGACTTGGGGATAGCCGTTCACGGTGATGAGTTTCACACCCTGAAGATTATAGACTTCGGTGGTCTCCACTCCGCAGGTTGCTGTGGTAACAGTTTCAATGCCGGCGATGTGGTCGAGGTCGAGCGCTTTCGACACGGTTCGCCCGAAGGGATCGGTGACGGTTACCTCCACATTGGCGCATGTGGCGGGCACATCGCAATGGAAAATGTGATAGCTCTCAACCGATTTCCATGTGGGTCGCGACGCGTTGTTGTCGTAGAGCGATGATGCCCAGGGGTCGAGGTGGCTTTCGTAGCGTTCCACATCGCCCATATCGACACCATCCTGTTTCCAGGTCACTTTCCAATCCTCATCCCAATCCCAGATGTTGATTAACACTGTTTTCTCGTCGGCAGCGCCGGGAATATTGTCGGTGAACTGCCCGGGGGTGTACATGCGGAACAGATTGGTGTCGGCATCGCGCCCTGTCCATTTGAATTTCCAGGAGATGTCGTTACCCTTCACCTCATAGATGTAGTAACCGTTGGGGGTGCCGTCGGCAGCGCACGCCGAACGCCATTCATATCCGCCCAGAGCCGTTTGATTGCGTTCTTTCAGGTTGGAATCATACACATCGAAGTTGTTGCCGGGACGGTGAAGATGCCCTGTGAGCATCAGCACATCATAATCCTTGAGGATGTCGAGCACGGTGGTGTAGGCTTTCACATCGGCAGCCACACGGGTCATGGGTCGGTGGGTCATAAACACCACGCGACTCCCCTTCTCAATGCCGGCCAAATCTTTTTTCAGCCATTCAACCGACTCGGTTGTGAATCCGCGCGAGTAGTTGCCGTCGGTTGGCTTCACATTATCCAACGCCACAAAGTGAATGTTACCGCGGTTGAACGAGTGGTAGGTAGGCCCCCATGTTTCGCGGTAGAGCTTCATCGCCGCGTTATAGTTGGCTGTGTAGCTGCGATCGTGGTTGCCGGGAGTGGCATAAATCGGGCAGGTATAGTTTCTGTTCTTGAGTGTGGACAGATACCGCTGGTAATCATCGGTTTGTGTATCGGTGTGATACATAATGTCGCCCAAATGGAGGTTAAAGGGCTTGAATCCCTCTTTTGCCTCGATTGTGTTGGCGGTTGTCTGCATGTCGACGTAGGCTTTGCCAAGCTCGGTAAACACATTTGAATTGAAATATTCGTCGGGCTGGGTGTCGGCATGAACTATAAACGAGAAATTCTCGTCGTCGCCGATGGGATTAATAAGAAAATCGGCACGTGTCTCCCCCGCCTGACGGTCGATGTCGGCAAAGAATTTGGTAACACCGTTTTCCACCGTTCCCGCCTCATAGCCCGACGGGAGGGTGTAGTACACGAAATAAGCCAATGGCGAGGATGTCAGGTAATAGGCACCGTCGGCATCGGTGGTAGTGATGCTGTAACCATCGGTCACGGCAACACCGGCCACACCTTTGGTGCCGTCGTGCACATACCCCTTTATGTCAAAACCCTCTTTTGAGGGGAGCTCTGGAAGCTCTATTGCATTGGCCGACACAAATGCCATAAGTGCGGCCGCAGTCAGGATATTCCTTGTTTTCATGATTGGTTAGAGATTTTCAAGTAGAAATATAAGTAGATATTGATTTTTTTCAGCGTATGTTCGTCCGGTGAGGGTGATGGCTCTTTGACGCCCCCTTATCTGACGATGATTTCAAAAACATCGGCATCCCCTTCGAGAAGGATGTTTTTTACTCCGTCGGCGAGGTCAAGCTCAACATAGGGGGTGACAACCTGAGTGAACACCACGGGGTTGCCCGAGGCATCGAGCTGCGAAACTTTCACCGAACCTCCGTTGAGATCGCCCAACAGCATTATCAGTTTTGCATCTGCGGCATCGCACGGGAAGGTGAGTTTGCCGTTGATGTTCTCAAACGTGGAGGGGTTGCGGTCGAAAGCGGCCGTTACACCCTGATTGTTGACCGAGAATTCGCGGATGCCCACACCCTGCTGATTGTCGGATGGGAGGCGGCGCAGGCGCACCCCCTTTGCCACCGGGGCTTTCTCCCCTTGGGGAAGAGTCCAGCGGATGTCGCGCACCCATTGGAGCGAGTCGAGGAGATTGACCCATTCGGTGCCGTCGGGGGTCCAGTCAACTGCGGCGTTGGCAAACACCACCACATCGCGGAAGTCGCGCCCCTGGAGAATCTGAATGTCGCGCAATTCAACGGGTGAGCCGAATTCCACTCCGATGAAATCACCGTCCTGCTGCACGCGGTCGGCGAAATAAACGGTTGTTGAATCGTTGTCGAACATCTTCTTGCGGCTCGGGGTCTGCAGATTGCCGAAGGTGCCGGTAACGGCGGGAATCGATGATTTGCGCCCCGCAACCGTTTCGTAGAACCCGTCGACCATCTTATCCATGAGGTCCTCATAGAGGGGCTGCCACTTGAGGGTGCCGACTTTATGGGCGTCGTAGGCATTCTGCTGCACCGAATCCATGCGGTTGGCGATATAGCCGTTCCAGAATTCGGCACCGTTGCCGTTTTTGTAAACCTCCATCAAATCGAGGGCACGCACGGTGCGGTCGGATAGCGCCTCAAGCTGCGTGAGCCAGGGGTTTATCTCCTCAAGCAACATTTTGTTGCCGCATTTGGCGCGGATTTCGGCCGGAGCGGCTTTCATGCGTGCGAGCTGACGGCGCAGCACTTCGGCTTTTGCCGGGGTGTAGTCGGCGAATGCAAACACCGGAGTTTCCCACGATTCGGCACGGCGGTAGCCATATTCGGTGTCGCAGCTGTTGATGGCGAAATCGCGATAGGCTTCGGGACACTCGGGCATGAGGTAGACAAGCGAGCGCTCCCAGCAGTCGATGGGGTTATAGGCCGCAGGATTCCACGTGTAATCAGCAACGCCATAGAGTGCCACAGTCGAGGCGATGGCATTCTCCATCGGGTTTGACATAAGGCCGCACAAATCGTTGGCAGTGGAGTTGGTATCGAGGCCGTAGACAGGTCCCTGATTGAGGATGTGACGGGCATAGTCGGTCACGGGGTAGTTCCACCACACCAGAGCGGGACGGCGGGTGCGGCTGTCGACCCATTCGAGGGTCTCGCGACCGATGTCGCCACACACAGCATCGCCGGTCCACATCACCATCACCGAGGGGTCGAGTGTGCGTCCGTAGACCGACAGGGGACCCTGCTCCGACCCGTCGGCCCATGCACGGGTGAAATCGGTGGGGCACATCGCCAACGGGGTAACATCCCCTTTGGCTTTCACAAATTCGTCGGTGAGACGGTTGAGGAACGCCACCTGCTTCTGCGGATTGGTTCCCTCGCCATGAATATCATCGAAAAAGATTGCGAACGAACGGCAACCCAACTGATAGAGCTGCTCGAATTTCGCCATGATGTCGTTGAAATCCTCGTCGGTCCAACGGATATCGGCACCGGGGTGCACAGCCCATGTGAATTTCACCATGTTGCGGTTGCAGGCTTCGATAAGCTCGGTGAGCTGCCGTGCCTCTGCCGCGGGATAGGGCTTGCGCCAGTCGGGCGAGGTGTGATAGGGGTCGTTTTTCGGCCCGTAGATATATTTGTTGAGTTTGTTTTTTCCAAAGAAATCAATGAGTGCCAAACGTGCCTCATGGCTCCACGGTGTGCCGTAGAACCCTTCCACAACACCGCGTTCGGGGAGCTCGGGCCAGTCGTTGACAGTGAGGCACGGAACTTTTCCGTCGGCGGCAGCTTCCCCGGCCAAAATCGCATCGAGGGTGCGGCGACCGTAGAATTCGCCGGCTTCGTCGAAAGCCACGATTGTGGCGCCTTTGCCGTCGATTGTTAGTTTGTAGGCCCCCTCAACAGGCTTAACGCCGTTTTTCGAGGCTACTTTCTCGCCATGCGAGGTCTTGATGCGTATAGGTTTCCCCGCGAGGTTGAGTGTGCGCCCTTTCTCATCGAGGGTGAGCACCTGCGGGGTTGGATTAATCACAATCCCTTTATGGTCGATTTTATGGCCTGGAACGGCGTTTACAGTCTGATCCTCGCGACGCTGCAACTGCAGGTCGACCTCCTCGGCCACGCTCTGCAGGGTAAAACCGGCCACAACGGCCGAAATGATGGTGAGTTTCCTTAACATTTCAAATGGTCAATGGTTATGGGGGATTGCGTAAAAGGTAAAAAAGAGAGGAGAATGAGTTTATATTCAGAGTTTTGAGTGTATTATCAATTGATTATTTGGGGAGATTGAACACGGTCGACAACTCCTTCATCTGCTCGGGGCTCATGCCGTCGGGAACAAAGCCCATCGCACGTGCATCGCGGTAGATAATGGCGCTCTTGTTGAGCACGTCAATCATGTCGAAAGCTTCCATCACGTCGTCGCCTACGGAGAACACACCATGTTTCTCCCACATCACAACGTCGTAGTTGTCGTCGATGGCCTTGATGGTTTCCTCGGCCAGTTCAACCGACGAGGGGAGCATGTAGGGCACGATGCCGAGACCGCGGGGGCAGAAAGCCTTGGTTTCGGGAATCATGCTCCAGAGCAGATTGGAAAGCACATCCTTTTCGAGGAATGCCTTGTTGTGGCTCATCGACACGAGCTGAATGGGATGGGTGTGCACCGATGCCTTGTAGGGGGAACCTTTGGCGATAAGGTAGTTGTGCACGCTCAGGTGGGAGGGGAGCTCGGAGGTGGGCTTCACGGGAGCGTCGGCCACGATTTCATAGTGGGCGCAGTCGTCGGTGATGCGGATTATTGAGCCGTTCTCCATGGGGCGGCGGGCAAGGTCGCGCATGCGGCGGTTGGTGCCTTTACAGTAGAACCATTTCCCCTTAAGATGGGGAAGAGTGGCGCCAATGGCCACCTGACCCGAGATTGCGGGCATGGCGCGCATCTCGTCGTCAACGCAGTCGGTGATGTTTACCGTGATGTTTCCGCCGTTACGCTCGGCCCACCCTTTTTCCCAAAGGTAGCCTGCCACTTCGGCAACTTTCTCAACCTCGGCGCGAAGCGCGGGGCGGTTATCAAGTACTGACATAAGTGTCTGTTATAAAATGGTTATCATGGCCGGACGAAATTCGTCCGGCCATGCTTATTATTTAGATTAATTGCGGAAGGAAGCAAGAGATGATGAGCACCACAATGCCAACCGTGAGGGTGGCGATGGTTTTACCCGAACATCCTTTCCACTCCTTGAGGATGATGCCCCACACATTGGAGAACACCACGTTCAACGCCATGAGGATGCAGAACGAGAGGGTCATGAGTGTGGGCGATTCGGTGAGGAATCCTTTGCCGAGGGCGAGCCCGAAGAACTGGCTGTACCACAACGCGCCGGCCAGAAGGCAGAACACAACGTTGTTGAGCAACACGCTCCCCTTGCCGTAGTCACCCCAGGTGTGGTTCTTCTGATTCTGGTAGAAGCAATAGACCGCATTGGTTACGAAACCGCCCAGAGTCACAAGCATTGTGGCGGGGAGGGTTTTGTAGATGTCGGGGGTGAGGTCGCCGAAGTTGATGCCGCTGCCGAACTCAAGGCCCACATTGAAACAGCCGCTCATGAAACCTGCGAGCAGGGCGATGGCTATCCCTTTGGGGAAATTGAAATCCTTCACGGCGGCTTTCTTCTCCTCCTCGCTCAGTGAAGCGGCTTTCATCGAGCCGGCGACACCGATGATGGCGATGCCGATGAGGGTTACCACCACGCCGAGAATCACCGAGAATGTGAGCTGCGAAAGAGGGTCGTTTTCGGGGAAGAAAATGTTGAGCAGAACCGGGCCCATGATTGTGCCCAGCCCGGCGCAGGTGCCCAGAGCGATTGACTGCCCGAGAGCCACCCCGAGGTAGCGCATCGACAATCCGAAGGTGAGACCACCCACACCCCAGAGCACACCGAACAGAATTGTCATCCAGATGTTGAACGACTGCTCGGCGGTGAACAGCTCACAGAGGCTGTGACCGGCGGGCACGGCAAGCAGTGCTCCCAGCAAAGGGAGCACAAGCCATGCGAAGAGCCCCTGCACAATCCAGTAGCTCTCCCAACTCCAAGATTTAATCTTGTTGATGGGCACATAGCAACTCGACTGGCAGAAAGCCCCTACTGCAATTATCAGTAATCCTAACAGAATCATCGTTTGGAGGTTACTTCAGTTTCATATTTTTCGATTTCCTCGATGAAGTCGGCACCGGCGGGCACGTTGTTGCGGAGGCAGAACATGTTCCAAACATCGCCGAAAGGCATTGCCTTCGCCTCTTCCATAAGGGCGAGCTTCTGGAAGTTACGGTTGGTGAGCTCGAGCTCGCTGAGTTTGGCAACGGGTTCGAGAAGGCCGCGGAGAACCGATTTCTGTGTGGCGCGTGCACCCACAACGTAGGCACCGATGCGGTTGATTGAGCCGTCGAAGTAGTCGAGACCGATGTGAACACGGTCGAGAGCGTTGCAACGGGTGATTTCCATGCAGAGTTCGAGAGTCGACTCATCCATGAGAGTTACGTGGTCGCTGTCCCAACGCATGGGGCGAGAAACGTGGAGCATGATTTCGGGGCAGAACAGGAGAACAGACGAAACTTTGTCGCCCACAACTTCGGTGGGATGGAAGTGACCGGTGTCGAGGGTCACAATCTTGTTGTTCTGCGCGCAGTAGCCGATGTAGAAATCGTTGCTGCCTACGGTGAACGCTTCAAGACCTATGCCGAACACTTTCGATTCGAGGCAATCCTTCATGTGGTCATATTTGGTCTCGAAAATGCGGTCGAGCGAATCCTTGAGAATCGAACGGTAGTACATGCGGTTAACGGTCATCTCCTTCTGGCCGTCGTGAACCCAGAGGTTCATGATGCACTGGTCGTCGAGCTGACGTCCCATTTCGTTGGCGATGGCGCGGCAGCGTTTTGTGTGTTCAATCCAGAAATCGCGCACCGATTTATCGGGGTTGCTGAGCGAAAGGCTGCCCGATTTGGGGTGAGAGAATGAGGTGGAGTTGAAGTCGAGCTTGAGGTTGTTGGCTTTGGCCCAGTCAATCCATCCCTGGAAATGCTTAACCTCAACCTGGTCGCGGTCGACTTTCTGGCCGCCGAATTCACCATAGATTTCATGGAGGTTGATGCGGTGGTTGCCGCCGAGCATCGAGCACACTTTGAGGAGGTCGGCGCGCACTTCGTCGATGTTGCGTGCTTTGCCGGGATAATTGCCGGTTGCCTGGATGCCGCCGGTGAGGTCGCCTGCTGATTCAAAACCTGCAACGTCGTCGGTTTGCCAGCAGTGGAGAGAAATCTGCACTTTCTGGAGTGTATCGAGAGCCTTGTCGGTGTCAATTCCGAGTTCGGCGTAACGCTGTTTTGCAATTTCGTAGGCTTGTTCGATTTGCTTGGTGTTCATGGTTTGTTTTTTATTTGAATGATTAGTTGTTTTGGTTTGAGGGGGAGAGAAAGGTTATAAGTGGCAAGGCTTCAGAGGCGTTAGAGTCGTTAAGGTCTTTAAAGTCTTTAGGGTCATTAGGGTCGTTAACGACGAGAAGCGCTGACCACTGACTTCTTATTTCTGACTTCTGACTTCTTATTGCTCTCAGCTTTTCCGGGGATGGAACACTTTCACCGGAGTTACGCGGGCGATGGCACGGCGCATGTCGGCAAGGTCAGCCACCTCACCTGCAGCTTTGGCCTGCACCATGATGTTGCCTGCGGCGGTGCATTCCACCGGACCGGCTATAACGTCGACACCGATGGCATCAGCCGTCATCTGGTTGAGGAAATCGTTGCGCGAACCGCCTCCGATAACATGCAGACGATTGATTTCAAAGGGCGCGAAGCTCTTCAGGAGCTCGAACACCTGCGCATAGCGCTTGGCAAGACTGCGGTAGATGCACACGGTGAATTCACCCTGTGTTTGCGGCACAGGCTGACCCGATTCGCGGCAATATGTCTCGATAGCGGTAATCATGTTGGCGGGGTTGGCGAAGCAGGGGTCATCGGGGAAGATGGTGGATGGGAAAGCCTCGGCATCCCGGGCCATCTGCACGAGTTTGGAATAGTCGGTTTCAAGCCCCTGACGCTTCCACTCCTCGCGGCAGCGTTCAAGCAGCCACATGCCACAGATGTTTTTGAGGAAACGGATTGTGCCCTCCACACCACCTTCGTGGGTGAAGTTCTCGGCCTGCGAACGCTCGTTGATAATCGGGGTGTCGATTTCAATACCCATCAGGCTCCATGTGCCCGAGCTGAGATAAGCGAAATTGCGGTCGGTGGCGGGAACGGCTGCCACTGCCGAACCGGTGTCGTGGCCAGCAACCGCCACAACGGGGATTGCACCTAACCCGGTGAGCGACTGAATCTCGGGGGTGAGCACACCCACCTTTTCGCCCGGCATTACCTCTCGGCCGAAACGGTCGGTTGAGAGGCCGAGAGTCTCGAGAATCTCAGGTTCGAGCTTCCGTGTGGAAGCATTGACCATCTGAGAGGTCGATGCCATTGTATACTCCGTCACCATATTGCCGGTGAGCAGGAAGCTCAAGGCATCGGGGAGGAAAAGAATTTTGTCGGCAATATCGAGCACCGGCGAACCGGCACGGCGAAGAGCCGAGAACTGGAACAGCGAATTGAAGGGCATCACCTGAATGCCGGTGAGCTCATAAACACGTTTGGCGGGGAGCTTTTCGGCGAAATAACGCTCGGGCTCACCGTCGGTGTGAGTGTCGCGATAGCTGCGCGGTGAGCCGAGAATGTGGCCGTCGGCACCTACCAGCACGAAGTCGACACCCCAGGTGTCGATACCTATCGATGTGATTTCCACTTTGCGGGCCGCGGCCTCACGCAGGCCGCGCAGCATCTCCTCATAGAGATGCCATATATCCCAATAGCAACGGCCGCCGTGGCGCACGATGCTGTTGGGAAAACGGGTGAGCTCTTCCAACTCAAGTCCCTTTTCGGTGAGAGAACCGAGGATGGTGCGACCGGAAGTAGCACCGAGGTCTATCGCTAAATAATTTGCCATTTCAATGGTCAGATTTAATGTGATTGGTTTCGATTATGAGGGTTGCCGCCTGCGCGGCTGTCAAACTCAATTCAATAGGCGAGAATCTTCACATCCTCCAGCAGGCCCGAGGGGTGGAGCGGGGTGTCGGGGTTGATGGAGTGGTAGTAGTACCATGTGTCGCGCTCATTCTCGGGAAGTGCCGAGTCGGCAACCAGGCGGTTCACCCATGTGGTCACCACCTCAATGCTGATGTCGTTCTTACCCTTCTTCAGCAGGTCGGTGACATCGACGGTGTAGGGTGCGGTCCACACGCCGCCGGCATATTTTCCGTTGACTTTCACTTTCGCCATTTCACGAACGTTGCCGAGGTCGAGCACGAAGCGTTTACCTGCGGGAAGCTCGGGAAGCTTCACGGTTGTGCGGTAGGTGGCTGTGCCCGAGAAGTGACGGATGTAGTCATCATTATCGGTTGTGAGGTCGTGGAGCTTGTTGACGGTTACGTTAAGATTCTTACCGACCATCGGGGTGAGGGCAACCTTCCAGGGGGTAGACACAGTGAGGAATTCCTCAGCCACGGGGTAGTTGGCCTCGATGGAGGGTGCGACGGGCGTTGCGGCCGGTTTCTCAAACACGATGAACGCGCTTTCCATCGGAGCAAGCTTCATGGGAACGCCCACCCGACCGTTGAGATTGGAGAATGCGGGGAGGTTGCGGTGGCGGCCGTCGGTGGCGCTCCACAACTCGGGCTGCAACCCTGCGCCCTCGCGGAAAATTGCGGTGAACTCGCGGGGTTCATCCTGCTGGTTCGACACAAAATAGATGTGGCGTTCGGGAGTTGCCACGTGGGCGTAGCGGAGGTCGGCCTTGGCGCCGGCAGTGTGGCTGAAATCGGGCTTCACACCCAACAGGTCGAATGCCTGCTGCATATCCATGCCGCTGAGAATCATACCCTTGCCAACTTTGCGCACTCCGGTGAGCGGTTCTTCACCCACACCCCAAAGCTCATCGGCAAGCGCGAGCACTTCGGCATCGGCCTGCGGATAGTTCTGTAAAGAGGGGGAACGCAGCGGCTTGGGACCGAGCACAACTGCTCCGTTCTCAACAAGTTGCTTAATTTTGCGCAGAAGCTCGGGACGCATTGTTTTGAGCGGGGGGAGCACAAGCAGGCGGTAGGTTGTTCCGTGAGGGAGGGAAAGAATGTGGTTTTCATCGGCCGAGAGGGTGTTTTCAATCACCTCGGCATTGATGAAGTCATATTGGAACCCGGCGGGGAGGGCGGGATCGACAATACCGGTCATAACCGGTGCATTCTCACCTATGAAATAAGCCACGTCGGCAACATAGTTGCCCTGCTGAAGCATGTGGTTGGCACGCTTGAGGTAGTCGGTGAAGAGGTCCATCTGGCTGAACCATGTGTTCTTGCGGTTGAATTCGTTGCCGAAGGGGCAGTTGACCCCGGGGAACAGCGAGTCGTCGGGCTGAGAAATCATCAGGTGCAGCAGGGTGGCGTTGATACCTTCGGTGAAGAAGCGGTCGCCACGCTGTTTCATGGTGCGCGGAGCACGGCCGAACTCATTGCCGCCGCAGGTGAACGATTCGCTCCAGCATCGGCCTTTGCCGTAGGTGTGGGCCACCGACGATGCCGCGCGGTTCTCGATGTCGCCGAGCGAGCCTTCGCTCCAGAATTCACCGGCAACCTCGTCGCTCTGACCGCCATACATGAGGAACTCGCCGGGGAAGCCCCAGTGTCCGTAAGGTTCGAGCCATAGTTTCAGACCATCTTTGTTAGCGAGGTCGCGGAGGCCTCCGATGTGGTCGTAGGCCAGACGGTCGGCAATCATGCGGCGCAAATCCCACAGGAAACGTTCCGAGAGGTCGGGGCTTCCAACCACGGTGCCGTTGAATGTGAGCAGATAGGGTGTGGGGTCGTAGCCGAAATGGCTTTTGAAATATTCAATGAAATCGTCGCCGATATTCTGGCTTCCGCGTTCGTAGCTGTCGGAAACGATATATTTCCATGTGGTGCGCTCCTCGGCAGGCACATGACGCAGAATGTCGCCGATGAAACTGTCGTAGTGGTGGCGAAGCACATCGGGGTTCCAGCGGTCGATTTCAAGGCCCATGCCGTCGTCGGGGAGAGCCGGGGAGTTGCAGATGTTTGTGGGAGCCATGTAGGCGCGGGTAACCACCCATTCGCCGGCAGGAGCATCCCATGTGAGTTTATCGCCGTCGAGCTTGTCGGTGAGGTCAATCACTTCGTTGGCGGCAACAACAGCATCGGCGGCACAGGGTGCCGAGGGTGCCCATTTGTATTGTTCCCAGAAGGGGAGCGGAGTCTGGAACATCTTGCTGAGAATCTGGTCGGCATAGACGTTCACAACCGGCTGCTCGCTCACGGCGAGCTCGGCGATGCGGCAATTGGAGTTGATTTGGAAATCTATCTTATAAGCGTCGGCTTTCGTTTCCTTCACGGCAGCCGCAGTGGGTGCGAGCACATCGTAGCCCACCTCAATCATCATGTTGGTGCGGTCGGCGCCGAAAGTCTCCACATCCTTCCACTCACCATCAACGAGAGCCTTCACGGTGATGACGGCACGCACGGGGGTGTCGGTTTTCATCACAACCGAGCGGAGGGTGAAATCTTTTTTCGAGGGGATGATGGTGACTGAGGCCTTGTCGGCAGTGAAGCCACCCGATGTGGTATAGTCGCCGTCGAACATGGCAGCGGCATCGGTAACGTTCTCAACCGCGATTGAATCAACACCGGCACGCACTGTGGCAAACGGGAGCTTGCGGTGGGCGAGCACCTTCACATCCGACAGGTAATTGGCCGGACGCGGAAGCTCTACGCTCACGGTCTTACCCCCGTCGACAACGGTTTCGGCGGTGACCAGATAGCGCTGCGACTGCTGCGGCGAAACCCACGGGCCGCCACTCTGGCTCCAGCCCGGGCAGTTGAACACCCCGATTTCAATCCCCTCCTCGGCGGCAGTGCGCATGGCGGCGCGGATGCACTCATACCATTCGGGGGTCTGGATATAAACGGGACCACGGGGAGCCTCATGCTGGCCGAGACCCTGGCAACCGATGTAGGCACGGGTGATGCCGGCACGTTTCATCGAACGCACATCGGCCTCAACACCCTCGGGACTCACATTGCCCGAAATCCAATACCAGTAGACACCTGTTGCCACCTGACCGGGATTGGTGAACACCTCCTCGAGCCCGGCGCGGGTGTCGTTGGGCGAAGGGGTGGTTGGCCAGGAAGGTTTGGTGATGTCGGTTGCTGCAAACAACCTCAAGGATGCGAGCGATGCCACTGCAAAAGCCATTGCAGTACGCCCTACATTTAGCTGTGGAATAATCATGGTTACAAGAAATGGTAATGTGCCGCAGCGGCCCGACGGCCGGCTCGTGCTTTCGTTAGGTTATGGCTGAAATCTGAATTTCAACACGCAAAGATAATTCTTTATATCTCGTTAGCTTTACGGCATTTGTTCACCCTTTTGACGAATTTGTGTCAAACATCTTTAAATAACTCCCAAACAGTTGCCGCCGGAAACTTTTGCAAAATAATCACTATCTTTGCAACGTTGTGACTTACACGCGCATGTGATGCGCGCACCCGGTTGTTAAACTTTTATAAAAAACATCATACGCAATGAAGAAGAACTTTTTGCTGACCCTTTTGGCAATGGCGCTTGCTCTGCCCGTCGACACTCTCGCATGCACGAGTCTGATTGCCGCCAAAGGGGCTACTGCCGACGGGTCGGTGCTGGTGACCTACGCCGCCGACTCCCACAACCTCTACGGAGAACTCTACACCCAACCCGCCGCCGACCACGCTCCGGGCACAATGCGCAAAATTGTGGAGTGGGACACCGGCAAACCCCTCGGTGAGATTCCCGAAGTGCCCCACACCTACGCCACCGTGGGCAACATGAACGAGCATGGCCTCGTTATCGCCGAAAGCACATGGGGCGGCCGCGAGGAACTGGAGGGAACGGGTGTGATTGACTACGGCTCGCTTATCTACGTTACCCTGCAGCGCGCCAAAACCGCCCGTGAGGCTCTCAAGGTAATGACCGACCTCGTGAAAACCTACGGCTATGCCAGCACCGGGGAATCGTTCTCAATAGCCGACCCCGACGAAGCCTGGATTCTTGAACTTATCGGCAAAGGGAAGCAGGGGAAAGATGCCGTGTGGGTTGCACGCCGTGTGCCCGACGGCTACATCGCCGGCCATGCCAACCACCCCCGCATCCACCGCTTCCCCCTGAAGGATAAATCGGGTGAGACAATCTACAGCCCCGACGTTATCAAGTTCGCGCGCAAGCAGGGCTATTTCAACGGCAAAGATGAGGAGTTTGACTTCTCGAAAGCCTACGGTGTGACCGACTTCGGAGCCCTGCGCGGTTGCGACGCCCGTGTGTGGGCCTATTTCAACAAGTTTGCCAAAGGGATGGACCAATATCTCCCCTGGATTGACCGTGCCGAAGGTGAACCTATGCCCCTGTGGGTGAAACCCGACTCGCTTCTCACCGTCACCGACATGAAATGGATGATGCGCGACCATTTTGAGAACACCCCCTACGACATGACCAACGACATTGGCGCCGGGCCCTACAAGGTGCCCTACCGCTGGCGACCGATGACATTCACCGTCGACGGACAGGAATACACCCACGAGCGCGCCATCGCCACACAGCAAACCGGTTTCTCGTTTGTAGGGCAGCTGCGCTCCGACCTCCCCACCTACATGCGCGGCCTGCTGTGGTTCGGCACCGATGATGCCAACACCAACGTGTATCTGCCCGTGTTCTGCTCGGTGAAGCAAGCACCGGCACAACTGGGTCACGGCGACATCAACACCATCGACTGGAACTCCAACTTCTGGGTTAACAACTATGTTGCCAACCAGGCCTACAACCGCTATTCACAGATGATTCCCGACATCCGCCGGGTGCAGTCGCAGCTCGAACGCGACATCGACGAGGATGTGCGTGTGGCTATCGAACAGATTCCTGAATTTGAGGATGAGGAAATATGCGCGCAGCTCACCCAGGACCTCGCCAACATCTGGGCCGAACGCGCAACCACTGAATACAAGAAACTCGGTGACTATCTGCTGGTGAAGTTTATGGACGGCAACATCAAGAAAACCGACGACGACCATAATTTCATCAAATCGGAATACGGAATGCCCGTCTACCCCAATTTCGGAGGTTATGACGACCGCTATTTCCGCACAATCGTTGACGATGCCGGCGATCGCCTGCGCGTGCGCGAAATCAAGTATTGAAGAAGGAAGAAGACAGAAGTCAGAGAGCAGAAGGCATGGGACTTTAGGGTCATTAGGGTCGTTAAAGACCTTAAAGACCCTAAAGACCTTCAAAAAACTCCAAAGCTTCCAACCATCAAAGCCGCCAATTTAAACTATTGAACATGAGCCGCTCAGAAAATGAACTTGAAGGGGTTACGCTCTTGGGAAACCAAGGCACCCGCTACCCCGACCGCTACGCACCCGAGGTGCTTGAAACATTCAAGAACAAACACCCCGAAAACGAGTATCTCGTGACATTCAATTGCCCCGAGTTTACCTCTCTTTGCCCCAAGACGGGGCAACCCGATTTTGCCAAAATTCTCATCCAATACATCCCGCGCGAGGATATGGTGGAGAGCAAAAGCCTCAAACTCTATCTTTTCTCATTCCGCAACCACGGCGATTTCCATGAGGATTGCGTCAACATCATCATGAAGGACTTGATTAAGCTGATGAATCCGCGCTACATCGAGGTGAAAGGCATTTTCACTCCGCGCGGAGGCATCGCAATCTACCCCTTCGCCAACTACGGCGACGACGACCACGCCGAGATGGCACGCAAACGCATGCTCGCCGCCTTTAACGAAAACCATTGAACCACACCTAACGATATGTCACTGGAATCACATCACCAACAGGCCGAAGTGTTCCTCCCCCCGAAAGAGGAGGAGCTCGTGTTCACCACCGACCGCGCCCAATTCCCCAAAGGACGCGACGCCCTGATTGTGCTTTCGGGCGGGATGGACTCCACCACCCTGCTCTACGAGTTCAAGGCACGCATTGCCCTTGCAGTCACATTCATGTATGGTTCCAACCACAATGAACGCGAGGCGGAATGTGCCCGCTGGCACTGCCGCAACCTCGGCATCCCCCACATCGAGATTCCGCTGATGTTCATGGCCGAATATTTCGAAAGCTCGCTTTTGCAGGGGGCCGACGCCATCCCCGACGGCCACTACGACGACACCAACATGAAATCGACAGTGGTGCCTTTCCGCAACGGCATCATGCTGGCCGTGGCTGCCGGACTGGCCGAAAGCCGCCACCTGTCAACCATCATGCTTGCCAACCATTCGGGCGACCATGCCATCTATCCCGACTGCCGCCCGGGGTTCGTCGACGCAATGGGGAAAGCGATTGCCGAAGGCACCTACGAAAACATCACCCTCTTCTGCCCCTACACCTCGCTGAGCAAAAACGACATTGTGAAACGTGGCGTTGAACTCGGTGTTGACTATCGCCACACCTATTCGTGCTACCGCGGCGGCGAGCACCATTGCGGCACCTGCGGCACCTGCACCGAGCGTCATGAAGCGCTTGAGGCGGCCGGCCTCAATCCCGCCGATTTCGACTGATTCACGAGGATGTGTCATAATGGCTCGTCTGGGTCGTCGCTTGCGGGATTCGGTCTCGGTCACGTACTTCAGTACGCTCCCGGCGACCTCACCCACAAGCTCCTACCATCCAAACCATTCTGACAGCACCCTTACAATCCGGATTAAAACAAGGCGGTGTGTCAAAATCTCTGCATTTTGACACACCGCCGACTGAATATATAAAATGCGCTGTGTCAACATGAATCGACACAGCGCATTTATTATTGAATCAATGTGATGGACGTTTATTTCACTTTCACGAAAGTTTCAGCGTCATTACCAACATACATTGTTCCGGTTTTGCCATCTTTGGAAATCACAAAGCTGCCTTGAACCGGATTGCTATCCTTGTAGGTGAGATAGAATTTGCTACCGTCCACACGCCAGTTCCAGGCTTCATCTTCAACGGTGAACTTTGCTGCCTGTGTGTCCCATTTACCGTCGTGACCGGTGCCGTCAGCATCAAGTTTAACGGCAAACACCACTGTGCGGCCAACGGCAAGCTCGGCGGCATCAGCCCACACTCCCACATATTCGGCGGGGTGGCCAGTGCCATCGTTGTCGTCATCATCATCGTCGTCGCCGCAGGCGGTCATTGTCACACCCATCATCATCACGGCAGCAAGCATCATGAGCCAGCGCCAATTGAGTTTCTTAATCATTTCCATTGATTTAGTCATTATTGATTACTGAACCTTCACGTAGGCGATAACGTCACCGTCGATGTATTGAACGGCATATTTCCCGTCGTCGGAAATCTCAAAGCGGAATGAATAAGCGTGAGCATCCTCGGGATAGAGATACATTGTTTCACCATCATATTCCCATGTGCCCATATCTTCAGAAGCAGTGAATTTCTTTTCGCGCACGTTCCAGGTGCCGTCGTAGCCGGTGCCGTCGCTGCGCAGCTGGATAGCTTCAACATTGTTGTCGCCGCTGCCGAGAGCGTCGGCCCAGGCCCATACGCCAACAGCCGAGCGGGCGGCATTGTCATCGTCGTCGTCATCATCGTCACCGCAGGCAGTCATTGTCACGCCCATCATCATCACGGCGGCAAGCATCATGAGCCAGCGCCAGTTGAATTTCTTAATCATTTCCATCAGATTGTCACAGTCCTAATTTATTCTATTATCGAACTCTAATCCAATAGGTTGAATAATACTCGTCATCCTCTTCATCATAAGAAATCAGACGCATGGATTTGCCGTCATCCGACATTTCCACCTCTGCCGAAGCAACTTCTCCGTTACCTGCGATAGTGAGCACTCCATCGGAGAACGACCATTCGTAGTAACCGAATTCCTCATCGGGATCGTTTTCGGGAACAGTGAATGTTTTGCTGTGAATAGTCCAGATGCCGCTTGCACCGGTGCCGTCGGCATTGATTTTGGTGGCAAACACTTCATCATAACCTTGAGCCAGATCGTACGAGTCGGCCCAGATGCCTACCAGCGAACCGGCCACAGCATCATCGTCGTCATCATCATCGTCACCACAGGCGGTCATTGTCACGCCCATCATCATCACGGCGGCAAGCATCATGAGCCAGCGCCAATTGAATTTTTTAATCATTTCCATTACAAGTGTGTTTATTTGTGTTATTTGTGTTTCAGGTTTTGTCATCGGGCGCAAAGATAGTCATTTCCATGCTTTCGCACAAAATCACGACACCGGAAGCGTTTGAATTTCCGAGAGGATTGCCACTGCGGTTTCAACGGTGGATACATTGGTCACAGCGAAACTGCGGCGGTTGTTTTTCTCACGGATTTTCACCCGTTGGGGATTCTGTTGCAGGTAGGTGATAAGGCGCCCGAACATCGGCGACTGATAGTAGGCCTTGTTGCTGTCGTCGACGAAATAAAGATACATTATGCCCTGCTTGAGCGACACCTTCTCGATGCCGAGCTGGCGCGCCATGCGCCTGAGCCGCGGCACACGCATCAGTTCGGCGGTTTCAGGCGGAATCTTGCCAAAGCGGTCGAGCAGGCGCGAGCGGAATTCCTGAATATCCATCTCACGTTCCATGCTGTCGAGTTCGCGGTAGAGGGTGATGCGCTCGCTCTCCTGAGGCACATACCACGCCGGGAGCAGCAGTTCCATGTCGCTTTCAATCACGCAGTCGGCCACAAAATCTTTCTCCTCCTCGGGCTCTTCGGAGGTGAATGTATCGGAGAACTCCTCGGTGCGCAGTTCGGTAACCGCCTCCTTGAGTATTTTCTGATAGGTTTCGTAACCGAGGTCGGCGATGAAACCGCTCTGCTCGGCACCGAGCAGGTTGCCGGCACCGCGGATATCGAGGTCCTGCATGGCGATGTGGATTCCCGAACCGAGGTCGGAGAAGCTCTCGATAGCCTGCAAGCGGCGACGTGCCACGGGGGTGAGCGGATTGCCCGGGGGCACCATAAGATAGCAGAAAGCCTTGCGCGACGAGCGCCCCACACGCCCACGAAGCTGATGCAACTCGCTGAGGCCGAAATTCTGGGCGTTGTTCACAATGATTGTGTTGACGTTGGGCATGTCGATGCCGCTCTCCACGATGGTTGTGGCAAGAAGCACATCGTAGTCGTGGTTGGCAAAATCGATGATTGCCTTTTCAAGTTTTTCGGGGGGAAGCTGGCCGTGAGCCACAAGAGTGCGGGCATCGGGCACCACACGTTTCACCATCGCCTCAAGCTCATAAAGCCCCTCTATGCGGTTGTTGATGATGAAAGCCTGCCCGTTGCGCGAGAGCTCGAAGTTCACAGCCTCCTCCAGAATCTCGTCGGTAAGGGTGTTCACCGAGGTGAGGATGGGATAGCGGTTGGGGGGCGGCGTGGTGATCGCCGAGAGGTCGCGGGCACCCATCAGCGAGAACTGGAGGGTGCGCGGAATGGGGGTGGCACTCATGGTGAGAGTGTCGACATTCACCTTCAGTTGCTTGAGTTTCTCCTTGACTGCAACGCCGAATTTCTGTTCCTCGTCGATAACGAGCAGTCCGAGGTCGTGGAACTTCACATCTTTCCCCACAATGCGGTGGGTGCCGATGAGAATGTCGATTTTCCCCTCGGCAAGGTCTTTGAGAATCTCTTTCGACTGCTTGGCGGTGCGAGCGCGCGACAGATATTCCACCTTCACCGGGAAGTCGGCCAACCGCTCCTTGAAGGTGTTGAAATGCTGATAGGCAAGCACCGTTGTTGGCACAAGCACAGCCACCTGCTTGCCGTCGGTGGCAGCCTTGAAAGCTGCTCGCACGGCAACCTCGGTTTTGCCGAAACCCACGTCACCACAAATCAGGCGGTCCATCGGGCGCGGGCTCTCCATATCCTTCTTCACCGCCGCTGTAGCCGTTGTCTGGTCGGGGGTATCTTCATAGATGAACGAAGCCTCAAGCTCCTGCTGCAGATAGGAATCAGGGGAATAGCTGAATCCCTTCTCATCCTTGCGGGCGGCATAGAGTTTTATGAGGTCGCGGGCAATATCCTTGAGTTTCGACTTGGTTTTCTCCTTCATCCGGTTCCACGCCCCGGAACCGAGCTTGTTGACTGTGGGCTCCACCCCCTCCTTGCCGCGGTATTTGGCGAGCTTGTGAAGGGCATGAATGCTCACGAAAATGCAGTCGTTGTTTTTGTAGATGAGTTTAATCATCTCCTGGGTGGAGCCGTTGACCTGCGTTCGCAGCAGACCCCCGAATTTCCCCACACCGTGGTCGACGTGCACAATGTAGTCGCCCGTCTCTATGGCAGCAAGTTCCTTGAGCGAGAGGGCAAGCTTGCCGCTGCGGGCGCGCTCACCTTTGAGGGTGTATTTGTGGAAACGGTCGAAAATCTGATGGTCGGTGAACACACAGCAGCGTGTGACGTGGTCAACAAACCCCTCATGAAGCGTTGAGAGCACGGGGGTGAATGGAATTTCGTCGCCGCGCTCGGCAAAAATGGCTTTCAATCGCTCAATCTGCTTGTCGCTGTCGGAGAGGATATAGAGCTTATATCCCTCGGCCAGCAGCTTTTTGAACGAATCGGAAATGAGGTCGAAGTTTTTGTGATAAAGTCCCTGCGGGGTGCATTGAAAATCAATCACGGCGCTCCCTTTTGCCGAAGTGACATCGGCACCTGAAGCATCGGCGGTTGCCGCCGAGAAATGAAGCGTTGCGAAACGTCCGAAAGCGGCCTCGAAGGCATCGGCATCCACAAGGTTATCCATCGCCGAGGCATCCCCCTCATCGGCAATCATGGCCGAACTGCTGAAGGTTTCGGAGGTTACGGCTCTCACACGGCTGAGGGTGTAGTCGGCACTGCGCACGGCAATCACCGTGTCGGGCGACACAAAATCGAGCACGCTTTCCCTCCCCGATGTAGCATTGCCTGCAACGTTGGCGGTTATGGCCACCGAATCAACCTTTTGCTCCGAAAGCTGGGTTTCGATGTTGAAGGTGCGGATTGAGTCGATTTCATCGCCAAAAAGGTCGATGCGGAACGGGAGTTCGCTCGAATAGCCGAATATGTCGAGGATGGAACCGCGAACGGCGAAATGCCCCGGCTCGTAAACGTAGTCCTCCTCCTTGAATCCGTTGTCGCGGAGCCACCGCTGAGTTTGCTCCAGGTCGATTTCAGCGCCAACCTTCAATGTGAGGGTGTGTGCCGACAGGTCGTTGCGCGAGGCCACCTTCTCGGCCATCGCCTCGGGATAGGTCACCACCACCCGCAACTTGGGGTCGTCGTTCCAATGGCTGAGGGTTTCAATGCGCATTATTTGCGACGGGGGATCGACACGGCCATATTTAATGTCGCGTTTGTAGGCCGAGGGGAACATCATCACGGCATCGTCGCCGAGAAGTTTCACAAGGTCGTGGTAGAGGTAGCCGGCATCGTCGAGCGAGTCGCCCACCACCATGAGCGGATGTTTCAGCCCCTTCAGCGAGGCCAGCGCCATTGCGGGCGATGAGCCGGCAAGCCCGCGCAGCTCAACCTTCGAGCGACGGGCAATTTTAAGAGCTCCGGCAAGCGCGTCGCGTCTTGCCGGAGTCATGAAAAGTTGGTCGAGTTGATTGATTTCCATAAAATCAGCGGCTCAGTATAGCCTTGTAGCGAGCCGGTGTGTTGAGCACTGCGGCCGCCGAGTCGAGCTCCTGGTCGTGTTTGAGGGCTTCGATAATGGCACCGCGGTCGAAATAATAGCGTTGCAGGATTTCCGATGCGAGATATTCGCTGATGGTAGCGCGGTTGAGGTCGAGGTCGTGGTTGAGGTCGTGGCGCAGCATCACCTTAAGGGTATCGAGCTGAGCCTGCACCTCGTCGTTGAGATAGCCCTCTGTTTTTGTGGCTTTCTCGAGCTGTTCGAGAATAAGCTCGCAAGTGCGGTCATATTTGAATTTCGCCGGGTCGATGAATGCTTTGAACTCGTTGAAAATAGTGTCGGTGATTTCAAAGGTCTCGGGCGCTCCCACCGAATCGTGGGTGGCCGCATAGCGGTTGGCGAAATCGAAGCTCCAGTTATCACGCACAATGTTGTAGACCAGACGGTTCCCTTCGGGATACTCCACTTTCACATCGGGGGTGATACCACCGCCGTCGCGCACCTCGCGCCCTGCAGCCGTGTGCCACACGGTAGTGAGGCTGTCGGGGATGCGTGCAACCGAGCCGTCGGCATTGCGGTGGCTGTAGTCGATGGCCTGAATCAGGCGTCCCGAGGGGATGTAGTATTTGGCAATGGTCACTTTCAGCAGACCGTTGTAGGGGAGCTGACGGGTTGACTGCACGAGTCCTTTGCCGAAGGAACGCTCACCCACAATGACGGCACGGTCGAGGTCCTGCAACGCCCCGGTGACAATCTCGGCGGCCGAGGCCGACCCTCCGTTCACCATTACAGCGAGAGGAATTTCCGTGTCGACAGGATTCTGTGTGGTTTTATAGATTTTCTCGTTGAGGAGCCCCTTGCCACGGGTGCGCACAACCTCGGTGCCTTTCGGAACGAAAAGCCCCACCACTTGCACGGCGCTCTCAAGCAGGCCGCCGCCGTTGCCGCGGAGGTCGAGCACGATTGATTTCACTTCGGGGTTCTTTTTCAGCTCCTCAAGGGCATCGCGGGTTTTCCCGAATGTTTTCTCGTTGAAAGTGGTGAGCTGAATATAGCCGATGTTGCCTTTTACCACCCCGTAGTAGGGCACGGGGTCGATTTCAATTTTCTCTCGGGTGAGGGTGAACGAGCGGAGCGAATCGGCCACGTAGGGGCGTTTCACCGTCACCGACACATCGGTGCCGGCCTGACCTTTGAGGCGTTTGCTCACCTCGGCGCTCTTGAGGCCCGTCACGGTGTCGCCGTCGATGATATAGAACACGTCGCCGGGACGCAACCCCGCTTTCTGGGCGGGCGACCCTTTGCGCGGCTCGGTTACATAGACGTTGCCGTCGCGCTCGCCGATATATGAGCCGATACCCCCATATTCGCCGGTGGAGATGGTCATGAACTCATCCTGGTCCTTTTCGGGAATATATTCGGTGTAGGGGTCAATCTCGTTGAGCATGGCACCGATGGCCGTGGTCATTGATTTGTCGGCGTCGATTGTATCGACGTAGTTGGTTTGCAACGCCTTGTAAATTGAGGTAAAAATGTCGAGGTTACGCGCAATCTCACCTTTCGAGCTGCGTGTTTCGGCCACGGTGAACATGGCGGCGCCGGTTGCGGCGGCAAGAAGTATGACGGGGAGTTTTCTCATAAATAATCGTTTAAGTAGCCGGTTAAATTCATAAAACAGTAGCGGTCAAATTTAACCGGCTACTTATGATATAACAACAGTGACGCTCAATTTATCAGCGCGGGCGCAACATATTTGGCGAGCACCCAACCGCCGCCGATAAGCCAGATGTCGAGAATCAGGGCAAGCACAAATGGATTGGCACCGGCTTTTTTGAATTTATCGATGCTTGTTTCAGCGCCCAACGCCACCATAGCCATTGTGAGCAGGAAAGTGTCGATGTAGTTGATAACGTCGACAGCCTCGGCGGGAAGCAGGTTGAATGAATTGAAGCCAATCACCGCCAAAAAGCCTACGGCAAACCAGGGCACGGCCACTTTCCCCTTCTCGGTTGTGGCACCTTTGGTGTTGCGGGCTTTGAGAGCCACCCAGTAGCCTAAAATGAGCAACACCGGCACGAGCAGCATCACACGAATCATTTTCACGATGATGGCATCGTTGGCAATGGCCTCACCCATCGCATTGCCGGCACCTACGGCATGGGCAACCTCATGGAGGGTTGACCCTGCATAGATTCCCATCTCTTTGGGGGTGAGCTCAAGAAGCCCCGAGCGGTAGGCGATAGGATAGAGGAACATGGAGATGGTGCCGAAAATCACCACTGTGGCAACGGCAACAGCGGTTTTATAGGGTTTGGTGCGGATGGTTGACTCTGCACCGAGCACGGCTGCCGCTCCACAGATGCCGCTCCCTATTGAGGTGAGCAGGGCGATTTCGCGGTCCATCTTCAGCAGTTTGCCAATCATGATACCCCCTAAAATCGTGACAGTTACCACTACCGCATCGATGGCTATGCCGGCGGTGCCAACATTAAGCACATCCTGGAATGTGAGTCGGAAACCGTAGAGGATAATGCCCAACCGCAGCAGTTTCTTTGAACAGAACTGAATGCCGGGCACCCATGTTTCGGGAAGATGATTGCGCAGACTGTTGGCATAGAGCATGCCGAGAATGATGCCGATAATCATCGGACTGAACGAGAGGTCGACAAACACTTTGGCACTCCCTATATAAAAGGCCGCGCATGAAAAAAGACCTATGAGCAGAATGCCGTGGAGCATGCTGCTGCGCTTTTCTGTCAATTTCATAATTCTTTCGGATTGAAAGGGATATTTATAAGCATGCGAAATTACTCATTTTTACCGACATGCCGATGCAGCGAGCTGCTAAAAAAGCAAAATGCCCCCGGGGCGGGGAGCCCGGGCGTGTTAGAGTTTGTTTAAAATACATTCACAGCCGAAACAAACAGTGTTTGCCAATCCAAGTGGAAACCGTTAAATTTGCGGCATCAGCAACTATTCAGAACTTCAATCAATGGATAATTTCAGCTATTGCTCCCCCACACGCTATGTGTTTGGCAAAGGGGTTGAATCGCAAACGGGCGAACTCACTGCCCGCATGGGGTGCCGCAAGGTGCTCGTTGTTTATGGAGGGGGCTCTGCCCGCCGCAGCGGCCTGCTCGACCGTGTGACCGACTCATTGCGCGCTGCCGGCGTGGACTGGGTGGAATTGGGTGGCATACAGCCCAACCCTACCGACGACCGCGTGTATGAGGGTATCGACCTCTGCCGCCGCGAGGGGGTCGACGGTGTTCTCGCCGTTGGTGGCGGCTCGGTTATCGACACCGCCAAGGCGGTTGCCGGAGGTGTGCCCTACGACGGTGACTTCTGGGATTTCTGGGCCGGAAAAGCCGTGATGGAGATCGCCCTCCCCGTGGGTGTAGTGCTCACAATCCCCGCCGCCGGAAGCGAGGGGAGCGGCAATTCGGTGATAACCAAGCTCGACGGCATGCACAAAATAAGCCTGCGCACCGACATGGCCCTGCGCCCTCGGTTCGCTGTGATGAATCCCGAGCTGACATTCACCCTCCCACCCTATCAGACCGCCAGCGGCATCGCCGACATGATGGCACACATCATGGAGCGCTATTTCACCACAACCGACGAGGTGGAAACCACCGACCGTGTGGCCGAGGGGGTGCTGAAAGCCATCATCACCGAAGCTCCGCGCGTAATGGCCGACCCGTGCAACTATCAGGCACGCGCCAACATAATGTGGGCAGGCACGCTGGCTCACAACGGCATCTGCGGATGCGGCCGGAAGGAGGACTGGTCGTCGCACGGCCTGGAACATGAGCTCTCGGCCCTCTACGGTGTGACCCACGGCGCCGGGCTGGCCGTTGTGTTTCCCGCATGGATGACCTTCATGGCATCGTGCCAACCCGGGAAAATCGCGCAGTTCGGCCGCCGCGTGTTCAACATAGAAAACTCCGGCAACGACCGCACCGATGCCCTCGCTGCCGTTAAATGCCTGAAAGAGTTTTTCAAATCAATCGGCCTCCCCGTAACATTGGGCGAGCTCGGCATCGACAACCCCGACATTCCGCTGCTGGTCAGCAAATTCCACGAGGACAAAGGGCTGCCATTCGGCCCCTACCACCCCCTCTATCCCGCCGACACCGAAGCAATCTACCGCCTCATGCTTTAACAAGCCCCATAAAACACTTTTACCCATTTTTTAATAATAATCCGGCAAAAATTTTGTCGGATTATTATTTTTACATACTTTTGCGCACTCCAACCACACTTATTATTATTTACAGATAACCAACACAAACTTATCAAACACCCAATTACACCCCATTAAATAAATATTATTTAATTACATTTCAACACAATTATTATGAAACATCATTTACTATTAGCAATGGCGGCCTCGACACTTTGCTTAAACGCAGCCACTCCATCGGCTCAGGGCGTTAAACTCGCTGCCGAAAAGGGAGCGATTGTTCCGATGCACGCCAAACAACTCACTGCAAGAACGCTCTCCTCTCCCGCAAAACAGGTCAGAATAAATGCTGTAGGCGCACCCAATGGCCACATAAGCAAACAGGTTGCACGGCCGCTCGACTCAAAATCGCTTAAACAACCCGCCCGTCGCAATGTTGCGAAAGCCGCTGCTGCCGCTGCATCTGACAATGCCGCATTCAGCGAAAGTTTTGAAGCATGGGATGGTACCGAAGGTTGGCTTCCGGAAGGATGGTCAATGGAATCGAAAGGTGATGCCAACCTCTCGACAAAAGCAAAATGGGGTGTCGACCTCGTTCCGGTGAACTATGGCTATCCCGCACCCCCCGACGGCAACAACGGCTGCTTCATCAACTTCTCCGAAGAAGGACTCGCACAGGACGAATGGCTCATCTCCCCCACGGTGAAAGTGAACGAAAACGAAATGCTCACTTTCTGGATTTTCACCCAACCGTTCTTTTACTACGACGTGCAATATGTGGATTGGGAGACATACGATTTCACCGAACGTCACATCATTTGCGACATCGAGGTGCTGGTGAAGCCCGAGGGGGCCGAATGGCAGAAATGCTGGACCCTCATGGAACAATATGCCAACACTTCGGGCTACGACCTGTTGATGGCAGGGATGGATTTCCATCGCCAACAGTTCAGCCTCAATGAATTTGCCGGCAAAAACGTGCAGATTGCATTCCGTTATGTCGGCACCGACGGCGACACCGCGATTCTCGACGCGATTTCAATCGCCCTCCCCTCGCTCGATGGGGTGTGCTACTCAGCACCGTTCGAAACCCTCTACTGGGGGTACGACCGCTCACCCGGTGCCGGCTCACTCGGTCTGAAAATAGCACAATATCCTGTTCTCGCCCCCATCAGTTGGGAAAATACCACCTATAACTACGACGCCACATATTCGTGGATGTTCCACGACCCCGTGACCAACGACTGGGCCACCTCCGACGAGCAGGATATGCTCACCGTAACCTACACACCCGACTACACCTCAGCTTTTACCCGCCGCAACAACATGTACTACCTGCCCGTGCTGAACGCTTCAGCCCCCGGCACCTCCGAAGGCTCATTCACCATGCCGCACGATTACCTGCAGGCCGGCGGTAAACCCGAATTTGAGATTACCGACACCGAATCGGGAACAAAATCAATCTGGAAAACAGGCTTGCTCCCCTATGAGCCCAACACCGACGGTCTAACCTACCTTATCAAGGATGTGCCGGAATTCGGTGACATGGCAATGCCCGTTTTCGGCCATAATGAAAACACCGACAAGTATTGGCTCAATGTGACGCTCAACGGCTACGAAGCCTCTGAAGGCGACGACGTGCGCCTTGAAGGTATACTCAACTTCATCTACCCCGCTGCCGCACCTTTGGTTGTCAACGGCGTGCATGTGCTCGGCGTGGGTCAAGTGTCTGAAGCTGCCGAATTCAAAATCGAGATTTTCTACGTATCTGATAAATATGAGCCCGTTCTCGACGATCCCGTGGCTACCGCAACTTGCTCAGGTGCCGACATCGCCCGCTATGACCTCGGCACGAATCAGCTTCTAACCATCCCCTTCGATTTCGATGCCCCTGCAGTGCTCGACAACAGCCACGTTGCCTACATTGTTCTGTTCACAGGGTTCAACTCTCCCGAAGTCACCTACTTCGCACCAATGCAGTCGGCACTTCCCCACGCCGATTTCTTGTGCCACGGTTGGTTGATGAAAAAACTCAAAATAGACGCTGATTTTTACCGCACAAGTTTCTCGGCCATGTGCTATGAGACAGGTGAATATGGCGACTGCTACAATGCATTTGCCATCAACCTCAGCGGCCACTACCCCTGGCTGGAATGCGAAACCGAGGAGATTGCGTTGCCACAGGATGGCACACCCGTCACCGTGCCTTTCAAGAGCTACTACGACGGCTCGGAACTCACCATCGATTGCCCTGCCGGAGTTGAAGCCACCGCAACAGGCCGCTATCACGAAGGTGCGATTACCATAGCTCACAATGACGCCGAAGTGATTGCCGATGGCGAACTCACAATCTCCGCTCCCGGCGTGAAGAAAACCATCAAGGTTTCCGAAGTTGCCGGAATCACTTCTGCCACCGCCGACAGCTCACCGGCAGTTGCCGTTGCCGCCTTCACCCCCGACGGCAAACAGGTGAACCTCGACAATGCCCGCGGCGGCCTGTTCATCGTAAAATACTCCGACGGAACCGTTCGCAAAGCAATCGTCAAATAACCCTCACCCAAAACCTTTTTCACACAGGCGGCACGTCAAACCTCGGCGTGCCGCCTTTCTTCGTGTGAAAAAAGAATGACAGCGAGAGATTTTACATTTCATTATTGAAATAAAATATATAATTTTGCAGTTTAAACCCAACCATTCAATTACAAGGCTTTAATATAATCCGCCATCTTCGCCCGGAGGCTCCGCAGTCAGGAGCCGGAAAGGAATTGGCGCGATAACATCAGATAAGAGAATTTATTATGGAGAAGAAATTCAAACGTACCCTTGTCACCACCGCTCTCCCCTACGCCAACGGTCCCGTTCACATCGGTCACCTCGCCGGCGTGTATGTTCCCGCCGATATCTACACCCGTTTCCTGCGCCTGCGCGGCGAGGATGTGGTGATGATTGGAGGCAGCGACGAACACGGCGTGCCCATCACCATCAAAGCGAAAGCCGAAGGTGTGACCCCGCAGGATATCGTTGACCGTTACCACAACATAATCAAGGATTCGTTTGAAGAACTCGGCGTGTCGTTCGACATCTATTCCCGCACCACATCCGACATCCATGGCGCCACAGCATCGGAATTCTTCCGCCGCCTCTACGACAACGGCCAGTTTGTGGAGAAAACCTCCATGCAGCTCTTCGACGAGAAAGCCAACCAGTTTCTTGCCGACCGCTATGTGACAGGCGAATGCCCCCATTGCCACAACCCCCGCGCCTATGGCGACCAGTGCGAAGCCTGCGGCACATCGCTCAACGCCACCGACCTCATCAACCCCAAGAGCGCAATCACCGGCAACACCCCCGTGCTGAAGGAAACCAAACACTGGTATCTCCCCCTCGACCGTTGGGAGGGCGCACTGAGCAAGTGGATTCTCGAAGGGCACAAGGAATGGAAAACCAACGTCTACGGCCAGTGCAAATCGTGGATTGACCTCGGATTGCAGCCACGCGCCGTGAGCCGCGACCTCGACTGGGGCGTGCCCGTGCCTGTTGAAGGTGCCGACGGAAAAGTGCTCTACGTGTGGTTCGACGCACCCATCGGCTACATCTCCAACACCAAAGAACTCCTCCCCGACAGCTGGGAAACATATTGGAAAGACCCCGAAACACGTGTAATCAACTTCATCGGCAAGGATAACATCGTGTTCCACTGCATCATCTTCCCCGCCATGCTCATGGCCTACGGCGACAACTTCCAGCTCCCCGACAACGTGCCCGCCAACGAGTTCCTCAACCTCGAAGGCGATAAAATCTCAACCTCGCGCAACTGGGCCATCTGGCTGCACGAATATCTGCGCGACTTCCCCGGCAAACAGGACGTGCTGCGCTACGTGCTCACCGCCAACGCCCCCGAAACCAAGGATAACGACTTCACATGGCGCGACTTCCAGAGCCGCAACAACTCCGAACTCGTGGCCATCCTCGGCAACTTCGTTAACCGTGCCGTGGTGCTCACACACAAATATTTCGACGGCAAAGTGCCCGCCGCCGGCACCCTGCAGCCCATCGACAGCGACGCGCTGGCCGAAATCACAACCATCCGCGAGGCTCTCACCGCCAACCTTGAGACTTTCCACTTCCGCGAAGCTCTCAAGGATGCCATGAACATTGCCCGCCTCGGCAACAAATATCTCCAGGAAACAGAGCCGTGGAAAGTTGCCAAAACCGACATGGAACGCGTGGCAACAATCCTCAATGTGGCATTGCAGATTTGCGGCAACATCGCCGTTGCCTTCGAACCGTTCCTCCCCTTCATGGCTGCAAAACTCGCCGGCATGCTTGGCCTCTCCGACATGAAATGGAGCGACCTCGGCCGTGCCGACATCGTGGCCGCCGGAACCGCACTCGGCCAACCCGAACTTCTCTTTGAGAAAATCGAGGACGATGCCGTGCAGGCTCAGCTCGACCGCCTCGCCCGCATAAAGGAGGAGAACAAACTCAAAAATTGGAAACCCGAACCCCAGCAACCCGATGTGCCCTTCGACGACTTTATGAAAGTCGACATCCGCGTGGGCACCGTGAAAGAGTGCTCGCGTGTTCCCAAAGCCGACAAACTGCTGCAGTTCCTCATTGACGACGGCATGGAGCAGCGCACAATCGTGAGCGGTATCGCCAAATTCTACGACCCCGCCGACCTCGTTGGCAAGCAGGTGTGCTTCGTGGCCAACTTTGCACCCCGCAAACTCAAAGGCGTTACCTCACAGGGAATGATACTGTCGGCACAGAACCCCGACGGATCTCTGGTTGTGATTGGACCTACCGGTGCAGTTACCCCCGGCGCCCAAGTCAAATAGCGGAGGGGAGTCTCCGCGGCTTCCCTTCCCAAATGTGTGAACCCAACAGTTGTTGCATCCTTTAAAGCCCACAATCTCACAACATGGAACAATCGGCACATCGTCCACGCATCCTCATCATCTACACGGGGGGAACCATCGGCATGATTGAAGATCCCGAAACAGGCACTCTCAGCCCGTTCGATTTCACACACCTCATCGATAATGTGCCGAAAATCAAGATGCTCGACTTCGACATCGAGCACATTCAGTTCGACCCTCCAATCGATTCGAGTAACATCAACCCCACCCACTGGCAGCAGATTGCCTCGGAAATAGGGCGGCACTACAACGAGTTCGACGGCTTTGTGGTGCTTCACGGCACCGACACGATGGCCTATACCGCCTCGGCGCTGTCGTTCATGCTTGAGAATCTGCACAAACCGGTGATTATCACCGGCTCGCAGCTTCCAATCGGCGAGGTGCGAACCGACGGTGAGGAAAACTTGATAACCGCCCTGCAGATTGCCGCCGCCACCGACCCGGTGAACGGCGAACCGATGGTGCAGGAGGTGGCAATCCTCTTTGAAAACTACCTGTGGCGCGGCAACCGCTCCACAAAAATGAGCGCCGACAACTTCAATGCGTTCAAGAGCAACAACTACCCCTCGCTTGCCAAAATCGGTCTTTCAATCCAATTCAACCACGATGCCCTTTGGCGCGTGAAAGAAAAGCGCCCGCTGAAAGTGCACACCGGCTTAAACACCGACATCATAGTTGTTTACGTTAACCCCGGCATGACAGAAGCCAGCCTCGTGCAACAGCTCGAAACCCCCGGAGTGAAAGGGATTGTGCTCAAAACCTACGGTGCCGGAAACGCACCCACGGCCAAATGGTTCAACGAAGCCATCCGCCGGGCTGTAGACCGCGGCGTGGTGATTATGAACGTTACGCAATGCGTCAACGGCGGTGTGCGTCAGAAACGCTACTACACCGGCAACCTGCTCGACAAAGCCGGCGTAATCTCCGGCCACGACATCACCACCGAGGCAGCCCTCACCAAAATGATGTTCCTCTTCGGCACCGGGCTCACCGCCTCGCAAGTTTCGCGTTGCCTCCACCACCCCCTCTGCGGCGAAATCACCATCTGACAAGGCCCCGCATCCATCAGAAACATCCACAGATAACAGAAATAAGCCGATGGTGGCAAACTGCGTGCAGTTTGCCACCATCGGCTTATTCTTATAGATTTTGTATAGCTTACAGCTTCATCAAGCCGCCATATATAGCGGCTCTACGTGCGGCTTCGCCGAACCTCTCACTTCTGATTTCTGACTTCTGATTTCTGACTTCTGACTTCCCGCTTTGGATTGGCCGGGAACCAACCTTTGGCAACGCGGTCGCGCTGCTCAAAGATTTCGCGCACCGTCCAGAATGAGGAGAATGCCAGAACGCCGAGAAGAGTCTGGGGGAAAATCGATTCAACAAAAAGCGACGCCCCGGCGGCAACGATTCCCAACAGAAGGAACCACCACCAGCAACGCGTGCCGAACCAATAATAAAACTTCACCACAACCGGGTGAAAAATGCCAATGATAAGGAATGTGCTGATACCTAACAGCAAACCTGTGAAATGCATGGGAGGGGTAGTTGTTAGTATTGAGTTATTAGTTTTGAGTTATTAGTCGATGATGCATGAACGGCGAACCGCCCGATGAGGTTCACACTTCATGTTATTTTTCGGCGGCTTTATGACGCTTGTAGGAGGCCGCAAGGCGGGTGTGATAGCCGCGCGACTTGGCTTTCGGTCCGTTATATTTCAATGCGAACTTCAGCCAACGCTTGTTGCGGATGTCGTCGAGCATGCCGTTATTGGCGATGAACCGGGCAAAAAGCTCAAGTTGGTCGCGCTCCGAGCGGCTCATGAGATTCACAAAATCCTCCACACTTTCAGCTCCGCACTTGCGCCAGTTGAATCCGCCAATCTGAAACATCCCCCAGAAGGTGCTCTCCAACGCCGACCGGCGTTCGATGTTGCAGGCGGCATCGAGGCGTGCCTGCTGGGCTGCCTGATATGACCCGTAGCGCTTTGTGTCGGGACGCGCAAAAATCACCGGCGCCGATTTCTGCGCCTTTTTGAGCGACACACCATAGCGCGGGGCGAATTTGCGATACATCGTGAGGTCGAAGTTAATCAAGGGCTTTCCGGGCGACCAGAATCCCTGGTGAGAGCGCCCCGCTTCGATATCGACAACAGCCTTAATCGCCGCTGTTTCAACCCCCAACTCCTCGGCCACTTCGCGGTAGTCGTCGTCGGTGAGGGTATAGAACCTTCCTTCGGGCAATTTCACCGAAGGTTCAACAAGGGTGGAGTCGAGCCAGTTTTCGGGGTCGAATGTGGAAAGTTCCACATCCTCGGGGTCGAAATCGAAACCCAACTTGAAATCGGCCACCGAATCGGGGGCGAGCGGCGGAAGCGGATGGGTGCATGCACCCGGCTCTTCCACACCGACAGCCGCACCGGCTGTCGCACTTCCCATCAGCGGGACGAGCGACACCAATGCGGCTGTCAGTAGTGAATAAAGCGTTGTGTTGCGGAGGTGCATCATCTATTGATTTACATCATGAGCACCCGCAGTTATTTTTTAATGTCGGCAACCTTCTCGAGGGTGCGGCGAAGCTGCTGCCAGAAACGTTCAACTGCAGGGATGTGCATACGTTCGGAGGGGGAGTGAACGTCGCGCAGTGTGGGGCCGAACGAAACCATGTCGAGGCCGGGATAGTTCTGCTGGAACAGAGCGCATTCCAAACCGGCGTGGATAGCCTTGATTGCGGGACGCACGCCGTAGAGTTCCTCGTAGGCGTCGGAGGCGAGCTTCATGATTGTTGAATCCATGTTGGGAGTCCATGCGGGGTAGCCGTCGCCATGTTCAACAACAGCACCTGCCAGGGTGAAGAGAGCTTCCACACGGTTGGCGATGTCGTATTTGCGCGAGTCGACCGACGAACGCTGCGATGTGGTGACAATAATTTCGTCGTTGGCTTTCATCTTCACCGAAGCGAGGTTGGTTGAGGTCTCAACCAGGCCTTCGAGGTCGCGGCTCATCGAAATCACGCCGTGAGGAGCGCTGTAAAGCGCCAGCACGAGATTGCGTGTGGTGGCCGAATCAACGGCGAAGTCGGGTTTGTCGGCAGTCTCGAGGTTAAGCTCCATAGTGGTTTCGAGCCCTTTGTATTCCTTCTCGATGTCGGCGGCATAGCGGTTGAACTCGATGCGCACATCCTCTTTTTTAGAAGTGTGAACACCAAACACCACATGAGCTGCGCGGGGGATGGCGTTGCGAAGGTTGCCGCCGTCGATTTCACTGACTGTGAGCTCATATTTTTTCATGAGGTTGAACAGGAAGCGGGCAACAAGCTGGTTGGCATTGGCACGACCCAGATGGATGTCGCCACCCGAGTGGCCGCCCAGACCGTTGCGCACGTCGAAACGGAAATAGTGGAAATCGGCGGGTGCAATCGAACGTTTGTATTTGAACGTTGCCACGGTGTCGATGCCGCCGGCGCAACCAACAAACACTTCGGCGTCATCCTCCGAGTCGAGGTTGATGAGGATAGTGCCGGTGAGCTCGTCGTTCTTGAGGTTGTTGGCACCTGTCATGCCGGTCTCCTCATCCATAGTGATGAGCACTTCGAGGGGACCGTGAACCAGAGTGTCGTCGGTCATGATTGCCAGAGCGGCAGCAACGCCTATGCCGTTGTCGGCACCGAGGGTTGTTCCGTCGGCACGCACCCAATCGCCGTCAACTATGGTGGTGATGGGGGTAGTCTCGAAGTTGAAGCTCTTGTCGTTGCTTTCGCACACCATATCCATGTGGCCCTGCAGAATCACTGTGGGGGCATTTTCATGACCCGGAGTGGCGGGCTTGCGCATGATAACGTTTCCGATTTCATCGGCATGGGCGTCAATACCATGCTCTTTGGCGAAATCGAGGATATATTTGCGGATTTTCTCCTCTTTCTTTGAGGGACGGGGGATTTTCGTGATGGCATCGAAAATCTCGAAAACAGCCTTGGGCTGGAGGTCTTTTACTTGCATCGTTATTTAGTTTTGAGTTTTTAGTTTTCAGTTGTTAGAGGTCATTCGGTGGAGCCTCCATACATGGCGGCTTGCATTGTTTTGTTGATGTTTCAGGCACATCCACACCAAAAACAACAAGGGGCAAGCCTTTGTTTAAAATTAGTTTGAGAATGGAAAATTCTGTTAAATCACCCCTTTCTCACCGCCTAAGTTACAAAATAAAATTTACATATTGCGAAAATGTAAGGTAACTTTCCTATATTTGCGACAAATTAAGATTTCAACAACATGAAAGTGCTGATGCTCACTCTGGCATTGCTTCTGGCAGCCATCCTGTTAATGGGGGTAAAAGCGCTTTTCGTGAAAGGGGGCAAGTTTCCCTCGGGGCATGTCCACGACCTCCCCGCACTCAAAAACAAATCGAAACATAAAAAAAGAAATAACAATCTTTCAAACCAATGAAAAAACCAGCATTCGCTGCCGCTTCACTCGCCGTTCTCCTGATGGGTTCGGCCTGCTCCAACACTAAGGAAACCACCGCTGAAGCGTCCGAAAACACCGCAAAGAAAACAGTGAAGGTTGAAAGCGAATCGTTCGAGCCCACCACCAACATCCGCTACTACAACATGGATTCGGTGATGTCGAACTATGAGCTTGTTAAAACATTCAACGAAGCCAACCTGCGCACTATGACCGAGTTGCAGAACGCCCAGCGTTCGCGCGAAGGTGAGCTCAACCGCATGGCTGCCAACATCCAGCAGAAAATGCAGAACAACGGCTACCTCTCCGAGGCATCCTACAACGCCGACATGGCCGAGCTCAACAAAAAGCAGCAGGCCGCACAGAACTACCTCGGCTCTCTGCAGGCACGCGCACAGGAGGAGGCTCTCCGTCAGCAGGAGGAATTCATCGATTCAGTGAACAACTTCCTTGCCGAATACAACAAAACACGTCACTACGACGCCATTCTTCTTTTCGCTCCCGGCGAGCACTTCAATCCCGCCCTCGACATCACCAACGACATCATCGAAGGCCTCAACGCACGCTACAAAAAGTCGAACCCCACGGCAAAAGCCGACACCGACGAAAAGAAATAATCCTTCCCAAAGCTAAACAGCACAACGGGGCGGCATGGAATCCATGCCGCCCCGCTTAATTTTATCCTATCGCATGCCAACCCGGCGGATGCAACACCCCCCACACACGAATCCTGCCCCACCACGTAGAGCCGCCATACATGGCGGCTTGCAACCTGCCCTCCACAATGTCATTAAGGACCCTCTTCCCCCAAGCCGCCATGTATGGCGGCTCTACGTGCGGCTCAGCCGAATGCAGCCCCTGCCTCAGCCGGCGTGCGAAGCCCGCCGATTTCTTCGTAACCCCCGCCGCCGGAGCGCAGCGAAGGCGTCGGGGGAATCCAATCGTCCGGGAGTGAGGCGTGCGCAGCCCGCCGGTTGTAACCACCACGTTTCCCGAGCCGCCATATATGGCGGCTCTACGTGCGGCTACGCCGAATGACACTACCGCGCAGCCTCTAAAAACTACCCCCCTCGCATACCCACAAAAAAAAATTACTCGTCGTCACGACGAATAATCTTCTTACCTTAAATCTAATACCATGAAAAACTGATGCAAAGATATACTCTTTGCTGTTGTAAAACATAATTTTCGAGGAGAAAATCAGTTGCATTTAACCTTATTTTACATTTTCAGCCATTAACGATAATTTGGTAAATATTCATTAACACTTCCGACACTCCAGAACGCTTCCCCCATAATCTCTTTCCCCCGCAACAACACAGACCATAATATTTAACGGGGCCTGGAAATAAGTGCACTTCCGCCACCAGCCAATAATACCCTTTTGCAAGCCTAAGCGCTGCATCGAGCACAAAAACCTCAAAATATTCAGCAAAAGCTTGCCAAATGCTATTAAAAATTGTAAATTTGCATCAAAACGATTCTATAACAAGTGTAAAATCCAATTTTCAAAAGCTCTTAATCAATCTCTCCAAAAGCAGTTTTCGAGAAACCAATTAATTTTTATTACATAATAACCTCGTGATGAGAAAAACTTTTACCCTAATTGGGGGGGTAATTGCATTTCTAAGCGCCGCATCGCTTAATGCCGCTCCCCTCGCACAGAAACCCCTCTCCGAACTGCTCGGTCTGAGGGCTTCAAACTCAACTGCATTCACAGGTGCTCCCGCCGCTTCAACCCCGGCCGCTCCGCGTGCCAAGGCTCCGCTGAAAGCAGCAGCCAACGGCGAGACAACAGTCTATGCAAGTGTTGTTTATCCCGACAACGTTATTGGCATGTGGAGCTATCCCGTAAGCTCCTACAACCCCACAAGCCTTGCCTCCGGCATCATGGCAAGCGGTGGCGGCATCGCAGCCAACGGCTCCTACTACGCCAACCGCTACATGGAAATGATGGGATTTGAGGAAATCAGAACCCTCGAATACAAAATGAGCGATTGGAGCGAATATGACTCCTTTTCGGGCAAAATCGAATATGTAGCCACCACAATGGCCTATTCGCCCCGCCGCGACGAAGCCTACGGCTGCTTCATCAACGCCGAGCGCAACGGCTACAACTTCGTGGAGTGGAACTACTCCTATTTCGGCATCAAACGCACCATCTGCCCCATCGAACGCCCTTGGAGCGGTTGTGCGTTCTCTTCCGACGGCACCCTCTATGCCATCGAGCGCAACGGCGACCTCTACACCGTCAACCTGCTCAACGGTGAAATGACCCTCGTGGGATCCACAGGTGTTGAATCAACCTATCTCGGCGATGCCACCATCGACACCGCCACCGACAAGATGTATTGGTCGGTTACCACCGACGACAACTTCGGCCTCTACGAAGTCGACATCAAAACCGCCACCGCCACCAAGCTCTACGACCTTCTGAACGAAGAGCAGCTCTGCGGCATTTTCGTTCCCGAACCCGAGAAAGTAATCTCACCCGACGCACCCGCAAAAGTCTCGTCGATGTCGACAAGCTTCTCCGGCTCATCAATGAGCGGTAAAATCTACTTCTACACACCGCGCGCCACTGCCGGCGGAACAGCGTTCGAGGCCGGCGCTCCGCTCACCTACACCCTCCGCGCCAACGGCGACGTGATTGCCACAGGCGATTGCGAGGCCGGCTACAAGCGCACCGAGATTCCCGTGACTCTGGAGACCCCCGACAACTATTATTTCACAATCACCACCTCCAACGAGGCAGGCGAATCCGACAGCTACGGCACACGCAAGTTTGTGGGTCCCGATACCCCCAAGGCTTCCACTGTCACCGCCACCGTTTCGGGCAACACCGTAACTCTGAGCTGGAGCTCACCCTCATCAACAGGTGTTAACGGCGGTAACGTTGACTACTCCAACGCCACCTACCGCATTGTGCGCTACCCCGATAATAAGGTTCTGGCCGAGGAATTCACCGGCACTCCCCGCTCTCTCACCGACGAACTTCCCGAAACTGAAGTGCGCGTTGACTACACCTATGGCGTTACCTCAACTGTGACCGGCCTCAAATCGCCCGAAGCCAAGTCGCCCGTCATCTCAATGGGTCCCATCACACCCCCGTTTGAGGGCACCTTCCCCGCCGCTACCGCTTTGGCCGGATGGACAATCCTCGATGCCAACGGCGACGGAACACTCTGGAAATACTCCTCGTCCTACAAGCTTCTTGAGGTCTACGGCTCGAAAGGCTTCGACGACTGGGCTATCACACCCGCAGTGAAAGTTCGCGCCGGAACATCCTACCCCTTCACCGCCACCCTCAAGACCTCCAACTACTACAACGAGACAATCGAAGTGATGTGGGGCACCGAACCCACCCCCGAGGCCATGACCAACACCCTGATCGAGGCCACTGAGTTCAAGAGCTATTCAGCACTCGAATTCATGGGTGAGATTTCAGTGAAAGAGGCCGGGAAAATCTACATCGGCTTCCACGCAAAGAGCGCAGCGCCCTCCAACACCATCGACCTCGTTTCATTCACCATCGGCGACGGTATCACCGCAGCAGCTCCCGCTGCCCCGGCCAACCTCAAAGCCGAATCGCCCGTTGACGGCACCCGTCAGGCCACACTCACATTCAACGTTCCCGACAAGACCCTCGGCGGCGACCCCCTCACCGACGAAACCAAAGTTACCTCGGTGACCATCGCACGCGACGGCGAACTCATCGCCACACTCACCGAGAATATCGCAGCCGGTGCTGAAGTTGTCTACACCGACAAAGCCGACGACCTCACACTCGGAACACACCTCTACACCGTCATCGCAATCAACGACAAGGGCGAAGGTCCCGCTGCCGAAGCCGAAGTGCTCGTTGGCGCCCGCAAACCGGTTGCCCCCGAAGCAGCCGTCATGATTGAGGATGGCAACACCGGCAAGGTGACCATCTCATGGACACCCGTCACCACCGACGTGGAGGGCAACACATTCGGTGCCGACGCGGTGACCTACCGCGTTATCGACCGCGAATACAACGTGGTTGCCGACAACGTTACCGAAAACTCAGTAACCATCACCGCCGTTGAGGAGGGTGAACAGGCCTTCTGCCAGTTCGGTGTCTATGCCGTAACCGCCGGCGGCGAGTCGGATAAGATGGCAGCCACAGCCTACAAGCCTGTGGGCACCCCCTATCCCACCCCCTGGAGCGAATCGTTCAAGAACCGCACCATCTCCTCGATTTTCGGCTACAACTACATCAAGGGCAACTCACCCTGGCAGTTCGTGTCGACACAGACCGACTGGGGCATCCAGCCTCAGGACGGCGACGGCGGCTTCGCCTACTTTGAATGCTACGGCGACCTCACAGCCCTCGTAACCGGCAAGATGGACCTCGAAGGCCTCAGCAACCCCGCCTTCTCGTTCTACACCTACAACTTCATCTCCTCAATCTCCGCACCCTCCAACCAGCTCGAACTCCAGGTTGACAACGGCGACGGCGAAGGCTTCCGCCCCGTTGAGGCCGTGAGAGTGTGCGAAACAGGCGAGGCCAACCAGTGGAACAAGGTAATCATCCCCCTCTCCGACTATGAAGGCCAGAGCGTGATTTTCCGCATCGAGCCCAAAACTCCCCAGCTCGCGTTCTACACACTCGACAACCTGCGCGTGAGCAGCTATGTCGACTTCAACCTCTCGGCAGCGGCAATCACCGCTCCCACTGTGGCCGACGTTGACAAACCTTTCGAGGTTAACGTAACCGTTTCCAACATCGGCGAGTCAACAATCAACAACTACACCGTTGAACTCTGGATTAACGACGAACCGGTTGACTTCGCCGAAGGTTCGCGCATCGAGCCCAACACCACCAAGGTGCTCACCTTCGAGGAAACAGTCACCGTTCTCCACGGCGAATATGCCGAAATCAAAGCCGTTATCGTGTGCGACAACGACCACGTTGAGGTCGACAACACCACCGAAACCGTGAGCGTGGGCATCATCGCACCCGCCGTTCCATCGGTAGGCGACCTCTCGGCCACTTCAGGCGCTGAAGGTGCAGTGCTCACATGGAGCCATCCCGACGAATCGGTTGCACCCGGCGAACCCTTCACCGAGACTTTCGACGCAGCCGAATCATGGACAAACAATGTTGACGGCTGGAAGATGCTCGACGAGGATAAGATTCCCGTAGGTGGCACCAACACCACCGGCTTCCCCTGCACCAACCTCCAGTCGTGGTTTGTTGTCAACAACCAGCTCCAGGGCATTCAGGAGGGCACCGATCCCACCCGTTGGAACGCCCACAGCGGCAACCAATACATAGCGTCGGAATATGTTATGCGCAGCAACATCGCCTACCAGAGCGACGACTGGGCAATCACACCGCGCCTCCACAGCCACCCCCACGCCCTTAGCTTCTACGCCAAGAGCTTCGACCCCGCCTACCTCGAATCGTTTGAGGTGCTCGCTTCGTCGGCAACAACCAACATCGACGACTTCACCACAATCGGCTCGGTTGTCGACGTGCCCAACGCATGGACCCAGTATCGCTTCAAACTCCCCGAGGGCTCGAAGTATGCCGCCATCCGCAGCCGCTCAACCGACAAATACTTCCTCTTCATCGACGACGTGACCTTCATCCCCGCCGATGCCGCTCCCGCGGTGCTTGAACGCGCCGGCTATCACGTTTACCGCAACGGCGTGAGAATCACCGACACCCCCGTGACCGAGCCCACCTTCACCGACACCAAGGCGCAGGCAGGCCGCGACCACAGCTACTTCGTCACCGCAGTCTACGACAAGGGTGAATCGCGTCCGTCCAACACCGTTTCGGTAACAGTTTCGGGTCTTATCGACGCAGCCTCTGCCGCAGCCGGTGTGAACATCCGCACCATCGGCAACACATTGGTTGTGACCGGTCTCACCGACGGTGAAGTAAGCGTATTTGCCGCCGACGGCCGCACCGTTGCCATCGCTGAAGCCGCTCAGACTGTACGCATCCAGCTCCACACCGGAGTCTTCATTGTAAAAGCCGGCAACAAAACCGCAAAAGTTGTGGTTAAATAACCGCCGCTTTCCATAATCTCACCCCGCGGGGGTGCGTCGGGCCAATGCCCGGTGCACCCCCGCGTTTTTTTCATCCCGGTTCCACGGTGCCTCCGGCATCGATCCTTACTCACTATCCCACACCATATTAAAAGTTGTTAAAGATGCGTATATATGACAAATATCATATATCCTCCCATAACTATTGAGTAATTTTGCGCTCGAAATTGGCTGAGAAGATGCTCACCCGAACCGCAAACGGCACCAAAGAGCGCCTGTAGCGATGTTAAAGCTCCTTCGGCCAAGCAACCAATCATTTGTAAGAACGCGGCTATCACCCGACGTCTCAAAGAGGGGGAGATTCAAATAAATCCCCGAGGTTTCCAAGAAGTAAAAAAGAAAATAACATAACGGATTTTAAACAGTTAAAGCAATGAAGAATCGCAAAGTGCACTCGCTGGCAGCCATTGTGGCGGCGTCGGCGACAATTTTCACTTTCACATCGTGCGGCGACAAATCGGCCCAGCAGATGCAGGGCGCAGGAGCTCCTGAAATCGCGGTGCTCACAGTTGAAGCCGGCTCAACCGACCTTAACAGCAGCTATGCAGCCACAATCAAAGGTAAAACCGACATCGACGTGCGTCCCCTCGTTTCGGGATTCATCACCAAGGTGCATGTTGACGAAGGTCAATACGTAACCCAGGGGCAGACCCTCTTCACCCTCGACCAGGTGCAGTATCAGGCAGCTGTCGACCAGGCAACCGCTCAGGTAAACTCAGCAAAAACCGCTCTTGAAAGCGCAAAACTCACCGCAGCCAACAAGCAGCGTCTTTTCGACAAAAATATCATCAGCGAGTATGAGAACCAGCTCGCCAAAAACTCACTCGCCCAGGCCGAGGCCGCTCTCGCCCAGGCTAACGCTTCACTCACAAATGCCCGCAAAAACCTCAGCTACACTGTGGTGACCGCTCCCTCCAACGGTTTCGTCGGTTCAATCGTCAACCGCGAAGGCTCGCTGGCATCACCCTCGATGGTGACACCCCTCACCACCGTGAGCGACAACTCCGACATCTACGCCTACTTCTCGCTCAATGAAAAGGATATTCTTGAGATGACCAAGGGTGGCGAAATCACACTCAATGCCGCAATCGCACAGCTCCCCCCCGTGCAGCTCGAACTCTCCGACGGCACAATCTATCCCGAAAAAGGCACCGTTGCCACAGTGTCGGGTGTGATTGACAACACCACCGGCTCAGCCAACGTGCGCGCCCGTTTCAAAAACATCAACGGCATGCTCCGCAGCGGTTCAACCGGTCAGATTCTCATCCCCAACGTTAAGGAAAACGTGATTCTGATTCCCCAGAAATCAACCTTCGAGATTCAGGACCGCCGCTTCGTCTACGTTCTCAACGACTCCAACAAAACCGTGTCGACCGCCATCACCGTGGCTCCCGAGAACGACGGCAAGCAATATATCGTAACATCAGGCCTGACCCCCGGTCAGCGTGTGGTTGTTGAAGGCGTGGGCACCAAAGTTCGCGACAACATGGCAATCACCCCTGTCGATGCAGCCGCCCGTGCAGCCGCACAGCAGCAACAGGCTCAGGCACAGCAGCAGGCTCAGTAATCGCGCCTGCCACGCCACTGCAATAATTATCCATTAAATTTCATTCTACACCACTCATAGAGACATGAAATTAGAAACATTTATCAACCGCCCGGTGCTATCGACGGTAATCTCGATTTTCATCGTGCTGTTGGGTTTGATCGGCCTCAGCTCACTGCCGGTCACACAATATCCCGATATCGCACCCCCTACCATCCAGGTGTCAACCACCTATAACGGTGCGAACGCCCAGGCCGTGCTCAACTCCGTGATTGCCCCCCTTGAGGAATCAATCAACGGCGCCGAAGGCATGACCTACATTGAATCAACCGCCACCAACACCGGTGCAGCAACCATCAACGTGCACTTCGAGCAGGGCTTCGACCCCGACATGGCCGCCGTTGACGTGCAGAACCGTGTTGCAAAGGCTCAGAACCTCCTCCCTGCCGAGGTAATTCAGGTGGGTGTGCTCACCCAGAAACGTCAGAGCTCAATGCTTATCGGTATCGCCGTTTACAGCGACAGCCCCGACTACGACCTCCAGTTCCTCGACAACTACATGAAAATCAACGTCATCCCCGTGCTTCAGCGTGTGAAGGGTGTGGGCGACGTAATGAGCTTCGGCGGCGACTACTCGATGCGAATCTGGATTAAGCCCGAGGTAATGGCTCAATATGGCCTCACCCCCAACGACGTGGCCGCAGCCTTGAAGGACCAGAACCTTGAGGCCGCTCCCGGCTCGTTCGGTGCACAGGGCAACCAGTCGTTCCAGTACACAATGAAGTACCGCGGACGCTACGAAACCCCCGAGGAATTCGAGAACATCGTTGTTCGCACCAGCGCCAACGGCGACGTGCTCTACCTCAAGGATGTTGCCGATGTTGAACTCGGCAAGGTGACATACGACTTCTCCTCATCGCTCAACGGCCACCCCGGCACAATGGCGATTGTGTTCCAGACCGCAGGCTCCAATGCAACCGAGATTATCAACGACTGTCTCGCGCAGATTGAAATCATGAAGAAGGACCTCCCCAAGGGAGTTCACTTCGCCATCCCGATGAACAACAACGACTTCCTCTATGCTTCGATTCATAAGGTTATCTCAACCCTTATCGAAGCTTTCATCCTCGTGTTCTTCGTGGTGTACGTGTTCCTGAGCGACCTCCGTTCAACCATTATCCCCGCCATCGCAATTCCCGTGGCCCTCGTGGGCACATTCTTCGTGATGAAGCTAATCGGCTTCTCAGTCAACCTCATCACCCTTTCGGCTCTCGTGCTTGCAATCGCCATTGTGGTCGACGACGCCATCGTGGTGGTCGAGGCCGTGCACGCCAAACTCGATGCCGGCTACAAGAGCGCCCGCAAAGCTTCAATCGACGCCATGAGCGAAATCGGCACCGCCATCATCTCCATCACCCTGGTCATGATGCTCGTGTTCATCCCCGTGTCGTTCATGCCCGGCACCTCCGGTATCTTCTACCAGCAGTTCGGTTTGACAATGGCAATCGCCATCGGCTTCTCGGCTCTTAACGCGCTCACCCTGTCGCCTGCCCTCTGCGCCGTGTTCCTCAAGCCCCACAAGGGTGCCGACGGCGAACACGACTCACTTGGCAAACGCATGGGCGAGGCCTACAAGGCTGCCGGCGAGGCCATGCTTGCAAAAACCGTTGGCAAATGGGAAACCGTGTGGCTCCCCCTCGGCACTCTCATCCTGCTCGCCGCCACCATCACATTCATGGTGATGGGTTGGTTCGACTTCCCCACCCTGTTCCAGGGCATCTTCGCTCTGCTGTGTGCCGTGCTCACCGTGTGGGGACTCTTCACCCAGGCATTTAAAAACGCTTTCGAGCGCGTGTTCAACGGCGTGCTCAATGGCTACAGCAAATTCACCTCATTCTTCATCCGCCACAAAATCACATCGGCCGGCATCGTGGCCGTCTCCATCGCCGTGCTCGTATGGCTCATGGGTACCACCCCTACCGCCCTTGTGCCCAATGAAGACACCGGAACCTTCTTCGTGATGGTCGACATGCCCCCGGGCACCTCACAGGAACGCACAATGGAGGTTATGGACCAGGTTGACAACATCCTCCTCTCCATCCCCGCCGTTGAATACGCTCAGAAAATTGTGGGCTACTCGTTCATCGCCGGCCAGGGTGCAACCTACGGCACATTCATCGTCAAGCTCAAAGATTGGAGCCTGCGCGACAAGAAAACCGAAAGTGTCGATGCCATCCTCGGCATGGTCTACGGCATCACCGGGCAGGCTGTGAAAGATGGCCGCGTAATCGCTTTCGCACCCCCTATGATTACCGGTTACTCCACAACCAACGGTTTCGAGCTGAGAATGCAGGATAAGACCGGTGGCGATATCGACCAGTTCTTCACCGTGGTGCAGGGCTTCCTCGGCGCACTCAACCAGCAGCCCGAAATCCAGATGGCCTACACCACCTTCAACCCCACCTTCCCGCAGTATAAGATTGACATCGACGCGGCCAAGGCCCAGAAAGCTGGTCTCTCCACATCAACCATCCTCTCGGCCCTCCAGGGCTACTACGGGTCGATGTATGTGTCGAACTTCAACCGCTTCGGTAAGATTTACCGCGTTATGATGCAGGCTCCCCCCGAGTCGCGCGTAAGCCCCGAGACACTCAAGAACATCAAGGTGCGCTCGGCAAGCGGCACAATGGCATCGCTCGAAAGCTTCGTGACACTCGAAAAGGTTTACGGCCCCGACCTTCTCAACCGATTCAACCTGTTCACATCAATCTCCGTTACCGGTAACCCTGCCGAAGGCTATTCATCTGGTCAGGCACTTGCCGCCATCGAGCGTGTGGCACAGCAGACTCTCCCCACCGGCTACGGCTTTGAATATGCCGGTATGACCCGCGAGGAGGGCACAAGCTCATCCAACACCACCGCGATGATTTTCGGCCTCTGCCTCCTGTTCGTCTACCTGTTGCTCTCGGCTCAGTATGAAAGCTACATCATCCCCTGGGGCGTTATCCTTTCGATTCCGTTCGGTTTGATGGGTTCGTTCATCTTCGCCAAGATTTTCGACATCTCCAACAACATCTACCTGCAGATTTCGCTCATCATGCTTATCGGCCTTCTCGCCAAGAACGCCATCCTTATCATCGAGTTCGCCCTCGAACGCCGCCGCACCGGCATGTCGATTGTCAATGCGGCCATCGCCGGCGCAACCGCCCGTCTGCGACCCATCCTCATGACCTCTCTGGCACTCATCATCGGTCTGTTGCCCATGATGTTCGCCTCGGGTGTGGGCGCCAACGGTAACCGTGCACTCGGTGTAGGCTCAATCGGCGGTATGCTCATCGGCATGATTCTCCAGATTTTCATTGTGCCCGCACTGTTCGTGGCCTTCCAGATTATTCAGGAAAAAATCACTCCCATCAAGTGGAAGGACACCGACAACGAAGGCATTGAAAGCGAAATAGAGCAATATTCACGCTAACAAAGACAAATCCTCCCCACTCGCCCCGGCATCCGCACACCGCGATGCCGGGCGACAAAGGGAACTCAGGCAAAGCGTGACATTTCCATCAAAACAATCGATTAAAATGAAACTCAACAGCATAGCGCGAATAGGACTCCTCACCGCCGTTGGCGTGTCGATGCTCTCCTCGTGCCATATTTACAAGAAATTCGACATGCCCACCGACACCGCGCTCAACCGCGAGTATGTCGAAGCAAAGGCTGCCACCCCCGATTCCACAGCCTACGGCAACCTGTCGTGGCAGAAAGTGTTCACCGACCCGTTGCTGCAGGACTACATCAACCGCGCCCTCACCAACAACGTGAACCTTGAAAACGCACGGCTGAATGTCGACGTGGCCCGCGCCAACCTGCTCGGTGCCAAACTGAGCTACCTCCCCGCCGTGGCAATCAACGCCACCGGAGCAGGCGCCTCCTACGCCGGCAGCGGCTTCAAAGGCAGCTGGAACTACACCATCCCCATGGCAATCAGCTGGGAAATCGACGTGTTCGGCAAAATCCTCAACAACAAGCGTGCAGCCTCAACAGCAGTGCGCATGCAGGAGGACTATCTGCAGGCCGCCCACTCGCAAATCATCACCGGCGTGGCCACCTGCTACTACACCATCGCAACCCTCAAGGCACAGCTCACTCTCAGCCGCGAAACAGCCGAAATCTGGGCAAAGAGCGTTGAGATTATGAAGGACTACAAGGAAGCCGGCCGCGTTAACCAGGCAGCCGTGGTGCAGAGCCAGGCACAGTACTGGTCGATTCTGGCCAATATCACCGACCTCGAATCGGCACTCACACAGGCCAACAACACCATGTCGCTCCTCCTCAACGAGGCACCCGCAGTGTGGGAGATTCCCGCCACCGCAAGCCTCGAGGCACCGCAGATTCTGCGCGAGGGTGTTTCGATGCGTGAACTCGCCGTGCGCCCCGACGTGCGCGCCGCTGAAGAAGCGCTCGCCTCAGCCTACTACGCCACCAACTCGGCACGCGCAGCCTTCTATCCCGGCATCACAATCACCTCTAACGGCGGTTTCACCAACCTGCTCGGCTCGTTCATCAAGAACCCCGGCGACTGGTTCATCCAGCTGGCAGGCTCGCTCACCGCTCCCCTCTTCTCTCGCGGTCAGAACATCGCCCGCCTCAAAGGTGCCAAGGCCCAACAGCAGCAGGCCATGAACAACTTCGAGCACACTCTGCTGTCGGCAGCTGCCGAAGTCAACAACTACTGCGTTGCACTCGAAAAGAGCGTTGAGAAAACAGCATTCCTCACCGAGCAGGTGAAAAACCTCGAAGAGGCCGTTGAGGACACCAACCTCCTCCTCGCCTACGACGGGCAGACCACATACCTCGAAGTGCTCACCGCACAGTCGAGCCTGCTCAATGCCCAGATGAGCCTGCTCTCCACCGAACTCGCCCGCGAACAGGCCCTTATTAACCTCTACCAGAGCCTCGGCGGTGCACGCTAAGCTTCGTTAAGATTCCTAATTTTCACCCTTAAATAACATATAGCATGATTAGCCCATTGGCACATGTTGACCCGTCGGCAAAGCTCGGCGCCAACGTAACCATTCACCCGTTCGCTTTCATCGACAAAGATGTCGAGATTGGTGACGGATGTGAGATAATGCCCTACGCCTCAGTTATGAACGGCACCCGCATGGGGCGCAACAACCGCGTTTACCAGGGAGCCATTGTGGGGGCTGATCCTCAGGATTTCCGTTGGAAAGGTGAAAAAACCTACTGCATCATCGGCGATAACAACGTTATCCGCGAGCATGTGATTATCAACCGCGGCATCAAAACCGAAGGTGGCACACGCATCGGCAACGACAACTTCATCATGGCCAACAGCCACATCGGTCACGACTCCCACATCAAGGGGAAATGCGTGCTCGGTAACGGCGTGACAATGGCGGGTGACTGCGACATTGACGAATGCTGCATCCTGTCGTCGAACTGCATTGTTCACGAAGATTCGAAAATCGGCAAATGGACCCTCATCAAGGGTGGCTGCCGCATCGCTGGTAACGTGCCCCCCTACATCATCATCGCCCACAACCCCGCAGCCTACTACGGCGTGAATGCTATGGTGATGCGCAAGCACGGTTTCACCGACGCTCAGGTCGACGACATTGCCAAAGCCTACCGCAACATCTATCAGAGCGGAATCTCGGTTTACAACGCGCTTCAGCGCATCGAGGCCGACATTGACCCGTCGGAAATCCGTTCGGAAATCGTGAACTTCGTGCGCGGCAACAACCTGCGCATCGTTGCGATTCCCATCGACATGATGGATTGATGCACCGGCCACACGGCAATCCACCGCGCCTGCAAGCGTAACGGTTGCCGCAAAAAAATCGCCCAAACAAAACCCTTCTATATCGAAAAAGGCGGTATGTCACACAAAAATGACATACCGCCTTTTCTATAGTTTTCTTCTATAATTTCACGAATAGCAACCCGACAACCTCATGCCGCGCAACGGGGAGCTATCGCTTACAAACGGGCACAAAAAAAGGGTAAGCTTACTACATCGCGCCGCTACAACCCCCTACCGTTGCTTCGATCAAGACCTGGCGGAGTTCAGGGGGAGCTGGCCGTGTAGGACTTACCCGGGCACAAAGTTAGCTCTTTTTCCCGAAACTGCAAAAGTTTGCGCCAAAAATGAGGGGAAAGAAGTCAGAAGTCAGAAGCGAGAAGTCAGAAGTCAGTTTTTGGTTTTCAGTTTTTAGAGGCTGGCGGGATGCATTCGGCGCAGCCGCACGTAGAGCCGCCATATATGGCGGCTTGTAACCTTCCCACCGCCTTTAACATTGTTGGGTCTTTAAGGTCTTTAGGGTCTTTAACGACCTTAACGACCCTAAAGACCTTAAAGACTCTGAACAATTGCGGCGGGGAGCTGTCAGCGCTTGGTCCAGAACGAGGGGAGGAAAAGCGCCAGAACGGGAAATATCTCAAGGCGCCCTACGAGCATCTGAAGCGAGAACACCCATTTCACCGGCTCGGGAAGCGAGCCGAAACCCGATGCCGTTGCCCCGCACCCCAACCCGTTGTTGCCCAGGCAGGATGCACTGGCAAAAATCGAGTCGAATGTTCCGTAGCTATATGCAGCCATAACCATGAAGCCGATGGCAAAAATGAGCAGATAGAGCCCGATGAACCCCACAACTCTCAGCATAAGTTGATCATCAATCAGCTTGCCTGTTACTTTCACCTTTTTCACGTGACTCGGATATACGGTGTGGGTGATTTCACGTGTCATATTGCGGCAGGCAGCTATCACCCTGTCGATTTTCACGGCACCGGTTGTAGAGCCGGCACACGCTCCCGTTATCATCAGAATCACGGTGAGCAACATGGGGAGCGCTCCCCAAAGTGCATAGTCGGAATAGGAAAATCCGGTTGATGTTATTGCCGATGTCACATGAAAAAACGATGCCACAGCTGTGGCTCCCGGCTCCCCTGCTGTTTCGCCGTGCAACATCGCAAAAGCACCGTTGACCAACACGCACACCGCAATCACAGCCACATAAACCCTGAACACCTCATTTTTAAAGACCGCACGCACATTGCCACGGCAGGCATGATAGAGCAGAGCGAAATTCATTCCGCCTAACATCATGAACAGCCCGATAACTGTGGCGATGTAGGGGCTGTGCCATGAGGCGATGCTCGCGTTGCGGGTGGAGAACCCTCCGGTTGAGAGGGTGGCGAACGCCTGGCACACACTGTCGAAAAACGACATGCCGCCACACAACAGCAAAACGATGAGAACGAGCGTTAGCGCTGTGTAAACGAGCCATAACGACATGGCCGTCTGTTTGATGCGCGGGTGCAATTTGTCGTGGGTCATGCCGGTGATTTCGGCATTGAACATCATCAGGCCACCCGAACCGTTGAGCGACGGGAGGAGAGCAATCAGAAACAGCACAATCCCGAGTCCGCCGAGCCACTGAGTCATGGCACGCCACAGCAGCACACCGTGCCCCATCGACTCCACATCATCCAACACCGTGGCGCCGGTGGTGGTGAAGCCCGAAACGCTCTCAAAAAAAGCCCCTCCGGCCGACAGACGCGCCCCGCTCATCATGAACGGAATCATGCTCACCGCCGAAAAGCACACCCACACCAGCGAAATCAACAGAAAAGCATCCCTGCGCGTAAGTCGTGATGAACTCCCGCGAAACAGGATTCCGCCCCCGGCGCCGGCAATGCCACTCACGGCAACCGCAACGGCAAACGCCGTCCAATCTCTTTCCCCAAGCGCCACACACACACCAAGGGGCACCAACAGCATCAGTGCTTCGAGAATCAACAGGCGGCTTAACAAGCGGCCGACCGGCGAATCAATTGAAATTACAGATCTCAGTATCATAACAGTTAGCGGCACAACATCCCATCGCTGCAAAACGATGCGGCTGTTCCCACAAAAAAATAGTTTAGAACCGACTTTTATGAAAAAAACTTCTGGATTCGCTTCAAATGCCCCTGCAGGCAGAACACAACCACGTGGTCGCCCGGCGCGATGCGCGTATTTCCATCCACCAGACTCCCCTCTCCGTTGTGAACCACGGCGGCAATGGTCATCGAGCGGTCAAGGTCGAGGTCCTTAACCTGCCGGCGCGTTATAAGCGAGTTGTCACGGGCCACAATCTCAGCCACTTCAGCGGCCTCGAACGCCATGCAACGGGGTGAGTTGATGTAGGTGTCGATAATCATCTGGTAGATGGTGCTCGATGTGAGCAGCTTTTTGTTCACCACAACATCAATGTTGAGATTATCGGCCTCGGAAAAATATTGGATATCCTCAATCTGAGCAATGGTGAGTGGCACACCCATCGAACGCCCCACCATAGAGCACACGATGTTTTTCTCGGCCGAATCACCCAAGGCAATCAAGGCATCGCATTGTCGCAATCCCTCCTCTCTGAGCACATCGACATCGCGGTAGTCGGCACACACCACCGTCACCTTGTCGCATTCGGCGGCGAGTTTGTCGCAAAGAGCCCGGTCGGGGTCAACCACAGTCACCGCATAGTCATGCTCTATAAGTTTTGCAACAGCCTCGGTCATCTTTCCGGCGCCGGTAATCATAACCCTGCGCACCTGCAGGGGCTTTTTGCCGCAGAGTGCCATCAGTTCCGCTTCGTCGGCATCGGGAGCCGCAGTGAAGTAAACAATGTCGTTGGTCCCGATTGTGTCGTTGCCGCCGGGAATGAGGGTGTTGCCTTCGCGTTTAATAGCACAGATGTGAATGCCGTAGCGCGTCTTGTCGAAATCGCGCAACCGTGTACCCGCAACCGGTGCGCCGGCCGCTATTCTCACGGCTCCGGCCGTTATCGAACCAGAATGAAGCGGATAGATGCCTCGCAGCCACGGATGGCACAGCGATTGCCTGATTTCCTGAGCGGCCAGCAATTCGGGATAAACCATTTCATCAACCCCGAGCGCCGACATGCGGGCGCGGGCATCGTCGGCAAGCAACTCGGCATTGTCGATGCGGGCCAGCGTTCGGGCTGCGCCAAGCCATTTGGCAAGCTGGGCCGACACTATGTTGTGATTCTCAAACGGGGTGACAGCAACAAAAAGCTTGCACCCCGCCACACCGGCAGCACGCAGATGCGACGGTCTGACCGGGCTCCCCTCATGGGTGAGCAGGTTATACCTCGCGTCGAGCTCCTGAAGCGGCTCCTTTTCCTTTCCCATCACCACCACATCCTGGTCCTCGCGGCTAAGCATCTTTGCGAGGTGAACGGCGGTGTCGCCTGTGCCGGCAATCAATATCTTCATGAACAAACGTTTTTTCAAATCTCTTGCAGGATGCGAATTTAGCAAAAATCACATTGATTAAACAATCACACACCCATGTTTGTCAACCGGGGTGATACTTTATTTCGCATCAACACACACGCCTCCGATTCGCGTCGGTGACAGGGATACAACACAGGTGGCATGCCGAATCCTTTCAATTCAACATGCCACCAGGTGATTATTTAACCGGCTAATAGCCCGTTATGTTATTCGCAGTCGAAAATAACGCGGAAACCGTTGTTTTCGTAGGTTGTTGTGGGACGCTGATACCAGCGAACAGCCGAGCGAAGCTCACGACCTGAATTTACCCAACCGCCGCCACGCACAACTTTCTGGCTGCCCTCAGTGCAAACGGGGTCAACCGAAGGTTCGGTAGGATAGGAAGCATAGTAGTCCTGCACCCATTCATACACATTTCCGTGCATGTCGTAGAGGCCGAAACCGTTGGGTTCGAACGAACCTACGGGATAGGTGCACGACACATAACCCTCGATGTTCTGATCAACCTTGCGGCCACCTTCAGCCAAATCATAATAGTCGTAGATATAGAATGCGGCCATACCTTTCACCATCTTGGTGCCGTCGCCAATGCCGAAAGGCAGGTTTTCGGTCTGAGTGCCGCGGCATGCATATTCCCATTGAGCTTCGGTGGGAAGAGAACCGCCCGCCCATTTGGCAAAAGCATCGGCACCATACCACGAAACAAAAATCACGGGATGCTCGTCATACCCCTCGGCGGCAGCCCATTCGGTACCGTTCCAGGTAACGCCGAAATTATATTTGCCAGAGTCACGGGTAGCCGAATCATAGCACATGCTGCGGGGCTCGCTATCACCTTCGGCCTGATAAAGGGCATTCTCACCAACACCAACAGCGTTGAGGAATGCTGCAAACTGTGCATTGGTCACGGGATACTTACCCATTTCAAAATCTTTCGAGATGGTGACGGTGTGGAGCATCTCGTCCTTGTAGTAGGAAGGTTCGTCGGCAGGAGAGCCAAGCTGACGTGTGCCGGCGGGAATGCGCACAACCTCGATATCGCCGTGGCGAACGTTGTCATCACCACCTTCCTCTTCGCCACCTTCACCACCGGGAGCCGGGGCGGGAGCGGGCACGGGTTCAAGCTCGTCGTTGTCATTGTCGCCGCACGATGCAAAGCACAGGGCAACAGCAGCCATAGCTGCATAGAAAAAACACTTTTTCATTTGGTTGAAATTTAATAACTGGTTGAATTTAACAGAATGTGAAAATACAGGATGCAATGATACCGAATATATACGATAAGCGATGAACACCGTGGATTTTGCACAAAGATAGGTAATTAAAGCTGTTTGACTATATGCACATTTGTTTTTAACATTTAAAAATTTGTTCAAGCCGTAGCATTTCCATTTGAAAATATTATAATTTTGCATCTGTAATCGCGCCCTGCCGATGATTCGGGGTTTCTTCAACCCGCGTGATTACACGGCCGGAAATTGTTCACATCCGGCATGACAAGAAAGTACAACCTACTTAAGTTAGATGTGACATGAATGAACTTCTTAATTCTATAAAGACCAAAGCCCTGCAAGGCATTCCCGCCACAATTGACGAATGCATGGCTTTGGCCGAATTTGTATCAATAAAAGAGGGGGGACTCCCCTTTGCCGAAGCCGAACGCAATCTCAACGCCATCTGCGACGCCGCCAACGAGGTGCGCGAAGCCCTCACAGGCAATGCTATCGACACCTGCTCCATTGTCAACGGCCGCTCGGGCCGCTGCACCGAGAACTGCAAATGGTGTGCCCAGGCTGCGGCCCATCACACCGGTTGCGCTGAATATGAATTCATCGACGAAAAGGAGTTTTTCGACTCGCTTGAGCGCAACACAGCCCGCGGTGTGAAACGTTTTTCGATTGTGTGCTCAGGCCGCAAAGTGGCAATGAAAGACCTCCGTCTCTTCTGCGACATGTATCGCCGCGCACGCGAGAAATCCGACATTTCACTCTGCGCATCGATGGGGTTGCTCAACCGCGAGGAACTGCAGGCACTCTACGACGCCGGCATCCGCCGCTACCATTGCAACATCGAGACATCGGCATCCTATTTCCCGCAGCTATGCACCTCGCACACACGCGCCGACAAACTGCGCACCATCGCCCTGGCACGCGAAGTGGGGATGGAGGTATGCTCGGGAGGTATCATCGGCATGGGTGAAACCCTGCGGCAGCGCCTTGAAATGGCTGAGGAAGCCCGCGAGGCAGGCGCATGCTCAATCCCCGTCAATCTCCTCAACCCCATTGCAGGCACTCCGCTTGAGAACACCCCTCTGCTCGGCGAGCGTGAAGTGATTCTCACCGTGGCCCTGATGCGCTTTATCGCACCCGCGCTGACATTGCGTTTTGCCGGCGGCCGCGCCCGTCTCAGCAAGGAGGCCACATCGCGCATCCTGCGCGGAGGAATGAACGGTGCCCTCGTGGGCGACCTTCTCACCACAATCGGCAACCGCATGGACGAGGATTTCGAGCTGTTCCGCGCCCACGGCTTCGATGCGTGAACACCCGCTCCCCACGGTGCGTTTTACACAAACCCACTTGAAACGAACCCCACAACCACCTTTTTAACTGATACCGCCCATGACCACAACCACACTCAGCAGGGAGAAAAACTTTGTCATCACCATCGGCCGCCAGTTTGGCAGCGGGGGTCGCGAACTTGGGAAAATGCTTGCCAAGCGCTTCGGCATCGACTACTACGACAAGGAGCTGTTGCTCGAAGCCGCCCGTCACGCCGGATTGGCACCGGAATTTCTCGAACGCAACGACGAGCAGGTGCCCAACCTGTTGGGCAGTTCAGTGTCGTTCAGCATGGGATTCGGCCAGATGCCGTGGTATAACGGCGCGGCCATGATGACCGACTCAATCTACAATTCGCTCACCGAGGTTATGACCTCGCTGGCCAACAGCCGCCCATGCGTGATTGTGGGGCGTTCGGCCGATTATGTGCTCCGCGACCACCCGGTTGCGAAAGTGTCGCTTTTCGTGCATGCACCGATGGCAACGCGTGTTAACCGCATCATCAGCCGCTGCGACAAACAAAACGAGAAAGCGGCCCGCACTCTCGCCGAAAAAACCGACAAGCTGAGAGCCGCCTACTATAACTTCTACACCGACCAACGGTGGGGTGATGCCGCCACCTACGACCTCACGTTCGATTCGTCGGTTCTGAGCATGGAGGATGCCTGCGACCTCATCGCCGACTACATCCGCCGCCGCTACGGCATCGAGCCGGTGAGATGCCCACAGTGACAGCCCGCACCCAAAGAACAGCACCCCGAACGTTTTTCCAACGTTCGGGGTGCGATTCTTTTTTATCCTTAGAAGGAGTCTATTTCTCTTCGGTTGTGGCGGAGGTCTTTTCAGTGGGAGCGGCCTCACTGTCGGCAGCCGCTGAAGTGGCAGCCGCAGCATCGGATGTTTCCTTTCGGGTAGCGTCAATGCCGGCGGCTTCCTCACGCGAAACGATGCGTCCGTCGCGCAGCGGCGGCAGGCGGCGTGAAAGCACCGAAATGCACAGACCGTTCACGCCATAGAGAATGCCGGCGATTCCTGTTGTGAGTACCACCCACTTCTCAGCTTCGGCGGTGTGGAGCCACGACACGCACAACACCACAACACCGGCAACCATTATGAGCAGCGGAGCGATATACATCCATGCAGGATAATCAACCGGGCGGTATTTGTGCGAAATCTGAAACACCTGAAAAGCGCCACCCACAATCATCAGCGCGCCGAAGGGGTAAACCAACAGCTCGCGGAACACATCTGGGAGCAGGATTATGGCAAGACCGAGGCCGAGACCACCCACGCCGCACACCATTTGAATGAGGCGCAATCCGGCCGAGGCTCTGTCGGAACGTTTTGAAATAAACATGGTGAGCAGACTGATGACTGCCGGCACCACAAATGCGAGTCCACACAGCAGCACGATGCTCCGAGGAAGCGAATCGCGGTCGTAGAGCCACACAAACGCCACTCCCAGTGCCAGGATGAGGATGGAAATCAATGCATTACCTTTGTTTGACATAAAGCAGAGTATTTAGTTGTTAGTTTTGTAGTTTTGAGTTTTTAGAGGGTAGGCGGGAAACCATTCGGCAAAGCCGCACGTAGAGCCGCCATACATGGCGGCTTTTGAGGGTACCCTGACACAACTCCCCTACTCTTTTAAAATGTGTAAATTTAACAAATTGTTGAGTGAGCACAAAGATAATTTTAACGGAATGTGTAACTTTGCCCCAACCTATGGGAGCGCAACGCCCCGGGCATAAACCCTATTTTCAACCGTCACACCCTTCCACAAATGAAATATGGAATAATCGTTGCCATGCAGTCGGAGCTCGACATGCTTCTGAATGAGATGGTTAACATTGACCTGCACATAATCAACGGCTTCAGATACCACACCGGCATGATTGGCGACAATCAGGTGATTGCCACCCAATGCGGCATCGGCAAAGTTAACGGAGCAGTGGGCGCTCTCACTCTCATCGACACCTTCGCACCCGATGCAATCATCAACACCGGCATTGCCGGCGGAACCGGCAACGGAGCCGGCGTTCTCGACGTGGTGATAGGCACTGAAGTGGCTTACCACGACGTGTGGTGCGGTCCCGGCAACGCTCCGGGGCAGGTGCAGGGGTTGCCCGAGCGATTCGCCGGCGCAACAGAGCTTTTCGGCACCGACCGGCTCAAAACCGACCACAAAGTGAAATTCGGACTCATCGCCTCGGGCGACAAGTTCATCACCACCCCTGCCGACCTCGAAGCCGTGATGGCCGTTCAGCCCTCGGCAATCGCCATCGACATGGAATCGGGCGCCATAGCTCAGGTGTGCCACATCAAAAATGTGCCATTCCTGGCCGTGCGCGTGGTCAGTGACACCCCGGGAGTCGAGAACCATCTTGAGCAGTATGGCGATTTCTGGACACTCGCCCCAAATTCAACATTCGGTGTGCTCAACCGCCTGCTCGGCTAACCGCCACGCCTACGGTTCCACCCCGATTCACCCAACGCAAATTTCCTAATGAAAAAAATACCCAGCTTCACTGTCGACCACCTGCGCCTGCTGCGCGGTGTGTATGTGAGCCGCCGCGATGTAACCCCGGCGGGCGATGTCATAACCACCTTCGACGTGCGCATGTCGGAACCAAACCGCACCCAACCGCTCCGCCCCGAAACACTGCACGCTATGGAGCATCTTGCCGCCACCTATCTGCGCAACCGCCCCGATTGGCAGGAGCGTGTTATCTATTGGGGTCCGATGGGGTGCTGCACAGGCAACTACCTCATTCTTAGCGGAGAGCTTCAGCCCACCGACATTCTCCCGTTGCTGCGCGACATGTTCGGCTTCATCGCATCGTTCAAAGGTGAGGTGCCCGGCGCAACCCCGCGCGACTGCGGCAACTACTCGTTCATGAACCTTGCCGACGCAAAGGCCGAGGCCGAACGTTTTCTCACCGAAGTGCTCGCCAACCCCTCCGAGGCTAATCTCAACTACCCCTCGTGATGACGCGCCCGGGCGCTTTTAAATAAATTTATAGAAGTGTGTAAGCTATTATTGGATAGCTTTTTGTAATTTTGCGGCAATTATGGGTTTGAATCTAACCATCGATCAAGGAAACAGCTCTGCCAAAATAGCCATTTGGGAGGGTGACCGCCTTGTTGATGAAGAAACGGTGAAAGAACTCACAAAGCAGTATCTGGCCAAGACCGTTGACCGTTTCCGCCCCGACAAAGCAATCTGCTGCTCTGTGACCGGCAACGGCAAACGCATGGCTCAGTGGCTGACAACACAGGGTGTGGATGCCCACGAGGTGAGCCACGACATGCCCCTGCCGCTTAAAATCGGGTACGACACCCCCGCCACCCTCGGCGAGGACCGCATAGCAGCCGCCGTGGGAGCATGGAGCCTTTTTCCCGGACAGAACTCTCTCGTGGTCGACCTCGGCACGGCAGCCACCTACGACATGGTGACCGCCGACGGCTGTTTCGCCGGAGGCAACATCGCACCCGGCATCGGCATGCGCCTGCGCTCGCTCCACAGCTTCACCGCCCGTCTGCCCCAGATAACCGGCTACGGCGATACCCCTCTGCTCGGCACCGACACCGGCACCGCAATGCGCGCCGGAGCCGTGCGCGGCGTGGTGGCTGAAATCGCCTACTACCGCTCACAACTCCCTCCCGACACACAAGTGGTGCTCACCGGCGGATGGGCACAACACGTCAGCACATTCCTCCACTTCCCCGTCACCGTTGAAAAATGCCTCGTCACCAAAGGCCTGTTAAGCATTTTATTACATAATGAAAATAAATAAATTCATCACCACCCTGCTTGTTGCACTGGCAGCCATCCCCGCCATTGTGGCACAGAATTCAACCATAACCCCCTATTCGCGCTTCGGCTACGGCATGCTCGGCGACCAGGCCAACATTGCCCAGAAAGCTATGGGCGGTGTGGGATATGCCATGCAGTCGGGCCGTGAAATCAACTTCATGAACCCCGCAAGCTACGCCGCTATGGACTCGCTCACATTCCTGTTCGACATGGGATGCGACGTGAAATGGCTCAAAAGCACCGAAGGCGACGCCAAAGGGAAAAACTTCTCGGGAGGTCTCAACTACATCACCATGCAGGTGCCCCTCACCAACTGGCTCGGCGCATCGGCCGGTTTGATTCCCTACTCGGAGGTTGGCTACAGCTTCGGCGATGAAATCATCAACGGCACCAACGCCCGTTCGGGTTCGGGCGGCCTCAACCAGCTCTATGTGGGTTTCGGAGCGCGCCCGGTGAAAGGACTCTCGCTCGGTGTGAACGTGAGCTACCTGTTCGGCACATTGATTAACGACACCTACGTCTACGCCTCCAACTCGGCCACATCGCTCTTTGAGCGTGTAATCGAAGTGCGCGACTACAACCTGCGTTTCGGTGTGCAATACACCGCTCCCATCGCCGAGAAACATTCACTCACCGCCGGCGTGGTTTATTCACCGAAAAAATCATTCCGCGGCCACACCTACGGCATAAAATATGACGTAAGCTCCGACCAGGCCCCCGACACCATCGCCAACATCGACCTCAAAGGTAACGCCGACATGCCCGAAACATGGGGTGTGGGTCTCAGTTACCAATGGGACCGCCGCCTTATGGCCGAAGTCGACTTCACCTACCAGCCCTGGAGCAAAGCGAAATTCGCCACAATCAACGGATTCGACAATACCGACACTTTCAGCGACCGCTGGAAAGTGGCACTCGGCCTGCAGTTCGTCAACAAACCGCGCGGCAGCTGGGTGCAGCGCATCACCTACCGCCTCGGCGCCTTCTACTGCAACGACTACATAAAAGTTGGCGACAACAGCGTGCGCGAGAAGGGTGTGTCGCTCGGCTTCGGCCTCCCCACCCCCTCGTCGAAAACGATGGTGAACCTCAGCTTCGAATACCGCAACCGTCAGGCCAACCCGCAGCCGCTGGTTAAGGAGAACTATTTCGTAATCACTCTCGGCCTCAACTTCAACCAGGTGTGGTTCTGGCGCAACAAGCTCCGCTAAACAACAGCGCGCTACCGTCCTCCCCACCCCTACGCATCTATCCTTGCAAAAGTTGAAACGCATATCGGGAATGAGACTGCTGCCGGCAATCGCGGCGGCAATTCTCGTTATTGTCTCGGCAACATCGTGCGGCAACGACAACCGCGAGACCATCGCCATATCGGCCGACCCCGAAACCTTCCCCACAATGCGCACCCTCAACGTGTCGACATTGATTTCCGACTCGGGCTACACCCGCTACCACATCACCACCCCGCTGTGGCTGATGTTTGAGGAGGCCCGCGAGCCCCATTGGTATTTCCCCGACGGCATGTTCATAGTGCAGTTCAACGACAGCATGCAGGAATCGGGCACCTTCACAGCCGACACCGCCACCTATTTCAGCGCAAAAAAACTGTGGCAGTTCGACCACAACGTGCGAATGCGCAATGTCGACGGCGACCGCTTCGCAACCCAACAGCTTTTCTGGGACCAGAACACCCGCAAAATCTACTCCGACTCGTTCATCCACATTGAGCGCGCCGACCGAATAATCGAGGGATACGGCTTCGTGTCGAACGAGAACATGACCACCTACACCATCCGTCGGCCGTCGGGCATTTTCCCCACCGGCGACTTCGTTTCCGACGACCGTTCATCCCGCACGGCTGCAACTCCGGCTCCCGCCGACACCGTAGCCGTCGCTCCTAAAACATCCGACAACTGATTAACTACCGTGGATAGCTCCTGGCTTATCATAACACTTGTGGCCCTTGCCTTTTCGGCACTCTTCTCGGGCATTGAGATTGCTTTCGTAACCTCCGACCGCGTGCGTGTGGAACTCGACGTGCAGAAAGGTGGATTCGTGGGGCGCGCGCTCAACATGTTCTACTCACGCGCCGAGTTCTTCATCTCAACAATTCTTGTGGGGAACAACATTGTGCTCGTAATCTACGGTATGGGGGCCGCCAAGATGATTGAACCGTGGCTGGCGTCGGTCTACAACAACCAGGCGTTCATCCTCATTGCCCAAACGCTCATTTCAACCGGCGTGATTCTGCTCACGGGCGAATTCTTCCCCAAAAGCATCTTCCGCATCAACCCCAACAAATCGTTCAAGTTTTTCGCCCCGGCGATGGCTATGATATATGTGGTGCTCTATCCCATCTCTCTTTTCACCACATGGCTGTCGAGCATGCTCATGAAGCTGTTCGGCATCCACAACAGCAATCCCAAACTCGGGGCAATCTCGCTGGTCGACCTCAACGAATACCTTGAACAGACCATCGACGAACAGGCCGAGGTGAAAGCCGAGGTTGAGAACGAAGTGAAAATTTTCCACAACGCCCTCGACTTTTCAACCACCCACCTGCGCGACTGCATGACCCCCCGCAACGAGATTGTGGCCGTCGACATCGAAACAACCACCACCTCGCAACTCAGCAGTCTGTTCACCGAATCGGGGCGCTCAAAAATCATCGTCTACCGCGACGACATCGACAACGTGCTCGGCTACATCCACGTGAGCGAACTATTCACCTCGGGCACCGACTGGCAGCAGCACCTCAAGCCCGTGGTGTTCGCCCCCGAAACCCTCATGGCAAACAAAATGATGAGGCGCCTGCTGGCCGAAAAGCGGTCGATAGCCATCATCATCGACGAATTCGGCGGCACTGCGGGGATGGTGACGCTTGAGGACCTCGTGGAGGAGATTTTCGGCGACATTCAGGACGAGCACGACAACGTGCAGCTCGTGGAGCGCGAAGTGGCCCCCGGTATCTACGAATTTTCAGGACGAACAGAAATCGAATATCTCAACGATAAATACCACTTCGACATCCCCGAGGACGACGAATACCAAACCCTCGCCGGCTACATTCTGGCTAAAACAGGTCAGATTCCCGGCAAAGGTGAGATAATCGAACTCGACAAATTCAGGCTTGAGGTAATTGAGAAATCGGCCAACCGTCTTGAATTGATAAAATTTTCACTCAACCCCAACGAGTGATGCCGACTCGTTTTTGAGGCCCAAAATGGCCTTGAAAAGGTTCCGACAAGCCAAAATCGGGCAAAAATGCATTTTTTCTAAATATTTTTGCCAAAAAATTTGGTGGAATCAAAAATGGGTCGTAACTTTGCACACGCAAACGACAGGGAAACCAACGCCAACAACGGCAAGGCAGTCTAAGCGAAGACAACGCCTCGGTAAGCCCCACAGAATGCAACAATCCTGGTGTGGTAGTTCAGCTGGTTAGAATACCTGCCTGTCACGCAGGGGGTCGCGGGTTCGAGTCCCGTCCATACCGCAGGAGAGAGAGGAGAATGAGTAATATTAAATCTTCGGATTTGTATTGCTCATTCTTTTTTTTTGCACCCCGGCGCCACACCCCACCACATCCGCCCCGGTAGAAGCTGCCCATGCCGCCATGCAACAGCACGACAGCGGCAACAGCAATGGCGCAGCCGGCAACCGGCGGAGAGAACACTCAAAGCGAGCCCGCTCCACAAAATTCAGCCAAACCGCTTTTAATTGGAAGAATAAAGGTTAAAATAGCTCTGTTTCAAAAAAAATACACTAACTTTGTATTTCAAAGCCGCCTTATAGGCCGATTAAAGCTTCACAAACAAACCTATAGCTCCGGGAAGCGCTATCCCGGTTTGCCAACCATGAGAGTCAAAATTCACCGAGAAGGCACCAACATATTAATTATAACACTGATAGGATTGTTGATTATCAACATTCCTATTTGGATTTTCCTGCAGAATCTCCCCTGGCTGATTGCACTGGTAACCGGTGCATCGACGGTGTTCTATCTGTTGGTAATAAACTTTTTCCGTTCGCCTCGCCGCCACTTCCACGGCGACGAGACAAACGCCGTTGTCGCATCGGCCGACGGCAAAGTTGTAGCCCTCGAAGAAACCTACGAAAACGAATATCTCCATTGCCGTTGCATCCAGCTGTCGGTGTTCATGAGCCCCATGAACGTTCATGCCAACTGGTTCCCCGTCAACGGCGAAGTTGTCTACTCCGTTCACCATCCCGGGCGCTTCATGGCTGCCTATCTCCCCAAATCGAGCACCGAGAATGAACGCTCAACCGTTGTGATTCGCACCCCCGAAGGTCAGCTGGTGCTCATGCGTCAGGTGGCCGGAGCAATGGCCCGCCGCATCGTCACTTATGCCCAGCCGGGCGACGAAGCCTCAATCGAGGATCACATGGGCTTTATCAAATTCGGTTCACGTGTCGACCTCTACCTCCCCTTGTCAACCACAATCAACGTGCAGCTTGGGGAAGCCACTGTTGGCGGTGTCACCCTCGTGGGTCGACTCCATCCCGAAAGCGAGACGACATCAAAATAACAACCCCAACCAAAGGAAGGGGGCAAACCTGTTTCACCCCATCCATCTCACCCCTATCACAGCATTCAAATGATTCGCCGCATAATAACAGCCGTTCCCAACACCCTCACATGTTGCAACCTGCTCTGCGGGGCGCTCGCCTGCATATTCGCCTTTTCGGCATATCAGATTTTCCCCGGGTTGTGGGGCCTCAACGGGCGTCAGATTGTGTGGATTCTCATCGGTGCAGCCGCCGTGTTCGACTTTTTCGACGGTGCAGCCGCCCGCCTGCTCCACGCCCCCTCACCCCTCGGCAAGGAACTCGATTCATTGGCCGACCTCGTGAGCTTCGGCATCGCCCCCTCCATGTTGCTCTACAACATCCTCCTGGTGTGGTCGCAATCGTGGTGGATTCCCTACGTGAGCCTTATCATCCCTGTTATGGGCGCTTTGCGACTTGCAAAATTCAATCTCGACGATTCCCAGTCAACAACATTCAAAGGGCTCCCCATCCCCGCCAATGCCATTTTCTGGATTGGCGCCACTGCATGGATGCAATCGCACGCCAAAGAATGGATGGCCGACCACCTCTATCTCGGAAATGCCATCATTTCAATCGCAATCATTGCGGTGGCACTGCTGATGGTGACCGACATGCGCATGTTCTCACTCAAACTCAAGAACTTCCGCATCGGCGAGAACCTTCTGCGCTACATTCTGCTCATCGCCGCCGTGGCATTCGTGGGCATTTTCGGAGTGGAAGGCTTCGCCTACACCATCATCCTTTATTTCATTCTTTCGGCCTGCTCGCTCCCTCTCGAGAAGAAGCACAGCGCCGCCTGATTCCACCAAGGTTAAAACTGCCGCACCACGGCACCATTAATACCCGCGAAAATGCCGCAGAACGATGCGCCACACCGCGGTTAACTCTCATCCCTGCCTCTCTATGTCAATTATAATCTTACTAATAGTCCTCTATTTGCTTTTCATCCTGCTTCGCCCCGTGTTCAAAGTGTGGCGCACAGTCAACAAAGTGAAAAAGGGTGATTTCTCGGCTTTTGGCGACATATTCGGTCAGCCCGGAGCACAGAAAAACAATTCGGCCTACGAAACCGATGGCTCACGAAAAGCCGGATGGACAAAACCGACCATACGCAAAAAGAAAATTGCCAAAGATGTGGGTGAATACGTGAAATTCACCGAAGTGGCCTCAACCACACAGGAAACCCGCATAGTCGACCCCGACGGCAACACCCACACATCATTCACCGCCGAGCAACAGGTCACCGACATCGAGTGGGAAGATGTGAAATAAACAAATCCGCTACTCTCCATGAACTCAAGCCAATACTACATGAAGCGGCTCTACGACTTTCTGCGCCGCCTCGACCAAAACAATAACCGCGAATGGTTCAAGGCCAACAAGGCCGAATATGAGGAACTTAGGCAACTGTGGCTGCTCGACATCGACCGCCTCATCGCCAACATGACCAAATGGTGGCCCCAACTGGCAGGCCTCACAGCCAAGCAATGCGTTTACCGCATCTACCGCGACACACGATTCTCGCAGGATAAAACCCCGCTGAAAACCTACTTCTCGGCCGGATTCTCGGCTGCCGGACGTTCGGCTCACGATGCCGGGCTCTACCTGCAGGTTGGTCCCGGGCGTTTCGGCGAGAACATCGAAAGCGGTTTATTCGGCGGTGTGTGGTGCCCCGACTCCCCCACTCTGAAAAAGCTGCGCAAAGCAATCGTGGATAACATTGAGGAATTTGAAGAGATAATCCACGCTCCGGAGATGGAAAAATTCTACCCGGGCTGGTGCGGAGCCGCCCTCAAAACCGTTCCGAAAGGCTACGACCGCAACCATCCGCAGGCCGAGCTGCTGAGGTTGAAGGATTACGGCAAGTTCCACCCCACCCCCGAAAAATTCTATTCCGACCCCTCATGGGTGGAACGCACCTCCGAGCTGTTCAGTTATCTCAAACCGCTCATCGACTTCCTCGACTACTCCATCAAGGAGGAAACCTACTGATTACGCCCCTGAAATTCCGTAGCTACACGCACATACACTGAAGTCATCGGATGTCATGTTTTTTCAGCAAAAAATGCAGGAAAGCGCTATCCGATTTTTTTGCGCGTGGAGCAAAAAAGGAGTATCTTTGTGAGTGATTCAATATTAAGATTAGTCAATTTAACGCGCATATACAATGGCAGAAATCAAGTGCATAGGCATTTTAACTTCGGGTGGTGACGCACCCGGCATGAATGCCGCCATCCGTGCAGTCACCCGTTCGGCAATTTTCAGCGGATTCAAAGTGAAGGGCATCTACCGCGGCTACCGCGGCCTCATCACCGATGAAATTCAGGAGTTTACCACCGCTAATGTTTCAAACATCATTCAACGCGGCGGCACAATACTGAAAACCGCCCGTTGCAAGGAATTCCAGACTCCCGAAGGACGTCAGCTCGCTTTCGACACCCTCAAGCGCCACGGCATCGACGCACTTGTTGTTATCGGCGGTGACGGCTCGCTCACCGGCGCCCGCATTTTTGCCAACGAATTCAACTTCCCCATCATCGGTCTCCCCGGCACAATCGACAACGACCTGTTCGGCACCGACACCACAATCGGCTACGACACAGCGCTCAACACCATCATGGAGTGTGTCGATAAAATCCGCGACACGGCAACCTCCCACGAGCGTCTGTTCTTCATCGAGGTGATGGGCCGCGACGCAGGCTTCCTCGCCCTCAACGGAGCAATCGCATCGGGTGCCGAAGCCGCCATCATCCCCGAAATCTCCACTGAAGTCGACCAATTGGCCGACCTCATTCAAAACGGCTTCAGAAAGAGCAAAAACTCATCAATCGTGCTCGTTGCCGAAAGCCCCGTCACCGGTGGTGCAATGGCAATCGCCGAGCGCGTTGAAAAGGAATATCCGCAGTACGACGTGCGTGTGTCGATTCTCGGCCACCTGCAGCGTGGCGGCTCACCTACAGCTCACGACCGCATCCTTGCATCGCGCATGGGTGCCGCGGCCATCGACGCCCTGCTCGACGACCAGCGCAACGTTATGATCGGCATCAAGAACGATGAAATCGTCTACGTTCCCTTCGTGAAAGCCATCAAGAACGACAAACCCATCAACCGCGACCTTCTCAACACCCTGCGCCGCCTCTCAATCTGATGACGCAAGAGCAAGAAGCAAGTAGAAACCTAAGCATACGAATTAAAACAAGGCAGTGTGTCAAAATTTTAGCATTTTGACACACTGCTTTGTTTTAATCCGGGTGGCGAGGGTGCTGTCAGAATGGTTTGGATGGTAGGAGCTTGTGGGTGAGGCCGATGGGAGCGTACTGTAGTACGTGACCGAGACCGAATCCCGCAAGCGACGACCCAGACGAGCCATTCTGACACACCCTCTTTAGGTTATACAGGTGATATTTAGTGACTTATTCATGATAATCAAGAGTGAAAAATCACCGAATTTTTCTGTATGGCTGATGTTTTTTTGCAAAAATATGAGTTGGAGATGACGAAAGATGCGCTATGCAGAATCCATCGGCAACCTTCGCAAAACGTGCAAATCAAAAGTGTAACTTTTGATTTGCACGTTTTTAAAATTTCCCTTACATTTGCAGCTGTAACTACGACTAAATACTATGCCCTACATCGACCGTCAGATTTCTGATTCCATTTTAACCGCCATCAAATATTATCCAGCTATTATCATGACCGGCCCGAGGCAAAGTGGCAAGACAACGCTCGCTCGCCATCTGTTTCCAGATTACACTTTCGTAAATATCGAGGATCTCAGTACCCGCAACCGGGCCATTGATGATATTAACGGGTTTCTTGACAGTTTAGGGCCACGAGCGATTATCGACGAAATCCAAAACATGCCTGAAATGCTTTCGTCCATTCAAGCGCGGGTTGACAACGACCAGTCACTACGATATATCCTCACCGGCAGCAACAATTTTTCGCTTCTTCACAACTCTATGCAATCGCTTGCCGGCAGGGCAGCGCTATTTACTGTTTTACCGTTTTCTTTCAAGGAGTTATCCAAATCAATTCTCGACATACCAACCTCTGAATTAATGTGGCGCGGCTTCTATCCCGGAACTGTTTCCGACCTGATTCCTCCGGATATTTTTTACCGAAACTACTACGGCACATATATCGAGCGGGATATCCGGGCACTTAGCCAAGTTCAGCATCTTGATAAATTCCAACTGTTTATGCGGTTGTGTGCCGCCCGCGTAGGCAGTGAAATAAACCTCGCTTCACTATCTGTCGAAGCGGGCGTATCCGCCCCGACTATCTCCGCATGGATTTCATTGCTGAAAGCCTCATATATCGCTTATTCGCTTCCGCCTTATTTCGCGAACATTTCCAAGCGACTCACCAAAACGCCTAAATTATATTTTTATGATTCAGGACTGCTCTGCTACCTTTTGGGGATCGAACAGCCGTCACAGCTTGATACTCATCCCCTGCGCGGGGCCGTTTTTGAAAACATTGCCGTGACGGAAATGGTTAAAAACCGATACAACATCGCTAAGGAGCCAAACATTTATTTCTATCGCGAAAACTCAGGCCGCGAAGTTGACATCATTGAGGAAACTCCCGACGGACTGAATATATATGAAGTAAAAGCCGGGGCAACTTTCCAAACCGACTTCACCAAAAACATCAAATATCTCCAGAAACTTCTCCCCAACATCCGAACCGCAGCTGTAATCTACAACGGCGATACTCAAGGAAAAAACCTCCTGAACCTCCGCGATATATAATCTCGCGGAGGGGTACTATTTGTTCAAAACAATTTACACCTTTGTATTACCCCAAATTGCAGCATATACGCATTAAAAGATTAAGAGCCCGAGGTTATTGCACCCCGGGCTCTTTTTCATTCTTTTTATTCAGCTATGTCTCAGCATTATATCATCCGCTCAGCGTCTACAAACCTCTGGCGTCTGACTTCTCTCTTCTCTTTTCTCTCATCTGACTTCTGACCTCTGATTTCTGACTTCTTCTCACCCTATGTGGAGGAGGTCGCGGTAGATGTCGAGGGCGGCAGTCATGTCGGTGTCGGAAACGGGGATGTTAAGAGCCACGTCGCCATAGTCGCGGAGCAGCGTGCATGAAATTTCAGTGGCAGTGGAGTTCTTCTTGTCGTGGTGCATGAAGCCAATGAGCCGTTTGTAATCATCGCAGGTGATGTCGAACGCACCATAATGCTCCGAAACATAGGCTGCGTAGCGGTGAAGCTCATCGGAGGGGAAATCGAACTTCATGTGTGACAGCACAAGCGCAGCCACCATGCCGAAAGCCACGGCATAGCCATGCGAAAGGGGCGATTTGCGCTCAAGTGCCAGCGCTTCGAACGCATGAGCCACCGTATGGCCGAAATTAAGCGCCCTGCGCACACCAAGGTCGGTTCTGTCGCAGGCAACGAATTTGCTCTTCACAGCCACACTCTCACGTATCAGTTCGAGCAGGCGGTCGGGGTCGTAGTTTGTCACATCGTAGGCCAGCAAGCGGTCGGTCATCTCCTTCGATGAGATAAAACCATGCTTGAGCATCTCGGCATAGCCCGAGAGCAGTTCCTGCGAAGTGAGTGTGCGGAAAAAGGTTGTTGACACAATCACCAGTTCGGCTTCGGAGAACAGGCCCACCTCATTTTTCAACGAATTGAAGTTGACGCCGGTCTTTCCGCCAACCGAGGCATCCACCGCCCCGAGGAGCGTTGTGGGCACATTTATGTAGGTCACACCACGCTTGAATGTGGCGGCGGCAAACGCCCCCATATCAGTAACCACACCGCCACCCACATTAATCACAACCGAACGCCGCGTGCAGCCGCCGTCGCCCAATTGCTTCCATATCGATGCCACAGTGTCAAGATTCTTGAACATGTCGCCGGCCTTGGTCATTATCACCTTGGCACCGGCCACAGCTTTCGATTCGCTCTGAAGCCGCGGCAGCACAAACGATGCCGTGTTGACATCAACCACTACAAACACACCCGAAGGCGCAATCTTTTCAACGGTTTCATCAATAGTCTGAGCCACTTGGTTTGTGAAAAACACATTGGCAGGTGTAACCATCCCGTTATCCGCACATTTGGCGGTCTTTTCCGTTTTCTTTGAGTCGGCTGTTGTTTTCATAACGAATCTCTTAAAATAAATAGTTTCATGAACTGCATCGCATCCTGTCGGAAGCCTTTGCATCAGCGGGCGAGCAACGCCGGGAGCAATTCGGCCAGCCGCTCCATCGAGGGGAGCACCATGTCGGCACCGGCTTTCCACATCTCCTCCTCGGGAATGGGGCCTGTGGTGACGGCGATTGTGAAAGCTCCGGCATCGGAGGCCGATTTCACCCCGAGGGGGGCATTCTCCAGCGCTATCGACTCCCACGGCTCAACTCCGGCGAGTTGCATTGCTTTCAGATAAGGCTCGGGGTGAGGCTTGCAATGCTCCACGTTATGCGATGTGATGCGCAGTTTGTGGTCGAAGCCACCGGGGAAATCGCTGTCAAGCCGTTCGAGACTCGATAGTTGCCCGCTTCCGGTAACCAGCACACGGGTGATACCCTTGCTTATAAGCTCCGCTATCACGCGGTCGGCACCGGGAACGATTCCCACACGCGGCAATTCATTAAAGTAACCCGTTTTACGGGCATAAAGTTCAGTTTTCTCCTGCGCGGTGGCCTCTCGGCCGAATGCGCGCTTGAAAAGCATGTTGATGGTTTCAGCCCCTGTCATCCCCTCATAGAGGTAGAACTCGTCGCGGGTGCATGGAATCCCTATTTCACTGACCATACGCTCCCAAGCCTGCGTGTGCCCCTTCATCGAGTCGAGCAGGGTGCCGTCCATGTCAATCAGAGCGGCCGCAGGCTTGAAAGCCTCGGCACCGCTGCGCTTGAGGTAGCGAGTCACACTTTCGCTGACCATACGGTTCATTTCAGTTTCATTCATTGTCATTGTTTTGCAAGTTTATCAACATCGGATGCGTGCCGCGTGCCGCGCGCATCAGCCACATATTTGCCCCCGCGGATGCGGTAAAGCGTTTCCTTCGTCACCCCGAGAAAAGAGGCAATCTGCGTGGTGGTGGCACATTCATCGAGACGCGGATAACGTTTCAGCGCCCATCGGTAGCGCTCGGCGGCATTTAGAGTCTGCATCACATACACGCGCTCCTCCAGAAAACGGCAATATTGCAGCAACGAAGCATTGAGAAAGAGCAGCCCCTCGGTGTCGGGCACCGACCGCGATTCCTCCAACAGATTTTTCACCTTCATGTGGGGCACCCCGATAACCTCGGCCGGTTCGAGAAATTGCACCGACACCGTTTCAGGATATTTCGCCATCATATTCGGTGAGATTACCACAAACTCGTTATCAAACGAAAACGACACCGTGTGTTCGCGCCCCTTTTCTGTGTAGAACACCCGGGCGGAGCCTTTTACTATGTAGGAGGAATAAACATCAAGATTTTTAACACCTTGAATCAAATCGCCCTTGTTGAAATTCATTTCGCGCATCACATTGTGCAGGTTGACTTCAAGTTCGGGGGTGAGCTTCGCAAATTGTTTTATGTGGTCGATGGGATGCATAGTAACGGGGTGGGGAAATGTCGGTTGATGGCATGCTTGGCATGCGAAGCTTCAGTCGGCGCCCGAGAGCAGCAGCGTGTCGGGCAAAATCTTCACAGTGTAGGGCACTGCCGACACGCGCGGGCGCGGCGAACGGGCATAATAGAATGTGAACTGACGGTCCCATGTGGGGAAGTCAATTTTTCTTGTTTCACTCGGAGGAATATCGGTTGAAACCGATTGGCGGGCCTGATGCATCATGCGCCCCTTAGCATCGAAATATTGGATGCGGAAAATCACCCCCTCCACCGTGCTGTCGGTGAGATTGGTCACGAACACCGACTCGCGGATAGCCCTCAACGTTTTAGAATAGCCCGAAAACCGCACCTTGGTTGTGTCGGCACCAACGGTGTCGCACCGCCATGCCGGCTGTTCGGCGGCATTCTCCACAGCTCCCGTTACTTTCAGATGCCGGCGCGTTGTGTTGCGCCGTTGCGCCATGCAGCAGCCTGCAATCACCATCGCTGCCGCGAGCAGTGCCGCAATGCGTGGAGTGATAGCTGAGAGACGGTGAAAAATCATATCAGAGAGATGAGCGTTGTTGGTTGGTGATTGAAATTAAAGCCGTGGAGTGCTTAAAAGTCGCTTGGGAAGTTGCTCTGAGGGGCGCCTCAGAGGTAGCGGGGCGACAGAGGATTATCGACATCAACCGGCCACTCGCGGAGCATGCCGTCGAGGTCGCGCGGTCGGTCGTGACGCTCGCGCAGCATCGACCGGAACATGTAGGGGAGCAGCTTCCATGCCACAAATTCCACCCCGTCGCGCACCACAGTGGCCGAAAGATGCGACCCGTCGGTGAGATGCAGCGTGAACCGCGCCGGCTTTGAGAGCACCGGGCCGTTGCAGGCGGTGAACATGGTGCAGTCGTAGTAGCCGCTCTTTGCGGCAGGAGTGCACCAACCCATCACTGTGCCCGGCACAACGGCGGGGCGCGGCGACTTCACAAGCACCAGCAACAACGTTACATCCGACAGGCCCCGCGACATTCCGGGAGGATTGCCTCTCACCACTGCCACGCGCGCTCCGTCGGCAGTAGCTCGCCAAAGCCCCTCAATTTTGTCGGCGGGCGACTCTTCAACCGCCTCCTTCACAGCCTCGGCGCTGCTAAACTCGCTCACCCACGATTCGGCAGGCATAGCCCCCGATGCTGCGGATGTCAACGCCGATAGCATCAGAGCCGTCAGGAAGCCTGAAACGCGTCGTGGGAGGTGTTTCATGAGCGGGAGAACTTATAGGAGAAGCCAATCGACAGAATTTCCTTGAATTGCCATTTATGCCAGCGGGTATCCTCCATTGGGAGAGCATCCGACTGGTAGCGCAAGTGGGCGAAAATTTTTGTCGTCAGGAATTTGTTGATGTTGAACGTGATTGTGTTTTCCCAATCGCCCTGCAGATATTCATAGTTGGTGAACAGGAACAGACGCGAGAAATACTCGATGTTGTAGGCCAGTTTCCACCTCAACGTCAACTCGGCACTCGAACCATATTCGCTTATGGAGCGTCGCCCCTCCTCAATGCCGAACGCCGCCGGGTCGAGGCGGGTGTTGGTGCATGTGCGCAGGTTATAGGAAAGCGGGGAGATGGCAGCCGAGAAATTGAACGTTTTGCGGGGATTCTCGTAGTTGTAGGTCATACCGAGACCGATGTTCAATTCGGCCGGAGAGAGGAACGCCGCGCTGAGGTCGTTGGAGTTGGTCTTGTAGTTGTTGAGCAGCTGGGTTTTGAACTGCGCGGTGAGCGAGTAGTACCACCTTTTGGCCGCCTTTACACCAAACTTGGTGTTGACCTGAAAAAGGTCCTCCGATATGTTGTAGGAGTGGATTGTGTCATCGGGGGCGTTGTTTATACCGAGCTTATACTGCACCGTGGTTTCAAAAATCAGGTTGGGGTGAAACGCCTGGTTGAGCTTGATGTCGTAAATAAGATTCAGAATGGCGTTAAGGTTGGAATTACCACCCTGATACCAGTTGGGTGACACATAGGCTTGCGAGAACTGCAGGCTGCCGTCGAAATTCTGCAGCCAGTTGATGCGGTCGAGCTCCACTGGTTTGGCCACGCTGACCATCTCCTGCACGTCGCGAGTGAACTCCGTCACGTTGATTTTCGCCTGCGATGGGTCTACCTCCATGCGGAACTCCTTGGGAGGACGCGGCATCGACTCGATGTTGTAGCGCACAAGCTCGGGGTGTGCAATCATGAAATCCTGGGCGAACACATTATTGCGGGTGTCGCGGTAAACAGCACGTTCGGCCCAGTTCATCTCGGCAGGCACCGCCGAAGCCGGGTCGACGGGATTAACCGACTGAGCGGGCAAGCCCACCGAATAGCCCGAGAAGATAAGGGGCATGAACGACAGCTCTCCCATCACAAGATCATCGACCACAAGGGTTGAATCGGGCACGAGCGGCTGAGGTCCGAAATCTTCGGGGTTGAGCTGATTCCCGTCGGCATCAGTGAGATCCCACAACGATGGAACTGCATTGCGCCGGCGCATCGACGCACGCTGCGCCCTGCGGGCACGGGTCGACGATGCCGACACGCTATGAGCCGGAGCCGCCGTGGCGGGGGCCGGAGCCACAGTGTCGGTATTAACCGTTTCGCCATTGATAATCATCTCATCAAACAGCGATTGAGCTCCGCAACACAACGGAGCGAGCATCCCTAAAAGAACAAATGCAATTTTACCTATCGTCCTATCATGTTTCATGTCACAAAGATACACACTTTCGGCCATTCACACAACCGGCCCCGCATCCCGTCAGGCATGCACCCCACGCCTCCCATCTTATTTTTATAAATCTTCTACGACTTATAAATCGTATAACCCCACTTCTCCCTCCTGATTTCCTCCCTCCTGATTTCTGACTTCTTTTGTCTTTCGTCTTTTTTAGAAGGGGAATGGAGAAAATTTTATAACTTTGCAAGTTGAAGGGGTAGAAACACGCAACACGCAAACTCAATCGCACAATGAACATATCATATAATTGGCTAAAGGATTACCTCGATTTCGACATGGCTCCCGCCGAAGTGACCGCAACGCTCACCTCGATTGGACTCGAAACCGACGGACTGGAGGAGGTGGAATCAGTGAAAGGTGGCCTGCGCGGCCTCGTCATCGGCAAAGTGCTCACTTGCGTTGACCACCCCGACAGCGACCATCTCCACATCACCACTGTTGACCTCGGCAACGGCGAACCCACCCAAATTGTGTGTGGCGCACCCAACGTGGCCGCCGGTCAAACCGTAGTTGTGGCCACCGTGGGCACAACCCTCTACGACGGCGACAAGGAATTCCAGATCAAACGCTCAAAAATCCGCGGAGTGGAATCGCTCGGCATGATTTGCGCCGAGGATGAAATCGGCGTGGGCACCTCCCACGACGGCATCATCGTGATTCCGGAAGACAAGGCTCCCGCACCCGGCACACCCGCCGCTCAATATTATCAGCTCGAAAGCGATTGGGTGATGGAGGTTGACCTCACCCCCAACCGCATCGACGCCGCCTCGCACTATGGCGTGGCCCGCGACCTTGCTGCATGGCTCGACTGCCACCGCACCCACACATCCCTCCACCGCCCGAGCGTTGAAGCGTTCAAAACCGACCGCCCCGACGGAGGCGTGGAAGTTGAAGTGGCCGACCTCGAAGGTGCACCCCGCTACTGCGGCATAACCATCCGCGGCGTGAAGGTGCAGGAGAGCCCCGAATGGCTCCGCAACCGACTCGAAGCAATCGGCGTGCGCTCAATCAACAACATCGTCGACATCACCAACTACATTCTTCACGGCATCGGCCAGCCCCTCCACTGCTTCGACCTCAACACCATTGAAGGTGGCCGCATCGTTGTGCGCACATGCCCCGACGGCACCGAATTTGTGACCCTCGACGAGGTTACCCGCAAGCTCAACAGCGCCGACCTCATGATTTGCGACACGGTGAAACCCCTCTGCATCGCCGGCGTGTTCGGCGGTCTGAACTCAGGTGTGACCGAAGCCACAACCGACATTTTCATCGAAAGCGCCTACTTCAACCCCACGCGCATTCGCCGCACGGCACGCCGTCACGGCCTGTCGACCGACGCCTCGTTCCGCTATGAGCGCGGCCTCGACCCCAACGCCACAATGTATGCCCTCAAGCTCGCGGCCCTCATGGTGAAGGAACTCGCCGGTGGTGAAATCTGCGGCGAACCTGTCGATATCTATCCCCGCAAGGCCGAACCGTTCAAAGTTGAGCTCAGCTACAGCTACCTCAACTCACTCATCGGCAAAGATATTCCCGCCGAAACTGTCGACGGCATCCTCAAATCACTCGAAATAGAGATTGCAGGCCGCACCGGCAACGACACCGTGTCGCTGCTCGTTCCCACCTACCGCGTGGATGTGCAGCGCCCCTGCGACGTGGTGGAGGATGTGCTCCGCATCTACGGCTACAACAACGTGGAGATTTCAACCACCGTTCACTCCTCGCTTCAGCTCAAGTCAATCACCGACGAAGCCGACGACCTTCAGCGCCTCATCTCCGAGCAGCTCACCGCCACCGGTTTCAACGAGATAATGAACAACTCGCTCACAGCCGAGAGCTACTACGCCGACCTCACCACCTATCCCGCAGCACGTTGCGTGAAACTGCTCAACCCGCTCAGCAACGACCTCAACGTGATGCGTCAGACCCTCATTTTCGGAGGTCTCGAATCGATAGCCCACAACGTGAACCGCAAGGCCGAAAATGTGGCGTTCTATGAATTCGGCAACGTCTACTTCTTCAACGCCGAGGCCGAATCGACCGCCGAAGCTCCTTTGGCACCCTTCTCCGAAGGCGCGCGCCTCGCATTGTGGATGACCGGCAACTCACGCACAGGCAACTGGGCACGCCCCTCCGAGGAAGCCACATTCTTCGACCTCAAAGCCAACGTGGCCAATATTTTCGCCCGTCTGGGCATCGCCGAAAAGGAGATTGCGGTTGAAAAACTCACAGGCAACGAGCTTTTCTCGGCCGCATTGTCAATCCGCACCCGCTCGGGCAAAAACCTCGGCGAGATGGGCATTGTGGCAAAAGCAATCCTCGCCAAGTGCGACATAAAGCAGCAGGTTGTTTATGCCCAGCTCGATTGGGATGCACTTGTGAAACTCGCCGTGAAGAAAAAAGTGCAGTTCACTCCGCTCCCCAAAACTCAGCCGGTGAAACGCGACCTCGCCCTGCTGGTCGACAAAGCCGTTACAATGGCCGACATCACCGCCATTGTGCAGGAGAGCGAACGCCGCCTGCTGCGCGACGTCACCCTATTCGACGTGTACGAAGGGAAAAACCTCCCCGCAGGCAAAAAATCCTACGCCATCTCCATCACCCTGCAGGATGAGGAGAAAACCCTCCAGGATAAGCAGATTGATGCCACTATGGCAAAAATCATCAAGAATCTCCAGGCCAAGGCAGGTGCCGAACTGAGATAAACCACCACACGAAAATTCAAACAAAACACAACACATAACAAAAATAGCAACCAATGGGACGCGCATTTGAATATCGCAAAGCCAGAAAAATGAAACGCTGGGGCAACATGTCGAGAACATTCACCCGCATCGGTAAGGAAATCACCATTGCCGTGAAGGCCGGCGGCCCCGACCCCACAACCAACCCCCGCCTGCGTGCGCTCATGCAGAACGCCAAGGCAGAGAACATGCCCAAGGACACCGTTGAACGCGCCATCAAAAAGGCCACCGACAAGGATGCCAAGGACTACAAGGAAATCACCTACGAGGGATACGGCCCCTTCGGTATCGCCATCTTCGTGGAGGCTGCTACCGACAACAACACCCGCACCGTGGCCAACGTGCGCTCCTATTTCACAAAACATGGCGGCTCGCTCGGCACACAGGGTTCACTCACATTCCTGTTTGAGCACAAGGTTATCCTGAAAATCCAACCCAAGGCCGACATGTCGCTCGAAGATCTCGAACTCGAACTCATCGACTACGGCGTTGACGAACTCGAAGCCGACGAAGATGCAATCGTGCTCTACGGCCCGTTCGAGGAATACTCCAACATCCAGCAGTATCTCGAAGGGAACGGCTTTGAAATCATCTCCACCGAATTCGTGCGCATCCCCAACGATGTGAAGGAGGTGACCGACGAACAGCGCGAAACCCTCGACAAACTCCTTGAGAAACTCGAGGACGACGAGGATGTGCAGAACGTGTTCCACAACATCGCCGAATAACCTCATTCGTCCGACAGAAATATCTATGAGAGGGTGTCATAATGGCTCGTCTGGGTCGTCGCTTGCGGGATTCGGTCTCGGTCACGTACTTCAGTACGCTCCCATCGATCTCACCCACAAGCTCCTACCATCCAAACCATTCTGACAGCACCTTCCCTGTTTAGACCCCAAAGGCGGTGTGTCATGAATTTTGACACACCGCCATATTAATAATTACACGATAAAAATCACCCAATGTTCTCAGGCATAGTTGAAGAAGCCGCACCCGTTGTGAAAGTGGTTCGCGACGGCGGCAACGTACATCTCACCCTCAAACCCACATTCGCCACTGAGCTGAAAATCGACCAGTCGGTGGCTCACAACGGAGTGTGTCTCACAGTGGTGGGGCTGCACGACGACGGCACCTACACCGTGACCGCCATCGACGAGACCCTGCGCCGCAGCAATCTTGGCGACCTCACCGAAGGCTCGCGCGTGAACCTGGAGCGGTGCATGATTATCAACGGACGCCTCGACGGCCACATCGTGCAGGGGCATGTTGACTGCACCGCCGTGTGCACCGACATTGAGGAGGTTGACGGCAGCCGCTATTTCAAGTTTGAATATGAGGTGTCGCCCGAACTCGTGAAAAAGGGATATGTCACCGTTGAAAAAGGCTCGGTGACAGTGAACGGCGTGAGCCTCACCGTGTGCGACTCCGAGCTCAACAGCTTCCGCGTCGCAATCATCCCCTACACCTTCGAGCACACCAACTTCGCCGACATCCGACCGGGAACACGTGTGAACATCGAATTCGACATAATCGGCAAATATATCGCCCGAATATCCGAGCTGTCGTAACCACACTCCACGACGCACGGAAAAACATCTCTAAACAACAATTTCACCTCAATCATCAACTCCATGAAAACCATTCTCATTGCCGGGATGGCGCTTTCGCTCGCATCATTGCCGGCGGCGGCAAAACAGGTACAGATTAACGGCACCACCGCCGAAGGGAACCGCACTGTCACAGTCACGGCTCTCACACCCAACATAATAAAAGTGACCAACACGGCTGCGGGAGAAACCGCCCCCGAGTCAAAAACATTGCTCACACCCCAATTCAACGGCACGGCAGCCACCGTAACCTCACTCCCCGGCGCCGAGATGCTCGTAACCCCCACCGGGGTGAGCGTGCGTCTCGACAAAGCCACCGGCGAGGTCACCATCAAGGGTGGCAAAGGGCGCGGACTCTACGACGACGGACGCCGCGACACCGATACCGAAGGGCGCCGCACACTCCGCTTGCTCCCACTCGACAATTCCGAGACCTTCTACGGCGGCGGTGAGCGCGGCCACGCCCTCAACATCGCAGGCGACTCAATTGTGATGTATAACCGGCAGAACTACGGCTACACCGGCAGTGACCCCCGCATCAAGCAGATGAACATCACCATGCCGCTGCTCGTGTCGCCCAACGGCTATGCGCTGGTGATGGACGACTATGCCGCAGCCGAAATGCTTGCCCGTCCGGCCATTTCCTACGCCTCCGAAAGCCCCGCTCCCCTCACCTACTACTTCGTTAACGCCCCGCAAGGGATGGAGTCGCTCCCGGCCGAGCTTTCGCAAATCATCGGCCGTCAGGACCTCGCCCCATTCTGGAGCCTCGGATATATCACCTCGAAATACGGCTACAAGACAGCCCACGAAACCGACTCGGTTGTCAACACCCTCAAGAAAGCCGGCTACCCGCTCGACGGCATCGTGCTCGACCTCTACTGGTATGGCATCGAACAGGATATGGGTCGCCTCGCATGGGAGCCCTCGCAATGGGGCGACTACCGCTCTATGCTCAACCGCCTCAAGAAGAAGGGGGTTAACCTCGTGGCAATCTCGCAGCCCTACGTGCTCCGCAACGGCAAGGGTATCGACAACTACAACGAACTCAGCGCCCGCGGCATGTTTGGCAAGGACTCCGTAGGGGGCACAAAGGAAGTTGAAATCTGGGTTGGCGAAGGGGGTATGTTCGACGTGTCGAACCCCGACACCCGCGCATGGCTGCGCGAGCGCTACAAACAGCTCACCGACAGCGGCATCACCGGCTGGTGGGGCGACCTCGGCGAACCCGAGCGGCACCCCTTAGGCATGTATCACGCCAACGGACTCACCACCCGCCAGTATCACAACCTCTACGGCAACGACTGGAGCCAAATCATCTACGACCTGTTCAAGGAAGAGTATCCCGACACCCGACTGATGACCCTCATGCGCGGTGGCACCATGGGGCTGCAGCGCTACTCGGTGTTCCCCTGGTCGACCGACGTGAGCCGCTCGTGGGGCGGATTGCAACCTCAGGTAACAATCATGCTCAACTCGGGCATGAGCGGCCTCGGCTACATGAGCCACGACGTGGGCGGCTTCGCCATCGACGAGAAGAACCCCGTCGACCCCGAGCTCTACGTGCGCTGGCTGCAGCTCGGCCTCTTCTCACCCGTGCTCCGCACCCACGCCCAGCAGTATGCCGAGCCCTACCTCTACACCGACCAACAGGACATCATTCTCCCCCTCATCAAGGCCCGATATGAATGGCTCCCCTACAACTACACCCTCGCCTACGAGAACGCAACACAGGGGATGCCGCTGGTGCGCCACATCGGACTCTACACCGGTAATCCCGCCGAGTTCAACAACGTGGCCGACCAATATCTGTGGGGACGCGACGTGATGGTGGCTCCCGTGCTCACCCAAGGCGCCACATCGCGCGAAGTGGTGTTCCCCGAAGGTGAATGGGTCAACATCAACCGTCCCGCCGAGGTCTACGCCGGAGGCACCACCGCCGAAGTAGCTGCCCCCCTCAGCGAAATTCCCCTTTTCGCACGTGCAGGCGCTCTCCTCCCCAAGGCCGGCTACAAGATGCAGAACACCGGCGACTACAATCCCGCCGACTACACCGTCGACTACTACCCCACAGCCAACTCCGGCAACACCACTTTCACCATTTTTGAGGATGACCGCACCTCCCCCTCGTCGATTGAGAAAGGTGAGTTCGCCCTGGTGAAACTCACCGCCGACAACACCCCGGCTTCGCTGAAACTCGGCGTAAACGTTGAAGGCACCTACCCCGGAATCCCCGGGCGCCGCACCGTAACGTTTGTGGTTCACAACACAGCCAAGCCCGGAAAGGTTACCGCCGAAGGCGCCAAGGTGAAAACCGCCTACGATGCCAAGACCCGCACCATGCGCATCACTCTCACTTCAGCAACCGGCTCATTCTCGGCAACCGTAGCCCGCTAAGAAACCGTTTATTCCCGGTAATAAAAGCTTTTTAAGCGCACGCCAAGTTGGCCGATACCTAAAATTAAGTATTTACCCGCAAATGGGTATCGGCATTTCAACCATGCCGATACCCATTTGTGGGTAATTTGCGTTAAGAAGGTTTGAATCAGCCGGTTTAATCCGTACCTTTGCACTGAAAACCAACAACATCAACACTATCATTACAGATTATAATCAGAAATGAGAAAATTTTTACTCGCTACTGCAACAGTTCTCTCCACCGCTATCTGTGCATCGGCAAGCCTGAAAGCCGATTTTGAATGGTACAACGCCATCACCGCCGGCAACGAGACAGCCGACGCCATGACCAACTTTGAACAGGCCGTTGCTGCCCCTCAGGGGGACACCTACATCCTCGGCCAGTTCAACCACCCCACCGGCTCGGTTTCCTCATGGGCGAAATATGGCGACACAAGCATCATTCCCGAGGGGATGCAATTTGCCGGGTATCAGAAAGACATTATGATTGGTCGCATCAATGCCCAAGGCAACCTCAAATGGAATGTAGTTCCCACCGTGGCCAACATCTCCAACACTTACCTCAAACTTGCCGCATGCCCCGACGGCGGCGTGGTGCTCATGGCCAATGCAACATTCAACTCAGCTGCAGGTGCCGGAGCTCCCCTCCTCATCTCAATCACCGACACTGCAGGCAAAACCACTGAAATCAACTACAACGATGCTCCCGAAGGGAAAGCTCCCTACGTGGGCGTGCTCATCAAATTCAACGAGGACGGTGCAGTTGAATGGAACACCACCATCACTTCCGACTCCATGATTGAGGGCATCTTCAACGCCACACCTATGACCCTCACCTCTGTCGCCACCGACAACGAAGGGAACATCTATGTGGCCGGAACACACATCTCCACAGTCGACTTCGGCAACAATGTAACTCTGCCCCGCGCCACCAATGCAGTGATTGCCAACGGCAAAGTTTCGACCAACTGCGACGCTTTCCTTGCAAAATTCGACTCTACAGGCAAAGCTGTGGATGTTCTCGCCAACAATTCCACCACCCCCTACGCCGCTACTGAAAGCTACGTGGTTGTGACTGTCGACGGTGGTGACGCCTATGTAGGCGTCATTGCCACTTGCCTTGCCGACACCCCCTACTCTATCTTCGACATGCCGGTAATCAGCAACCCTCAGGTTGTTGCAAGCAATCTCGCATTCTGCAAGGTTGACTGCGCAACAATGCAACCCGTGGCAGCCGGTGCGCTCGAATCTACTGTCAGCACCACAGTCACCCCTCACAACGCACAGCTCAAAGGCGCTCAGGTGATTGGCTCTACCCTCTATCTCGCAGGTTCTTTGCAGGGTGGCTACGCTCAGGATGGAGTAGAACTCGCCTTCACAACCGCAAAACAGCTCCAGAACTGCGTTGCAGCAATCAACATCGACGACATGAAAGCGACAAAATGCTACAACTCCGGCTCGGGCATCGGCGCTGACTACTACGTGTTTGTTGACGAAACCGCCGGCAAGCTCTATAGCTTCGGCTACAATCTCGCAGGCCCGGTGAACATCTACACCTACAACCTCGCAACCGCCGAACTCGAAGAGACAACCGCCCTTCTGACTGGCGGAGCAACCTTTGCAGCCCTCTACAACGAGGAAAGCCACACTTTCATCGGCTCCACCTACGCCAAGCAGCTTAAAAACTACGACGGCGCCGGCTCTGCCACCGATACCCACTCGCAGTTCACCGGTTTCCTCTTCTCCTACAGCTTCCCCGATCTTAACGCAACCTCAGGCGTAATCAACGTTGCCGAACAGGCTGCCGACCTCAACGCTACCCCCGAATACTTCAACCTTCAGGGCATGCGCATCGCCAACCCCACCCGCGGCACTATCGTTATCCGCCGCACCGGTTCGGAAGTAACAAAGATGATTATGGAGTAAACCGCTCCAAACAAACATATAATTATGTTGTTAACCACAGATTGATTTTTTGAGTAACATTTTCTACGTAAGCCAACAGACAAGGCCCCCGCGCGAGCAGGGGCCTTTCTATTTCCTTTATAAAAACACACCGAGTAATCAAGATTTAACAAAAAAAATAAATATCTTTGCGGAAACACATATTCTCTTATCAATACATCAATCTATTTCTCATGAACAAACTATTCTATTACATTTTCTGCGCTACTCTTTTCTGCATCGGCACCACTGCATGCGGAGATGATAATGACGATGATATTTTGTGGGATTTTGTACCCTATAACGCTACATTCATCATTGAAGATGCCAAAGGCACAAACCTGCTGAACGCCAATGTGAAGGGGAACTATTTGAACGAGCCTTTCTATATTGAGTTCGATGGAGAAGTCTATCCAGCCGATTGGCGTTACAGCCAACCCGCAGGAACAAATGGTGATAACACCCCTGCTTCACGAGAGCTACCGGCAATCTTCCGTGGGTTTATGTGTAAACCTCTAAGCTATCGCGAAGGTGATAGTCATTGGGTTTACGACCGTAACAACTATGTGCTTTCATTCGGGGAGTTCGACACCACCGATAACCGCGACATCAATTTTCTGCTTTACGTGCCGGGAAAGGAAGATCCCTACAAGGTGAAAATCTCAACCCGGTTCAGATGGGTAAGCAAGAATGAGCCGGAACTGAGCGTAACCACCTGGCTTAACGGCAAACAGGTGCAGGATAACTACCACCTCTACATGCAATGGCCCCCTATCAGGATTGTGCTGCCGCGTCTCGAAACACCGGAATAACCTTGCGGGGGTGCCACAACCCCATCCGCAGGCAAAAAACTCTCGCGGATTTCCCGGATTACACAGATTTTTCTGCATCAACCGGGCGCTTGTCGGCCCAATCCGTGGAATCCGTGAAATCCGTGAGAGTAAAAAAATACCCGTCGGTGAGCGCGCCCACCCCCAAGCCGCCATGTATGGCGGCTCTACGTGCGCCGACCGGCGATGACAACTAAAAAATCATAAAAATTTGGGGGTGTGGCGGGGTTGGCGTAATTTTGTGGGTTGATAACAGCGACAACTCTTTGACACATGAAAAAATACAGGCTGATTAACGACGCTTTGGGATGGCTGTGCTTTCTCATTGCTGCCGTAACCTATCTTATGACCGTTGAACCCACGGCAAGTTTCTGGGATTGCCCCGAATTCATCGCCCAGGGTGTGAAACTCGAAGTCGGCCACCCGCCGGGCAACCCCATCTTCATGCTCGCGGCCCGTTTCTTTGTGAATTTCGCCGGTGGCGACCTCTCCAAAGCCGCCTTGATGGTCAACTCCATGTCAGCGTTACTGTCGGCCGGTACTATCCTGCTGCTGTTCTGGACCATCACCCATCTGGTGAAGCGTCTCATCGTAAATGACGACGCCACCGAAGTGAGTGTGACAAAAATGCTCGTTATCTTCGGCTCAGGCATTTGCGGTGCCCTGATGTATGCGTGGAGCGACACCTTCTGGTTCTCAGCCGTTGAGGGTGAGGTTTATGCCTTCTCGTCGTTCTGCACCGCACTGGTGTTCTGGCTTATCCTGAAATGGGAAAACCGTGCCGACGAGCCCCACGCCGACCGCTATCTGGTGCTGATTGCCTACATCATCGGCGTGTCGATTGCCGTTCACCTGCTCAACCTGCTGTGTATCCCCGCCATCGTTCTGGTTATCTACTACCGCAAGTTCAAGAACACCACCGCCTCAGGTTCGCTGCTGGCGCTCTGCGTGTCGGCCGCGATTGTGGGCCTCATTCTCTACGGTATCGTTCCCGGATTCATTGAGATTGCTCAATATTTCGAACTGTTCTTTGTCAACACCTGCGGCCTGAGCTACAACATGGGTGTATTGATTTATGCCCTGCTGTTCATCGCCGTGATGCTGTGGTGCGTTTCGGCACTCTACAAACAGCGCAACGCGCTTGAAATAAAGCTCTCATTCCTCCTTTCCATCCTCTTTTCAGGCATCCCCTTCATCGGGAGCTCGGCATGGATTCCGGTGATTATCACCGCCGCACTCGCCCTGTGGCTTTTCACCACAAAGAAACTGCCCGTGCGCATCCTCACCCTGTGTGCTCTCAGCGTACTGGTAATCTTCGTGGGCTATTCGAGCTACGCGCTGCTGCTCATCCGCTCGCACGCCAACCCGCCGATGAACCAGAATGCCCCCGACAACGTGTTCGCCCTCAGCTCCTACCTCAACCGCGAGCAATATGGCGAGACACCGCTGTTCTACGGCCCCTCGTTCAAATCGACCGTGCTCTATCAGGTGGATAACGCCGGCAACTACAATTTCATGAAACGTCCGGCAACCACCGTCTACGAAAAGCGCGTGAAAGAGAACGCCGACGATGCCGACCACTACGACAGCTACAGCCGCGACACCCGCTATGTGATGACCCCCAACATGCTGTTCCCCCGCATGTACAGCACCGCCGGCAACCATCCCACCGCCTACATGGAATGGGCCAACATCCACGAAAGCGACCTGCCGCTGACCGAATCGCCCGTGCTTGTAGATGCCGACGGCAACACCGTGCAGTCGGCGCAGATTCCGCGCCCGAGCTTCGCACAGAACATGCGCTACTTCATCAACTACCAGCTCAACCACATGTATTGGCGCTATTTCATGTGGAACTTCGCAGGCCGCCAGAACGACATCGCCGGCAACGGCGAGGCCAACCGCGGCAACTGGATTTCGGGCATCCCCCTCATCGACAATCCCCGTCTGGGCGACCAGAGCCTCCTCCCCGATGAATTTGGCAAGGGGAACAAGGGGCACAACGTGTTCTTCCTGTTGCCGCTGCTGATGGGCATCATCGGTCTGAGTTGGCAGGCATTCCACTCAAAACGCGGCATAGAGCAGTTCTGGGTGATATTCTTCTTCTTTTTCATGACCGGCATAGCCATCGTGCTCTATCTCAACCAGCCCCCGTTGCAGGTGCGTGAGCGCGACTATGCGTTTGCAGGCTCATTCTATGCCTTCGCCATCTGGGTGGGCATGGGTGTGGCCGGCCTGCAGGCACTGATTAGAAAAATCATCACCGACCACAAGAAATCCGACGAAAACGCCAAAAACCGCAAGGCACTCATCGCCGCCTGCGCATCGCTGGCTGTAGGCATCTTCGTGCCCCTGCAGGTTGTGAGCCAGACATGGGACGACCACGACCGCTCGGGACGCTACACCACACGCGATTTCGGCATGAACTATCTGGCAAGCCTCGATGAGAATGCCATCATCTTCACCAACGGCGACAACGACACATTCCCCCTGTGGTATGCACAGGAGGTTGAAGGGTTCCGCACCGACGTGAGGGTGGTGAACCTCTCCTACCTCACCACCGACTGGTATGCCAACCAGATGCGCGTGGCCACCGACGGCGCCGCCGCCATCGACATGAGCGTTCAACCGGCCGAATATGCTTTCGACCGCATGCAATACAACTACTTCGACCCCGAAAACATGAAAACCGAGCGCGTCAACGCTCTCAACGCTCTCGACGACCTCTATCACAACCCAGAGGCATCATGGAAAGGGGCGCGCATCTGGCGCTATCCCAATATGTTCATCCCCGCCAATGCCGACAAGGCTGCCGAAGCAGGGGTAATTTCAAAGGCTGAGGCTCCCGCAGCCGAGGAGGCCATTGAGGTGAGCCTTTACCAAGACCCCAAGAACCCCGGCAGCGGCGCCACACTGAGCCAGGCACTGTCGCTCGACATGATTGCCACAAGCGCAAAGAACGGGTGGAACCGCCCGGCCTACTTCGCCATGACAGTGCCCGACGAATACTATCTGTCGCTGTCGCCCTACCTGCGCAACACCGGTCTGGCCTATCAGGTGACCCCTCTCTACAATCCCGACGGCGAGAACGCCACATGGATTGACACCGACAAGATGTATGCCAACATCACCGAGAAATTCCGCTGGGGCGGTCTCGACCAACTCGGTGACAACGGCACCATCTATCTCGACGAGACAGTGCGCCGCATGGTCACAACCCACCGCACAGCCATGGTCGACCTCGCCTATGCCCTGTTGGTTGAAGGCTACAATGCCGAGCACCCCCTCACCGACTCCATCAGCGGCACCACCCCCGAGCCCGATGCCGTCTACGCTGCCGACCGCTATGCCAAGGCTGCCCGCGTGCTCGACCTCATCGAAGAGAAACTCCCCGTGAAGCATTCCCCCTACTCAATTCAGGTAGGCTACCAGATTGCCGACGTTTATCTGCGTCTGGCCGAAGCCACCGGCGACGAAAAGCTCCACGCCAAGGGTATGACAATCCTTGAGAACGAGCTGATGCGCTACGCTTCCTATCTCCCCTACTTCATGGAACTGCGCCGCACACTCCCCGGCAGCGGATTCTCGGGTCTCACCACCACCGACCGCTATGTGCCCACCTACATCTACATCATGCTCCAGACATTCGCCGACGAAGGTGGCGACACCGACGCACTTTCGCGCCGCATGCAGGAGAAGGGCATCAACATAGCCGACCTCGAGCACTTCATCTCATCCAAATAAACCTTCACTCATGCTGATTGAGCAACCGCCATTGTTCTACCGTCTGCTTTTTCCCGAAGCTATATGGCGCATAAAAAAGCATAAGGAGAAGGTGGTGTTCCTCACCTTCGACGACGGTCCCGTGCCCGAAGTCACCCCTTGGGTGCTCGATGTGCTCGACCGCTACGACATCAAGGCCACCTTCTTCATGGTGGGCGACAATGTGGCGCGTAACCCCGAACTGTTTGAGGAGGTGAAACGCCGCGGCCACAGCTACGGCAACCACACCATGCACCACCTGCAGGGGATGAAAGTGACCTCCTACCGCTACATGCACGACATCACCGAAGCCAACGACCTCATTGGCAGCGCTCTGTTCCGCCCGCCCCACGGGTTGCTGCGATGGAAACAGGCGCGCGCTATCAAGGACCGCTACAACATCGTGATGTACGACCTTGTGACACGCGACTACAGCAAGAAACTCACCCCCGAGCAGGTGTTTGCCAACGTGCGCCGCTATGCGCGCAACGGGTCGATTATCGTGTTTCACGACTCGCTGAAAGCCGAAAAAAACATGAAAGCCGTGCTGCCGCGCGCAATCGAATGGCTCAAAGCACGCGGTTATCGCTTCGAGCGCCTGCCGATGTAATCATCACCACCCTTTAAGTTAAGATGCCGCCCCTTCGCCAACAGCTAATCGACATTGCCACCGCTGCCGGAGCCAAGCGTGTGGGGTTCGCAGCAGCCGGCGAAGTTGATGCCACGGCAATCAAATCCTACAACGACTGGCTCTCGGCCGGAAACGCCGGTGAGATGCACTACCTTGCCAACTATCCCGACATTCGCCGCAACCCGTCGTTGCTGCTCGACAGTGATCGCACCGCCCGCACAGTAATGGTGTGCGCATTCTCTTATTATCATCCCGAACAACAGCACCCCGATGCGGCACGGTTTGCCATGTATGCCCACGGCAGCGACTACCACGAGGTGCTGCGCCAACGGCTGCAGCCTGTGGCACAATTGCTTGAGGAGAACGGCTATGCAGCCCGCATCTGCGTTGATTCGGCACCCATTCACGAGCGCTATTGGGCACAACAAGCCGGTGTAGGATTCCGTGGTCGCAACAGGCTGATTATCGTGCCGGGGATGGGGTCCTATTTTTTCCTTGCCGAGATTGTGACCGATGCGCCGATTGAGCCCGATTCACCCTGCAACACAACTTGCGGCGATTGCGGACGATGCCTAAAGGCATGCCCCGGGGGCGCTCTGAGAGCTGCCGGAGGGTTCGACTCACGCCGCTGCCTCTCCTACCTCACCATCGAACACCGAGGGGAACTCCCCGCCACAATTGGCGACTCAGCCGACGGAAACGCACTGAAAACAATGCGCGAGGCCTTGGGGCACCGGGTGTATGGCTGCGACGAATGCCAGCGTGTGTGCCCCCACAACGCCGCACCACCTGTCACGGAAATTGATGAATTTCGCCTGCGCCCTGCGCTCCGTGCCATCACACGCGAGGAGATTCTCTCCATGACACAGGAACAATTTTCCAAAATTTTCAGTCACAGCGCTGTGAAACGCGCCAAACTCGCGGGCTTGCAGCGCAATGCCGATGCCTCGAAAGGGTAACGCAACCCCACACTTATCTCACTCACCCGAAATGGGCGCGCACCAGGCGTGCCTTCGCAGGCCCGATAACCGCCGCGAGAGCATCGAGCGAAGCCTCACGTATGCGCTTCACGCTCTTGAAATGAGCAAGCAGAGTCTGCTCTGTGCCCGGTCCGATGCCCTTTATCTGCGACAGCTCGCTCACGATGGCCGACTTTGAGCGGCGGTTGCGGTGATGCGTGATGCCGAAGCGGTGAGCCTCGTCGCGCAACTGCTGCACCACACGCAGCGACTCGGAATTCTTGTCGATATAGAGCGGCACGCTGTCACCGGGAAAATATATCTCCTCCAACCTTTTGGCGATGCCCACCACTGCAATGGTGCCGCGCAAACCGATTTCGTCGAGTGCTTCAACCGCGGCACTGAGCTGCCCCTTTCCGCCGTCAACCACGATGAGCTGCGGCAAGTCGTCGGGAGCCTCCTCCATCATGCGCGTGTAGCGGCGTGTGAGCACCTCTTTCATCGAAGCGAAATCGTCGGGGCCCTCCACAGTCTTGATATTGAAATGGCGGTAATCTTTCTTCGACGGCTTCGCATCGCGGAAAACGACACAACTTGCCACCGGATTGGTGCCCTGGATGTTGGAGTTGTCGAAACACTCCACATGGCGCGGCAGCACTTTCAGTCTGAAGTCGGTTTTCATCCGTTCGAGAGTGCGTTCGGCACGCTTCTCGGGGTCGAGCCGCTCCATCTGTTTCAAAGCGTCGAGCTTGCTCTGGCGTGCGTTACGCACCGACACGTCGAGTAGCTTGGCCTTGTCGCCGCGCTGAGGGATTGTGAAAGTTGCGCCCGGAAACTCGGCATCGGGTTCTACGCTCACTATAACCTCATCGAATTCAGCATTGAAACGGGTGCGAATTTCATCGAGGGCATAACTCAGCAGCTGCCCCTGCGTTTCCTCCATGCGTCGCTTATATTGCAGCGTGACGCTGCGCACCACCGCCCCTCGGCGCACGTGCATATAGTTGATATACACATCCTTGTCGTCATCATCGATGCCGAACACATCCACATTGTCGAGCGTCTGGCTCACAATCACACTCTTTGCCCGATAACGCTCCACAAGCTGATACTTCACCTTCAGCTCCTGCGCCTCCTCGAAACGGAGCTCGCCCGCAAGGCGTTCCATCTCGCCGCGCAGGTAGGTCATCAGTTCTCCGGTGTCACCGCGCAGAATCAACCTGATATTCTCGATGTAGCGCGCGTAATCCTCGGGGGTGATTTTCCCCACGCAGCAGCCCAGGCAACGTTTGAGGTGATATTCAAGACATAACCGCCCTTTCCCCCGGGCAAGCGTGGTAGGGGTTATGGGAACCCGGCATGTGCGAATCGGGTAGAGCTCGCGGGCAAGCTCGAGAACTGCTCTGGCAGCACCCGCCTCGGTGTAGGGACCGAAATATTTCGACCCGTCCTTCAACCTCTGGCGGGTCATGAACACACGGGGAAACAGCTCCTTGGTGACACAAATCCACGGATAGGATTTATCATCCTTGAGCAGAACGTTGTAGCGCGGCTTATACTCCTTAATCATCGAGTTTTCGAGATTGAGGGCATCCTGCTCGGTGGGCACCACAATGTAGCTCATGTCGGCGATGGCGCGCACGAGCAGATTGGTGCGCAACACATCGTGGGTGCGGTTGAAATATGACGACACTCGCCGCTTGAGATTCTTGGCTTTGCCAACATAAATCACCGTTCCCTCAGCATCGTAGTAGGTGTAGACACCGGGGGTTTCGGGCAAAATGGCAATCTTCTGTTGCAGCTCGGGCGATTTATTTTTCGAATGTTTTCCCATAAGTAAGTCGTGGAAATTATTTTATATCATTGACTGAAGTTTTTTCGGGCGATTTTCACCCGAAGATGAAGGAGTGTAGTGTGCTACACGACTGAAGATGAGAGTGAAAAGCGCCGAAAAAACACAGGCAAGGATATAAAGTTTCTAATTTTGTCATATACGTAATAATTTTCATGACTTACTTATTCAATATCAAAATTACCAAAAAAACTTCACCGCCGGGTCGTTATCCCGATTTTTTGAGTTAAATTTGCATTTTGAGGGTTAAGCGTGTTGACGCTTTTAACACACAAACAACCCCAAAGAACAAAACGTTTTTCTAACAACCCCTTTCCGGAGCCGCCAACTGCGCCCCGGATAAAAGGACCAACACAACCATAATGGCAAAAGTTATCATCATCGGCGCCGGAGGCGTGGGCAGCGTGGTAGCCCACAAGTGCGCACAGAATCCCGAAGTGTTCAGCGAAATAGTAATTGCCTCGCGCACACGCCGCAAATGCGACGCGCTGGCTCAGGCAATTGCCGAAGCGGCTGCCCGACGCGGGCAAACCAACCTTCCCGCAATCTCAACCGACAGCGTGGATGCCGACAGCGTTGAGCAGCTCTGCGAGCTTTTCCGCCGCCACCGCCCCGAAATGGTCATCAACGTGGCACTCCCCTATCAGGACCTCACCATAATGGATGCCTGCCTCGAATGCGGCGTCAACTACCTCGACACCGCTAACTACGAGCCGCGCGACGTGGCACATTTCGAGTATTCCTGGCAGTGGGCCTACCGCGAGCGTTTCGAGAAAGCCGGCCTCACCGCCATTCTCGGCTGCGGCTTCGACCCGGGCGTGTCGGGCGTGTTCACCGCCTATGCCGCCAAGCATTATTTCTCGGCGATGGAAACCCTCGACATCGTTGACTGCAACGCCGGCAACCACGGCAAAGCTTTCGCCACCAACTTCAACCCCGAAATCAACATCCGCGAAATCACCCAGAACGGCCGCTATTGGCTCAACGGTGAGTGGGTGACAACAAAACCTCTCGAATTCCACAAATCGCTCACCTACCCCAACATCGGCCCGCGCGACAGCTATCTGCTCTATCACGAGGAGCTTGAATCGCTGGTGCAGAACTTCCCCACCATCCGTCAGGCCCGTTTCTGGATGACTTTCGGCCAGGAATATCTCACCCACCTGCGCGTTATCGAGGCAATCGGCATGGCACGCATCGACGAAATCGACTACAACGGTCAGAAAATCGTGCCCCTGCAGTTCCTCAAAGCCGTTCTTCCCGACCCGCAGGAACTTGGCGAGAACTACACCGGTGAAACCTCAATCGGCTGCCGCATCTCGGGCAAGAACAAAGAGGGCGAGCCCATGACCTACTACATCTACAACAACTGCTCCCACCATGCAGCCTATGTGGAAACCGGCATGCAGGCCGTGAGCTACACCACCGGAGTGCCCGCGATGATTGGCGCCATGATGTTCCTCACCGGCAAATGGAACAAACCGGGCGTTCACAACGTTGAAGAATTTGATCCCGATCCGTTCATGGAGCAGCTTTCGGTGCAGGGTCTCCCCTGGCACGAAGTTGTGAACGGCGACCTGGAGGTGCTCTGACAATCAGAGCACCCCTCCCCAACGGAGCGACCTTAATCAAACCCAACAATAAAACCCGTTATGACCGAAGACAAATACACAAAGGCCATCGCCGAGAGCCAGGTTCTCACCGACGATATCGCCGTGAAAGCCGCCGTCGACAAGATTCTCGGCGACCACCTGCAGGAAAACATGAACGAGGAAGTCTACAAATTCCTGTTCAACTGCATCGACCTCACAACACTGCGCTCGACCGACTCCCCCCGGAGCGTGGCCGATTTCACCGAAAAGGTGAACCAGTTCGACAACGAACACCCCGAAATGAAAAACGTGGCTGCAATCTGCGTCTACCCCAACTTCTCGCAGGTTGTGCGCTCGGTGCTCGAAGTGAGCGATGTCGACATTGCATGCGTGTCGGGATGCTTCCCCTCATCACAGTCGTTCATCGAAGTTAAAGTTGCCGAAACAGCCCTCGCCGTTGAAGGTGGCGCCGATGAAATCGACATTGTTCTAAACCTCGGCAATTTCCTCGACGGTGACTACGAGGAGGTGTGCGACGAAATTACCGAACTCAAACACGCCTGCCGCGATGCCCGCCTGAAAGTTATCCTCGAGACAGGTGCCCTCAAAACCGCCGCCAACATCAAAGCCGCCTCAGTGCTGGCAATGTGGAGCGGTGCCGACTTCATCAAGACCTCAACCGGCAAGGAATACCCCGGTGCAAGCCTCGAAGCCGCCTACGTAATGTGCCAGTGCATCAAGGAATATTACGAAAAGACAGGCAACATGGTTGGTTTCAAACCCGCCGGAGGTGTGCGCTCAACCGAGGACGCCGTTAGCTACTATTGCATCGTGAAAGAGATTCTCGGTGAGAAATGGCTCACCAACGAATACTTCCGCATCGGCGCAAGCGGCTTGGCCAACAACCTGCTCACCGCCATCTGGGGCACCGAAACCAAGTACTTCTAACATCCACCACGCTGCGTTCACGGGCAACACGGCAATGCGTGAACACAACAGCCAACATCCCAACGAAAGATGAAATACTGGATAATTGTCGATGACCGCCATGCAGGTCCGTTCAGCGCGCAACAGCTGCTGGAATCGGGACTGAATGCCGACACACTCGTGTGGTTTGAAGGGCTTCCCGATTGGGTGGCCGCAGCCACCGTTCCCGAACTTGCCGAAGGTCTGCGCATGCAGGCTGCCGAAGCCGAGGCACGATTCCGTGCCCAACAGGAAGCAGCCATGCACGCCCAACAGAACTTTCAGCAGCCCTGCGAATGCGAGCCCGAGCCTGTGCAGCCCGAACCCGAACCGGTGCAAGCGCCCTGCGACACGATGCAACAACCGATGCAGCAACCGCAGCCACAGGCACAGACCCGCACCTTGCCAGACGAGCCGTGCCCTCCGGCCTACATCGCGTGGTCAATCATCGCCACCCTGCTTTGCTGCACCATCGTGGGTATCCCCGCAATCATTTTCGCTTCGATGACAAAGAGCGCCTACTACAAAGGCGACCTTGCCAAAGCCAAACGCTATTCCGAATTGGCTCAATGGTTTATCATCGCCTCGATTGTGCTCGGTGCGGTAAGCTGGCCTTTCCAGATGGCTATCATGGGAATGTTCCAGTGAAAACGCCTCCACCCGTTCCACGTAGGGAACAAACGGCGTCGACACGCCAACGACTACTCAGAGCCGGCGCAGCCTCAGCGGTTGCGGCGGCTCTGCTGTTGCTTTATATCGCGGTTGTCAACCTCACCCACACCATGCCACGATGCCTTTTCAAAGCTCTCACGGGATGGTCGTGCCCCGGTTGCGGCAGCCAACGCGCACTCATGCATCTGCTGCACGGCCACTTCATCGATGCTTTCGCTGTAAACCTTCTGCTGCCGTTCGGCATCGTCTATCTGCTTCTGCTGCTGAGCGCCTACCTGTTCCCGGCCAACGCCTCACTCAGCCGCCTCCACACCCGCATCACCTCACCGGCGGCTCTCGCCGTCATCCTAATCATCATAGCGGGTTGGACCATTGCGCGCAACATCCTACACATCTGATTGCGGGAGCCATCACCCGCAACTAACAACTAAAAACTCCCCACTAAAAACTAACCTACCGTCTTTTTTCGTATCTTTGCAGGATAATAGAGTCCGTTACGATGAAAGAACGTTTTGAAATGGTGGCTAAAACCTTCCAGGGTCTGGAAGATGTGTTGGCCGAGGAATTGCGCGGCCTTGGTGCCGAGAATGTAGAACCCGGGCGCCGCATGGTGTCGTTTGAAGGTGACCTTGAGATGCTTTACAAGGCCAATCTGTGCTGCCGCACAGCGTTGCGCATTCTCAAACCAATCTATAAGTTCACCGCCCGAAACACCGACGAACTGTATGAACACGCCAAAGAATTCGACTGGGGCTCGCTCATGTCGGTAGGGAGCACTTTCTCAATCGACACCGTTGCCTTCAGCGACGAATTCACCCACTCACGTTTTGTAACATATCGCGTTAAGGACGCGATTGTCGACTGGTTCAAAGACCGCTACGGCGACGACAAACGCCCCGGTGTGCGTCTTCAGGATGCCGACGTGATGATTAACGTTCACATCTCGGGCGAGGATGTGACCCTGTCGCTCGACTCGTCGGGCGAATCGCTCCACAAACGCGGCTACCGCGTGGCTCAGACCGAGGCTCCCATCAACGAAGTGCTCGCCGCCGGCATTATCCTGCGAAGCGGCTGGCGCGGCGACTGCCCGCTGGTCGACCCCATGTGCGGTTCCGGCACATTCCTAATCGAGGCGGCTCTCATCGCGGCCAACATCAACCCCGGAGTCTACCGCAAGCATTTCTCATTCGAGAACTGGAAAGATTTCGACCACGAGCTTTTCGACCGCCTCTACAACGACGACTCCAACGAACGCAACTTTGATTTCAAAATCTACGGTGCCGACATATCGCCTAAAGCCGTGGAGATTGCCGAACGCAACATAAAAAGCGCCGGCGTGGGTCGCATGATTGAGCTGCAGACCAAACCCCTGTCGGCATGGACCGAAGCTCCGGCCAACGGCGTGATGGTGACCAATCCCCCCTACGGTGAACGAATCAGCTCCGAGGATATGGATGGCCTCTACGCACTCATCGGCCAGAAGCTCAAAAACGTGTTCAAAGGCTACCACGCATGGATTATCGCAGCCAAAAACGAATATATCTCACAAATCGGACTTGCTCCGTCGGTTAAACTCCCCATCCTCAACGGGTCGATTGAATGCGAGCTGCGCGAATACATCATCTTTGAGGGTGACTACAAGAGCTTCCGCCGCGAAGGTGGCCGCCTGCGCGAACTTGAGGAGAAGAAAACCGAGAAAAAAGCGGCTCGCCGTTCGGGCAAACCCTCTTTCAAGGGTCGTGACGGGAAATTTGACCGCCGCGACAAATTCGACCGTGACCGCGACCGGAAATTTGACCGTAAGTTCGACCGCGAACGCCGCCCCTACCGCAAATTCGACGATGACGAAAACGGCACAGGGGAAGAGAAGCGCCGCTTCCGCGACGGCCGTTCGGGCGAAGAGCGCAACTTTGCCGACAAGCGCCGCGAACGCCGCGAATTCAAGGCCAAGCCCCCGCGCAACAAACTCGAGGAGCGCTACCGCCCCGGCTCTCGCAACACCGCACCCTTCAACGGCGAAGGGCGCAAAGCCACAACCGCCGATTTCCGCCCCGGTCGTCCCGGAGCGGGAAAACATTTCCCGTCGAAAGTCGAGCACAACGAGTTTGAGCGTCCCGTGTCGGAAAATCCCCTTGCAGCGCGCCGCAGTGAGGAAGCATTGAAACTCATCACCGGCAAGCAACCCACCTTGCCCGGCATGCGCCCGCGTCGCCGCAAAAACGACGGTGGCGAGGAGGCATAAGCCTAATGCGCTATGAATCGCGCTGAAACGTGCAAACCGCTCGGCCCTCAGCGCGTGTCAGAACATAAATCAACTTAACCCACATAACATTCACCCCACCATGAACCTTCTGCTTCTTGGTTCAGGCGGCCGCGAATCGGCATTGGCCTGGAAAATTTCACAAAGTCCACTCGTTGACAAACTGTTCATCGCCCCCGGCAACGGCGGCACAGGCGCTTTCGGCGAAAACGTGGCCATCTCACCCCTCGATTTCAAAGCCGTCAGCGACTTCATCGCAGCCAATGCCATCGACATGCTCGTGGTTGGCAACGAGGACCCGTTAGTGGCCGGAATTGCCGACTTTTTCCGCGACACCCGCCCGGAGCTGCTTGTTGTAGGCCCTGTGAAAGCAGGTGCCATGCTCGAAGGGAGCAAGGATTTCGCCAAACAGTTCATGGTTGAGAACAACATCCCCACCGCGCGCTACCGCAGTTTCACCCTCGACACCATTGAGGAGGGCTACCGCTTCCTTGAGGAGTTGCGTCCCCCTTATGTGCTCAAGGCCGACGGTTTGGCCGCAGGCAAAGGTGTGCTGATTGTCGACACCATCGACGAAGCGCGCCGCGAACTCAAAGAGATGCTTTCGGGCATGTTCGGCGCGTCGTCGGCAACCGTGGTTATCGAGGAGTTCCTCAAGGGGATTGAATGCTCGGTGTTCGTTCTCACCGACGGTCACGGCGGCTACCGCATCCTGCCCGTTGCCAAGGACTACAAACGCATCGGCGAGGGTGACACCGGCCTCAACACAGGCGGAATGGGCGCTGTCAGCCCCGTGCCGTTCGCCAACGACGAATTCATGGCAAAGGTTGAGGAGCGGATTGTAAAACCCACCGTCAACGGCCTCATCAACCGCGGCATCGACTACCGCGGGTTCATCTTCCTGGGTCTCATCAACGTTGAGGGTGAGCCGATGGTGATTGAATACAACGTGCGCATGGGCGACCCCGAAACCGAGGCTGTGATGCTGCGCGTGGCCTCCGACCTCGTTCCGCTTTTGGCTGCCGCTGCCAAGGGGGACCTCGGCGATATGCCTTTGGAAATCGACCCCCGCACTGCCGTGACCGTGATGCTCGTTTCGGGTGGCTACCCCGGTTCCTATCCCAAAGGAAAAGTGATAACAGGCACCGATGCCGTCGGCGACACCATCCTTTTCCACGCAGGCACCGCCCGCAACGAAGCAGGAGAGCTCGTCACCTCGGGTGGCCGTGTGATTGCGGCAAGTTCCTACGGAACCGACATCCCCTCGGCTTTGGCCCGCAGCTTCGAAGCCGCCAAAACCGTTGACTTCGAGGGGAAATACTTCCGCCGCGACATCGGCCTCGACCTCATGAAATAAGATTTCAATATATGTTTCCCGAGGGGCACCCTTGACGTGAAATGATACGCGACCGACACATAACCGAGTTTTTCCATGCCAAGGGAGCAACAGTTCTGATAGGCTTCCTGGCCTGCGTGAGCTGCGCCGTGGCGTGGGAGCGCGGTGCTGTGGTGCAGATTGCCGGCAACCTCGGCTTCGGCCTCCCGTCGGCCAACCTGTGGCTCGGATTCGGATGGGTTTCGGCCGTGGTAAACCTCGGGGTCAACATGCTTGTGGCAATGCTCACGGTCTACATCAATCGCGAGTTCAACGTGTTGCGAAGCCTCACCTCTCTGGTTGCCACCATGTTTTTGGTGATGCAGATTGCCCTGCCGGTGGTGCTGGGGCAATTCTATGGCGGCACGCTTCTGGCATTGCTCATGTTGGTGTGCACCATGCTGCTCTTCTCGGTGTTCGGCTATGGCGACGGCCAACGCCGGGTGTTCATGATGTTCTTTCTGCTCGGGTGCGCAGCATTCACCCAACTGGCCTACCTGTTCTATGCGCCGGTGTTACTGATTGGCACGATGCAGATGCGCATGTTCTCCCTGCGCACTTTTCTTGCCGCTCTGCTCGGATTGATTACCCCGGCATGGATAGCTTTCGGGCTGGGATTCATCGACCCTTCGCAGCTGTCGCTTCCCGAAATGGTGGTGGCATGGTCACTGTTCAACACCGCCGACATGGTTCAGACGATGGTCGCCGCCGCTTTCACCGTGGTTACAGGCATTGTGTTCACCATTGCCAATATCCTTAAGATTCTAAGCTACAACTCGCGTGTGCGGGCCTACAATGGCTTTTTCACAATGCTGTTTGCTTTCACAACGGTGTTCGCATTGGTGAATTTCAATAATTTCACTTTCTATCTGCCGTTGCTCGATATGCTTGCCGCCTATCAGGTGGGGCACTTCTTCACCTACCGCCGCCACCGTCGCAGCTACATCGCGATTCTGCTGATTATCGCAATCTACGCGGCTCTCTACTGCTGGGCCGTGGCATAACGACGCCCCCGAGGCACACCTGAGCGCGTGCTCCAAAATTCCCCTCCCGCAATGAAAATCATTATTGAATCACACATCCCCTACGTCGGCGACACCTTCAAAGGCGTTGCCGATGCGCTGTTTCTCCCCCCTGAAGCCATCACACCCGAGGCCGTTGCCGATGCCGACGCACTGATTGTGCGCACCCGCACCCGCTGCAATGCCGCGCTGCTCAACGGTTCACGGGTGAAATTTATCGCCACTGCCACAATAGGCACCGACCATATCGACCTCGAATATTGCCGCGAGCATGGGATTGAAGTTGTTTCGGCGCCGGGGTGCAACGCTCCGGCAGTAGCGCAATATGTGTGGGCGTCGGTGTTTGCGTTGCGGAAAGATATCAATCCTGCCAACACCACAATAGGCATCGTTGGATTGGGGCATGTGGGCTCGATTGTTGCCCGTTGGGGGCGTGCAATGGGATTTAAGGTGCTCGCCTGCGACCCGCCCTTGCAGGAACGGCAGAGGGCCGCAAATACATCCCTGCGCGCCGATGCGGATTCCGTGCCGTTTGTAGCTCTCGAAGATATTGCCGCACAGGCCGACATAATCACCTTCCACACCCCTCACACAAAAACAGGGGCACACCCAACTCATCATCTTGCCAACGAGGCTTTTTTCAACTCGTTGCAACGGCAACCTGTCATCATAAATGCCGCACGCGGCCCTGTAATCGACACAGAGGCGCTTTTAAGCGCGCTGAGGAGCGGAAAAGCATCAGAATGCGTAGTTGACTGCTGGGAAGGTGAACCGGCCCTTAACGGCGAGCTATTGAGCCGTGCCGCTATCGCCACCCCCCACATCGCCGGATATTCGGTTGAGGGGAAAAAGCGCGCCACAGCCGCCGCCACGAGCGCAGCCCTGCGTTTCTTCGGCATTACCGACAGAGAAATCACCGACGTTCCCCCGGCCGAGCCTGCGGGCATCAGAATCAACCGCGACACGATTTCAGATAGCTACAACCCCGTGGCCGACACCGAAATGCTAAAAGAGGAATTCACTCCCGGCCGCTTCGAGCAACTGCGCAACAACTATAACCTGCGCCACGAATTGGGATTCGTGGAGGATTGAGCATAGGCGGGCTGTCAGGCTCCTTGCCGTGCATCCCTGCGATTGAGTCGGCGAGGATATAGGAAAACAATCGACAGCACCAGCGACAGAGTGAGAATCCACGGATAATAGAGATAGGGGAAGATGGCACCGGGCGACAGCGATGCAAGCGAGGTCGCCAGCAGTGTCTGCGCGCCGTAGGGAATCAGCGCCTGCACGATGCACGAAGCCGTGTCGAGCAGCGACGCGCTTTTGCGCGGGTCAATGCCGAACCTCGTGGCTATGGAGCGCGATATGCTCCCCACAGTGATGATTGCCACAGTGTTGTTGGCGGTACACAGATTCACCACACCAACCAAGACGGAGATGATAGCCTGCGCGCCACGCCTGCCGCTCACGCGCGAGGTGAGCACCTGCAGCAGGTAGTCAATCCCTCCCGCAGCCTTTATCACACCGAGCATGCCGGCGGCGAGAAGGGTCACTATTATGAGGTCGCCCATCGAGTCGATGCCGCTCCCGGCAAATCCCGCCATATCAATCAACGTGTGTCCGGTGAGAACACCCAGGAGAAGCGCCGAAGCAATCCCTGCCGTGAGAACAAGCGCAACATTGATTCCGATAACGGCAAGCACGATTACGAGCACGTAGGGGAGCACCAACCACGGATTAGCCGTTTCGGCAACGGTCACATCGGGGGTGTTGATGCCTATGAGGGTGTAGAGTGCGAGGGTCACTACAGCCGCAGGAATTACTATCCAAGCGTTGGCCTTGAATTTATCGGCCATAGAGCATCCCTGCGAACGGGTGGCGGCAATGGTTGTGTCGGAGATAAACGACAGATTATCGCCGAAAAAAGCTCCCCCGAGAATCACAGCCACACAGAATGCCACATTCCCACCCTCCAGACCGCCGAACTCCACGGCAAGCGGGGTGAGAGCCACCACAGTGCCTACCGAAGTGCCGATTGACAGCGAGATGAAGCATGCGGCGAAAAACAACGTGGGAAGCAGAAAACCGGCCGGAAACACCGTAAGCGCAAGGTTTACCGTAGCCTCAACCGACCCAATCGACTTGGCAAGCGAGGCAAACGCTCCGGCAAGCACAAAAATCCAAATCATGTAGAGAATGTTGGCATGCCCGGCCGCGCGGGAGAAGGTGTCGATTCGCTCCGTGAGCGTTCTACCCCTGAAAATGGCAACAGCCCACACCGAAGCGAGCAGCAACGCCACCGACACCGGCATCTTGTAGAAATCGCCCAGCAACAGCGACACCGCCACATAGCTCACCAGAAACACCACCACCGGCGACAGCGCCAGCGCCCCACTGCAAGGGCTTATCCGCCCGCTCTCATCACAAATTTTCTCATTCATTGTCGGTAAAATTTAATCAAAGCGTTGTCTATGCCTCCAGGCATCCCTCTGCCATAACAAGGGGAGTGTTAGAGGCTTAGGCGATTGGTCTTCGGCCTCACACCGCATCAAAAGTTTTTGGAGTTATGAAAGGCCATAGGCCCTATTCTAATTATTTCAGGCCCCAGGTGGAGCGGTCGAGATTGCGGTAGGAAACCGCCTCGTGCATGTGGAGCGGCTTTATCGTGGGAGAGGCATCGAGGTCGGCGATGGTGCGGGCAACCTTCAAGATGCGGTCGTAGGCGCGGGCGCTCATGTCGAAGCGAGTCATTGCCTGCTCGAGAATGGCCATAGCCTCCGGCTCGGGACGTGCCCAGCGAGCAATGAGCCGTGGAGTCATCTGCGCGTTGCAATGGATGTTGTTTTCACCGGCATAACGCTCGGCCTGAATTTTCCTCGCCTTTATAACCCTCTCTCTGATGGAGGCCGACGACTCCCCGGTGTGCAGCTCCTGCAGCTCCTTGAAAGGCACAGGCATGATTTCAACCTGGAGGTCGATACGGTCGAGCAGAGGCCCCGAAATGCGGCTGAGATAGCGCTGCACCTGCATTTGTGTGCATGTGCATTCCTTTGTGGGGTGATTATAGTAGCCACACGGACATGGGTTCATCGACGCCACAAGCATGAAGCCGGCGGGGTAGTCGATTGAATATTTTGCACGCGAAATGTTGATATGGCGGTCCTCGAGAGGTTGCCTCATCACCTCGAGAACCGAACGCGAGAATTCGGGAAACTCATCAAGGAAGAGCACCCCGTTATGCGCCAGCGAAATCTCCCCCGGCATCGGATTGCTCCCTCCCCCCACAAGTGCCACGGGGGAGATGGTGTGGTGAGGGGCACGGAACGGGCGCGTTGTCATCAGAGTAGATCCACCTTTCAGCCGTCCGGCCACAGAGTGGATTTTAGTGGTTTCCAAAGCCTCGGGAAGCGTTAGCGGCGGCAGGATGGAGGGCAACCGTTTCGCCATCATTGATTTGCCCGACCCGGGAGGCCCCACAAGCAGAATGTTGTGCCCTCCGGCGCAAGCAACTTCAAAAGCACGCTTCACGCTTTCTTGCCCCTTCACGTCGACAAAATCGAAATCAAACGATTCGTAGGCGCGCCCGAACTCCTCGCGGGTGTTCACTACCGTTGGCTGAGGAGCCGACACATCCTGCAGGAAATCAATAACCTCGCGCAGGTTGTTCATGCCGTAAACCTCAAGATTGTTGACAACGGCTGCCTCGGTGGCATTGGCGGCCGGCACAATGATGCCGCGCAATTTCATGGCGCGCGCCATAATCGACATCGGGAGAATCCCTTTCACCGGGAGCAGCGTGCCGTCGAGCGACAGCTCACCCATTATCAGGAACTCGCCGAAATGACGGGGTGAAATCTGCCCATCGGCGGCAAGCACCCCGAGAGCGATGGGGAGGTCGTAGGCCGACCCTTCTTTCCTAACATCGGCAGGAGCCATGTTCACCACCACCTTTTTGCGGGGAAAATCGAAACCGCTCTGCCCTATCGCCGAGGTGACGCGCTCGGCGCTCTCCTTCACAGCCGTGTCGGGGAGTCCGACCATAACGAACTGAAAGCCCGCATCGGCGAGCACTTCAACAGTGATTGGGATAGCGTCGATACCCTGCAGCGCGGCCCCTAAGATTTTTACAAGCATGAACTGATGAGGTGAATGGATTGGAGAAGATGTTATCGGGTGGTGGCGGCATCGCGGGCGGCGCTTACCGACGGCCCGCAATAATGCACCGTGCCCGTTGAATCGGCCACAACAAACCACGGCTGACGACCGGCGGGGATGGCTTCGCCCGACAGGATGTTGAAAGGCGCAGGGCTCCACAGTCGTGGAAACTGCCGGTGGTTGAGAGCCGTGGAGTCTTTTGCCGACGCTGAGGCCGACTTCAGCGACGCAAGCCACGAGGCGGTGTCGGGGTCGCACGAAATGTCGGCAATAAGCAGGCGGCCACTCCGTGCATCGCGGGCCAACACCGATAGGGCGGCTTTAACCGAATCGGAGCAGCGCGAGGATGCATCGGTGATCATCACCAATGTTCTCGCCGACTTGCGCGGATCGATAAGCTGCAACGAGTCGCCACGGCAGTAGAGCCGCATTGATTCGAGCCTCAGGGAATCGGCAGGAACTATTAGCGGCTGCAACATCTGCACCGTTCCGTTAAGCGTCGCCACTGCCGTCACTTTGTCGTCGAGCAGGCCGATAAGTTCGTTGGCTTGCCTCTCATAGCCGTTGAAACGGTAGAAATCGGCCATTAGCACACCGGATGCCAAACGCGACCTGTTGTCGCGCACATATTTGTCGATGGCACTGTTTATTGCAGCGGCATCGTTGCTTTTAAAAGATTCTGAATTCTCCTTTAGAAATTTGGCGAGACGTTCCGAATCGTCATCCCCGCTCACCGACATTGCCGACGGGTCGGTGATGTTGAAAGTGGCCTCGATGGTTTCGCCGGGGCGCGCTATCAGCCGCCCAGCAATCACCCCATTACCGGTGTAAATGCGAGCCAGCACGGGCTTGTCGATGCGGCCGGTCATGGCAAATTTTCCGTCGACCGCCGGCGCGTTGACCGACTGCACAGCACCGTCGGCATAATAGACCACGCGCAGGTTGCCCGTGCCGAAATTCTCAATCTGTCCGTTGATGCGGAAGGTACCGTCGTTGCCGCATGCCGTCAGCAACAGCAACATGAGCGGAAGCATGGTCCCCCACAGAGCGCCGAGGCACCGCTGCGGCACTACGTGACGATAAAAAGCATTTATGCGACGTGATAGCTGATTTGTCATGGAAAAGCTTGATGTGGAGTGAGGTGTGAATGGTAATAAGTATGCAAAGTTACGTTTTTTAGAGAACTTTACACCAACATTCGCTCCAAACATGCGCTAAATCATAGGCTTGAATCCTGCGGAAATTGAAGATATTCCCTAACTTTGCACACCGCATCATCCCCCCGACCGCGCCACACGGGCTGCGGCGCAACCGCAAACAAAACTCCATATTGATGAAACATTGGCTCACCGGAATTTTAGTTGCATTATGCGCTCTTTGCATTTCATTTGAAAGCAGAGGGCAGATTGTCGCGCTCCCCGACGAGAGCGTGGATGTCGACTCACTGAAACGCGCCTTTGCCGATACCCACTACTATTTCGGCCTCTACAAGGATAACTATTTCATTTTCGGTCCGCCAATCGGTCAGAAACCTAACAAACACAACACCAACATCAAGTTTCAGATTTCCATTGCTCAGAAACTTACAAAAAACACACTCCCCTGGGGCACTTATCTTTATCTCTACTACACTCAGAAAGTGTTCTGGAACGTGCTTGAGAACTCCATGCCCATGACCGACCTCAATTTCAACCCCGGCATCGGATTGGCCAAACCCGTGTTTATCAAGAACCGTTTTGTGGGGAAACTCACCCTGCAGCTCGAGCATGAGAGCAACGGGCGCGACGGGCTGGAATCACGGTCGTGGAACAAAGTGACTTTAGGGGGCAGTGTGATGGTCGACCCCAATTTCATTGTCTACGGCAAATTCTGGGTGCCTATCGTCGACGGCGAGAATAACCGCGACATACTCAAATACTGCGGCATCTACCAGGTGGGATGGAGCGTGCAATCGCCCAACCGCAAATTGGCAACTTCTGTAACCTTAGTGAAACGAAGCGGCTTCAACTTCAACTACAACGTGATTCTCGAGGCCGCCTACCGCTTCTCCACCAAAGACAACCAATATCTTTTCGCCCAATTCTACAGCGGCTACGGCGAAGGACTGCTCGCCTACAAAGAATACCACCAGCAATTCCGCGTGGGCATCGTCATCAAGCCCACCCTCTTCTCTGAATTCTAATCCGCAGGCGTGCCATAGAACCTGCGTCGGAATCACCGAACATTAGTTGCGAAAAACGGCTCCAAAGATAGCGCCGGATAAAATCAACGGCAACCACACCAACAAACATTCCGGCAATAAACAGCGATATGAGAACCAGATAGGTCGCAGTGTTGAAATTCACGAAAAGATAGTTGCAAATTTCTACATACAGCGTTTTTACAAGCGGATGCATGTGGAAAAGATAAACCGCGAACGCCGAGGCCGCAATGCTGTTGACCGTTTTGCTTTGAAATTTCATTTTTGCAAAAGCAAGAAACAACATCAGATTCGCACCCATCACCACCGGGCCATTATGTTCAAGAAACATTCTCATCAGATTATCACACGGAGAAACAGTAAGCCAAACGGCCAAAAACATCACAGTGCCTGCCACGACTGAAACAAATACATATCCTCCAATCCATTGTGAAGCCGAAGCCTTCAACTGCGGCAAGCTGCGGCGCACGGCAGCTCCGAGAAAATATAATCCGATAAATGACAGCACCGAATAACCTCCGTTAAACTCTTGGAAAACATTGCCCACAAGCCAGGGCAATAGAAACTGGAAACCGCAGAAACCGGCAACAAACTTCCACAAACTACCCGTTGATGATTTCTCAATATAATTGTTCAAAATCGGAGCTAACATCATCAAAATAATGTAGGATGCGACAAACCAATCTCCCTGCCCGGGAATAAGCATGCGCAACATATCGGCAGATGAAGCTGGAATAACATAACCGCACCAAAGTTTTGCAACAACAAAACCGGCCAAAATTCCTATGCGCCAAAACATCACCTTAAACAGGAAGTTTACCACACTCTGCAGGCGCGTTTTAATCCCGAAATAGCCCGATATGATAATATAAACATTCACCACCAGCCCGAGTGACTCAACTACATAGCGCGACCACGCCGAAACCGGGGCACCGGTAACCTCGTTCACCGAGGGGATGCCCACAGCATAGAAATCGGCATGCGCCATCAATACCAGCAAGGTTATGACAATACGCAGCAATTCAAAATTTGATTGTCTGGGCCGCTTTGAGCCCGGTTGTCTAACCTGATTTGCGGCTGACAACGATTGCGCTGTGTCGATGGTTGGAGAAAACATCATTTTCAAATAAGCGTGTTATTGTGAGAACGGTTTCGGAGGAATAAAATTACACGGTTGTATTTTGCAATCGGTTCAATTAGTCGTTCAAGCACTTAGATAGGCTACGGTTGGTACAAAAAAAAATTACTCGTCGTCACGACGAATAATCTTCTTACCTTAAATCTAATACCATGAAAAACTGATGCAAAGGTATGCATTGTATGTTTTACAGCATAATTTTTGAGCAAAAATCTTTGCACCATTAACGCGATTTAACATTTTGCCATAGAAACAACGCGAAGCGACGACATTATGTCAACACTTCGCGCTGTTTTTATAATTCTGAATATGTGGCATTTGCGTTATTTATGCACTCAAATCTGCATAAATCGCGGCCAAAACATGCATATTTGCATCGTCCGTCTCATCCGCGCCGCGTTTTATAGCGGGTCACCAGATAGGCTGTAACGAGATAGGCCACGCTAAGACCCCACAGCCAATGATAGGGACGCGCTTCGAGTGCCAGCGGCGCACCATTGTTGTTGATTCGGATAAAACCTTCGATGCCCCACGTGGCCGGCACGATATCACCCAGCCACTGCCAGAATGGCTGCATGGCGTAGCGGGGCCATGTGAGCCCCGACAGGAACAGAAACGCCACCGAGGTGAACACCACCACAATGAAGGCGCTTTCGCGCTCCGACACCATGAATCGCAGCGTCTGCCCCAGCAATGCCGAAGCTATGAGCAATGGCAGCATAAACAGGAAATAATCTAAAATATTGCCGATGTGCGGGAACGAGAACCAATAGGGGATGTAGTGAAGAATGTAGATGGTGAGGGGCATGTAGATTGCAACGTAGCACAGCGTGCGCCCAATCACCGCAGCCGATGGGGAAGCTGCGATTTCGAGAGGATCCACCCCGCCGTTGCGGCGCCGGCGCTCAGCCGATGTGCCACACAGCATCGTGATACCCAACAGCATACTCTGCTGCAGAATTAACACCACAATGCCGGGGAGAATGAACGATGCAAAACCCTGTTGCGGGTCGCCGAGGAAAAACGCCTCGGTCTGCACCGATGAACCGGAGCCCATAGATGTCACCCCAAGGGTGTTCATAGCCTTCTCGCGCAGCTGCGTGTCGGTTGCCATCTGCAACTCAGTGAGCGATTCGAGGAACGTGCGGTAACGCAGCAGAAGGCTCACATCGCTGTAGAACTGCACCACACCCTGCTCGCCACGGCCAAGCTGGCGTGCATAATCGGCGGGGATTTCGATAACGGCATAGCACTTTTTCTCCTCCCACCAGCGTTGAGCCTCCTTGAGGTCGGAGGCATAACCGCATATCTTCATTGCCGAGGTTGCATCGGCATGGCGGATAAACTCGCGGCTTTCGGCGGTGCGGCTGTTGTCGACCACGGCAACAGGCATGTCGCGGGTCACTTCAGGATTATAAATCGCTGCATAAACAATGGGATAGACCAACGGGAGAGCGAAGAAAAACAACATCACCCCCGGGTCATGAAAAATCAGCGAGAATTCCCTGCGAAACACCAGCGCTGTTTCGTGAATCCATTCCTTTATGTCGCTCCATGCACCTTTCATGCGTTTTCAGTTTTGTAGTTTTTAGTTTTTAGATGCCGGTCGGCGAAGCCGCGCGTAGAGCCGCCATATATGGCGGCTTGAGAGAAACGGGACTTTAAAGTCTTTAAGGTCTTTAGGGTCCTTAAAGACCCTCTGACTTCTGACTTCTGACTTCTGACTTCTCTCTTCTGATTTCTGCCTTCTCTCACGGCACATACACCGGTTTGCGGGCGGCACGGCGCAGCAACGGAGCCGCGAGCATCGCAAGGATGGGGAACACCAGCAGAGCTATATAGTAGAAGCGTGAGTAGAAAAGCGGAATTCCATTGAGAGCCTGATCGATATAAATCAGGAAATACCATCTCACCGGCAAGATGTAGGAGAAGATGCCGATGCCCCCATACATGGCCTGCACCGGAAATGAGAAAGCGGCTATCGAGAAGGCCAGAATGCCTGTGAGCGAACATGTGGAGAGCGCAAGACGCATGTTCGGCAGAATTTCACACACAAACAGCGCGAAGCTCTGGCAGGCGATTACAAACAGGAACATCCCCGCAAGCAACCACCCCATACTGCCGTTCATCGGAAAATGATGCCAGCCAAACATGAGCGCATTCATCCCGAAGCCGATAACGGTGAAAATCAGCGTTTGCGGAGCAAGTTTGCCAAGAATGGCCGTCCAGATGTCACCACCTCCGGCTCTGAGCCACTCAATCGAACTGCGTGTTTTCAGCTCGTGGGTCACGGCGTAGACCGTCATGAGGAAAATCATGAGCTCGAGCAACCCGGGGAGAAACGATGTTGTGAGATAGTAGGAATAGTTCAGCCAGGGATTATGCAGCGGGTGATTCTGCACCGTCATTGGCTGCAACACCGTTTCGGCAAGCTGCTGCGGAGCGCCTTTCGACACGAGGTCGGTTTGCACGATGCGCCCCGAGGTGGTCACGGCAAGGGTTTTGAACCCCTTGAACACCAGAGTGCCGGGCACGTAGAACGTTAGGTTGGAATAAAACGTGAGCGTGGGGCCGCGGCCACCAACCGCATCACGTTCAAAATTTTCGGGAATCACGAAGAATCCGAACACCTCACCGCGCTGAACGGCCTTGATGGCATCGTTGTAGGAATTCTCCGATTGCGTTATATCAATCAGCTCCATTGCGTTGAGCGAGCGCACGAGCTGACGCGAGGTTTGCGAATGGTCAAGGTCGACAATGGCCGCAGGCACCTTTTCAGGGAGCCCCTCGCCAAGCAGCGACACGAAGAAAAACGACATGACCACAGGCACGACAATCATCCCCACAAGGTAGATTGGTCGGGAAGTGAGGCGCTTTACCTCGCGTTTTACAACTGTCCAAAAGCCTGTTGTCTGCATTTGCGGTTTGCTGAAAAAGAGTTATAAGAGATGGTTTTTAACGTGGAAAACTGGAGACGGCGGTCACTCCTTGTATATAACCGTCATGCCGGGACGGAGGTCGGGCACAGCCTCGGTGGGACGGGCCTTTACCTCAAAAGTCTTTGAATCCCAGTCGCCTGTTGTTTTGGTGGCGTGCCATGTGGCATAGCTGCCGAGGTCGCGCACATAATAGATTTTGGCTTTCACTTCCTTATCCTTGAGAGCGGGAATCATCACGGTGATTTCCTTTCCCATAGTCATGTCGGTGAGATACTCCTCACGAACATTGAAAGTGACCCATTTGTCGTCGATTTTAAGCACGTTCATGATTGGTGCGCCCAAAGCCACCAGCTCACCTTCGTGGGGGAAGATTACATCAATCTGGCCGTCGCAGGGGGCGGTGAGATATTGGTCCTCAAGCAGGGCCTCCACCTCCGACACTCCGGCACGGGCGGCGCCCACCATTGCCTTGGCACTCTCCTTATCCTCCTTCTGAGCACCCTGTTTTGCCATTTCATATTGGCTTTGGGCAGCTTTCGAGGCGGCAACTGCGGCATCGTAGGCAGCTTTTGCCTCATCGCGTTTCTGTTCCGACATAACACCTTCGGAGTAGAGGTTCTGCATGCGGTCGTAGGTTTTCTTTGTGATACCCACGGCAGCTTTGGCCTGTTGCCACATCTCGTAGGCGCTCTGGATAATCTGGCTTCGTGTGCCGGCATCGACTTTCTGGTCCATAGCCTTGGCCACATCCTCCATGCTGCGGGCCTGCTGCAGCTTTGCTTCTACAAGCGACGAATGGATGTGCACCAGCGTGTCGCCGGCTTTAACCATGTCGCCTTCATGAACGAAGAATTCAACCACACGGCCGGGAAGTTTGCCCGACACGCGCACTGAGGTTGCCTCGGCCTGCCCTTCAATAATTTCGGCAGGTTGCTTTAGAAACAGGAAACCGATAATGGCCAGGACGGCGACTGCGATTACAATGAACCCCATTGCCGACATGAGCGTGCGGTTCTCTTTTTTCTGTTCGGGGGTGAGCTGTTCGGTGTTAGCCATGATTATGACGGATATTTAGAGTTGTGTTGAACGGTCGTTAATTAAAGTCGGGGAGAGGGGTGTTAAATCAATATTTGAGTGTGCCGAGCACTTTCGAGAGGTAAACGTCGCAGAGTTGCACGTCGATCATCGCGTCGATGTTTTCGGAATGGGCCTTGAGCCATGCCGTTTGTGCGGCCATCACATCGTCGGTGGTGACAACCCCCTCTCTGAATCCGAGAGTGGCTGTGCGCAGGTTTTCCTGGGCCTTGGCAAGGTTGGTTTCAGTCATGAGATAGGTTTTAATCGACTCCTGAGCCTTGAATGCGGCCTGGTTAACCTGAAGGTCGACCATCTCCTTGGCATCCTCAAGCTGCAGTTTCATGATTGTCTCGTCGGATGCGGCTGCGCGGTATTTGTTGTAGTTGCCGCCCCAGTGCCAGATGGGGATGGAAACCATCACACCCACCGAGAAACCTCCGTTGAAGCGGTTTTTAAAGCCGTCGAACATGTTGGGGTTGCTGAACGAATAGGCACCCACCAGCGCCACGTTGGGGAGCATGTCGGACATTGCAACCCGTTTCTGCTGACCGGCAGCTCTGGTTGCAAGCTCAAGCGCCTGCAGGTCGGGGCGGTTGGCATAAACCTGCTGCATATCGTAGTTTGTGGCGATTTCTGCTTCGGGATTGATTTCGGTGCACCCTTCATCGGCCACCGACATTTGCGAATGAACGGGGAGCCCGCAAATCTGGGCGAGAGCCATGCGGCTGAGCGACAAGCCGTTCTCAACCTTCAGCAGGTCGATATTGGCTTCGTTGAGCTTCACGTCAACGCTCAAAAGGTCGCTGCGGGTTGCCACACCCTGGTCGACCATAAGCTTCACGTTGCGGTCGAGGGTGTCGAGCAGGTTCACAAAGCTTTTGGCAAGCTCATGCTTTGCCTTGAGCGACACCACGGTCCAGTAAGCGGCATCAACGGCATAAATCACATTCTGCGCCTCGTTGTGCTGAAGGGCGAGATTGGCCTGCTTGTTTATGTCGGCCAAGCGGTTCATCGCAACGATTTTCCCACCCATGTAGATGGGCTGTGTGAGGGTCACCGCTCCGAAAAACACATTGTGGATGTCGAACTCCATCGCCTCTTTAGGAATCAACGCCACCTCCGAGGGTATAGGCTGTCCGTCGGGGGTGAGAATGGGCTCGTGGGTCACCGGATTGGTAACCACATTGAACTCGTAGCTTTTGGTGGCGAGATTGAAGCTTTTGGTGGGGAGCAACTGGTCGCTGTCGAAAATCGAGATGTTTTTCTGATTGTAGGTGTAGCCGCCGGCGAAGTCGATGGCCGGCAGATAGGCGGCGAAAGCTTCTTTTTTCATATAGCCTGCCTGCTTCACCTTCTCAGCCTTGATCATCATCTCCTTATTGTTCACAAGGGCCATGCGGCGGCACGAATCGAGCGAATATACGTCAGCCGTTGCGGCGGGAACCGAGGCGACCGCAATAGCGGCAACAGCAAGTGTGATTAGCGTTTTTCCCATAAAAAATAGTTGACCGTGAGAGGTGAGGATATTGGATATTGGTTGCGGGGAGGGTAAACCTCCCTCTGCATATAGTATAACCCCCGTGGCGTTGAAAATGTTTAGCAAACGGAGCTTTGCACCACACGCCATGCGGAAGGGGCCGGTCGGGGCGGCAACCGATGCCGCTCACCTGCCATTCCCGGCGGCTTGCAAAATTACTAAAAATAGAAACGTGCCCGTGAGCACTTATTTCCGATTATTGGCCGAATCGGCGGTTTTTGACCCGGAAGTAGAGTGGATGCCGGAAACTCAGATGCCGACTTTCACAGGCAATCGCACCCACAGCCAATTGGGCACAAGTCGCCATAGCCCCACAACAATGTTCCAGCGCCAGTCGATAACCGACACTCGTTTCTGCCGGCTGATGGCACGCTCCATTGCCGCTGCCGCACTGTCGGCGGTCATGAGCATGGGATAATCGGCATCGTCGCGCAAAAGAGGGGTGCGAATCCAACCGGGGCGGATATCGGAGAAGCGTATGCAGAGTTTCTGCATCCGCGCAAGCTGGTCGAGAGCCCGCAGATAGGTCTGCTGATATTTTTTCGAGGCGCTGTAGGAGGCAAGTTCGGCCAGGCCGTTTGTTCCGGCCACCGATGTGACAGCCACGATGTGGCCACGCCCCTCGCAACGGTCGCGGAAATAGGTGAAAGCGGTGTCGATCATTCGTGTGAAACCGCCGACATTTGTGTTGACCGTTGCCAGCTCGCGCGAGCGGTCGACAGCCGGATTGGAATAGCCTATTCCCGACACATGAACATACACATCCATCCCGCCCAAGCGGGAAATGAGGTCGTGGAGATGCGTTGGGGCACTTTCCTCAGTCACATCGATGCGCGAATAAACCACCTGCCCGGGAAACTCACTCTGCAACCCGCGCAATTTCTCCTCGTTGCGCCCGGCAATCCCTATGCGCATTCCTTGTGCAAGAAGGCGGCGGGCAAGCGCAAGCCCTATGCCCGAGGTGGCTCCCATTATAACAATCTTTTTCATAGGCTTTCAGGTTTGTTTATTTCCGGCATTCAAGACGGGGCGACGTTGCCACTTCTTCGGCCTCTTAAAAAGAAAACGCAACATCCGCGCGGGATGTTGCGTTTCATCAAATTAAAAAACCCAAACGTATTTAATCGCTCTGGCTGTGGGAGCCGCATCACTGCGACTCCCGCGGCCGTCAGGCGCTAAACTTATTTGTTGACGAAGCGGAGCACGCTGCGCACTCCGGCATCGGTTACGATTTCGGCCAGGCAAACCCCGGTGGGGAGACCTTCGGTTGAAACCGTGGCGGCGCCACGCAAACGGTGTGATGCACGCATCACGCCATCGGTGGTGTAGACACGCAGAGTGTAGTCACCCTCCACGCCGAGAATCGACAGGCAACCGTCGGCTGCGGTCGACAGCATGAGTTTGCTCTCAACTTCATTTACCGACGATGAGGGATTTGCGGCTCCCAACTGGTCGAGACACACATAGGCGGGCACGGTGGCCTGCTTGGTGCTCTGGTAGCCGAAGCGGAGGCCCTGCACATGACCGAGCGAGGAGAGGTCAACCCACTTCCAGTCGGTGAGAAGCTCGGGGGTGGCGTTGCGGTAGTCGGCCAACGGCACCTGCACGGTTGCGGTTTCATCACCGTCGGCATTCAACCCGGTAATGATAAGGGTCATGTAATCACCCTTCTCGGCAGTGAATTTCTCTGAATAGCCGTCGCCGTTGAGCACGCTCGAAAGCACACATGCGGTGTTGGTGACATAAACGCCGGGGATTTCAAAACCGGCCTCGGGAGCGGAGAGATTGATGGTCATGTCGGCACCCATCATGTAGGCCACACCATAGTTGGCAGTGTTGGCAGCACCTCCACCCACAACATTGCGGAACTGGTGGGAGTAGTCGACAAACTCGGTTGCGGTTTCATTGGCATAGCCGTAGCCGCTCCATGCCTCATATTGAACGTAGGGGAAGTTGCCGAACTGGAACGAACCGCTGAAGAAGGCGTCGATGAAGGTGTTGTCGTCGGCCAGGGGATCATATTTCCAGTTGCTCTCGGCCTCGAGGGGAAGGTCGTCGAATGTGGCGATGGCAAGGTTTTCGGTAACCACGGGAACGTGGGCCTTGGCAACGACACACTGGCCGTCGGCCGAGGTCACGCGCAGGCGGTAGGTCTGGTTAACCGAGGCAGTCTCTACAAAAGTGTCGTCGGTTCCCACAACCTCCTGCATCTGGTCGAGCCATTCGTAGGTGTAGGGGGCTTTGCCACCGGTCACACCACCCTGCAGAAGGATGCTTTCGCCGGCTTGCAGGGGCTCTTCGTCCCAGAAGATTTCAACGGCGAGTTCCTCGATTGTTTCCTTGGTGGTGAACGGCTCTGAAGCAACCACAGCCGATTCTTCACCCAGCGCGCTCACAACAAGGAAATAGGCCTTGTAGTCGGTGAGCTGCTCAAGGAAATTGAATGTGTAGGCATTTTCGGTGTCAGCCTCGATTGCCACGGGACGGGTTGCCTTGAGCTCCTCGGCAGAGGGAGCCTCGGCATCGGCTTTCACAGCTTTGGCGTAGAGAGAGCCGCCAACGGTCCAGCGTGTGGTCACTGTTGCCGACACATCCTTGATGGTTGTCACCTTGGGATATCCTTCGGCGATTTCGGGAGTTTCAACCGACACGGCGGCATATTCGTATGCACCGGCTGTGGCGGGGTCATTGCGGTCGGTGCCCTCGGCATCGGTCATCACCTCGTCGAGACGGGGGAAGAGGATGCTGTCGTCGGCCTCACGCAGATGGAGGTCGGTAGCGCTGAAGAAGTCGGGCTGCTGCCAAACCGAGGTGTTGTCGCCTGTGGCGGCCTGATATTCGGCAAAGGTCTTGCCATCGGTGTCAATAACATCGCCTGGGCCATAGTAAACGTTGCCCGAGAATGTCATGTTGGCATAATGGGTGTCGTTCCACGGACGGAGGGGACCCGATGCCGTTGCATTACAGAAAACGTTGTTGACAATGCGGGTGGCATTTTCGGCGGGGGCATTGCCGCTGAACGCAAGGGCATAGACACTCTTGAGAGTTTCAGGCCCGGTGATGTTCACCGAGTTGTGGGCCATGAGGATGTTGGTCATGGATGCGTCGTGCATAATGCCGTAGGAATAGCCCACAGCAGCACTGCCGGTCAACACGTTGTTGGCAACCACGGCGGGAGAGGCTGCATCGTCGGAACCGCCTCCGCCACGGAGATAGAGAGCGGTGTAGTCGGTGGATTGCGAAACGTTCACTTTATTGCCTGTGATGCTGAATGCACCGGTGGGGCGGTAGATGTCCATGCCGTTGTAGGCCTTCTTGGAGGTGGCATCGGATGTTACAATATTACCCGAAATCTCGAAGTCGGAGCAATCCGTCACATAAATGCCTTTGAAGTAGGCTTTGCTCACGGTGTTGCCGGTTACACGAAGCCCCTTATCCTTGGGGAGGGCAACGTAGCCGGTGCCGGCGAGATAGAGGGCGATGTAGCCACCTTCAACGTAGCTGTCCTTGACTGTGAAATAATCGCAGTTGCGGTTCTCCTCGTTAAGGCCTTCGGTGCGGATGAGCGAGATTCCTGTGCTTACGGTTGTGGTGATGGGGTCGCATTTCACCACGCAGTTCTCAATCGAGCAATGGCGGCTGCCATCCTTGAAGTGGATGCCTGCGTAATAGTCGGTGGAGTTGGGGGCGATGGTGAGGTTGCGGAAATGGATGTAGGATGAATTCTCAACGTAGATCATTCCCTGCTTGTCGAGTTTCGAGGCACCGGAGATGATTACTTTGTCGCGGTCGCCCGAAAGTGACGAGAACACCACGGGATGCTCTGCCGAAGTGCCGAGAACGTCGATGATGCTGAGGTTTTCCTTATATTCGCCATCCTCAATCATGAAGAGCACGGCACCCTCCACACCAACCTGAAGCGCACGCACGGCGGCTGTGAGCGAGTGGTATTTGGCGGCGTCGGAAGCACCCACGCGATAAGTGCCACCCATACCGCTTACCATAACGCGCTCGCCTGTGGTCCAGTCGGGCAATGTGACGGCGGCATCGTTGGCAGTGAGTGATGTGAGTTTCACAGATGCCACATTCTCGGGGGTAGCGGTAGACGAAAGGTCGGCGGTTACCCAGAGGTTATAGGCTCCGGCTTCATCGATGGTCACCGGTTCGGCGAATGTGAGTGTAGCGGTGCCATCGGCGGCGAGGGTCACTTTTTCACAGAGGGGCTGAACGGGAGAGAAGGTTTCGGTTGCGCCGGTGTAGAACACACGGGTGGAGAGAATGTCGGCCACATCGGTGGAACCGCCGAAGTCAACGGCCATCTCCGAAAGGGTGAGTGTGCCGCTGTTGCCGGCAACATTCACTGTCACGCGGGCAATGGGCGCATCTGTTGAACCGCGCACGATATCATCCTCCGATGCATCATCCACTTTAACCGATGCCACGTTCATGGCCTCTACGGCAAGGGGGGTCACCGACATGGCGAAGCCTGTGAGTGTGGTGGCTGTGGCATTAGCCTCGAAGCGCACGGTGAGGGAGCCGTCGGCAGCCTTTGACAGGAGGTTTTCGGGGCCGCCGGTGGTGTAGTAGTAGTTCTTTCCGAGAATGTTCGCATCGTTGACTTCACGGCCGCTGTAGACATACATGCGACCGCTGCCGATGCTGAATGACTCGGCATTGAGCATTAACACTTCATTTTCGCGGGCGGGCACAAAGGTTACAACACCTTTGAAGCCTTTGGTGATGTTACCGTCGGGGCCGCCGTCGTCATACACAACGATGGGGCTGCCAACGGTTACCACGTGACCTTCGCCCGACTCCATAAGGTAGATGTTTTTGGTGAGACGCACACCTTCGGGGTTGCCATTCTCAACAGCCACGGTTTTTCCGCCGGCAAATTCAAGCGATGTGAGTGATGCATCAACGGCAACGTCGCTTGCAATTTCATCGTTGAGGTCAACGGCGATGAAATAACGGTTGTGCTCCTCGGCAAGGGGTGTGGCCTCAACATCGGCCGAACGCTCGATTTTAACGGCGGTGCCTTCAGCGGGAGCAACAGCGGTGCCCCACAGGGTGGCCGAGGCAAGGTCACCTTCGGGAGCTGCAAGCAGCTTGACTGCCTTCACAACCTCCTTGCCGGTGAGCTGAATATTTACGGCATCGAGGGTGAGGGGGGAGAGGGTACCTTCGGTGATGATATCCACGGCAAGGAGCTCGGCGTTCTTTGCACCGGGGCCCACAATTGCCGTGCTGGCCTGGGCAACATCCACGGCGGTCACCTCGGCTGCATGGTCGGTGAACTGGCTAACGGTTGCCACCCAACCCTTGCCGGTGTAGTAGGTGGATGTGGCGTTGGGGTTGAATTTAACGGTGATGGCACCGTCGGCCGAGGTTGAGCGCAGCTTGCGGCCGGGGCCGGTCTGCGACTGGGCGTTGTCGGAAAGTTTCCAAATCAGATTGGCAGCGGTGGGGGTGGTTCCGCTGTAAACCTCGAAGGTTGCTTTAGAGCCATAGTTGCTCGAAGCGTAATACACGTCGAAGCTGTCGAATTCAATCTGTGCTTTCGAACCTTCCGAGGTGGGGATGAAGGTAACCACGTGGTCGGTTGTTGTAGCGGGATAGTTCGACGAATAGCTTGATGTGGGAGCGGGGCTCAGGAACTGCCAGTCGCCATACATTGTGTGGCTGTGGCTCCCTTCGGCAATGCGGCATGTGTTGTCAACGGTGATGCGGGCGGTGAGGTCGCCTGCCGGGGTTGTGTCGGCATCGCCGATTTTCACCGATGCAAGACGCAATCCGGCAACCTCGCCGGTGAGTGCTGTGGCTGCAACGTCGATGGCAACGGCAAAATAGTTATGCCCTTCGGCAAGGGTGCAGTCGCCGGTGAGAGCGAGGGTGTTACCGGTCAGTGCGCCTTCGGCATAAAGTTTTGATTTCGAGAATGTTGAGGTTTCCCCAAGTGAATACACCTTCACTTTGCCGATTGCTGCGGATGCGGCACCGTCGGCATTGGCGAGAGAAACTGAGCTGAGTGTCAGCGGATTAAGCTGATTGTCGGTTCTGACGTCGAATATCAGGAGGGGGATATCGGTTTCGGCGGCGGCACCGACGGTCGATTCGGTATCTTCCGAATCAACACCTGCCAGGGTCATGGGCCCGGGAAGGAACTGCGACACCACGGCCTCCCAGCCGTCTTTGCCGGCGTTGCCCTGTTTCACCTCGAAGGTCACGGTGAGCGAACCGTCGTCGGCAGTCGATTTCACAATCTTTGTTTCCTTGAGAAGCTCGGCAACGAGATTTTCAGCCGTGGCCTCGCGTCCGTTGTAGAAGCGGAAAACATCGTTGAGTCCGGTGGAAGATGTGTTGAAAAGGGCGAGCTTCTCAACATCAATCTTAATCTTCTGCCCGGCGGTGGCGGGAACAAATGTCACGGAGCCCTTTGCTCCGGCAGGAATGATGCCGGCGGGGCCACCCATGTCGTAGAAGTTGGCGTCGTCGTCGATGGTGTAGGTGAGCAGGTCGTCACCGTTGGTCATCCAAATTTCATTGGCAACGGAAAGGGGAGCTGCAGTCGCGGCATCTACATTGCGGTCAACACCGGCAACTTTAAGCGCCGCAACTGTGGGGGCGGGGATGGAGCCGGTGGCATCGGGTTTCACATCGGCAACGATGGTGTAGACGTTCTTCGACTTCAGCTCGCCGGCGGGAACAGCGAGGGTGGAGGCACCCTCTCCGAGTGTTCCGAGCAGAGCGTCGGAAGTGACGGAAGCACCGCTGTAGAGACGGATATTCTCCACCAAACCGCTTTGCGCAACGGCTGAGAGATCGAACGAAAGTTGGTCGAGTGAAAGCGGATTGAGCGTGCCGTCCATCTTCACAGTGAGCGTGCCGAGAACGAGATTGCGCATGCCGCGACGGGCGGCGGTTCCCTCGTTGGTAAATACGGCCGACTCATATTCCATATCCTTGGGCACACCCGCAGTCACGGAAGCGGTGTAGGTGCCCGAGACATTGCCGGATGGTGAAGTTACAAAATCGGATTTGCTGGCCGGCGCGAACAGCACACAGAGCACTCCCGACGGAGCCGTGATTTCTTCTGCCGCATTTTCGGGAGTCACTGCGGCAAGATAGCCGGCGGGTACGGTGGCTGAATAAGAGGTGAAGTTTGTTTTCAGAACTTCATCTCCGTCGTAAACAAACACAATGGGCTTGTCGTTGCGCAGGCAGTTGAAATCGGTGAATGTGATTGACACCGGCTCACCCTCGTTTTCGGAGGTGAAACGCACATATCCACCATAATAGTAGGGTGGCGTGGAGGGATAGCCCATGCTGTGGTAGGTCACCCCTTCGGATGTCACCACGCACTCGCCCGAGAGCTTATCCACCTTCGGGTGGATGTAGTCCACGGGATCGGCAGCTGCAGTTGCCGTCAGCATGACGGAAAGCAGCGCACTTGCAATGAATCTAAATTTCATTTTCGGGTATTTTGGGTTAAAGATTTCTTATTGAACTCGGGGAACTGAAAGCGGGAATTTTGTGAGTGTAGGGAACACGTCACAGCCACACAACCGCACACGAAAACAATGCCGTGAAACCACTCCGGGTTCGGCATGCCTGATTGCGATTCAGATGTGAAGCCGCGCAATGCGGCCATAGGGAAATGTGGTGGTACGTGCAGCCATAGTCTCAATCCTCGAAGACAAGTTAAATAAAACGGCTTATGCGCATCGGCGAATGTATGCCGAAGCTCAACAGGCAGGTCTTCTGACTCGCTTCTTTCCGTTGGTTGCCTTGCCTTCCCGCATCTTTTCAGATAAGACGCAGTGGCACTCCATCGCGGTTTCGACAACCATCGGGGCACTCATTGGGGGCGACTCTTCGCCCATATCGTGCCCGAAGCACACAGCAGCGGGACTGTCAGGGATTCTCACCCTGTTCCCTTTTCAACTTCAGCACTTTAACCGCACATAAACGGGTTGAATGCATCAGTCACCTGTTGTTGCCCGCAAAGATATAAATTAAAATCCATTCCCGCAAACTCGAGTAAAAGAAGCAAGAAGTCAGAAGCAAGAAGAAAGAAGAAAGAAGTCAGAAGTCAGAAGCCAGAAATCAGGCCCCCATTCTAACGTAGAGCCGCCATACATGGCGGCTTGCACCCGCTTCTGCCCGCTGCGCCCTTAATTTCACCGCAGTTAAAGGAGTTGCGGCCTCAGTTTCCTTAAGGACTTTAGGGTCATTAAAGACCTTAACGACCCTAACGCCCCTAAAGACCCAATCCCATCGCATCATCACCCCAGCCCTTACAAAGCCGCCATGTATGGCGGCTCTACGCGCGGCTCCGCCGAATGCCTCACTCTCCCGCCGATTGTAGCCGCCCAGCGCCCCCGCGAGTGGTCGGAGACCACGGGGTTGTGGGTAGCCCCACCATATAGCCGCCTTAGCGGCGTTTGGTGGGGAGGGCAATTGCAGAGGAGGGCGCAACCTTGGAGAGGTGCGCCCCTTGCAGGCGGCCTGCAACCATCATCCAATCATCGCGCAGACGGCATCACACCCTACCGTTCCTCGCCGGTTATTATTACGCAATCACCCCCAAAAACATCACCCCGCGCAGCTGAGAAAAGCTCAACTGCGCGGGGTGATGTTTTGGGGGAGCTATGCCCGATTTTAGTAGGTGATGAGCGAGGTCACCTCGGCATCGGCAGGCAGATTTGCGCGGCCGTTAAGGGCGCCGAGCTCGATGATGAAGTTGATGTAGATTTTCTTGGGGTTCATGCGCTTCACCAGTTCGTAGGCTGCAGCCATTGTTCCACCGGTTGCAAGAACATCGTCGTGGAGCACTACGATATCATCTTCAGTGATGGCATCGCGATGGATTTCGATAGTGTCTTTGCCATACTCCTTATCGTAGGAAGCCTGAAGAGTGTCGGCGGGGAGTTTGCCGGGCTTGCGCACCGGCACGAAGCCGGCCCCTAATTCAAATGCTAAGATAGAGCCACCGATAAAACCGCGCGACTCGATACCTACAACTTTGGTTACCCCTTTGTCGCGATAGAGCTGCGAGAGGTCCCACCCGATTATGTGGAGCGCACGGGGATCTTTGAACACTGTGGTGAGGTCTTTGAAAACAATCCCTTTCTGGGGAAAATCGACCACGTCTCTAACTCTTGACTTGATGTATTCCATGTTATTTAATTTTTAGTTTCTTATTTCTATCTTTCAGTTGGCGATTCGCTGCTGGCGGCTCAACACCACAACGGGCTTTCCCTCCGGGGAACATCCCGCCTATTGCAACAAGCGAATCTTTGTAAACATCTAATTTAGCGAAAGTTCTAAATGTTCCACGTGAAACAATACTTCTGTGAAATTTCTTTCGCCCCCGTCTATCTTCCCGAAAGAAGAAGCAGGATATTTATATCGGCAGGGGAAACACCGGGGATTCGGGATGCCTGAGCCACCGTTTCCGGACGAATCTTTTCAAGCTTCTGCCGCGCTTCGGTTGAAAGCGAAGTCAGCGACGCATAATCAAAACGGTCTCCGAGAGGAATCGACTCCAAACGGCTAATCTTATCCGCTATCATCTGTTCGCGCTTGATATATCCGTCATACTTCAACAGAATCTCTGCGGCTTCAATAATCTCTTCCCTACGGTCGGCCGGCAAAGTTTCGATATACTCGGCCAATGGCTCTATGATTGTGGCAAGCAGCTTAATTGTGAGCTGCGGACGCAGCACAAGCGCTTTGAGCTTGCACCCTTCTTTCAGAAGCGAGAGCTCTGATTGAGTTCCTTTCAGGCCGAGCGTCTCGTTGAGCTGTTCCAACCCGGGGTTTGCCAGCGACGCTTTTACAGAAAACTCCGAAACGAAATCAATCAACTCATCGCGCAACCGCTTCTTTTCAAGCATGAGTCGATAGCGGCGCTCATCGGCAAGTCCGAGCGCATGAGCTTTTGGCGTGAGTCGCATGTCGGCATCATCCTGTCGCAAAAGAATGCGATACTCCGCACGTGAGGTGAACATTCGGTAAGGCTCATCAACACCCTTTGTGACGAGGTCGTCGATAAGTACTCCGATATATGCCTCATCACGCCCCAATGTAAACGGCTCTAACGTTGCATCAGCACCATCGGGAAGGGTGCAACGACGCGAATTTATCGAGGCATTTATACCTGCAATCAACCCTTGCCCAGCAGCCTCCTCATAACCTGTGGTGCCATTTATCTGACCGGCGAAAAACAGGTTATCCACAGCCTTTGTCTCAAGCGTGTGCTTGAGTTGGGTGGGGTCGAAAAAGTCATATTCAATCGCGTAGCCGGGGCGATAAATCTGCACGTCGGCCAATGCGGGGATTGTTTTCAACGCACGAATCTGCACATCCATCGGGAGCGACGAGGAGAAGCCGTTGAGGTAATATTCCTGCGTGGTTTCCCCCTCCGGTTCGAGGAAAAGCTGATGCTCGGTTTTATCAGCGAAGGTAACAATCTTTGTCTCTATTGAGGGACAATAGCGCGGTCCGATGCTCTGAATCTGACCGTTATAAAGCGGCGAATCGGGCAATCCCTCACGCAGAATGTCGTGGGTTTGGGGGTTGGTGTAGACCGTGTGACAGCGGCGTTGACGCAATTCCCTCTTAACTTCGGGGAGATAGGAAAAACCGTGGAAATCCTCTTCAAGTTCCTGAGGCACAGTTAATTCCCACTTAACCGAACGGCCATCTATACGCACCGGGGTACCCGTTTTCATGCGCTCGGCCTTGAAACCTAACGATTTGAGCTGCTCGGTGATGCCATGCGACGCCGGCTCGGCGCATCGCCCCCCTTCAACCATTGTGCGCCCTATGTGCATAAGGCCGTTGAGGAAGGTGCCGTTGGTGAGCACAACCGCACGCGCGGTAAACGTGGCTCCCAGGGCTGTTTTAACGCCCGTCACAGCTCGTTTGCACGTCTCGCCGGAGGAACTCTCCCCTACCCTATCGCCGTCGCTGAAAAGCAATTCTACAACGCTATCCTGCCAAAGGCTCAGGTTGGGTGTATTCTCCAGAATCGAGCGCCACATCTCAGAGAATCGCATGCGGTCGGACTGTGCGCGCGGACTCCACATTGCCGGCCCTTTCGAGCGGTTGAGCATGCGGAACTGTATCGCGGTGCGGTCGGTGACAATACCCATCTGACCGCCGAGTGCATCTATCTCCCTCACAATCTGTCCTTTTGCAATTCCGCCAACGGCAGGGTTGCAACTCATCTGGGCGATTTTGTTGAGGTCCATCGTAATGAGCAGCGTGCTTGCACCGAGGTTGGCCGCAGCAGCTGCAGCCTCGCAACCGGCATGCCCGGCGCCCACAACAATCACATCGTAATCAAACTTCATTTAAATGCTTGAAACGTTAGTCATTCAAATCAAGGCTCACCTTTGAAAAGCCTCACTCAGGAAACTGTGGAAAAATCAATTATTCATTCCCTCCCAAAGGGCAAGAGCCTTATCCTCATTCGCTTCCATTATCTCGCGCTCGCCGGGGCCTTTGTCGTTTATGCCGCAGAGGTGAAGCACACCGTGCACGATAACTCGCATCAGTTCAGACTCGTAGGCCACTCCCTGAAGCTCGGCGTTCGACCGCACTGTGTCGAGCGAGATAAACATGTCGCCGCGCAACAAACGCCCGCGACAATCGTCGAAAGTGATGATATCGGTGTAATAATCGTGATTGAGAAACTGCCTATTTACCTCAAGGATATGCTCGTCGTCACAGAATATGTAGGATAGCGAACCTACAATGCGGTTATTGCTTGCCGCCACCATGGTGAGCCACTCGGCTACTTTGGTGAAATCCAATTGGGGAAGTTCAACATTCCGCGCAAGCCACTGAAACTTTTCATTAAGGTCAGACATGCTAAAAATCAAAGAAAATTACTCGCAAAGTTAGCGAATTTTTTCTTTGAAAGGAATAGCGCACCAACAGGTTAAGTTAAAATAACAGAGTTTTTGCCACGTGGTGAGTAAAGCCGGCTTCAACATACAGAAAATAGGAGACTACCGAAGCCCCCGGACAGACTTATCAACCAAAGAAAACATAGGCCGCAAACACTCCGGCAACCGACCCTGCCACATCGGCGAGAAGAGCGTAAGGCACGGCATAGCGCGTTTTTTTCACCCCGATTGAACCGAAGTAAACGGCAAGAACATAGAACATTGTGTCTGTGGAGCCCTGAATCGCCGCCGAAACCCTCGACACGAATGCATCAGGCCCGTGCGCAGCCATCAAATCGACCATCATTCCTCGCGAACCCGAACCGCTCAAGGGCTTCATCAATGCAGTGGGGAGGGCTTCAACCCATTGGGTATCACACCCCAGAGCCGCCACAAACCGTGTTGTCCACCCAGTAATCATATCCATAGCTCCCGATGCACGGAACATCCCAATTGCAACCAATATCGCCACAAGGTACGGGATAATTGTCACTGCGGTTTTAAAGCCATCTTTCGCACCCTCGATAAAGGTTTCATAAACATTTACGCGTCTGAATAGACCGGCCCCCAAAAAGGCAATTATCACGCAGAACAGCAACGCATTGGCTATGAAGCCCGACCAACGTTCAACCTGCGCTCCCTCCATCCCCGAGAAGAACCACACCACGAGTGCGATGAAGGCACCCATCCCCGCGAGCCACGACAGCAACACAGGGTCGGTGAGGCGGATGCGCTGCTTGAGACACAACGCCACAATGCCCACAAACGTAGAAATAAATGTGGCCAAAAGAATCGGCAGGAAAATGTCTGTGGGGTTCGCCGCACCTGCCTGTGCCCTGTACATCATGATGCTTATTGGGATGAAGCACAATCCCGATGCGTTGAGTATCAAGAACATAATCATGGCATCGGTGGCGGTATCCTTCTCCTTGTTGAGCGTTTGGAGTTCCTGCATTGCTTTCAAGCCCAACGGGGTGGCGGCGTTATCGAGCCCGAGCATATTGGCCGAAACATTCATGAATATCGACCCCATAGCCGGATGCCCTTTAGGTACCCCGGGAAACAAACGGCTGAACAGCGGCGAGATAAGCCGCCCGAAAAAGTTAATCACCCCTGCTCTTTCACCAACTTTCATCAACCCGAGCCAAAGCGAAAGGATGCCGGCAAGTCCCAGCGAGATTTCAAAGGCAGTGCCCGCCGATGAGAATGAGGCCGACATAATCTGCGACCACACATCCAAATCGCCCATAAAAATTGAGCGGAACAGGGCAACGGCAAAAGCAACGATGAAAAAAGCGAGCCAGATATAATTTAACGCCACGGTGAAAGTTTTTTGGGGATGACTTTAATAGCTTCTCCACAAAATTAGCAAATTTTTGCCTACCGCTCAATAATCATGCCTATTCGCTGGGCAAGCCGAGCTCTCCGATTTTTCTCGCAAAAAATCACCAACATGGCTCGGCAATGATTTCACCGCTAATTTATAAGAACTTACGCCAATTTAAAGCCTCTTTTAAGCCGCTGAGAATTGAAAATTCAAATTCGCGCGGGAATCCGTGCGCAAAATTCAAGGTCGTGCCGAAGAAAATAGCTAAATTTGCAGTCAATGAAAAGCATCGCAAAATTTCCATTCACTAAAAAATTTTTCGCCGCACCGAAAATCTCAGCAATTTTCGGTCTGACACTTTTTCTACTCCCGACAATCATCCGCGCACAGGCACCGACATCACCCGCGCCTCTGCTCGTCCCCATCTCCTCCGACTCCACCACAGTCACGCATGCAAAGCCGGTCAACCCCGCCGACACTATTTTCATAATACAGTCGGCCGAGACCCCGGCACCCGATGATATCTACGGCGACGAAAGCGTCGTCATCACCGAGGGTACCGACTCGCTCAACCTCAAAGTCGAGTCGGAGGTCTCTCCGCTCTTCCGTTCGGAAAATCCCACTGCCGACCTTCCGCGTCTCGGCGACACCACCCACGATGTGAGCATCGCCGAATTTGCCGTACCGGCCGGAGTGTTCACCGCCGCCGCGCTGTTTGTGCGCACCCCTAAACTCGTTCAGGCACGCGAATATGTGCAGCAGCATGTGTCGCACCACGGCCGCGATAAAACCGAAATCGACAACTACATCCAATATGCCCCGATGATTGTGGGCTACGGTCTCGACTTCTGCGGTGTCAAAAGCCAGCACGGATTGCTCGATCGCACCATATTACTGGCCATGAGCTACGCCACATTCGGCGTTGTGAACTACGCCGCCAAGACCGCATTCAAGGAACAACGCCCCGACAGCAGCGCACGCAACTCGTTCCCCTCGGGGCACACCGGCACCGCCTTCATGGGTGCGGAATTCCTGCGTAGGGAATACTGGCACAAAAGCAAATGGATTGGATTCGCCGGCTATGCCGTTGCCGTGGGTGTGGGGTATCTGCGCATCCACAACGACCGCCATTGGATTAACGACGTTGTGGGTGGCGCCGCCCTCGGCTATCTGAGCACTACATTCGCCTATTGGATTTACCCCAAGATTTTCCGCAAACGCGTAACCCTCCACCGCGACGAGCTGCTTCAGCGCATCGAGACTCCTGCCAAAGAGAACCGCGTGGCATGGGTGGCATCACCTTTTGCCCAAAACGGCACCTACGGCGTTGCGGCCTCGGTTATATTCTGAGTCGCGACATCGTCACCTATTTTTTCCCTACGCCATGAAAGAGAAGCACCGGATAACCGTCAACCCGCTTACCCCCGAAGCTGCAAAAATCATTGCAGACATCACCGCCAACGGGCGTCCCGAAGGGGCTACAGCTGTCTATGAGGGGCCGCGCAACAAGCTATATTTCATCGATAATCAAGATGTTCCCAGCGATTCGGCCGCTCACACAGTTAATGTGAAGGACTTCAGAATCCCCCCGTTTCCCAACAACTACATCTACTCGCGGTTCCGCCCCGGCAAAGCTTCACGTTCCTACGAATTTGCCAACCGGCTCATTGAATTGGGTTTCAACACCCCGTTCCCGTTGGGTTTCAGCGAGGTGCATGATGGATTGCAACTCACACGCAGCTACTATTTCACCACCCAGCTCCCCTACCCCAACATTCGTTTTTGGGAAGACAAACGCAACTACAACGATTTCGTTGCAGCATTAGGAGCCGAAATCGCACGGCTGCACGCTGCAGGGGTGTGGATGAAGGATTTTTCAACCGGAAACATTCTTTTCGATGAACAACCCGACGGCACTTTCACGTTCTATTACGTGGACCTTAACCGCACGGAGTTCGGTGTGACCGACCCTCGCAAACTCATGCAGATGTTCAAAGCTCTATCCTGCTCACGCGACTGCACCGCCGACATAGCCAAAGCCTACGCCATAGCAGCCGGCAAAGATGCAGATGCCACGCTTGCCCAGGCGTTGGCTGTGTTCGACAATTTCCAACGCCACCAGCAGCGGAAGGCATCGCTTAAAAAGTTCCTTAAATTCTAAGAAACTGCTTGAGCCTGAAACGACTCAAACCGGCAGAACCAACCAGCTCCGGCCATGCGGCAGCGCTAAAAATTTTTCTACACCTAAACAGACACTTATGAGCGCCACACTTAAAATATTCTGTAAAAACACAGGAGAATACGTCCCCATCAACGGCGGAGAAACCCTGCTCGAACTCAGCCAACGGCTCCTGCCTGACGGCATTGACGGCATGCGCCCCATCTGCGCGATGGTCAACAACAAGAACGAGCCCTTGCAATATCAGGTTTTCGCTCCCAAAATGGTGGAATTTCTCGACCGTCGCTCCCCATCGGGCGCACGTGTGTATGTGCGGTCGCTCTGCATGATGCTCTATTGCGCCCTCACCCGCGAATATCCGGGCATGCGCCTGCGCATCGAGCACTCTATCGCCGGCGGATATTATTGCCGCCTTTTCCCCTTGGCGGCCGACGACAAGACCACGGAACGGCATGTTGCCACCGACGATATGGCCACGGTTACACAACGCCTCAAAAAGGCCATGCGCGAGCTTCAACAGCGCGATGTTCCGTTTGAACGGAAAGAACGGCTCACAGCCGACATAATAGAAAAATTCCGTGCTTCGGGACTCTCCGACAAGGTGCGCCTGCTCGAAACCACACGCGAACTCTACACAACCTACTACCGCCTCGACGGCGTTATCGACAGCTACTACGGCGCGCTTGCTCCATCAACCGGGGTGCTCGACGTGTTCGACCTTCACCCCTACAAAGAGGGTTTTCTGCTCACGGCTTTCGATCGTCGTAACCCCGACGTTCCGGCGCAATATGTCACACAGGAAAAGATGTATGAGGCATTCGTCGACTACCAACATTTCAACGAGGTTATCGGCATTGCCAATGTGGGCGAACTTAACATGGCCGTTGACCACACCCGCTCGGCCGACCTCATCAATGTGGCAGAGGCGCTCCACGACAAGAAAATCGCGGCCATAGCCGACGAAATCACCCGCCGTTACCACAGCGGCGGTGCACGCGTGGTGCTTGTGGCGGGCCCTTCGTCATCGGGAAAAACCACCACCACAAAGCGCCTCGGCATCTATCTGATGGCAAACCTGCTCAAGCCGAAAATGATTTCGCTCGACAACTATTTTGTAAACCGCGACTGCACCCCGCGCGATGAGACTGGCGACTACGACTACGAATCGCTCTACGCACTCGATTTGGCCGCATTTAACAACGATTTGGCCGCATTGTTGCGCGGCGAGGAGGTGAGCATGCCCACCTACAGTTTCGAGCTGGGAAAACGCCTCTATAAGGGCAATACGCTCAAGCTGGAGGAGAACTCCATCCTGCTCATCGAAGGAATACACGGCCTGAACCCCGAGCTAACCGCTGCCATTGAGGAACGGATGAAATACAGGGTGTATGTGTCGGCGCTCACAACCCTCTCAATCGACGACCACAACTGGATTCCCACCACCGACAACCGCCTGCTGCGTCGCATCATCCGCGACTACAAATACCGCGGAACGTCGGCCGAAGAAAGCATCCGCCGCTGGCCGAGCGTGCGCCGCGGCGAGGAAAAATGGATATTTCCCTATCAGGAAAATGCCGACAGCACTTTCAACTCGTCGCTGATTTTCGAGCTGGGCGTGATGAAAGAGTATGGCGAATCGATTCTGCGCGATGTGCCCAACGACATCCCCGAGTATGCCGAAGCCTACCGCCTGCGCCGCTTCCTGAGCTACTTCCGCCGCATCGGCGAAAAAGATGTGCCCCCCACATCGCTGCTGCGCGAATTCCTCGGCGGCTCTTCATTCCATTATTGAGGCAAAACGAACCACCACACATAAAAACATCCCCGCTGATGGCCTGATGAAGGCCCTGCAGCGGGGTTAATTCTTTATATGCGAACACGGTCCTTTACTTGAACACCCATGAGATGGTGCCCGACTGAACGGGGGAACCTTCAAGCACTGAGAAACGGCACTGGCGCGAGCGGTTGATGCAGTTCTGACGCATCGCCGCGTCGGCTGCCACGGGGCCCGATGATGCTGCGGCATCGTAGGTGGCCGAGGTTACATGGCCGTCGGCGCTCACTTTCACACGCACCACAATAACACCGAGCTTGGTGCTCCCCACGGTTGTCCAGCTCTCGAGGGTGCGCCCTTTCAACCCGTTGCCGGGAGTGCCGGTTGTTGCACCGGTCGAGGCATTCCCCTCTGTTGCACCGGTGGTGGATTTCCCCTTGCCTCCGCCAAACGCTTTTTGAGTTGCCTGGGCCACATTCTTTTTGGCCTGCTGCTGACGCTTGGCTTCCTGACGTTCCTTCTCGGCCTGCAGTTCCTCTTTGGTGGGGCCGGTTTTCTTTTTCTCCACCTTGGCGGGAGAGGGCTGCTCTGTGCTCACCACTTTTTGTTGAGTCGCCGCCTCACCGGCGTTGCGGGCATCGGGAGCATCCTGTGTGGGCACATTATCCTGAACCGACGAGGGGGCCGGAGTGTCGTCGGGAATCAATTCATCGAAATTGTCGCCGGTTTTCACAAATTCACCAGAGGCATACAAATCCTCTACCTCCTCGAGCACAATGTCGCGGTTGGGCTGTGGAGGCCACTCCTCCACCCCTGCGGGGGGATATTGCATGTAGGTGAAAAGGAACACTATCAAAACCAACAGGTGGAAAAGAAGTGCCCCTGCAATGGCATATATGCGGTCGGATTTGCGCATCGTTGCTGTGAGGAAGGGTAATGCTTTGGTTAGATACTTTTTTGCGGTGCCAGGGTTATTTCACGGCTGTGGTTTCGCCAGTGGCAACAGTTGGGGTCACCTCGGTTGCCGTGGCCGGAGTTGTCTCCCCGTAGGCTGCCGCCGACACAGGTTTGGTGGCGAGCACCATCTTGAGGTTGTTGCGTGCACCGGCATTGAGCACCTCAACGATGCTGCCGTAGGGCACTGTCTCGTCGGCATAAAGGGCGATAAATCCGGTGGAATCCTGCTGCTGTGCAAGCTGCAGGAATGTGACGAGCGCATCGAGCTGCAGCGGCTGAGGTTTCTCCTCCCCTGCCGATGCGAAAATGTTGCGCTCCGCATCGATATAAACCCTTGTTGAAGGCTTCACGGCACTTTGCTGTGTGCTTTCGGGAAGCGACACCTCAAGCCCTGTGGGGAACACAAAGGTAGAGGTTACCATGAAGAATATGAGCAGCAGGAAAATGACATCGGTCATCGAGGCCATTGAGAATGCCGCCATCATTTGGTGTTGACGTTTTAACACGTTTCGCTGATTTTTTGGTGGTTAGCGTGATTGGATGGTGTTGAATCAATTGGCGGGTTCGTTGAGGAGATCCATGAACTCCATCGACTTCGATTCGAGCATGTTCATCACCGAGTTGATGCGGGCAACAAGATAGTTGTAGCCAAACAGGGCTATCACGCCCACAACCAAACCGGCAACTGTGGTGACAAGAGCCGTGTAGATGCCCGACGAGAATGTGGCGATGTTGGCCGAGTTCCCTTCGGCAGCAATGGCATAGAATGCCTGCACCATGCCGATAACAGTGCCGAGGAAGCCGAGCATGGGGGCGCCGGCGGCTGTGGTGGCAAGCCAGGGCAACCCTTTCGAGAGGTTGGCGATTTCAATGTTGCCGGTGTTCTCAACGGCTGCCAGAATGTCGTTGACGGGGCGGCCGATGCGGCTGATACCTTTTGCAATCAATCGCGAATAGGGTGAGCCGTTCTTCTTGCAGAGATTGAAAGCGCTTTCAATCTCACCTTCATGAATGTAGTCGCGGATACGTTTCATGAATGTGGCGTCCTCGCGGTTGGCGCGGTTAATTACGATGGCGCGCTCAATGAAAATGTAGATTGAAATCAACGAGAGCACAGCGAGCACAATCATCAGCGGGCCACCTTTGAGGCAGAGATCCCAGAGTGAAAGTTCAACTTCGTGGCTAACGGGGGTGCCGCTCACTGCGGCGTCGAGTAACAGCATGGCGAAGGGTATGTGTTGGTTAAATTGGTTTGTCAGTGTAAAGTTTGCGTCGCAGGCGGCGGTTATTTAACCGCCTCTTTGTAGCGGCGTATAGCCTCGGGGAGCCCCATATAGAGAGCGTCGGAGATGAGGGCGTGCCCAATCGAAACCTCATTGAGATAGGGCACGTTATCCTTGAAGTAGCGGAGATTGTCGAGGTTGAGGTCGTGGCCGGCATTTACTCCGAGCCCGGCTTTGTGGGCGGCACGCGACGCCTCCACGTAGGGAGCTACCGCAGCTTCTGGATTGCGGGGATAGAGGTCGGCGTAGGGTTTGGTGTAGAGTTCCACGCGGTCGGCACCGGTTTTGGCCGCCAGACGGATATTGTCGGTATCGGTCCCTACAAAAATGGAGCTTCTGATGCCGGCTTCGCGCAGCGAATCCACAATGCCGGTGAGAAATTCGAGATTTGGCTCCACCTCCCATCCGGCGCTCGAAGTGAGGTCGGCAGGAGCATCGGGCACCAATGTGACCTGTTCGGGCTTCACTTTCAGCACGAGATCCATGAATTCGGGCGAAGGATAACCCTCGATGTTGAACTCGGTTTTCACCAGCGGACGAAGCGCGAACACGTCGTCGCGGCGGATGTGGCGCTCGTCGGGACGCGGATGCACCGTGATGCCGTCGGCACCGAACAGCTCGCAGTCAACGGCAACTTTCGACACATCGGGCACATTCTCGCCACGGGCATTGCGCAACGTGGCAACCTTATTGATATTTACACTTAGATTTGTGGTCATTTTTTCAAAACTGAAAAAAATCTGTTAAGTAGCCAGGGAATTTGAACAGCTACAAACTACATCTGCGTTGTTATAAAGAACAGGAACCGCCGTGTCTGCTTGAATTTATTATGATTGTTTTCAGTTTCAAGCCTGAAATTAAAATAAAATTTAACAGCCACTTAGGTTGAAGAAAAATCCCTATCTTTGTGAGCAGATTTTCCCACAAAATTAGTCAGAAAATTCAAGAGAAGCCCCAATTGACGGGGTTTATTTCAATTGTTAACAGATTTTGACAGTAATTTTCCCCACATCTTTCTCCCCCTCAACCCGATGAACACCCGCCACGCCGACACCCTGCGACTCTACATAAACAACGAACTTGCGCCGTTGGAACGGTTGGAGACCCTGCTCCCCGACCGCACCGACAGCAGTGAGCTCCTTGTGGCCTGTGCTCCGGAGCACTACAGCGCCTCGGCCATAGCCAAAGCCGTGGAGGACTGCGACGTGCAATTGCTGGCACTCAGCGTAACCGGCATGCGCGACTCGCAAGGGCGCCCCGTGATTTCACTCACAGTCAACGCCCGCACCCCCGACGGCATTGCCCGGTCGCTCGCGCGCTACGGCTACGAGGTGATTCACACCCGCGGTGACCTCTCACCCCGGGCCCAAAGCGAGGCAATAGCCCGCGTGAACGAGCTGCTTCACTATCTCGAACTCTAACCGCTCTCGTCACAGAACCCTCAACCGTCACACCCCCATGCGCATAGCTATCAACGGCAATCGACATCAAGATGGTCATTTCAACGAAATCGACCGGCTCGTCACCACCCTCATCAAGCGCGGCGACGACATTGTGATGGCCCAACCATTTCTGGAATATCTCACCGACAATCTCGGCCCACGCTTCGCGGCAGGAATCGACTACCTGCCTCTGAGTATCCGCCCTAACGCCGACATGGCAATCAGCATCGGCGGCGACGGCGCATTTCTAAAAACGGCCCGATGGATTGGCGACAACGAAACCCCCATTGCCGGCATCAACACCGGCCACCTCGGCTACCTATCGGCATTCACTTTTGAACGTGCCGACGAAATCTACAACCTCCTCCTTGCCGGCCGCTACACCGTTGAACCACGCGCCCAGCTGTCGGTTGAAATCATCGACGACTCACACCCCGGCGCACCGACGCAAACGCTCACTGCCCTCAACGAGCTTGCAATCACCCGCGGCGAGAATGCCGCCATGCTGCGAATCGCCGCTGTAATAAACAGCAGCGCCTCGCTCAACTACGTGGGCGACGGGCTCATAATCTCCACGCCCACCGGAAGCACCGCCTATAATCTCTCGGTGGGGGGCCCGATTCTCGACCCCGCCCTGCTGGGATGGGTGCTCTCCCCCATCGCGGCACACTCCCTGTCGATGAGGCCGCTGGTAATCAACGATACCTCTGTTGTCGACATCAATGTGGCAACCCGCGGTAAAAGCTTCCGCCTGGCCGCCGACGGCCGCTCCATAGCCCTCACCACCGGCACCCGGTTGCGACTCACCCGCGCCCCCTACAGAGTGATGCTGATTCATCGGCCCGACCACACCTTCACCGACACACTGCGCGACAAACTCGGCCTCGGCACCACCCTGCAATAATCCCCCTTTCGCCGCGAGCCCACACAGAGTTCCCTGATAAAAACATGTTTAAGCCACGGTTACAACGTTTGAAACCCTCATAATAGAGCCAAATTAAACCCACCCTTACAATAATTATCCTACACCTACGTTATTCCGATAACCGGCATACACGCGGCAACACAACGCCGCCGCATTGCCCCAATAATTCACCCTAACAAAAAAGCTTATTCCGCTATGTATTGGACACTTGAACTCGCATCCAAGCTTGAAGACGCACCCTGGCCCGCAACCCGCGAGGAACTCATAGACTATGCCCAGCGTTCGGGCGCACCCCTTGAGGTAATCGAAAACCTTCAGGAAATAGAAGATGAAGGTGAAACCTACGAATGCATCGAGGACATCTGGCCCGACTACCCCTCCAAAGAAGACTTCTTCTTCAACGAGGAGGAATACTAATCGTCGGTCAACACCTATCACGGTAAAGAATATCAAAGGGCTGAGCATTGCGTATATTGCGACCGCTCAGCCTTTTTTAGTATATACTTACCTGTCTACAATATGATTTTATCCTTCGTCTGCTATCTTTTTAGATGTTGCTCTATATTTTTGACTTGGGCTTGTTGCTGATTTATTATATAATTTTTCTAAATATCCTTGTGCGACCATTCTTGGTAAAACTGTATTTCGCAAATAGTCTTGTTTATATCCTAATGCAATAGCTATTTCTTGTCTGGTTTTCCACGTTATACAGAACTCTGTAACAAGATGACACAGTTCCTTGTAGTCCCTTCTATTTCTTCGCCTATTACTTGCAACATTACTTGCAACATTACTTGCAACATTACTTGCAACATTACTTGCAA
>CAJUIT010000002.1 GCA_910586565.1 uncultured Muribaculaceae bacterium | reverse complement strand
GTAGGTAACAATGACTTACAACGATTTCATCCTACTTTTTTACAATTAGGCCCAAAAAAAGTATGAATGCTAAGTGTTTGTGTTAAACAACCACTTATCTGTTTTTGCGATTGTCGGTGAGTTTGGCGGAAAGATGACCGCAAAACCTTAATGGGTGCAGATTCCAAAGAGTGTGGCTGAAAATTCCTAACAGCCGCTTGCCGGGCATTTTTTGCGATTATTCCTGCTAAAATCGGCTGTTGAACCGATTAAATTTAGTGGAATTATTCAAAAGTGCTATGCAACTGGAATCGTATCGCCCGTGTAGCTTTCAATTTACTCTACGCAAAGGTAAATAATCCGTTGTAGTTCTGCAATAGCTGAGAGATAGTTTTCTTAGCTAAAATCACGTTTTTAAGCTCTCTGTGGCATTTTTGATACACTTTTTCGGATTATTTCAGTATGCGCCAGGGCTGGGGGTAGAGATTGTTGGAGCGGTTGCCGAGATGATTTATGAAACCGAGGGGTATGGAATTATGTGTGAGCATTACGTGGCCCCGCGGAGCGTCGAAGCCGCCGAGGGCCTCGCGTCGCAGATAGCTTAGAGCTGTGGCGAGGTCGACTTCAACCGCAGGGAATGCCTGGGGCTGCAATGCCGTCGACATGGCTAACGGGTGAGCCGGGGCGATGGTGCGCCCCTTTGTGTAGCCCGCTTCAATACCGCGGTTGATTACGTCGAGCACCGATTCGAGTTGTTGCAGTTCCGTGGCAAGCTTTGCGGGGAAAGCATAAAGGGAGTCGCCGCGGGTGATGAAGTCGAATCCCGGCGCTACGGAATCGCGCAATTCGGCCGTGATTGATGCTTTTGTTTCCCCTTTGTCGCGTTGCTTGTTGCGGGTGGTTTTCTGCTTGTTTTTAGCTGATGAAGTGAGCGGTTGACCGCAATCTTCTCCGCGCGGTTTGCGGAGCAGTGCCATGAACAGACCCTCCCCTTGCAGGCGCGTGGGGATGAAGCGCATGCAGTTGTCGCGCACCACTATTCCCGAATCGGCGGGAACGGGCACCGGAATTGTCTCGGCGCCGAAAGTTTCGCAAAGCCACTCCACAATCTCCTCGTTTTCAACGCGGTTGAATGTGCAGGTGGAGTAGATGAGCCAGCCTCCCGGGGCAAGTGCCGCCCACAGGTTGGAGAGAATCTCTTTCTGACGCTGCGCACATTCACGCACAAGCGCTTCGCTCCATTGCGAGCGGGCCCCCTCATCCTTGCGCATCATCCCTTCACCCGAACATGGCACGTCAGCGGCTATGATGTCGAACCACCCGTTGAGTTTGGTGAAGCGGGAGGTGTCGCCACGGCTCACCACCACATTGGGGTAACCCCATTTTATCAGGTTCTCTTTCAGAATCTCGGCGCGGCGGAAATCATATTCATTGGCCACGACAAGCGACCCGTCGGGGAGTGCGTCTATGGCAGCCGTGGTTTTCCCGCCGGGGGCGGCGCATGCGTCGAGAAAGCGTAGCGGGGCGTTGCGGTTGGATGCCGATTCTTCTCCACGCAATTCTTCGATGAGCTTAACGATGTGAGCCACAACCGATGAAGTAATCATCGACGAGGGATCCTGCACGTAGTATAATCCCTGGTGCAACGCAGGGTCGTGGGTGAAATCGGGTCGTTGGGGCAGGATAAAGCCGTGGTCGCACCATGCCACAGGAGTTGCGCCCCGGAGCACTCCGAGTTGCTCCCCCGTTGCTTTGCGCGGGTTGATGCGTACACCAACCGCAGGGGTGGTGGATTGCATGAATTCCGCCAGCCCGTTGGCCAATTCGGGTTCCTGCGAGGCTAAGAATGCGGTGAATTCAGGCTTTATCGGTTCCATCGGCGGGGGTGGCGGTTTCGGTGGTGTGGTTTGCTTTCACGTCGGCGGGATAGGAAACGCGTGCGTGATACATGCTCCGCAGTCGCGAGATGAAGCATTCCTTGATTTCGCGGATATCGCGGAACGATAGCGGGGAGTCGTTGTGAAGTCCTTCGGCCACTTGCGTGTCGATAAGGCGGTTAACCAAAGCCGTGATTGCTTCCTGCGAATGGTCGGGCATGCTGCGCGAGGCGGCTTCCACGGCATCGGCCATCATGAGCAGAGAGGCCTCCCGGGTGCGCGGGTTCGGCCCGGGATAGGTGAAAGGAGCCGGGTCAACATCCTCGTCGGGATGCTGGCGGCAATAGGTGTTGTAGAAATATTTGGCTTTTCCGCGGCCATGATGCTGCGAGATGAAATCGCGTATAACCGAGGGGAGTTTCCCCTTTTCGGCGCGTTTAAGCCCGTCGGTGACATGGCGGATGATGATGCCGGCACTCTGTTCGGGGGTGAGTGCGTCGTGGGGATTCACTCCGTGCTGGTTCTCGGTGAAGAACGCCGGATTGTCGATTTTGCCAATGTCGTGATAGAGGGCACCTGCCCTTACGAGTTGCACCTCTGCGCCGATGCGGTGTGCGGCTTCGGTGGCGAGGTTGCTTACTGCCATTGAGTGTTGGAAGGTGCCGGGGCATTCCTGCGAGAGTTTGCGCAAAATGTGGTTGTTGATGTCGGAGAGCTCGACCAATGTCACCACTGACACCATGCCAAACAGTTTCTCGACAATGAAGATGAGGATGTAGGCGAATGAGATAAGCACGGCGTTTATGCCGAAATATCCCACCAACCGCCACGACAGCGTGGTGATTGAGCCGGTGGTCATGAGTTCGAAGCTCACGTAGGCTACCACGTAGGCCAGGAAAGCCACTGCCGCCGACCGCAGAAGCTCGGAGCGGCGCGACAGCTCTTTAAGCGAGAAGATGACGGCGGTTCCCGCAACCATCTCCACAAAGATAAATTCGAGCGGGAAGGAGGCGGCGATGGCGCAAAGCAGCACTTCGACAACAAACACGAAGAATGCCGTGCGCGAGTCGTAGAACACGGTGACGATTACCGGCAGGATTGCGAGGGGCACGGTGTAGATGCCGAGCCTGATTAGTCCGGCCACAACCGATGCGAACACAAAGAATACAACTGTGAGAATCATCAGCGGCATAATTGCCGACGACTGCCTGAAGCGCTGGGGATAGTAGAGGAACATGAACCCGTAGAGGAGCCCGAACGCAAGCGCCGCAAGGAGGGTCTGCCCCATGATTGTGTAGAGGCGTCGCGAGCGGTCGTAGTTGCTTTGTCGCTTGAGGGTTTCCTCGTAGGTTTTCAGCACTTGATAGAGCTGAGGGGTGACGATGTCGCCCTGGGCAATGATGCGTTCCCCTTTCTGAATCACACCGATGCCCGCAACAATGGGCTGTATCAGTGTTTCGTGGTAGAGGCGCGTGGCTTCCTTATCCTCGGCTATGTTGGGGAGGAGCAGGCTTGCGAGGCCGGCCGACTGGAATGCGCGATGGTCGGCGGGGGTGACAAACAGGCTGTCGATGCGGGCGTAGGCATCGCGTTGCGACAGGAAACGTGCCGTTGAATGCGACACGTTCACGTTGTTTTCATTGAACTTTACTTCCGGCAGGTCGCCGCGGGCGATAAGCGCCGCGGTTGACTGGTCGACGATGCCGTTGCTGTAAACTCTCTCCACGGCAGTGGTGAGGCGCGATTTGATGTAGGGGGAGAGGGAATCGTTGGCGGCCACTGCGGCGAGCACGCGGGCGGCCTGCGCCTTGTCGCGGCGGTAGATGGGTACCATTGTCTGCTCCACGCTGTCAATCATCTGCTTCACGGTGGCAGAGTCGCGGTAGACGGTGATGTCGAAGGGGGCGGTGAGGAGCGGATAGCTCCACGGGCGGTTCTCCTCGTAGTTGTATTGGCGGCTGTTGTCGCGTGGCATGAAGTAGACCACAATGGCGGTGGCCGCAGCAAAAATGAGCGTCAGGAAAACGCGGTGGTGTTTGGTCAATTTCATTGTTCAGTTTGACTGATTGATGTTGTGGCATCGGCTCTTTAACAGCCGGCAGCCACAGGCTCATACACGGGCTGCTTTTTGCACCCCCGATATTTTTTTGACTTTTGCGCAGAGTTCGTTCACACCGGCGGCATCGCTCACCAGCAGCGAGAGGTCGCAGAAGAACACCTCTTTCTCAGTGCGGATGTCGAGCGAGCGGATGTCGAGCGACAGGTGGGTGGAAATTAGTGAAATCAGCTCGTGGAGGATGCCGTGGCGGTCAACTCCCTCGATGTGGATGTTGGCAAGGAAGCGGGCCTCGCAGCTTTCCCAGCGGGTTGAGAGGATGCGCGGGCCGAAGCTTGCCTTGAGTGCGCGGGCGCGCGGGCAGTCGAGCGAATGCACCACAACGTCGCCGTTGTCGTCGATAAACCCGAGCACGTCGTCGCCGGGGATGGGGTTGCAGCAGTCGGAGAAGCGGAAATTTCCCTCGCCCGACTCATCGCATTTGAGCAGATAGGTTTCCTTGCGGTTGATGCTTGCGCGCTTGGCGGCAGCTTCGGCTTCGGCCTCGGCTTGCGGGTCGGTTTCGTTTTCCGATGCCGACGAGCGCCACAGCAGCCTCGCCAGCAGGCGTTTTGTTGCCGAACTTTGCTTGCGCAAGGTTTTGATAACATAGTCGTTGAGCACAATCTCCTGATTTCCGAGGCGGTAGTAGAACTCCTCGCGACTGCCGGCTTTGAACAGCCCCATCACTTTGGTGATGGCCACATTGTCGTCGGCAATTTCGTTCTCCTTGAGGAATTTTTCGAAAATCTCGCGGCCGGTGGCAATGACCGGCTGATGGAGTTTGCGCAGTGATGCGCGCAAGCGCGTTTTCCCTTTTGCAGTTGCCAGGAAATCAATCCATTCGGGCTTGGGTGTCTGGCTCTGTGAAGTGAGCACCTCCACCTGGTCGCCCGAGTTGAGTTTCTGGCTCAGTGGCACCAGTTTGTGGTTCACCTTTCCGGCGATGCAGTGGCAACCTATCTGCGTGTGGAGGTTGAAAGCCACGTCGAGCACGGTTGAATCCATCGGCAGCGTGAGCAGTTCCCCCTTTGGTGTGAACACCACAATTTCTGATGAAAAAAGGTTGAGTTTCAGCGTGTCGAGGAAGTCGAGCGCGTTCGGCTCGGGGTCATCGAGAATATCTTTGATGGTGTGGAGCCAGGCGTTGAGTTCCGATTCCTCGTCGCCTTCGCCCACTTTGTATTTCCAATGGGCTGCAAATCCCTTTTCGGCAATCTCATCCATGCGGCGCGACCTTATCTGCACCTCAATCCAGTTGCCGTCGGGACCCATCACGGTGAGATGGAGCGCCTGATAGCCGTTGGCTTTGGGGTTTGAAATCCAGTCGCGGGTGCGGTCGGGGTGAAGGCGGTAGATGTCGGTGATGGCCGAGTAGATTTGCCAGCAGATTCCCTTTTCCTGTGCGGGGTCGTCGCAGTCGAAAACTATGCGGGCGGCGTAGAGGTCGTAGACCTCCTCAAACGGGATGTGCTTGGTTTCCATCTTGTTCCAGATGGAATAAACCGATTTTACGCGGGCTTTCGCCGTGTATTTCAGCCCCATCGCATCGAGTTTTGCCAGCACCGGAGCGGCGAAATTGTTGTAGATGTCGGTGCGCTGCTTTTCGGTGGCTTCAATTTTTGCCGAGATGCGTTTGAAGGCATCGGGGTGCTCATATTTGAAGCTGAGATTCTCGAGCTCGGTTTTGATTTCAAACAGTCCCAAGCGGTGGGCAAGCGGGGCGTAGATGTAGAGTGTTTCCCCCGCGATTTTATACTGCTTGTTGGGAGCCATTGAACCGAGGGTACGCATGTTGTGCAGGCGGTCGGCCATCTTGATGAGCACCACCCTGATGTCCTCCGACATGGTGAGCAGCAGTTTGCGGAAGTTCTCGGCCTGTGCCGAGGCTTTGTCGCCGAAAATGCCTCCTGAAATTTTTGTGAGGCCTTCAACAAGCTGTGCAATCTTCTTGCCGAAATTCTGTTCGATATCCTCAACGGTGTAGTCGGTGTCCTCCACAACGTCGTGAAGCAGAGCTGCGCATATCGAGGTTGAGCCGAGCCCGATTTCCTGACTGGCAATCTTGGCCACTGCAATAGGGTGGAGAATGTAGGGTTCTCCCGAACGGCGCCTGATTCCCTTGTGGGCTTCTTTGGCAAATTTGAATGCACGTTCTATAATCTCAACCTTCTTGCGGTGGTTGCTTTTCAAGTATCCGTTAAGCACATCCTGAAACGCTTCCTCAATCTGTCGGTCCTCGGCTTCAGTAGTGAAATTGTTGTTTTTGCTCATGGTGGTGCCCTCCATTCCCGAAAATTTTATTCCAATATCGCAAATTTACAACATTCCCGCATTTTTTGCCGCCTGTTTTGAGGAAAAACAGCGGGGGAAAAGAATATAGACGAAAGACGAAAGACAAAAAGACGAAAGACAAAAAGCGAGATTAGTTTTGGCTAACGACACCAGCTGAACTAATCTCGCTTTTTGTCTTTCGTCTTTTTGTCTTTTGTCTATCTTTTCGTCTTTTGTCTCTGTTACCCCATCACTGCTTCAGCAGGCGCACTGCGGCGAGGTTGTCGGCGCGCAGGAGGTAGTGGCCGGCGGGGAGTGCCGAGAGGTCGAGGGGGCTTACCGGCTCGGTGTAGCTTGCCGAAAGGGTGCCCGAAAGTGTGTAGATGTCAACGCGGCTCACAGGTTGGGCGGTTTCAAAGTTGAGCAGACCGGCGGTGGGGTTAGGGTAGATGCGGATACCTTCGGTTGCGGCTTCGCCTTCATCCTCCACGGCAATAATGCCCGAACTTTCCACGCCGGGAATGGGTGCGCCGGTGGTTTTTGAGCCCTTGAAGCGGTAGTTGAAGCGGTGGTTGGGAGCGCAGTCGCCGTCGGAGTAGAGGAGCATCGGCTCGCCCGAATCGAGGTTGCAGTTGTCAACCCATTTGAAGTCAACATCGAAGTTGCCGCTGCGGCCGATGAGATTTTTGGGCACGGCCACCATTATGCGTTTGCCGCTGTCCCATTTGGCGTCGAGCGGAGTGTCGATCTGTTCCCAGCTGAACGAGGTGTTGGATTTGCAGCGCGAGAGGTAGAATTTCTTCTCTACGGCGTCGCGTTCAACCATGTAGTCGTAGCCGTTCCAGCCGGTTGAGTAGTCGCAATCGGTGTTGAGCAGCAGGCGCATGCGGCGGCGGCTTGTCTTATCCCACGAGATGAGAGTGGAAGCCTCAACCATGAAGTAGAGGTTCTCGTTGTCCTTGGTCACCTTGCAGCGCACAATGTCGTTGCCTTTTGTTTTGGCGGTGGCATCCTGTGCTACGGTGGTGTACTGGTGGTCGCCTGTATCGTCGTTGAAAACGAGCGTTTCCTTATCCCATTGGTCCCATGAGCCGTTTATGGAGATGGAAATGTTCTGTGTTGGTTCGGGAATTTTGTTTACGCCGCGGTATTTGCGCACCTCCTCAACGGTTTGCATGTAGTAGTTGTCGCGGATGAGGGGGTGGGTCGACGGTTCGAGGTCGCGGTTATATTCGGCGGTGTAGACGTCGACGAAGTAGGATTCGTTCTGGTCGCCGCTTTTTCCGCCGGGACGAATCTTGCCGGGGTCGGCACCGGTTTTGTCGCCGGTGCGGAATCGCATGGCTATGAATTCATTCCATTGGGTGAGGAGCACCACAGGTGGGCGCTGCGCGTCGGAAAGCGAGTGGGCGCGTTTCCACTGCTCGGCATAGTAGAGTCCCTGCGGAGTTTTCGAGCACACCCCTTTGGCGGTGATTGAGGGCTGTTTGCCGCCGCTGTAGCTCTTGCCGATGTTGGTGGTGGGATGCTGCGCGCTTCCCACCGAGATGCATTCGGGCACTTTCACACCGTCGGTAACGGTGTAGCCCACCCCCTGGGGATAGTAGTCGAGCCACGACCATGTGTTTTCTTTACCTCCGGTCCACGCCCAGCTGTGGCGCAGGTTGAGGTAGGGGATGATGTGGGTGAGTTTTGAATCCTTGCGGGCGGCTGTGGCGTCGCAGAGAAGCAGCGGGTTTCCTTGCCAGCGATACCACACGTCGGAATATTCAGGCTTGCTGTAGAGGTTGTTCCAAAGGTCGGTGATGGCAACGGTCTGGTTGGAGTGGGTCATGCACACGAGTTTGGGCCAGCGCATGTTGCGTGCCTGACGGGTGCGAATCACCTCTATAACTTTTTGAATGCGGTCGCAGTAGGTGAGACCATTGGTGCAGTCGAACACCAGAAAGTCAACTCCGGCATCGCAAAGCATCTGCAGGTGTTTGTAAATCACCTCTTTGTCGCCCGCCTCATAATATCCGAGCCAGGGCTTGCCCCACCAGTGGTAGTGGCGCTCGGGGCCCCACGCCGGTGATGAGGAGTTGGCGTCGAGAATTTCGGTGATGTTGTAAACGGGGTTCATGGAGGTTTCGGTGCCATGCCAGATGTAGTAGAACATGCCGATTTCCACTTTGGGGTCGAGAGTTCCGCGGCCACCGTCGAGATTGTCGGAGGTCGGCACGATGCGGCCCAGTTCATCCTGCCCTACCCAAGTGTCGGGCATCGTGTCGGCCATCATGCCGCAGGGTGCGAGAAATGCGGCCGCTCCTGCGGCCATCAGTCCCATAAGGAATTTTTTAGTGTGCAAGGGGATAATGAATTTAGGTTATGGATTAGTCGTGTTGAGGTGTTTGCCTGTTCGGGGCATGCAAGTGGTTGTGAACCATGCGCAAAAGTACAAAAAATAAGTCAGCTTGCAAAATTAATGCGAATCATCGGCCGGTGATTTTCAACATGGTTCTCAGCGGTTCTGGAACTGGGTGGGCGAAAGGCCGGTGAGATGCTTGAAATATTTGCCGAACGACGATTGGTTGGTGAAGTTAAGCTCGTAGGCTACCTGCTGCACGTTCTTGCCCGAATAGCGCAACAGGTTTTTCGCCTCCTGAAGCACATATTGGTCAATCCACTCGGCTGCCGAGCGCCCTGTGGCATCTTTTATGATGAGCGACAGATATTTTGGGGAGATAAACATCTTTTCGGCGTAGAATCCTATGGCTCTCTCGCGGCGATGGTGGGTGCGGACGAGGCGCAGGAAGGTCTGTACGTAGGTGAGTTTGCGCGAGTGGGTGCGCGAGGTGGGGGCGATATTGTCGCGTTCCTCTCCGTAGGCCATAATCTGGTAGGCGGCTCCCGACATCAGTGCCCGGGCTATGTAGCGGTTGTAGGGGTTCTGCTCGGTGGCGTTGCGGTGAAGCATCTCGAAGTAGCGGATGAGGAGCGCCACTTTGTCGGAGGTGAGAGTAAGCACCGATTTTGCCGACGTGAAAATGTTGGAGTTCACGGCGTTGAGGTCGATGTTGAGGTCGTAGACAAATCTGTTGGATAGAAACAGCAGGTAGGCATCGAGCTCATCACCCTCCCAGTCGATGGGTTTGAACACGCGCTCGGGAGCCACAAACAGCACAGAGTTGGGTGGCACCTCAACGGTGTCGAGGTCGATTGTGATTTTTATGGTGCCCTTAACCCCGATAATCATGGTGTGCCCGTCGAAACGCCGGGCCACGGGGGCATAGAAATGCGATGTGTTGGTGGTGATGTGCGACAGGATGTAGTCTTGCCCAAGATGGCTGTAGTCGTCGGAAACGGTTTTCAGCCGGGCAATCTCCGAAAGGCGCAGCGGGCTCTCGTCGAGCTGTCGTTTTGATTTCATGGTTTCTGCCTTGTTTGTGAATGGGGTTCGGTTCAACCGCATTCTCTGTTGTGACAAGGCAAATGTACCAAATATTTGGCATTTTTAACCACTGTGTGAGTTAAAAAGCCAAAAAAGTTGTCCATCTTGCGCCCCTAATCCTCTTCGGAGAACGCGCCGGCATCCTCAGCAAAGCGACAGAGATACACCACCGAAAGAGAAAGCGGCGGGTACGCCCATAGCCTTGAACGCCCTGACGATTGTTCCGACAGTAAGATTGTGACCTCGTTCTATCCTTGACACCTGAGCCCGCTGAACGCCCATTAGCATTCCAAGCTGCTCCTGTGTGAGATTCTTTTCTTTTCTTGCCTGTTTGATAGCTTCACCGATAAGATAGGACTGCAACTCGGCATCCATTGCGTCGCGGCGTGGTGTGCCCTTCTTGCCGACAACCCGGTCGAGCATTTCATCATGGGTGTATAGTTTCATCTTTTCCATATCTTATTTTATTTCTTTTCGTTGTAATATTTTTTTCTCAGTGCTTCGGCATGTGCTAATTCACTCTCGGGTGTCTTTTGCGTTTTCTTTACGAATCCGTGTGTGGCAATCACAAGGTTTCCCGTGTCTTTGTCCCAGAAGGCAAGCAGCCGGTACTTAAAACCTAAGTATATTGTTCGGAACTCCCATATATCATCGTTCAGCTTCTTGAATAGCTCCTTGTCCATGAAATAGCGGCTTTTGGAAATATTGTAGGCAATCTTGTCCTTCACCTTATCGGGCAAGGATTCAAGAAAGACAACCGCCTCCTCCATGTAGGTCACATCAAACTTTGCTTTCAGTTCCATTCAGTCGTTTGTTTACTTGCAAAGATATGAATAATGCTACATATATAGAAACATTCGGTTGCTGTTTTTGTTTCAGTGGTAGAATTTCATGAAAAACAAGTTGAAATAAGTATAACAAACATTAGTGCAACGAGTGATTTCCGTGCAATCCTAATTCGTAATGGAGTTTTATGAGCGGCGCAGATGGTGTGGGGTCGCAAATTATTTGGTAAATTTGTGGCACATAACTTATGGCAGAAAAAGAAATGCAAACGGGCGGTTCCCTCGGGGCTGCCAATCCCGCAAAAGGTGGAAGCGTTGCAGGACGCATCCTTAAATTCCTCATCCCTCCGGTGGTGAGCGTGGGGCTGTGCGTGGTCATGTTCCGCGACATCAATTTCAGCGAGATGCTTGATGTGATTAACGGGCAATGCGATTTCAGGTGGATTGCCCTGATGCTTGTGATGGGGCTGTTTCCCATCGCGTTGCGTGCGTTGAGGTGGGGAATCCAGCTGCGCGCACTTGGGGTTGCCACCCCGGCGCATGTGTTGTTCTACAGCATTTTCGGCACCTATTCGGTTAATCTGGTGTTTCCGCGTCTCGGTGAGGTGTGGCGCACCACCTATGTGGCTTTCAGGCAGGATGCCCCCTTCTCCGAGGTATTCGGCTCGATGATTGCCGACCGCTTCGCCGACCTCATCACCGTGGGTTGCCTAACGTTGCTCACCTTTGTTGTGGCGCGTGAACCGCTGATTGATTTTGTCAGCACCTATCCCGCAGCCTACGAGGCGTTGTTGCGGTTGGCCACCTCTCCGTGGCTCTGGGGCGCTGTTGTTGCCGGCATCGCAGCGGCATGGTGGCTGTTGGCGCACTCGCACAACCGGTTTGTGCTCAAGGTGAAAGGGTTTCTCGCAGGGCTGTGGAATGGCTTTGCCGCACTTGCGCGCATGCGAGGCAAGATGCAGTGGCTCGGGCTCACGGTGTGTATCTGGGGGTGCTATTTCCTGCAGTTAGTGATTGCCTTTCAGGCTTTCCCGATGACGCGCGCCATGTTGGCCGACAACGGGGCTGTGGTGGCATTGCTCTGTTTTGTGCTCACAAGCATTTCGATGGGAATCCCGTCGAACGGAGGCATAGGGCCTTATCAGACCACCATGCTTTTCGGGCTTGGGCTTTTTGTGCCCGCAGGGATGAGTCACCACGATTTCATGACCACAGGGGCCGCTTTCGGCAACGTAATCATAGCGTCGCAAACGCTGCTGCTGATTGTGGGTGGCGTTGTGGTGTTTGCGCTTATTGCGCTTGACAAGCGCCGGCGCGTGCGGCATCAATCCGCGCAGTGATTTCTTCTATTGAAAGGGGACTGTCGTCGGTTTCGCAAAGCAGACGGTCGGCAGGGACGGCTTTTGCCGTGGCGGGGTTGAAATGTTCCCCCAGGGAGATGTAGACGTGGCTCGACTGTGTTGACGAAGCGAGAAGAGCCTGTGCCAACTGCGGTTTCCCCCTGAAACCGTGCATAATCCAGGGCTGCGTCAGCTTTCGCGCCATCTCCTTTCTGATTTCGAGAATACGGTTATAGCTTTTTACCACATGCAACACCAGAGGCTTGCCGAGCCTTTCGGAGAGGGCTATGTGTGCCTTGAAAATTCGTTCCTGAGTGTCGGCATCGGCTCCGCGCAGGGCATCAAGCCCCGTTTCGCCTATGGCTTTCACGGCGGGGTGGGCTGCCACACGGGTTAGCTCTTGCAGCATCGCCTGTTCGTCGTCGGGAGTCATGCCGGCGGTTTCCCACGGGTGGATTCCTGTGGAATATGTGCCCTCGGGCCACTGCTCAATCCATGCGCTCACTTGCCGGGGATTGCCGCTTAGCATCCCCTTTTCGCGGTTGGCGATGTTGTGGGTGTGGATATCGAACATGGATGTTGACGGGTGGAATTGGAGCCTGTCGGGAGTCATGGCACGGGGTCGTAGCCCGAACCTCCCCACGGGTGGCATCGGCTTATGCGCTTGATGGTGAGCCATGTACCTTTAATCGGCCCGTGGCGGCGCAATGCCTCGATGGCATATTGCGAGCATGTGGGGGTGAACCGGCATGATTGGGGTAGGAGCGGCGAGATGCACAGACGGTAGAACCACACCGGGAGCTCAAGCACTTTGGCTATGGCTTTTGAGAGGGTCATGGCTGCACGTCGAAAATTTTGCGGAGCATGCGTTGCATCGAGCGGTTAATCTGCTCGTAGGGCACAAGATTGTCGGCTATGTAGATAAATGCCACATCGGTGGGTGCCGGGAGTGTGGAGGGCACCATTGCAGGACGGTTCAGACGGTAGGCTTCGCGCACACGGCGGCGCATTGTCACGCGGTCAACAGCGTGGCGCAAGCGCTTTTTGGGAATGGTAATCATGAATTGCACCGCTTCCCCGCGTTCGCGTCCGGGATTTTCGGCCCACACAGCCCGCAGGGGATAGGAGAGCACGCTGCCGCTTTTCCCCGCACAGTTGCCCGAGGCGTTGCCGCGCATGGCAAAAAGCCTGTCGATGGCAACTTTGGCACACAGCTTATGCGTTTTTCCGAGTGCGAACTGTTTCATGGTGTGGAGGAGTTAAACGCCGTTTGTTTCCGAGAGTTACAAGCCGCCATATATGGCGGCTCTACGTTCATGCGCAGCCGCTGAAAACAAAAAACTTTGGTCTAAAAACCGACTTCGCTTTTGTTTAATGTTTTTCGCCGCCAAGCCGCCATATATGGCGGCTCTACGTTCAAGCGCAGCCACTGAAAACAAAAAACTGAAAACTTTAGTCTAAAAACTGACTTCTTGCTTCTGCCTTCTTACTTCTGCCTTCTTCACCCCTTCTTGTCGAGGTTCTCTTTGAGGAAGAGGTCGAGGGCGGCGGTGATTGAGGGAGCTTTGGGGTTGGGGGCCTCCATGTCGAGGCGCAGCCCGGCGTTCTCAACCGCTTTGGCGGTTGCGGCACCGAAGCAGCCGATTTGAATGTCGCCCTGCTTGAAATCGGGGAAGTTTTTGAGCAGCGAGTCGATGCCTGCGGGTGAGAAGAACAGCAGCATGTCGTAGTCGAAAGGCTCGTCGGGAGTGAAATCGTTGCTCACCGTGCGATACATCACCGCTTTGGTGTAGTTGATTTTTGCCTTGTCGAGCATGTCGGCGTTGCTATCCTTGTGCACGTCGCTCACAGCATATAGATAGTTTTCCTTGTTGTGCTTTGTGAGTGAGGGGAGCAGGTCGTCGAGTTTTCCGGTGTTGCCGTGGAAAATTTTGCGCTTGCGGTAAACGATATATTTCTGCAGATAGAGTGCAATCGACTCTGTGGTGCAGAAGTATTTCATTGTGTCGGGAATAGTCACACGCATCTCCTCGCACAGACGGAAAAAGTGGTCGATGGCCGTGCGGGCTGTGAATATGATTGCGGTGAAGTCGTTGATGTTGATTTTTTGCTGGCGGAATTCCCTTGCCGAGAGGCCCTCCACTTTTATGAAAGGACGAAACACCACTTCAACTCCGTGGCGCGCTGCTATGTCGTAGTAGGGCGATTTGTCGGATGCGGGTTTGGGCTGGGAAACGAGTATTTTGTTGACTTTCATTGCACTTTTACACATATATCCGCCGCAATCTGGCTTACGGCGATAACGGGTATTATTTCCAGGGTGCAAAGGTACAAAATAAAATAAAGCAATGAGGGGAAATTATGGTAAAAAATTTTAAAGCCCTTTGAAATATAGAATATTCGTGACAAAATGTAAAGCGCAGCGGCTAAAATCAACATCTTGGATGTTAAAGAGGGGTAGAAAAGTGAAACCAGCGCCGGCACGGCGAGGGTGAGTCCGAGCATTATCTGCGAGGCGTTGAGGCCGCGGCGCCACAGCGAGGCCCCGGTCTTGTCGGTGAACACATATCCCACCACGCAGCATGCCGCCAACAGAAAGGCGTAGTAGCCGGCGGCCAGCAGGCAGAGGGCTGCCACGGTTGAAAAGATGGTTGCCGACGCAAGCTGTGTGCCGGGGTGGCCGAGCCAGATGAAGAGCAGCAACCCCTCCACAACGCACATCTCGAAAAGGAGCAAACCCGCCACCCGGGTTTCATTGGCGGTGTGCTCGTCGAAGGCGTTGGCGCGCCTGCGTGTTGAAATCAGATTGTGGGGGAGCGAGCGCAGCAGGCGGCTCACAGGGCGCATGTTGAGCCCGATGAGCACAAGCACGGCCACAATCAGGGCCAGGATGGCCGAGTCGGTGGCAGGGCTCACCGCACGGCTTTCGCCGGGCTTCCCTTCCATCCACGCGGGTGTGTGGGTGGAGTAGAGCTCGCGGTCGGCCGCCGAGGTGGGCGCATCGGTTTCGTGGCAGCGGATTATCACTTTCTTACGTGGCGGAATTCGTCGCGGATTGTGTCGATTACGTTGATGATATAGTCGCCCGATTTCTCCAGAGTGCTGATGATGTCCATGTAGTAGATGCCGCTCTGGTATTCGTAGTGGCGGTCGTTGATGCTCTCTACATTGGCCGTGCGCAGCTGGTTGCGCAGGTTGTTGATTTCGCGCTCGCGGTTGTAGGAGGCGATGATGTCGTGTTCGTCGACGTTTTCAACATTCTCAAGCACTTTGAGCATGGCGTTGACCGACTTCTCCACGTAGCTGAACATGAGGTCGATGTTGGCGTAGATTTCGTCGTTGAAGTGAACGTTGCTCTGCTGTTTGCGCAGCAGGATTTTGCCCACGCCGAGCATCGAGTCGGCTATGCTCTCGATTTCGGAGTCGATGCTGAGCATGGCGGCGATGCGGCGTTTCGATTCGTTGGAGAGGCGACCTTCGGCACAGCGGTTGAGGTAGTTGGCAATCTCCAGTTCCATGCGGTCGGAAATTTCCTCATATTTTTCAAGCCGCGAGTAGGTTTTGTTGAAGTCGTCGCTGCCGGCTTTGGTGTGCACAAGGTCGCGAGCCATCGGGAGCATGCGCCCCACGCGCTCGGCAAAAACAAACATCTCCTTCTCGGCCTGACTGATGTTGAGCTCGGAGGCGCTGAGAATACCGCCCGAGATGAATTTGAGCTGGAACTCGTCGTCGCCCTGATGTTTGGCCGGAACAAGGAATTCCACGATTTTCACATACACGTTGGTGAGCCAAATCATGATGCTCAGGTTGATGAGGTTGAAAACCGTGTGGAACATCGAAAGGCCGAACGACACGCTCACCTGCATCTGTGTGATGAGGGTGCGGTGGTGAAGCACGTCGCCGGTGTCGGTTGGCACGGCGCTGGCAAACACCTGATTGTAAACATCGGGGTTGTTGGCCTTGAGGTCGGTTACGTAGGTGTAGAGTGCTGTGGGGTCACCCTGGCCAATCTCCTCGGTAATCCACGAGTTAAGCTCAACGAAGGGGAAGAACACCGCCAAAGTCCACAGGGTGCCGAGCAGGTTGAAGAGCAGGTGACCCATTGCGGTGCGCTTGGCGGCCACGTTTCCGCTCATCGAGGCAAGCAGCGGGGTGATGGTGGTGCCTATGTTCGAGCCCAGCACAAGGGCGCAGGCGAGGTCGAAGGTTATCCAACCTTTGCTGCACATAATCAAGGTGATGGCAAACATGGCGGCCGACGACTGGATGACCATTGTCACCAGCATGCCCACGAAGCAGAAAATGAGCACCGACCCGAAGCCCATCGACGCATAGCGCTGCAGGAAGGCGAACATTTCGGGGTTGCTCTGGAGGTCGGGCACATATTTGCTGATCATGTCGAGCCCCATGAACAGGAACGCGAAGCCTATGGTGAATTCACCAATCGATTTCGTGCGCCCTTTTTTGGAGAACAGAAGCGGAACGGCAAGGCCGATGAGCGGCAGGGCAAACGCTGAGATATCGACCTTGAAGCCGAACAGCGCGATAATCCATGCCGTGAATGTTGTGCCCACGTTGGCACCCATTATCACTGCCATTGACTGGGCAAGTGTCATGAGGCCGGCGTTGACAAAGCTCACGACCATCACCGTCGAGGCCGAGGAGCTTTGGATAAGAGCCGTGATGAAAAAACCTGTCACCGTGCCGGTGAACCTGTTGCGGGTCATTGCCGAAAGGATGTTGCGCAGTCGGTCGCCGGCGGCTTTCTGCAATCCTTCACTCATCACCTTCATTCCATAAAGGAAGAGGCCTACGGCTCCCAGGAGCCCTAAAAAATCCAGTATCGAATAGTTCATGTGTGGGGAATGGTGGAGGAGAAGGTTTGTTCGGCTCCACGTTCCGTGCGCAAAGTTAAGAAAAGCCCTGCTAACACGCAATGCAATCGGGCAGGTGGAGCGATAAAAAAATCCCCCGGCTTGTGGCGACCTGCGCATCATCCCCTCCGGGATGTTCCTACACGCGCTCGGTCCCCTGCCGGGGGATTGCCGCCGGGAGAGATGAGGTAACTACTCAAACTCGTCTCCCCGGGGCTGTGTGTGTCGGGGTGAAGTGATGTGTCAGTTCAGCACAACTTTCTCCACGTTAGTGCCTTGACGGCGGATGAAAATTCCATTGGCGGGGTTGGCAACGCGCACACCCTGCAGGTTGAACCATTCGGCATCGCCGGCAGCTGCTGCCTCGGTCGATACACCCTCAATACCGGTGGTTACGCCTCCCGTTGAGGTGATGTAGACGGTGCGCTTGGGGCTCTCCTCATTGCCGTTCACAGCCTTGGTGTGGATGGTGATACCACCTTCGGGAATCTCGTCGGGAACCGTTACAGCCCACTCGTGACTGTCGTGAGCGGTCCATGCGTCGGGTTGCACGGCAACGGGGGCACGCATTGCTGTCGATTCCAGGCCATGAATCTGATAGTGGAGCAGGTGCCCTTTCGATGCTTGGAATTTGAGCTCTTTTCCTGCAACATTCTCAAGCTCGGTGAGGTTCTCCACAACTTCGCCGTCAACAATCAGTTTGGGGCGCTTCAGCTGTGCCGGAATTGTGTACTCAACGGTAATGAGGGAGAATTTAGCATTAGTCGTTACGTATACAGTGGTTGTATTTACAGGATTCTCGCTATCTGCTACCCATTCTGTTATAACGGATGCCCCGTTCTTGTCGGCAGCTATTACCCCATCTTTTTGCTCCCATGAGATTTTGTTGATAATGAAACCCTCAGGTGCACTAATGGAAACTGCAGATGTTTTGTAAACACGATATTCTGTTCCTTTGGTGGTCTTCCAGAATCGAGGAGCTGTGCCATTGCTTATATTTGTCGCTGAAAGAGTGATGTCGTCTGCAACGAAACCTGAAATATCAACCCCGGTACTACTTGTCAATGACCCGATGACTTGCCCGTTGGATGGGGTTAATGAAGTCTGGTCGGTGAAGTTGAAAGTGGCGGTTGCGTTAGCTGCTTTGGTTACGTAGGGGTCTTCAATCACTTCGTAGAGAAGGTTGATGTCTTTTGATGTGTAGTTGTCGAGTTCAACAACTCCGTCATAGGCTATGTAGCCGTCAGGGTCGGCTTTGTCGAGGCTGAGGATGAAGGTGTAGGGGAGTGCGACCTCAAGTTCCTCAAGGCCTTCAGGGTCGCTCGTGAGGGTGAGTTTTGCACCGGGTGTGGCGCAGTCGATGGTCACTTTGGTTCCTTCAACAAGATATTCAGCTTCGCTGATGTCAGTGCCGTTGGCATCGGTGATGGTTACGGGTGCAAGTTCGCCCGGTTTCACAGTGAGCAGGAACGCGAAGTCGGTAGTTGCTTCAGCGTTCTCATCCATTGCGCTTACAGTTACAAAGGCCTGCTCTGATGTTGGGGTAGGAGTCCAGCTGAAAGAGTCGCCGTCGTATTCGTATGAATCTTTCTTGTCGGCATATTCCACGTCGATGAAGAGATATGCCGCCCACTCAGCGCTCACGGTGAATGTGGTGGGATAGGTTACCTCCTTTTCATCGCCATCTTCAATGGGTTCTCCGTTGAGCAGCACCACCGGGATGCCAAGCTCCTTTTCTTTCACGGTAATGTTGAGTGAGGTCTCTTCCGACACACCCTCGTCGTTCTTGCCAACGAATGTGTGAGTGCCGCTTTCGGTGGGTGTGAATGTAACAACCCAATTTTCAGCTGTGTAGTCTTCTCCGTTAATCGAAATGGTAGTTGCGTTCTTGGATGTTACTGTGAGGCTTTCACCTTTATAAAGCTCCACAGCATCGGTAACCTCAGCTCCGTTGTAGTTTAAAGTCGGGGTCCCCGGAGTTGCGCTTGCGGTTGTGATTTTGATTCGTTTTAAATAAATGAAACCTTGATTTGAAGAGTTGGTGGTGCTACTGTTATGAATTGCCTTAATTGTGAGCGATGAGAGTGTCTCATACTCAAAGTTAAAACTCAAAGTTTCGTATGCGTCGTTTGTTGATGTCGATGATGTAAGGGCGTATTGATTGTCTCCAATTGCAACATCAAGTTTCGTCGGATTTTTATTTGCGGAAACCGTCAGCTCTACAGACACTACGTTGCTTATTTCTTGGGCAAAATTTAATGTAACGTTACCGTTATTTTTGTTTTGGCCGAGTCGTAGCCCATATTGTCCGGTATAATAATTTGAACCGGCAAATGGTGTGGTTTGATTAAAATATTGTTGATCATCTTCCGCAACAACATCATCTAATGATTCCGGCGCTTTTTGGGCACTGTTATCTTTCGCTGTTTTGAATTCGATTTCAATTATTTGCGATTCGGCGAAAATTGAAACGCAACTCAGGATGCAGCAAATTGCTGTGAGTAGAAGTTTCTTCATAGATTTTTTATTAGTGAATGGTTAATGATTGGTTTGATTTGCGGTGTTATTTGGTGGTTGATAGCATTTTTTAGTGGAGCAAATTACCCTTTATTGCCCCTTTTGAGGGGCAAAATTAAACAAAATTTCACTAATTACCCCCCCAATTGGTTAAACTGTGTTAACGCCAAAGAAGCGCTCTATAAACTTTCGCGCGCCATGAGCCGACAACCCGCCTATGCGCGCGGCGATAGGCCAAAAATTTTTATTGTGAAAAATTCGCCAAACATTTTGTCAGTTCAAAAATAACCCTTACCTTTGCATCGCAATTGGGAAAGCGTTCCCTCCGAGCTTCTGCTCACAGCACAAAACAATGACTCCGTAGCTCAGTTGGTAGAGCAACTGACTCTTAATCAGTGGGTCGAGAGTTCGAGCCTCTCCGGGGTCACAAAAAAGAGCTGAAATCACAGATTTCAGCTCTTTTTCTTTTTATCCTGCCACCCCCGCTTCGGTGTGCGTTGCAATTAGTCCTTGCAATTAGTCTGTTGCATGTGAGCCATGTTTTGTTGGTAATATCCCCGGCATCGCTGCCAGATTGCAGAATGTGCATGTTATTTCAGCTCTGTTTCTATGTCCTCGATGGTTGGTAGGGTGCTCTTGAATTCATCGGGGATGAATTTTGTCAGTTGAAATTCTGCGACACCTATTGGCTGAGAGGATGATTCAAGTGCATATTGGGCAAGCACATTGTCTTTGTCTTTGCATATAAGCAGCCCGATGGTGGGATTATCCTGTTCGGTCTTTACAAGATGATTGACAGCGGTCATATATGTGCCGAGCTGTCCGATGTCACCGGAGTCGAATGTCCCGGTTTTTACCTCAATCACACAATAAGCGTGTAGGCGGATATTGTAAAACAGCAGGTCTATGAATTTCTCGGTATGACCAATTTTCAACCTATATTCCTGACCAACGTATGCAAAGCCCGAACCTAATTCCAGAAGAAAGCGGGAGATGTTATCCATCAAAGCCTTTTTCACTCCGCACTCCATTGTAAAGTGGTGGAAAGGCTTAAACCGAAAGATGTGAAAGCCATCCGCGACCTGCAAGGCATCGCAGAGAACCTCAATCAGATTGCGAAATTCTGTAACGCAATCTTGCGCGGAGGAATCAATAACGAGCGGATTGTCAAGACATATCAGGACATTGTGAACAGCCGAGATTTCATTGTTTCGCTGATAAAAATCTACCGAAATACCCCGACAGCGTATGATGGCCAAGTTAAGAAAAGGCGGTGATTTTCGCGGGTGCGTCAATTATGTCACACGCGCTAAAAAGGATAATCCCGACGGATCTCCGTGTGATGAATGGCGTTTGATTGATGCCGAGGGAGTGGCGACATACGGAGGCAGAGAAGAAATTATCGCCTCTTTCGAGGATAATCAGGCTCTGAACCCTAAGTTAAAAAACGTGGTCGGCCACTTTTCTCTGAACTTTCACGTCAACGATGCATGGAACTACAAGGGCATCTATACATTCGAGCAGTTTGGGAATCGTTTGAAAGCGGCAGGAGTTGGCGTTAAATTTAAGTATCGACGTGGCACGAATCAGGTTCAAGGACTTTGGTTCACAAGAAAAGGCAAGAAATTTCCGGCATCTAAGATTGACCGCAAATTCAGCTTTGCCAACCTCTCGAAACATCTTTCCAAAAACACGCCCCTGCATCCGAAATCGGAATTCATGTTCATAGACGGTACGATACGACCGATAAATAAACTACTTGGAGTCAGATTGACCGCTCAACAAGTGAATGACTACGTTTCGGGCAAAACAATCCGTCTTGACAGTTACACCGGCAACCACCCCACCGTATTTGTCAAGTTCGACAGAACAGCAATGAGGCCGTGCTCCTATCTAAGCAATCCGGACAACCCAAAGCAAGCTGCGCCCTCTAATTCAGTTTCATCAGGACATTCCGTGCAACCGTCTTCTCCGCAAGAAGAACAAGGTTTCACAGGTGGCGGAGGCATAACATGGCCTGAATACCGAGCCGCACACATGGATTTACCTGTACAAGAAGCCCTGCGCAGATTCAGAGCCATCAAACGAGGTCAGAATCCAAACACCATGACAGGCGGAATGCATATATAAAGTTTGTATCTTCCTTACATCAGTCAGCTCTCGGCGAGTGTCGGGAGCTGACTGTATTTTTGTATGATTAGCTGTTTATTTTAGGATTGCAGATTCAATAGTGCCCGAACCAGATATTTCGTTATTTCGTTGCAATTTCTTGCCATATCCAAATGTATATGTGGCTGAGAATTGGAAACGCATATGCTCGCTTGTGCTATACTCTTGTCGATTAAAACTGTAGTTCCTGCTATATAATTCCTGTCGGGAGGATTCCCATGATGAACGAAGAAAATTATATGCGGTAGCTGACAGTCTCCATGCATCTTTTCCCCATCCTAACTGAATCTGGTAACTTGATGGTGTGCGTGTCTTCATCCCGGATTCATCAGGGATATAAGTGCTTGGTGTCATGTACCATCCGAACATATAGAAGTTTCCAAAATACCAAGTCAACTGAGCAGAGCAGGTTATTTCATTTAACGAAAGAGAATACTCTCCAGAAATTGATCTATACCAATATTGAGGGTGAACTTTTGCTATCAACTTACCTCCAAGGAATTTGGCTGTTCCGCTAAAGCCAACCATAGCAACATCATAATTGCCTCCATTGATATATTTGCGGAGCATGGCGCCATCCGGTGCAACAGGACTGTATAGCGTGACTACCCGGTCGCGTTCTGTGTAATAATATGTGTCGGCCGCAAGTTGCCATTTATTGTTGGGCAACCAAAGATATTGCAGGCTAATGTGATGTTTCCAGAAATTATTGAGGTCCGGATTGCCGGAATACCACATAAGTTCGTCCTGCTGCAACATGTTCGGACTCTTCTGATAAGTGCTTGGTATCTGTTTTCCAAATGCCCATGTAAATTCAAATTGGTTCTTGTCATTAGGCGAGAAAGTTCCGAATATGTTTCCTTGTGGATAGGTATCAGTTATTTTCGTGTCTGTCAGATTTGTATTTGCATATACCCATGTAAATAATGTGCCGGCGGTCCATTTAGGTTGAATAAACGTATATCTGAGACCACCTACAAGTCCCCATACATCATATTGTTGTTGAGAGGGTGAACTTCCAAGATAATCTATAGATGAACGATAATATTCCCCTGCTATCAAGGGCATTATACTATTGTGCTGGTTGGGATTCCAGACAAGGGTAGGCATTACACGCACTTGATGATTATTCTCTCTTGCATCGTTGACTATTGATATATAATCTTCTGCATAAAGATAATTCTGTATATTATGGCCGTATTGATATAGACCTTCTATATTCAGTGCAAGCTTCTCGTTAAACGATGCGTATGTCTCAAAATCGTAAGTTAGCCCCCAATTATGATTTGACGCGATCGTTGAAGCTTTTGAAGAAGGAAGAAAGTCATCTTTATAGGATAACTGACTTTCAAGGTTATTGCGCGGAATAGAGGTGACATTAAAAGATAATTTGTTTGCTATCTGAACTTTCTGAGACGAATACATTGCTCTAAAAGCGATGTCGTTACTGTTGTTGCGATAGCGTGAGGATAAGGGTGTGGCAATTCTCTCAACAGTTTGTTCTCCCTCACCAAATAGATTTGGGAAATGAAATGTCTCAACAGATTGCGCCCCATTGTGACGGGCAGTGAGATATTTTTCGTCTGCGAAAAGGTCATAACTCATGGCCTTGTATGCAAACTTCGAGTAAACAGAGCCTTCTGTACGGTTAACTCCAAACCACTTGTTACCGGTGATTTTTGTATAACCACCCCATTCGTATTTTTGTACGGTGAAATTTACCACATATTGAGCACCTTTGAAACGAGGATCCTGCGGATACATCAGATACTCAACTTTTTTGACATCGGTAGGTCGCAGACCGGTCAAATCTTGTTCCGTGGCGGCTACATAGTTGATATATATAGCCACACTTTGTCCTGATAAAGTCTTGACATTGAAGTTTCCGGGTTGTACCTCAAGCTGTGGTATTGCCATCTGGCTAAGAAGAGAGATAGCATCTGTCGCTGAATTTTTCTGGCGAGCCAGCGGAATGTATGTTGATGCTGAGGATGAAGTGCGCTGCATTCGTGCCTCTACAACCACTTCATTAAGCTCTTGAGCTGTGATGGTGTCAAGGGCTTCACTCTGTGCCAATGCCAGGATTGGAAACAGTGTCATCAGTATTGTTATTATTGTCTTCATATTGGTGATGTTTTTATTTCTGATGCAAAATTACAGCCGTTGAAAATTCCTTGCCATACCCAAAAGTGTACGTTTGCATTTGCAGACGAAAATGTACACTTTTGGGTATGGTACAGGCTTGGGGCTTTCTTTAATTTTGCATCATATAAAAAATGATATGACAAGCGAAGAAAAAAATAAGATTGAAAGCTGCCGGATAATGATAGTGGGCACGGGCGAATTTGCAGACGCTATCAATACGGTTTTGCTAAAAGTCGGGTTCCACAATATTATACATATGGAAGCTCAGACGGAGTCTGCCGATATTGCGGTCGATTTGGCTATGAATGGAATATCGGCCCGGTTGGGCGGTAAATTGCCGGTCATATATCCGTTTGATTTTATCGAGGGTGGTGCGGCTATGGTTGTGTTGCCCGATGATAAGCCTGAATTAGAGGCAAAGGGTGATGTGCGCCTGTGTGCCGCAAAATATATGTCGGGGTATTGTGCGTTTTGGAATATTGATAACAGCGACTGGTTGCGCGTGGTATTACCGAGGATTGAGCAGGGCGAACAATCCGCAAAGGCGCAGCAAACAGCAGCCTGTATCTGCGCCCGGATATTGGCTAATATCGCAGTTGGGCGTGATGTGAAGCACTTTCCGCGCTTCTATCTATCGAAAAATTTAGAGTAGCTTGTTGTTGGTGGCAGCCGCGATAGCCTCGGATATGTTGCGCACACCGAGTTTTTCAAAAATGCGCTGACGGTATTTCTTGACGGTGTCGGGCGAGAGGCAGATGCGGTCGGCAATCTCCGACATCGTATAGCCTTGTATAGAAAGTGTAAGCACCGACTTCTCCCCCTCGGTAAGGTTCGGCATAGCTTTCTTATCCCACCGACGGGTGACGGGATTAAATGCGAAATAGTCGGGGATGCCGACATGGTGCATTTCGATATGGCCGGGCGTGGTGTGGGTGGAGGCAGACACAACGCATAGGGCAAGCCAAATCCTGCCGTCGGAAGTCAAAGCAAGGGAGGTCAGCTTATGGTTAATGAGAATTGGGTGGCCGTCGTTGAGAATATGAAAATCGTATGATATGTACCAATCCTTGCGCTGTTCGAGAGGGATTTGATTGTGAAAGGCAAAGCCCACACGGTTGATGTCGAGCAAAAGGGCCTGTTCGTCCTCGGGCACATATTTAAGATAGAACTGGTAGCCGAGGTCAATCATCTGCTCCGGCGTAAGTCCGCACAGGAACATAGGGTTGGGCGACACATACAGGAAATTCTGCTTGAAATAGTCTATTATATAGACGCTTTGGTATGTGGAACGAGAAAACGCCTCTGCGGAGCGGACGTATTCGTTCACTCTGCTGTAATCGAGTTCATCAGGTAGCTTTACCTCGTTGTCTGGTATGAAAAATTCGTCGGGCGTTTTCATATTCAAAATGCGGATAATGCAGAAAATACAGGTTATTTCAGCTCTGTTTCTATGTCCTCGATGGTTGGCAAGGTGCTTTTGAATTCATCGGGGATGAATTTTGTCAGTTGAAATTCTGCGACACCGATTGGCTGAGAGGATGATTCAAGTGCATATTGGGCAAGCACATTGTCTTTGTCTTTGCATATAAGCAGCCCGATGGTGGGATTATCCTGTTCGGTCTTTACAAGATGATTGACAGCGGTCATATATGTGCCGAGCTGTCCGATGTCACCGGAGTCGAATGTCCCGGTTTTTACCTCAATCACACAATAAGCGTGTAGGCGGATATTGTAAAACAGCAGGTCTATGAATTTCTCGGTATGACCAATTTTCAACCTATATTCCTGACCAACGTATGCAAAGCCCGAACCTAATTCCAGAAGAAAGCGGGAGATGTTATCCATCAAAGCCTTTTTCAGTTCGCGCTCTTTGTACGGCTCTGTCATTTCGGTAAAGTCGAAGATATACGGATCTCGTGTAATCTCTTGTGCGAGGTCGCTGTTTGGAGCCGGCAGCAGGCGTGAGAAACTTGACTGAGCTTTGCCCTGACGAAGATGAAGGCCACTATCAATGAATGTTTTCAAGACATTCCGCGACCAGCCATCCTCTACGGTTTTCTTCAAATAGAATATCGCCGCATCAAGGTCTCTGTTCTTGTAATATTTATCAATAATTATACGGTGATGCCCCCACGGAACCAAGAAAATGAAATCGCCAACATCTTGTCGGCATATCTTGTCCTCGGAATTTTCCGCAAGCTGTGGAAGATTTGCATGTGCGGAATCTTCCACAACTTGTGGAAGATTTTTGGCTGTATCAGAATACAAATCATAAAATCTCCTCATATAGAAAAGATTAACCGGTGAGAAACCATCTGAGTCGGGCAAAGCATCTTTCAAATCCTGACTGAGATTTTTATAAAAACCTGAGCCGTATTTGTTTTCAGCGTCACGAGCCACAATGTCACGTCCAACCGACCAATAGAAGCGTAGCAACTCTTGGTTAACGCGTGTGGCAGCCTTTATTTGGGCGCATCTGTATCGGTCTTTCAACTCCTGTATCCACCGGGAGTAGTCGGCATCAGTTTTTATAAGTTTGCTCATGATTTATCGGAGTAAAGCGGTTGGTCGTGTTTTGCTGTTGCAAAGTTATGCAATTTTATTGATTTTCACCGAGCCTGTGAACAAAGCGCTTTGAGCCGGTGAGCAAAGGGATTATAGGATATTTGTATTAAATTTGCAGCCTGAAACAGGATGTTATATGGAGCAGTTGAAGGTACTTGATTATTCCAATGTATTTATCGCCAGTTATTTCACTGACGACAGGGAGTGTGCACATCCAAATGCGGAGCATACGCTGATATATATTGTTTCCGGCGAGCTGGAAATTACCGATAAGGGAAAGAAATCCATACTTCATTCGGGCGAATGTGCATTCATGCGTCGCGATAACAAGATGTTGTTGCAGAAAAGGGTTAAGGATGGCGTTCCTTATCATTCCGTGGTTCTGAAATTCAACCGTAGATTTTTGCGGGAATTTTTCTCCGGCATTGATAAAAAATCATTACCTGGGGTGGCTAAACGCAATAGAAAGAGTCTTACATTACTTCCCGCAAATCGTCCTGATATACGGAGTTTGTTTGATTCCATCTTACCTTACTTTGAGTCGGGGACTAAACCGACCGATGCCCTTCTGCAACTGAAAATGATAGAAGGACTGTATGTTCTGCTCAACACCGACCGCAATCTCTATGCCTCTTTGTTTGATTTCACTGACCCGTGGAAAATCGACTTGCTTGAGTTTATGAACGAGAACTACATGGAGGAACTTTCAATGGAAGAGATGGCACGTTACACCGGCAGGAGTCTTGCGTCGTTCAAACGCGATTTCAAGAAGGTGAGCGAGCTTTCTCCCCTGAAATGGATTATAAACCGACGGTTGGAAGCAGCCTACGATTTAATCAGACAGGGTTGTGCCAACATTACCGATGTGTGTTATAAGGTTGGATTCAAGAATCTCTCTCATTTCTCAAAAGTGTTCAAGGAGAAATACGGCATGGCCCCGACCGCACTTGTAATAGCATGATTATATGGAAGAAATCAGGATTGATTGTTCAAATCAGAGTGCCGAAGAATTGGCGTTGGCGAAAAAACAGGCTCAGTTGATATTCCGACTGAACCACACGATGCCTATGACTGAGGAATATGATGAACTTGTGAAAGAAATATTCCCTGAATTGGGTGAAGGGAGCCGAATTAACACCCCGCTGACGGCAGTTCGGCCGCATAAGGTCAGAATCGGTAAAAATGTAGTCGTTATGCCGGGGTGCCTGATGATGTCGGCCGGAGGAATCACAATCGAGGATGAAGCATTGATTGCCGCCAATGTGCAACTTATATCCAACAATCATGACCTCGAACATCGAAATATAATCACCTGTAAGCCTGTGAAAATATGCCGCAAGGCATGGATTGGTGCCGGTGCCACGATATTGCCGGGTGTCACGGTCGGAGAAAATGCCGTGGTCGGGGCTGGAAGTGTGGTCACCCGTGATGTGCAGCCAAATACAATAGTGGCAGGAAATCCGGCAAGATTCATCAAAAATATAGATTGAGCCTCACAACAAAGACGTTTGAGCCTCGCAGCAAACCCGCTGCGGGGCTTTGTTTGTAATTTCGCGGAAGATAATCAAAACCGATGCTGAACATGAAAGATATTTTTGAGAAGGATCTGAGTGGCGAAATGGTGTCGCCCGATGAACCGGGATATGAGGAGCTGATTGCCGACATATTCGCCACCATGAAAACAGCCACTGAGATGAACACCGGTTATAAAACTCCCGGGGAAGTGCACGAATACATGGGGAGAATACTCGGTAAGCCGCTTGATAAAACTACAACCGTAATACCACCTTTTTACGTTGACTATGGCAAGCCTGTAACCATCGGCAAAGGGTGTTTCATACAGCAGTGTTGCACATTCTTCGGGCGTGGAGGCATAACAATCGGCAACGAGGTGTTCATCGGGCCGAAATGCAATCTCATCACCATCAACCATGATGAGAATCCCGATAACCGCAGTGCGACATACGGTTGCCCTATCGTGATTGAGGACAAAGTTTGGATTGGCATAAACTCAACTATTCTGCCGGGAGTGAAAATCGGGTATGGAGCTATTGTGGGAGCGCAGAGTGTTGTCACCCGCGATGTGCCACCGATGACTATTGTTGCAGGTAATCCGGCAAAAATAATCCGCAAAATCGAAATATCCAAATGAAAGAAGATACAGGAATAAGCCGTCGCGGTTTTCTTAAAGCCGCTGCGGCATTTGGAGCGGCAATGACAATTGAGCCCACCCTTAACAAAGTGCAGGCTGCAGAGCGAATCATCTCAGGGAATCACATTGTGAAAAATTCTGATATGAAATACCGCACATTGGGTTCGGGGAGCGCTCCTATGGAAGTTTCGGCACTTGGCTTCGGTGTGATGGGCATGACCTACAACCGCAGTCAGTATCCCGACAAAAAGATGCGGCATAGGGTCATTGCCGAGGCTGTTGACCGTGGCGTGAATCTGTTCGACACAGGCATAATCTACGGCCCCTTGACAAATGAGATTTTTGCCGGCGAAGCCCTCGCACCTTATAAACATAAGGTGAACATTACAACCAAATTCGGACACGAGGTAATTAATGGCAAGGCTACAGGCAGGCAAAACAGCCGACCGGAGGTTGTGCGCCAATATTGCGAGGATTCGCTCCGCCGCCTCGGCATTGACTGCATACCGATGTTCTATCAGCACCGCTTTGACCCGAACACACCTATTGAGGATGTGGCCGGTTGCATCAACGACCTCATTAAAGAAGGAAAGGTGCAACGATGGGGCTTGTGCGAGGTTAGTCCCGAAACAATCCGCAAGGCTCATGCCGTGTGTCCCGTAACCGCCATTCAGAGCGAATATCATCTCATGCATCGCCTTGTGGAGGAAAACGGCGTTCTCCAAACCTGCAAGGAACTTGGCATCGGCTTTGTGCCTTACAGTCCCATCAATCGTGGGTTCTTGGGTGGTTGCCTTAACGAATACACCGTGTTCGACACTAACAACGACAACCGGCATACTCTGCCACGCTTCCGGCCCGAAGCAATGAGGGCAAACTACCGTATTGTCAACGTGCTGCAGGATTTCGGACGCACACGCGGCATGACCTCCGCGCAGGTTGCCCTCGGTTGGCTATTGCATAAAGCACCCTGGATTGTGCCCATACCGGGCACGACAAAGATTTCCCACCTCGAAGAAAACCTCCGCACATTCGACTTTGCTCTTGCCGACACCGAATGGCAGGAACTTGAACAGCGCGTAGCCGCAATTCCTGTGGTCGGCGACCGCTACAATGCCGAACAGCAGAAACAGGTAGGACATTGACAATTGAGATGAGAACAAATATAGCTCAGAACAATATGGAAGAACTTATATTGACAACAGAGAGGTATAAGGCATTCCCCTAAAGTGACAAAGTGGAACACTCCAAAATCACTTTTCACAATCGCAATAAACGGGCACCTCGGCAATATGATTGGCGGGGATGCTGTGAGGTGGAATTTTGTGCCGTGATGCGATAAATCGGAGGGGTTATGCGGTGAGCTGGGCAGGGCGGCGGTAGGAGAACCAGGCGAAGGTGAGGGCGCAGCAGCCGCAGATGCCGAGGAGCAGCAGGGTGGTGGTGAGGATGTTGCCGATGCCTACGAGGGGTGAGACGATGCCGCCGAACAGGAAGCCCGTGGCGCCGAATATGGCTGAGGCGGTGCCCACTATGTTGCGCCCTTCGCTCATAGCCAATGTGGTTGAGGAGGTGAGAATAAACCCTATGCTCACAAGCATCAGGAAGGTGGGAATTTCGTAGGGCCAGAATGAGGGAGCAAAGATGTAGGCTGCCACTTGCAACAGGGTGGCGGTGACGATGCCTGAGGCACCGAAAAGCGCCGCATTGTTCATGCGGCGGAATTTGAGCGACATGGCCGAACCCAATCCGATGCCGAGGGCGTTGACGCCGAAAACAATGGCAAACTGCAATTCGGAAAATCCGAAATGATTCTGGATAATGAACGATGCCGACGAGATGTAGGAGAACAATACGCCGCAGGTGAAGGCATACATCAAGGTGTAGATCACGAAGTACTTCAGTTTGAAAATTTCGGGGAACTTCCTCAGCAGGCTTGCAACCGACCCTTTGTGACGTTTTTCCATCGGATGAGACTCCCGGAATATCAGGCACATGAGCAGGATGACGGCGCCGATGCCGAAGAGAATCCAGAAAATGCCTTGCCACCCCACGGCTTCCGACACGAGGCCGCCGATTACGGGCGCCGTGACGGGTGCGATGCCGTTGACAGCGCCGATGATGGCGAGGGTTTTGGCGAGTTCGCGCCCCGAATAGCAGTCGGTGGCAACGGAGCGCGACAGCACGATGCCTCCCGAGCCTCCGAGTCCTTGAAGGAATCGGCACACGTTGAAGAACTCAATCGTAGGAGAATAGATGGCGGCGATTGTTGAGGCTGCGAACAGAAGCATGGCCGACACGAGCACGGCTTTGCGTCCGAATTTGTCGCTCAGCGGGCCGAAGAAAATTTGCCCCACAGCCAGCCCGAGCATGCTGGTTGCCAGTCCCATCTGCACAAGCGACGGGGTGGTGTCAAACACGTCGGCCATCGACGGCAGGGTGGGGAGGTACATGTCGGTTACGAACGGTCCGAAGGCCGACAGCATCCCGAGAAACACAACGAGAAAGAGGTAGTATTTTTTACTGAAATGTGACATGTTGAAAAAATTTGCGCAAAGTTACCAAAATTTCATGCCCGATGGTGCTGAATATAGCGCCCGATATTGGTAAATGATGGCCAATTGAATCGTTTTGCGGGTGAAATGCATTGCAGCAAGGCTTCCGGCAGTTGTATTACGGATTATTGGGCATGACTGACACGAACTGTTTGGCACGGTGTTTGTTGTTATTGTTAGCGTTAGATTGATTGCGAACAGGCCCCGGTAGCATTTGCTATAATAAATATAGGCCTCTCATCGCCCGGAGTTCTCCGGCCGATGGGATGTGTGACAATCCCGACGACAAATTCAAACAACAAAAAAATAAACTGACTCATGGAAAAAATTCAACCCGGAAAATATGTAGAACTGGGCTACGACCTTTATGCCGTTGAAGCCGACGGTTCGGAAAAGCTTGTTCACCAAACAAATGTTGAGGACCCCGAAAAGATTATTTTCGGTGTTACCCGCGGCATGATTGCCCCCCTCGAAAAAGCCATCGATGGTCTTGAACCCGGCGGAACATTCAATGTGAAAGTGTCGGCCGACGAAGCTTTCGGTCCCTACGACCCCGAACAGGTGGTGGAACTCGACCGCGACATTTTCATTGTCGACGGCAAATTCGACGAAGAGATGATTAAAGAGGGCGCGCTTGTGCCTATGATGACAGCCGACGGCTACCGCATCAACGGTTTGGTGAAGGAAGTCACCGCCGACAAGGTGAAGATGGACTTCAACCATCCCCTCGCAGGGAAAGCCGTTCGTTTCGACGGCAAGATTCTCGCCGTGCGCGACGCCACCCCCGAAGAGCTTCAGCCCGCCCAAGGCGGTTGCGGCTGCGGTTGTGACCACGAAAGCTGCGGCGAGGGTGAGGGTCATTGCGGCTGCGGCGACGGCTGCTGCCACTAATCCCGCCACACATTCACCCTTTGGCCGCTTCCGGCCAAAAAACTTACACTATGAGGCTGCCTGACAAGGTGGCCTCTTTTCATTATGGTTGTAATCCGCGCCAAACGCCGCTAAGGTGTGGCTATATGGCCGGTGTCTGCACATTATTATAATTATAGTGAGAATTATCAGAGAGACGGAATGTAGAAGTATTGTCAGCCGGAGCCGCATCTTTGTTATTATGTGCTCATTTTGCTTTTGAAATCGCTGAAAAATAAAATTATTGCCACCTTATAGCTTATTTTAAAATCTTTTTGCTAAATTTGCGGCATCACACATTCTCACTGTATAAACCAACTCCAATTAATAATCACCAATTAAATCTCCAATTAATCTATGAAAAAGGTTTTACTACCGTTTCTAAGCGCCGTAGCTATAGCTGTGACGGCGCCCCCGGCACATTCGCTTGAATACAAGACGGTCGACAACTATTTTGAGGGGTTTGACAATGTGCAGACCGGGAGCAACCAAAGTGCCATTGGGTGGGGTCGTATATTCGATTACACTCCGCTCGGAGCTATTGACTACAGGCTTGAAGCAATCGGAGGTATGGCCGATGAGCGTTCAACCAACACCAATGTGCTGAGTGTGCAATGGCAGGAAACGTGGGACGATGAAACCGGCTCGGTTTACTCAACTGAGGATATGATTGTAACCCCGCTCGTTTCGGGCAAAGTGCAGTTTTTCCTCTCTAAAAAAGGCTCGCAAGCCTCGTCCATCCCCAAAATAAAAGCCTACAAATGCTATCGCAACGAGGATTTTTCCTTTTCACTCGGCGACCCGATTGAACTCGGCGACCTGAGCATCACTTCAAAGGAGTGGACCCAGGTTGATTTCGAGCTCGACGCCCCTGCATGTGTGGCCCTGTGGATGGAGCATTGCTATTTCGACTCATTCTCGGCCGACGAGGCGCAGATTCCGCAGCTACGAACGGTGCAGCTCAACGGATTCCTTGCCGATGAATATGCCGTCAACGCCGACCGCGACGGTAAGCTTGAATTCAAACTCAAGGTGCGCGCCACCAATAGAGGCAACCTTCCGCTGTTGGCCACCGACGACGATTTCACCATCGAGGTTGCTGCCGGCACCGACGTGCTGACCACAATCCCCGTGGGAGTGGACCTTGCTCCCGGGGAGGAAACATACGTGAACTTCACACTTCCCTATCAGCTTGCCGACCCCACAAAAGATGAGCAGCTCACCTTGCGTTGCATCGAAAATGTGTCGCGCACCGTGAGCTACACCACCATCACCCTCACGGCCAAAGCCCACGTTCCGGTGCTCGGCATAACCGTGGGCGGTCAATCGGTCTCCACACTCAATTTAGGGTTGTTTGAGGGAGCGAAGGAAATGGAACTCAAACTGGCCAACACAGGGTCGGCCCCGTTGGAAATCACATCCATCACCCTACCGACCGGTGTGACTCTCGACATCGCCGCGCCTCTCACACTCAACAGCGGTGAAACGAAAACCGGAGTGCTCACCATTTCGCCCGACGGCACGCTGGCCGGCGATGTGGTGATTGAAAGTAACACCTATGGAGATGTGAAAGGGTTCTCGGTTCTTGGAGCGAAAGTGGCCCCGGGCACCTACACCGAGGACTTTTCGGCAGGAATCGTCCCCGCGCGGTGGATTATCACCAAGAGCGGCGCATGGACCGCGCAGCGCGAAGGGGTGTTGCGGTCGGCAACCTCAACGTCATCGGCAGCAAAAGCAATCCTCCCCAAACTTAAAATTACCGAAGATTCAAAACTGATATTTGCCCTCACGCGCACCACGCGTGCCACCTACTATGAATGCTTCGTTAAAGTGTTCGTATCCGACGACCGCATGACATGGACCGAAATCGGCAAAATCTCATCGAAGGATGCCGATTCGGCAATGCCCGACTACGACAGCTATTCATTTGCGCAATTCGATGTTCCGGCAGGTGAAAAATACCTTGCCTTCGAAGGGGTGTATGTCAACATCGACAACATCGCCGTCGGTGCCCTTGCCGATATATCCCACGACATCTATCTCCACGCTTTCTCGGCCGACAAGACCGGCATGGTCAACTATCCCGTTGCGGCCGCGGTGACGTTGCAGAACGCAGGGCCGCAGGTTCTCGGCAGCGACCACTACGCCGTTGAGCTGCTCGTCGACGGAACTCCGGTTGCAAAGCTCGACGATGCAGGGGAGTTTGACAATGCGGGTGCAACGACAAAGGAGTTCAAATTCTCGTTCATTCCCCACGCAGTGTGTGATGAAAGCTCGGTTTCGGCACGAATCACAGCCGGCGACCACGTGGTGGAATCGGCCCCGTCGACAATTTCAATCACCGGTGAAGTTCTCAACACCGATGTGCTTGTGGGCACACTTAATGTTGACGACGAACTCTCTAACATTCCCGTGCGTGCAGGCGATAACAACAGCTACTCCGAGTTTGTCTACACAGCTTCTCAGCTCGGATTGGAGAAGGGTGATAAAATCGCCGCCCTGTCGTTCTACTATTTCATAAATGCCGAGCGCAATCCAACCAAAACAATCAAGGTGTGGGTTGAGAACACCGACCTCACCGCTCCTCCGGCTCCCGAAACAGGAAAAGCGTTTGCCGACACCACACTAATGACCCGCGTGGCGTGCAAGGATTTTCTTTTCGCCCGCACCACCGACCGCGTGTTCGACAAATACAGCTTGCTCACAATTCCGTTCGACGAGAGCTTCGAATATGACGGGGCTTCGCTCCGTTTCATCGTGGCGCAGGAGTCGTCGGATTTTGTGGCAGCTTCGTTCCTCGTTTTCCGCGGCGGAAGCACCCTCTGGACCTCCGACGATAATCTGGTGACGGCCAAGCGCGCCACCCCCACAAAAGCCTACTTCATGCCGGCGGCATTGCTTTGTCTCGACAAATCGGCACCCGTTATTTCGGGCAAAATCACCGACGGGGAAACACCGCTTGAGGGCGCTGAAGTCACTCTGGAATCTGACGGCGTTGAATATTACGGCACAACCGATTCGGAAGGTGCGTTTGGCATCGCGGTGTTGCAGGCTTCCAGAAGCTATGGCACGAAAGTTGCAGCTCATGCTTTCAAAGATGCTGCTTTTGAACCGTCAATATTCGCCGGAGATACAGCCCTCGACGACATCGCCCTTGCGAGCAATGCGCCTGTTGCCGAGAGCATCAGCTTCGACACCGAAACGGCAACTCTTTCGTGGGATGCTGTTGAGCCCGGTTCGCTCGACAGTGGCGTGACCTATACGGTGCTGCTCGACGGTGAGACAGCCGCTTCCGGTCTTGCCGGAACCACCCACACATTCGCCGGTTTTATCCCCGGCGAACACACAATCGGCGTGTGCGCTGTGTTTGAACCCACCGGAGCCCGTAGCGAAGTGGCTCAAGTCAAGGTAGCCCCCTCGGGCATCGCCTCGGCAGCTGTGGAATCGGTGAAAGTTTCGGTATGCACAGGCGGAGTTTTGGTAGAGGCCGCCGGGCGTTGCGAAGTTGACGTTTACGGTGTAGACGGTCGCAAAGTAGCACACTCCCTCGCAGCGGGCAAAATCGCTCTCCCCGCAGGCGTGTATGTGGTCAGAGCGGTTGCCGACCGCACACTCACGGTTAAGGTTGCCGTGAAATAACGCTCTCCCCACCCGACGGTGAGATATACTAAGAAGGTGTGCCGGATGTTTCAGCATCCCGGCATACCTTCTTTTTCTTTTTATCAATTAAGGTAATTTCTCGTTAATATTATTTAACATAATTGGGGGGGTAAATGTCGCCTCTTAACTAACTTTGTACTTTGAAAAACAACAAACAAATCAACTTCACACACACATTTTCTCATGAAAAAACTGGTATTGCCACTGCTTGCGTTACTCGTTACATTCGCGGCCAACGCAGCCTTGACTGCACTCCACATCCACACTGCCTCGCAAGGTGTAATCACAGTGCTGCTCGACAATGAACCAACCCTGACGTTCAATGACGACCGCTCCGTTACAATCGCCACAACCGGCGATGAAACACAGCCTCCCGTGCAACTTGATTTCGACGATATCGAATCATGTGAATACGGCGATGCCAACGATTACACACCCGGCAGTATCAACAGCATCGCCGATGACACAGTTCCATCCATCACCGTCAGCCTTGATGCCGCAGGGGTCACATTCGCCAATCTTCCCGGCAATGCCACTGTAGAAATCTATGGCATCAATGGCATGCTTGTGCACGCAAACACTCCCGGAACCGACACTTATTCAATCGACCGTTCCTCACTGCAACGTGGTATCTACATTGTGCGCATCGGCCGGTTCGTAACCAAACTATCACTCTAAACAACCACATGGCAATGAACACACTGAAAAGTATTATTGCTGCAGCGGCAGTTACACTTACGGCCGGTAGCGCTATGGCCGACGGAATGCGCGATGTGATACGTCTGAATTACAACGACGGCACATCCGACTACATTCTTGCTTCGGATATTTCCAGAATCTCATTTACAAAGGCTGTGGATGCCGAAAGCCAGGCCTATCAGGCCACTTCGGTTATGTTTGACAGCATGAAACGGGTGTTTCAGGTTGGCTCAGCGCATTCAGATTTCGGCTATCCGGCTCTGATGTTGGGGATGGATCTCCAGACTCCCTACATGATGGCACAGAATACCGGTTACAATTGGTTTTTAACATGGGCTAAATTTGAGAACTGCGGCTTGTATAGTACATCCCCCAATGTTATGATGTGGCGCTACTGCTACACCTACGTTGCCGAAGCCAACAAGGTGATTGCCGCACTTCCCACACCCACCGGTGATGAGGAGCGCCTGCTCGCGGCGCAAGGCTATGCGTTCCGCTCCTTCGCCTATTGGAATCTGGCACAGACTTTCGCACACAACGTCCACTTCGCGCCCAATGCACAATGCGTTCCAATCATCTCTGAAAGCAACAATCCTACAACCGGTGCAGATGCCACTTATCCGGCATCTACAACCGGCGAAGTCTATGACTTTATCATGGCCGACATTGACCGTGCCATCATGCTTCTTAGCGACAATTCACTCAATCCGGCCTATATAGATGTGGCACATGCAAAGCGCTACATCGACCTCAGCGTTGCCTATGGGCTGCGTGCACGCTATAACCTCTCGATGCACAACTATGCCGAGGCAGCAGCTGATGCCCGCTCTGCAATCGAGGCTTCGGCATCAACTCCCTTGCTTTATGAAATGGCCGGTTTCCCCGGGTTCAACAATGTGAAACTCGGCAACTGGATGTGGGGAATTACCGTTGATGAAAACGACGAGACCGCACGAACAGGCATAGTAAACTGGGCCTCACACATTTCGAGTCTGGTAACCAACGGATACACCTACCAAGGTGGTACCTACCGTGCATGCACCGACGAGATCTGGAACTACCTCGAATCGCAGCCTGAGGATGTGCGGACGAACTGGTTTGCCAACGGCACCTACCACAGCGACCTGCTCACAAATTCGCAAAACAAAGTCCTGGCCCACTACAAACAATGGAGCCTCAAGCATCCAAACCTCAAGTTCGATGCCTATAAGAGCAGCATCTACGGCACTGTGCAAGCAGGCGATATCCCTCTGATGCGAATAGAGGAGATGTATCTCATTGAAGCCGAAGGTATGGTGATGAGCGGTCGTGTGGCAGAGGGAACAAATGCACTGAATAATTTTGTGCGCACCTACCGCAACCCGGCATTCACATGTGCCGCCACAACCGCAGCCGATATCCAGTCGGAAATCATCCGCCAGCGTGCTGTCGAATTTTGGGGTGAGGGACTCACCTTCTTCGACATGATGCGCCTTCAGCTCGACCTCGACCGCTGCTCCGGCTACTATAATGTCGAATTCGAATTCAGAATCCGCGGAGGTTCGGACTTTTTCAGATTAAAATACCCGCAGATGCCACCTTATGTCGACGGATATGATTACGAACAGGAGTATGCTTTGCCAACTATAGGAGGCGAATGGAACGACTGACACAACCTTATAAATTCATTACCCCTATGAAAAAGATTATCTTAGCATTTTCCGCTATATTTCTGATGTAGGTGGTGTTAGTCGCTGCCAACAGCATAATCATGAAAATCGAGTTCAAAAACGGCTCGGTAAGATATATCGATACTGAATCAGTTGATGATTTCAGCATCGTGCAACTCGAATCTCTTCCGCAAGTGCCCGAGACACATGAAATTACCGAAGAGCAATGGCGGAATGCCTACATGCTTCGCTCGGGATTCTTTAACGACATGACCGCAAACCTTGTGCTGAAAAGCACATTCGTGCCCAACGATCCGACGGACTACAAATACGAACTTTCGTCAAAGGATAATTCGATAACACCCATCAAATTCACAGAGGAAAGCTCAATCACACTTGCATGTCAGCCAACCGGCTACACCGATCCAACCTACGGCGAGATATGGATGGCAGGGAAAGCCACCTATAATTCTGAAATTCTGGGCGAAGTCAATCCTGAACTTTCCGACGGAGAATGGGGAATTGACGGGCAGACTACGAACTACCTTCTTAAACTCGACGCAGTGTGCTATGCCCCCGGCTATGGCGACGGGAAAACGTGGTGTGCTCCCACTGAAATTCTACTCGTATCGGAATATTATCACCCTCTGTCAATGGATGTTGACTACAGCTATACCGACGAGCCTCACAAACGCGTCTACACCGCCGTCTTCAAGGGCACCAGGAATCTGGTGAAATCTGTGCGCGGTGTCTATGCGGTGGTGGATGATTCAGAGGTGAATGCCGCTTCGCTGGAATTGATTGACAAATTTGCTGCCAAAGATTTCGACTTCAGTTTCGATCTCTCCGAAGGCAGTGGAAGTTTTTCTGTTACACCCGAAAAGAATTCCTGTCTCATTTACACCTATGAATACACTGATTGTTTTGACAATGTGAAGGCTTTAGGCTCTGTGGCTCAAATGGAGCTCACCTACGTAGAGCCGTTCACAGGCAATGGTGTGCATTTCCCGGCCGTAAACAATCCTGTCAATGTTTCCAACGATAACGCACCGGTCGCCATTGAGCTTTGCCGCCTGAGTGCCAACGGAACCTGCACAGTCAACATCAACAGTGCAGTCACAGATGCCGGTGGAAATGAGGTGACAGGTGTGTTCACAGTTCCTTCGTCAGTTACATTTGCCCACGGTGAAAAGTCTGCCAAGATTAACATCGGCATGGATTTCACCGGCATCGAGCCCGAGGCCACATTCAATATAACGCTGACTTTGCCCGATGAAGAGGAATGCCCCGAAGGTGCCCTCAGCAAAACAATTGAACTGACCTATACCCACTGGGGAGAATTCATGTTTTATGGCATGGGATCCGGCTCATTCTCACTGTTCGGTTTTGACGACAAAGAAGCACCGGTTTATGTGGCGGAATCACTGACCGATAACAGCCGTCGTTACCGTTTCGGAGATTTTGATGTCTCCGACTTCTCCGGGACTGCATTTTTGAATTCGCGCAACATAAATCTCTACGTAGAGGAGACTCCGGTTCCGGCCGAAGTAGCTCCCGACAATGAGGCCGGTCGCTACTACTACGCTCACATGGAGCCATTTGCAACCGGTGATGACACTTCGTTGGGTGAGATGTTGTGGTCAACCGATGTGTATACGCTGCGTACGGAGTTGGGCATAGACATCTATCTTAGCAACACCGACCAAGAGCTGAAAAATCTATCCTACTATGATAGCAAGACCGGCCGGTTCACCATCTACACAATATGGTATCACGGAACCACTCCAATATCCGCCACACGCGAGTATTTCCAGCTTCCGGGATTTTCATCTGATGCTGCGGAAGCTTCTTCTCGCGCAAAGGCAAAAGCTGTGTCAGGAGCACAACCGGCATCCTCTGCAATCATCGATGCCGGCAGGCTCTCCAATGCCAAAACTACAATCAGCTTCGACAGAATAGAATTCTGATACAGTTTCAAATACACACCCCGGGATGCGCCGATTCATTGGCGCATCCCATTTATATATGTATATACACTTAAATTCATTAATTTTGCAGTGTGACAACTAACCCAATCATACTACACATAATGCGCGCAACATCCGCTCTCAGCCGAATCTCTATCCTTCTGTCGATTTTTGCCATCTTCTCGCCTCTTCTTGCCACTGCGCAGGAGCTGACGTGGAGTGTTGATTTTGAAACGGTTTTCGATAACCGTGAGGGGGATAACTCCAACACCGACACCAAAACCTATTTCTTCACAAATCTCGCGCCTGAAATCGGGGTGCGCTTCACTCCAACCGACCGCATTTCGGGGGGCGTGGTGTGGAATCAGCCAATCGGCAACGAGTGGGACGGCTACCGAATCTCTCCCACGCTCTACTATCGCCACACCGGCAAACGGTGGAGCGCTTCGCTGGGCATGTTTCCGCGCACGCAGTTGCGGCAGGAGCTCCCCGGATTTTTATGGAGCGACTCGCTAACCTATTTTCAGCGCAACATTAGGGGCGCGCTCGTGCAGTATCATAGCCGCGACGCTTTCATCGACTTCTACCTCGACTGGCGACAGATGCAGACCGAAACCAAACGTGAGGCCTTCAACATTGTTTTTCACGGTGAATGGCGTCCGGGCAGCCGCAGCTTCCTTGCCGGCGGGCATGTGATGATGAACCATTACGCTCTCACGAAAAACTCACCTGAGAATGAGCATATTGTCGACAATTTTCTGGTAAATCCCTACGTTGGGCTCGACCTCAAGCGCGCCACCGGGCTCGACAGTCTTGTGGTGAAAGCCGGCGCACTCATCACGGTTGAGCGCAACCGCGCCTACGACAACTGGACCGCCCCCGCCGGCGGATGGCTTGAAATCCTCGGCGAATGGAAGTGGCTCGGCCTTAAAAACTCGCTCTATGCAGGCGGCCGGCTCTTCCCGAGCTACGACGAACTCGGCTCGGCGCTCTATCAGGGAGAACCCTATTACCGCAACAAATTCTACAACCGCACCGATGTTTATGCGCGCATAATCCGCAACAAATGGATTGATTTCCAGGCATCGCTCAATTTCAACGTCACCCCAGGCAGCTTCATCTTCTATCAGCGGCTAACTGTCCGCGTCTACCTCGACCAACTTAACTGCCCGTTCTCACGCAAAAAGCGGTAATACAGCTGTTGCTCGGCATCCTCACCTGCATCCCCACGTCAGCCAAAATCTCTCACAGATTACACAGATTCCGCAGATTTCCATGCGTTAGCCAATCCGTGAAATCGGTGTAATCCGTGAGCCAAAAAACACCCCATCGGTGAGCTACACCGTGCGGCTTCGCCGGTAGGGGCTCCCAGCGCAGCCTTCTTAAAACTGACTTCTGACTTCTTGCTTCTGACTTCTAACCTCCATACAATAAAAAATGGCTGTGCCGACAGGCACAGCCATTTTTTATTGTATGGAGGTTATCCGGATTATGCTTTACCAGAAAGTTTCTCCTTGAGAGCTGCGAGAGCTTCGATGTCGCCGAGAGTTGTTTTCTCAACGGGAGTTGTGAGGGCGGGAGCCTCTTCAGCCTTGCGGGGAGCGCGTTTAGCCTTGCGGGCTTCGGCTTTCTCTGCTTTAGCTTCATCTTCGAAGATGCGGCTGTGGCTGAGGATGATGCGCTTGCTATCCTTGTTGAACTCGATTACCTTGAAGTCGAGCTTTTCGTCGACCTTGGCCTGCGAGCCATCTTCCTTAACGAGGTGTTTGGGAGTAGCGAAGCCTTCAACACCGTAGGGGAGCTGGATAACTGCGCCCTTGTCGAGCATTTCAACGATGGTGCCGGGGTGAACCGAGCCAACGGTGAACACAGTTTCAAACACATCCCAGGGGTTCTCCTCGAGCTGCTTGTGGCCGAGACTGAGGCGACGGTTGTCCTTGTCGATTTCGAGAACAACAACTTCGATGTCGGCACCGATCTGGGTGAATTCCGAAGGATGTTTAACCTTCTTGGTCCACGAAAGGTCGGAGATGTGAATCAGGCCGTCAACACCTTCTTCAATTTCAACGAACACGCCGAAGTTGGTGAAGTTGCGAACTTTGGCGGTGTGCTTCGAACCAACGGGATATTTAACTTCGATATCCTGCCAGGGATCCTGCTTGAGCTGCTTGATGCCGAGGCTCATCTTGCGTTCGTCGCGGTCGAGGGTGAGAACAACTGCCTCAACTTCGTCGCCAACCTTCATGAAGTCCTGAGCGCTGCGCAGGTGCTGGCTCCACGACATTTCGCTAACGTGGATCAGGCCCTCAACGCCGGGGGCAACTTCAACGAATGCGCCGTAGTCGGCCATGACAACAACTTTGCCTTTAACTTTGTCACCAACCTTGATGTCGGCAGCGAGAGCATCCCAGGGATGGGGCATGAGCTGCTTGAGACCGAGGGCGATGCGCTTCTTTTCGTCGTCGAAGTCGAGGATAACCACGTTGAGCTTCTGGTCGAGGCTCACAACCTCTTCGGGGTGGCTTACGCGGCCCCACGAAAGGTCGGTGATGTGGATAAGACCGTCAACGCCGCCAAGGTCGATGAACACACCGTAGGAGGTGATGTTCTTGACAGTGCCTTCGAGAACCTGACCCTTTTCGAGCTTGGCGATGATTTCGCGCTTCTGCTGCTCGAGCTCGGCCTCGATGAGAGCCTTGTGGCTGACAACAACATTCTTGAATTCGGGGTTGATTTTAACAACCTTGAATTCCATGGTCTTGCCAACGAAGATATCGTAGTCGCGGATGGGTTTCACGTCGATCTGTGAGCCGGGGAGGAAGGCCTCGATGCCGAACACGTCAACAATCATGCCACCTTTGGTGCGGCACTTGATGTAACCCTTGATGATTTCGTCGTTTTCCAGAGCCTGGTTAACGCGCTCCCATGAGCGTGATGCACGGGCTTTGCGGTGAGAGAGGATAAGCTGACCTTTCTTGTCCTCCTGGTTCTCGATGAACACTTCCACAACGTCGCCTACTTTGATGTCGGGGTTGTAGCGGAATTCGTTCATGGGGATGATACCGTCGGATTTGTAGCCGATGTTAACCACAGCCTCGCGCTTGTTGAGGGCGATGATGGTACCTTCGATTACATCCTTGTCTTTAACGGTGTTGAGCGATTCGTCGTAAGTTTTGGTGAGTTCTTCACGCGACTTGTCGCTCTTGGTTTCGCCTTTTTCGTAGGCATCCCAATCGAAATCGGCGATTGGAGAGTTTTTAACTTCTTCAGTCATTTAATAAAACGGTTAATAAAATGGTTAATTATAATCTCGTCCCGGGACAAAGGCAAACCGCTGACACTCCGCTTTCCACGCGCTTTTCAGCGTTGCGGGCAGCATCCGTCACGGCACACTTCGCCCAAGGAGCCCCTAAAGGCGCTGCAAAGTTAGCGTTTTTTCCTGAATCACAACACCCTCCGCCAAATTTTTCACAAAAAAATATCGGATTGTAGCAGTAATTGAAATTAGCACATAACCGCGGGGGCGTTTCGGTTGTTGTTTGTGAAAACGAATGTTTGGGAGCATGGAGAGCTTTGCAACGTTGATTTTTCAGCACAATGGTTACAAAAGAAAAGAAAATTAATTACTTTTGCGGAAAGAATTTTATATGGCTACTGAATTTAAATCGAAGATAGGGCTGATTGCCGCAACCGTGGGGTCGGCGATAGGGCTGGGAAACGTGTGGCGTTTTCCGGCTGAGACACAGGAGAATGGGGGAGCGGCGTTCCTGTTGCTTTACATCGGGTGTGTGATCCTGCTTGGAGTGCCTGTGATGTTAGGTGAGTTTGTGCTCGGGCGCGGCGGCAAAAGCGATGCCGTGGGCGTTTACCGCCGGCTTTCACCAAAGTCGAAATGGTGGATTGTGGGCGGGGTGGCCATTCTCGCCTCCTATCTCATCAACATATTCTATATGGTGGTGGCGGGGTGGACTCTTGAATATCTGTGGCAGTCGGTCACCGGGGCGCTCTATTCGGCTCCCGAAGCGGTGGCCGCCGAAAGTTCCGGGGCGAGCGCATGTTTCAGCGGGGTGATGCAGCGGCTGCTGTTCGGCACATGGGAACCGGTGCTCGCCACCGTGATTGTGATAGGGCTTAATATCGGCATTCTGCTCAATGGTGTGCAAAAGGGGATTGAGCGGCTGTCGAACGTGCTGATGCCGCTCCTGTTCCTGATTCTCATCGGGTTGTGTGTGGTGTCGCTTTCGCTGCCGGGAGCCGGTGAGGGGCTGCGCTTTTTCCTGTCGCCCGATTTCTCCAAACTAACGCCGATGGTGTTCATCAATGCCCTGGGGCAGACATTCTTCTCGCTCAGCCTCGGCATGGGCATTCTGGTGACCTATGCTTCCTACTATCCGATTTCCACCAACTTGCCGCGCACATCAATCACGGTGGCTCTGCTTAGTTTGCTGGTGGCGTTGCTTATGGGATTCGTTATATTTCCGGCCGTTAAAACCTTCGGCCTTGAAAATGAGAGCATGGAGGGGGCGTCGCTTATTTTCGTCACCTTGCCCGAGGTGTTCGGGCGGTTGCCTCTGTCGCAGCTGTGGTCGTCGCTCTTCTTCCTGCTGTTGCTCGTGGCGGCAGTGACCTCCACGGTGTCGATTTCGGAGGTTACCGTGGCCTTTCTTGCCGACAGGTTCAAGATGTCGCGCCGCCGTGCCGTTCTCACGGCCCTATGCCCGATGTTTGTGCTTAGCACCGTGTGCTCGCTCTCGTTGGGGCCCTGGCGCGATTTTACCATTTTCAACCTCACCCTTTTCGACTTTCTCGACCACTTCGCAACCAACATTCTGTTGCCCATAGTCTCGATAGGCACATGTCTCTATGTGGGGTGGTTCGGCCCGCGCCGCCTGTTGCGCAGGCAACTTTCCAATAACGGATTGTTGCGCTCGCCATTGACGGGAGCCGTGACCTTCGTGCTCCGCTATGTTGCGCCGCTCCTCATCGCCGCCATTTTAATAGGCCGATGGTTGTGATAACTATTTCTAAATCGCGCGTAAACTTTTTTCGTTGGGAGTGGTTGGAGAAAATGCGGAGTTTTTTGTAATTTTACGCCACTTCGCGGCTGCAGGAGTCTCCGCCACCCCTCAGGCCGCACCACCTAACATCAGCAACCGACCTTAAAAGGCACTATGTCATCTAACATCAAAAACACAGCTTTTGCCGCGGCAGCCGCAATTCTCATGTCGGCAACGGCATCAGCCTCCTCAACAGATATCATCAACACCGGCGCGTATCGCTGGACCGGCGATTCAATCGTTCAGGGTCCCTATAAAGCCTACGCCCCCACGCCGTTCAAAATCGTGTCGGACTACGGGGCTGTCCCCGGCTACCACATGCCAATCGACAAGGTGTGGGAGCTTAAAAACGACATTTCGCAATACCCTCAGCTCACCACCTCCAACACTCTCCATGCTGCCATTTTCAACATGGGGCTCGACGAGATGGTCAACGCTGTTGAAGCCGACAACACATTGCGCACCGGCCGCGAATGGCCCGGCGTGTGGACCCGCGACGTGAGCTACTCGATAATCCTCGCTATGGCCGCCCTGCAGCCCGAGGCATCGCGCACATCGCTCGAGCGCAAAATCACCCCCAGCGGCCGCATCATTCAGGATACCGGTTCGGGTGGTGCATGGCCCGTGAGCTCCGACCGTCAGATTTGGGGCATCGCAGCCTTTGAGGTCTACAAAACCACAGGCGACGAAGCGTGGCTGCGCAAAATCTATCCCGTAATCAAAAACTCGCTCGAGGACGATTACAAAACCATCTACGACACCGAAACCGGCCTCGTGCGCGGTGAAACATCCTTTATCGACTGGCGCGAGCAGAGCTATCCCACTTGGATGCAGACCGCCGACATTTACCGCAGCGAGGCTCTGGGCACTTCAATTGTCCACGCCCAGGCCTGGCGCACTTTGGCCGAGATTGCCAAATTGCTTGGCGACAACGCCGAGGCACGCACCTACAACGAGCGCGCCGACGCTCTTGTGCGCGCCGTCAACAACAACCTGTGGCTCGACGACAAAGGCTACTATGCCATGTATCTCTACGGCCGCGACCATCTCATCAAGAATCCGCGTGCCGAAACCCTCGGAGAGGCGCTGGCCATCCTCTACGATGTGGCCGACCCTAACCGTGCCCGCATAATCACCGAGAAAAACCCCACAACACCGTTCGGCACCGCAATTTTCTATCCCCAGATTGCCGACCAGCCCCCCTATCACAACAACTCGCTGTGGCCGTGGGTGGCAGCCTACTGGACAATGGCCAATGCCAAAGTGGGCAATGCCGAGGGTGTGATGCAAGGAATCGGTTCGATTTTCCGCCCCGCGGCGCTCTTCGCCACCAACAAGGAGAACTTTGTGCTCGACAACGGCGACATCGGCACCGTGGTAAACTCATCCAACATGCTCTGGTGCCTCAGCGGCAACATTGCCATGACAATGAAAATTCTGTTCGGCATCAACTACGAAACCAACGGCATAAGGTTCGCTCCTTTCGTGCCTAAGGCGCTGGCCGACAACCGCTCGCTCAACGGGCTCCACTATCGCGACGCCGTGCTCGACATCTCAATCAGCGGCTACGGCTCGCGCATCAAGAAATTCTACCTCAACGGCAAAGAACAGTCGCCCTTCATTCCCGGCGACATCAAGGGGCACAACACCATAAAGATTATTATGGCCGACAACAACCCCGAGCCGATGCGCGTCAACAACGTTCCCAACGCCAAAGCGCCTCTCACCCCCGTGGCATGGCTCAGCAACGACCCATCGGTCAACAATCCTATGGCACCGGTCAACAACCTGCTGCAGTGGAACCCCATTGAATATATCAACAACTACATTGTGCTCCGCGACGGAAAACAGGTTGGGCAGACCTCCGAAACAAGCTGGCTTGCCACCGTGCCCGGTGAATATCAGGTTGTGGCTGTGAACGGCGACCGCGTGCAGTCGTTTGCATCGCAGCCCCGCTCCAATGCTAAGGAAATTCTCGTCGACCTCCCCAATGAGAAAACCGAGATGACCTCGCCTGAAGCGCAGGCACGCCCGCGCACCCCCCTGCATGGCTACCGCGGTGCAGGCTTTGTGGAGACCGACCACGAAGTAACCACCATCAATGTGCCTGTCGATGTTCCCGAAGCCGGAGTCTACTCCATCTCGCTGCGTTACGCCAACGGCAATGGCCCGGTCAACACCGAGAACAAATGCGCCATCCGCACCGTGCTGGTCGACGGCAACCGTGTTGGAACAGTGGTGATGCCTCACCGCGGTGTGGGCAACTGGAACGACTGGGGCTACACTAACACCGTGGAAACTCACCTCGGAGCCGGCCGTCACACCCTCACCATCAAGTTCCTCCCCGAGAACGAGAACATGAATTTCAAGGTTAACCACGCCCTGATAGACCAGGTGACACTCCGCCGCCTGCGCCCCTGACCCCCGGAATCACAACATTAAACACATTTAAAGATGAGAGCCGAAATGTCGCCACATTTCGGCTCTCATCTTTCTGTTACCGCTTGCATTTTGCTGTGTTGAATCTGTGTTTGTGTGGCAACTTACGGTTAAATATTGTCGGTCTCAATCATTTTGCTTAATTTTGCCGAAATTTTCCATCTTTTGATGGATGCAATGCTGCTTTCGGCAGCCAACGTTTCTACAATTTCTTTTGACAGGCTACTAAACCGATAATTATCATTTACACTCATTAATCATTTCAAGGCATGAGAAAATTTTACTCAACATTGTTCACACTGCTGCTGACAACGCTCTGCGCTTTCAGCGCCGTGGCTGCCGAATGGTCGTGGGACTGGCCAATCTCGGCCACCAAAGACAAGGATACCGGCTATGCCAACGGTTACTACAACTTCGGCACCTCGGCTGTCGGTGACCTGACGACACTCACCCGCACTTTCAACGAAAAAACATGGACCGCGACTTTCGATGCCGGCTGCATTCTGGCTTACACAGCGTCGGGTCAAACAATCGGTCAGGCAAACAAAGCGTGCACCGAAACTTTCACAATGACATCCGACTCGTTTGCCGGAAAAATATTGTCGGTTATTGTTGAGGCCCGCACTGCCGTTGAGAATGCAACGGTTTCAGTGAGTGTAGGCGGTACTGACTATCTCTGCGACAATGCCGCCGCTGCCCCGTTCACAACATCGGGCACCGCTCTCACCACCCTCACGTTCACCCCTGCCGGTGATGCTGTGGAAGGTGTGGTTACCATCACCCTCAAAGCTCCCGGAGCCACAAAACCTCAATATCTCAAGTCGATTGCCGTTTCGTTCGACGAGTCACAGTCGGCCGTTGCAGCTCCGGTAATCACTCCCGCCGCGGGAAGTTACGATGCCCCGTTCACTGCCACCATCGCTGCCGCGGAGGGTGCCGAGATTCTCTACACCATCGACGGCTCAAGCCCGCGCACTGACGGGATTCCTTACACTGCTCCCGTTGAAATCAACGAATCGCTCACCCTCAGAGCGGTTGCCCGTGTGGCCGACGATTTCAGCGCTGTGGTAGAGGCTCCCTACATTCTGCGTGCCGACCCTCAGCTTTCAGCCACAGCCGAAAGCCTTACCATCGAGTTGCTTGAGGAGGCGATGATGCCGCTCGACAATCCGCTCAATCTCCCCGTTACATATTCCACGAGCAACAATTCCATTGCCTACTGCGACAAATATGGCGTAATCTACACCTACGGGCTCGGCACGGCCAACATCACGGCCACATTTGCCGGAAACGACACTTACCTTCCCGCTTCGGTCACCGTTGCGGTTGAGGTAATTGCCAAGGAACCGCTTGCCGGCCTGGAAGCTTCGCTGCCCGAAGGCACCTACGACGCTCCCCTTGAGGTTACTTTCACTTGCTCCGACCCCCGGGCAAAAACGCTGTGGTATCATGTGGGCACTGAACCGATGACCCTCGATGACCTCGGCGTTCTCGATGATTTCACCATCAATCCCTCCACAACCCTTAAGCTCACTCTCGACGAAACCTGCGTGGTGTCGGTGCAGGCCATTGGCGACAACGTGTGGAGCGAGCCGCTTTTCCTCACCTACACTCTCAACCAGGTGCTGAAAGCCGACTTCACCGGTCCGGCATCCTACACCACTCTCTACCGCAACGGCTTCGACTCAACCGATGAAGCCAACGAATGGAACACCTCCGACGGTGCAAGCTGGCAACTCACACCGAATGCCGGCGGCTACAGCTGCCCCGCATTCTCCTCGATTAATCCCGACAGCCAATATTCGCTGTTCCATATCTATGCCAACACAGGCGATGTCGACCTTATCACAAGCCCCGACATTACCCTGACCGAGAACGCCAAGGTGCGTTTCCACTCGCTGTTCAACCCCGTGTGGATCTATTTCGGGAATCTTGAGTTATACATCTGCGAGAACGCGCAAGGTGCAACCCCGGTGAAAATATGGGATGCGAACCTCGCCTCGCAGGAAGCAGGCTCCGACGACCCCAACTGGCATCAGTATAGCGTTGACCTCGACGCATGGGCGGGTAAAGAGGTGTATTTCGCGTTTGCCTACTATCTCACCGACGGTGACAATGTGCTCATCGACGATTTTGAAGTGATTGTTCCCGACGATGCCTCAAGCTTCATTGAGGTAAGCACCGGCGAAGCCGTTACTTTCACCAACCTGTCGACCGGTCACCCCGAAGCCTGCCTGTGGTCGCTCCCCGGCAGCGATGTTGAGCAGTCGACCGAGGAGAATCCCACGGTTGTGTATAACCGTGCGGGTACCTACGACGTTACCCTTACCGTGAGCCGCGGAGATGAGTCGGCCACCTGCGCCAAACCCGGTTATGTGATTGTGCGCGCTCAGGCACCCGCCGCTGCAATCGGCATCGACGCTCCCGGCTGCTACCACTCACCCGAGGCATGCCTTGTTGTTCCCGTGGGTAAGGAGGTGACTTTCTTCAGCACATCGTCGGGCGCTCCCACCGATTTCAACTGGACTCTCCCCGGCACCGATACCCCCTCGGCAACCACCCCGTCGGTTACCGTGAAATATGAGAAAGAGGGAATGTTCGACGTTGACCTCACCGTGAGCAACGATGCCGGTTCATCGTCGACCTACCTCCACGGCATCAAGGCCGGTGGCACATCACTGGCATGGAACATCCCCGCCGCTGAAAACGACAAGCTCGACAACATCTCGCTCAGCTGGTATGGATGGTATGGCGGCACCAACTGGCTCGACATGGAGGCATTCGCCGAACGTTTCGAGGCTCCCGCTGCCGAGGCAACCATCGATGCCGTGAATGTTTACTTCGCTAAAGCCACAACAGTGACCCCCGATGCTGAAATCCGCCTCGCGCTCACCCGTGTTGACGAAAGCGGCATGCCCGGTGAGGAACTCGCAACCGCAACTCTCAAGGCTTCGGAGCTTGTTGACGCCTCAACCACCTATAACGACCCCACCACCTTCAGCTTCGACAAGGAAGTGACTGTCAACGAGCCATTCTTCATCACCATCAGCGGATTCCCCAACAATTCCTCTGCCGACGGTGAGGATGCAATCGCGATGTTTGCACTGCGCCACGGCGAAACTGCGCGCAACACCGCCCACCATCTCCTTGCAGAAACCGACAGCAACTATCAGCCCACAGGTGAAAAGAAATGGTATGCGCAGGCCGACGACCCTTGCTCATTCGCCATCGCACCCCGCATCAGCTTCAAGGCTGAAAGCGGCAGCGCCGTTGAAACTGTCGACCGCGATGCCCTCCTCACCACCACCCCAGTTTACTACACCGTGGCCGGCCTGAGGGTTGATGCCAACCGCCTCATCCCCGGCATCTATATCGAGCGCCGCGGCACTCAGGCCCGCAAAATCGTGGTGCGCTGATTCCCGCAATATTTCCACCCATAAATAGGGAGGTGTGTCAAAATCTCGGAATTTTGACACACCTCCTTTGTTTTAATCCGTATGATGAGGGTTTTGTTTGGGCTTATTCAGCGGCATCGGCGGTGTCGGCCGACAGGGCACCTCCACCCAAAGCCTTGTAGAGGGCTACTACCGATTGCAATTGGCTAACCTTGTCGGCAACCACATTGAGGCGGGAGTTGAGGAGATCCTGTCGCGACGACAGAAGTTCGAGATAGGTGGCGTTGTTGGTGCGGAACAGCAGTTCGTTCGATTTCACGGTTTTCTCCAATGCCTCGCATTGTTGCGAATGAAATGAGAGGTTGTTGCCGTGCGATTCAATCGCGAAGAGAGCATCGTTCACCTCCTGGCCGGCGTTGAGCAGAGTCTGCTTGTAGTTGAGCAGTGCAATCTGTTCCTCATCCTTTGAGATGCGTAGGTTGGAGATGAGCTGGCCGCGTTGGAAAATGGGCTGAGTGAGTGAGCCGAGAGCCGACAGAATCCAGCCGCCGGGATTGCTCACGGCTTGCCCCAGGGCGTTGGTCCAGCCTGCCGAGCCACCGATGGTGAGCGAGGGGTAGAAAGCCGCACGCGACCGGTTGGTGGAGTAGTAGGCGGCTGCAAGCGCCATTTCGGCACTCACAACATCGGGGCGGCATGAGAGCAAACGCATGGGCACTCCCACCGAAATCTGCCCGGGCACCGACTGGTTGGCAAGCGATGTGCGCTCAACAGGGTGGTAGGTAACCCCCAGAAGAGTGCAGATTGAATTTTCAGTTTCGCGTTGCTGACGCAGCAGGGTGTTGTGGGTGGCGAGCAGCCCGTTGAGGTTGGCCTTTGCCTGACTGAGGGCATTCTCGCGCACGTCGCCCACTTTCAACTGCAGCTCCATTGTGCGCACCTGTTCGCGCCAGATGTCGATGGTGCCGTTGCTGATTTCAATCTGGTCGTCGAGCATCAGCAACGAGTAGTAGCTGTTGGCGATTGAGGCAATGAGTTCCGATTGCACTGCCTGAGCGTAGGCTGTTTGTTGCAGCAGCAGCGCCTGTTGCTCTTTCTTTGCATTGCGGAGTTTGCCGAAAAGGTCGATTTCCCAGCTGAGCGACACGGGAATCTCATAGGTCTTTGTGGCCTTGTTGCCGTCGACGCTCGTGATGGCTCCGTTGGGAGAGAAGGTGAGCGAAGGGAGATAGGCAAGCTTGGCGGCAGTGAGTCCGGCCTTTGCCTCATCGATGCGGAGCATGGCAATCCGGAGGTCGGTGTTCGACTGCAGCCCCTCGCTGATGAGCGCCTGCAGGCACCGGTCGGCGAAAAGGTCCTGCCAGGGGAGGGCGCCGAGCGAAGTGAGGGTGTCGGCGCTCATCATGGTGGAGTCGTTGTAGAGCTGCTCCACCGGCAACCCCTCGGGGCGGCTGTAATTCTTGTAGATGCTACAGCCGGTAAGCCCCAGGGATAGCATTGCTAATATCGGTAGGAATTTCATTTCGGGAGTTCTTATTGTTGAAGGCTATTGATAAGGGTGATATAAGTGTCTGTTTAAAATAATTTTGAACAGCCACTTACTTTCGCTGATGATTAGCATCATTCATTCGACGCCCTCTTCTCTTTTTCACGTTCTTTGAGGCGGCGGCCCATCACTTTCTCCTCAATCCACTGGAAGGTGATGAAGAAGGCGGGGGTGACGAACAGCAGGCCCACGGTGCCGATAATCATGCCACCCACAACGCCCACGCCAAGCGAGGTGTTGCCGTTGGCGCCTACTCCTGTTGCGAACATCAGGGGGAGCAGGCCGAAAATCATGGTGAGGGCGGTCATGAGGATAGGACGGAGTCGCACCGATGCCGCCGACATGGCAGCCTGTGTGAGCGACATGCCCGCTTTGCGGCGCTCCGTGCCATACTCGGTGAGGAGGATGGCCGTTTTCGCCAGCAGGCCGATGAGCATAATCAGACCCGTCTGCAGATAGATGTTGTTCTCGATGCCCCACAGTTTGGCGAACAGGAAGCTTCCCATGAGGCCGAACGGAACGGAGAGAATCACCGCCAACGGAATGAACAAGCTCTCATAAAGGGCGCAGAGAATGAGGTAGATGAACAGCACGCAGATTGCGTAGATGATAACCGTGGTGTGGCTGTTGCCGGTTTGCTCCTCCTCGCGGGTCATGCCCGAGAATTCAAATCCGAATCCGGTGGGGAGGGTTTCTTCGGCAACCTCATTGATGGCGTTGATAACATCGCCCGAGCTGTAGCCCTGGGCAGGCATCCCCTGCACGTTGATGGCGGCAAACATGTTGAAACGCATCAGCGATTCGGCGCCGTAGGTTTTGGTGAGGGTCACGAACTGACTCACGGGAGCCATTCCCCCCGATGTTCTCACATAGATGTTGTCGAGCGCCTCCATCCCGTCGCGGTAGTTGTAGGGAGCCTGCACAATCACACGGTAAATTTTGGTGAAGCGGTTGAAGTTGGAGGCGTAGATACTGCCGAAATAACCCGAGAGCACGTTGAGAACCTCGCTTGTGGTGGTTCCCGCACGCTGGCAACGGGCCTCGTCAACATCAATGGTGTATTGGGGGAAGTTGGCGCTGAACGAAGTCTGGGCCATCTCGATTTCGGGGCGTTTGTTGAGAGCCTCAAGGAAATCGGTGGTCACTTTGCTGAGCTCGTCATACCCCTTGCCCGAGCGGTCCTGCACATACACGTCGAAGCTGTTGCCCGAGCCGTAGCCCTGAATCATAGGGGGTGCGAAGATGAACAGGCGGGCGTTCTTTATGTGGGCGGTGCGTCGGTAGATTTCGGAGCGGATGGCGTCAACGTTGTCATCCTTTCCGGTGCGCTGGTCCCACGGTTTTAGTTTGATGATGAACATGCCGTGCGACGAGCCGTTGCCCGAAGCCATGCCGAAGCCTGCAACCATGTTGAAGTTGTCGATTTGTGGCATCTGCTTAAGCTCGCTCTGGATTTCCTGCATAATCGACTCTGTTTCGGCCAAGGTGCTACCTGCCGGGGAGTCGAAGCTCATGAAGATTGTGCCGGTGTCCTCGTTGGGAACGAGGCCGGTTTTTGTTGTGCCCATAAGCCACACAAGGAGGGCGCAGGCAACTCCGAGCACCGACCATCCGAGCCATTTGTGCTTGATGAAGAAGAACACGCCCCCCACATATTTGCGCACGATTTTCTTGAATGTGGCGTCGAAAGCGAGGCGGAAACGGGTTGAGAACTCGAGCTTGCCACCCTCAACGATATCCTGGTTGGGGCGCAGAAGCAGTGCGCACAGGGCAGGGGAGAGGGTGAGGGCGTTCACCGCCGAGATGCCCACGGCAACCGCCATTGTGATGCCGAACTGGGTGTAGAACACACCTGAGGTGCCACCCATGAACGACACAGGCACGAACACCGCCATGAACACCAGAGTGGAGGTGACCAGAGCCGACGACACACCACCCATAGCATCGACTGCGGCGCGGTAGGTCGACCGGTACCCCTCGTCGAACTTTGTCTGCACCGCCTCCACCACAATGATGGCGTCGTCGACAATGGTGCCAATTGCAAGCACCAGGGCGAAGAGGGTGAGCAGGTTGATGCTGAAGCCGGCGATGTAGAGCACGGCGAATGTGCCGATGAGCGACACGAAGATACTGATGGTGGGGATGAGGGTCGACCTCGGGTTCTGCAGGAACACATACACCACGAGCACCACAAGCACGATGGCTTCAAGGAGGGTTTCAATCACCTTGTTGATTGAGGCGTCGAGGAAGGTTTTGGTGCTCATGAGCTGCACGAGCTCCACGTCGTCGGGCAGCGTTTTTTTCACCTGTTCGAGATAATTCTCGATGTTGATGATGATTTCGTTGGCGTTGGAGCCGGAAATCTGGTTAATCATACATGTGGCACCAGGCAGGCCGTTCACAAATCCTTTGTAGGAATAGCTCTGTGCGCCTAACTCAACGTCGGCCACATCCTTCAGGCGCAGCACGCGCCCGTCGTCGAAGGCTTTGATGATTATTTCCTCAAACTCGCTCTCCTCCTCAAGGCGGCCGCGGTATTTGAGCGTGTACTGGAACACATTTTCTGAGTCCTCGCCGATGGCACCGGTCGATGCCTCGATGTTCTGGCTCGACAGAGCCGCGGTGACGTCGGCCGGCACAAGCTCATACTGGGCCATGACATCGGGTTTGAGCCAGATGCGCATGGCGTAGGCACCACCCATCACGTTCACCTCACCAACGCCGGTGATTCGCTGGATGCCCGGCTTCACGTTGATGTTCATGTAGTTGGTGAGGAAGGTCTCGTCGTAGGTGCCGTTGGGACTGAAGAGACCGAACACCATCAGGGTGCTGTTCTGGCGTTTTCGGGTAGTAACGCCCACTTTGGTAACTTCGGCCGGAAGGAGGGCTGTGGCTGTCGACACGCTGTTCTGCACGTTCACAGCCGCCATGTCGCCGTCGCTCCCCTGCTTGAAGAAAATGGTAACCTCACCGCTGCCGGTGTTACTTGCCGTGGAGGTCATGTAGGTCATGTTCTCCACACCGTTGATGGCTTCCTCAAGCGGCACAATAACACTCTTCTGCACGGTTTCGGCATTGGCGCCGCTATATGTGGCCGACACGCGCACTGTAGGGGGTGCGATGTCGGGATATTGTTCAACCGCAAGCGCGAAAAGACCGATAAGTCCCGCCACCACAATCACCACCGAAATTACAATCGACAGGATGGGGCGGTCGATGAATCTCTGAATGTTCATTTCTGTTCCTCCTGCTGCTGTTTGGGCGTTGATTTCATTTCGGTCACCTTGGTGCCCGCTTTAAGCAGGCCGGCACCTTCGGCAACGATAGTGTCACCCTCGGCCAGGCCTGAGAGCACGATGTATTCCTTGCCGTCGTTGATTTTGAATACTTCGATGGGGGTTGCCACGGTTGTTCCGTCAACCACCTTGTAGGTGAAGATGCGGTTCTGTATTTCGTAGGTCGCCCCCTGGGGGATTATCAGCGATGCGGGGCGGTCGTAGGATAAAATCACATTTGCGGCTCCACCGCTGAGCAGGCGTCCCGAAGCGTTGGGGAATGCGGCGCGGATTGAAACGGTGCCTGTGGTTTTGTCCACCATGCCGCTTATCACGTCGATGTTACCCTTCTCTTCATAAATTGTGCCGTCCTGCATCTCAAGCCCCACGGGGGGATAGGATTTTACGGCTTCCTGCATCGACCCGTATTGCGATGTCAGCTCCAGAGCCTGCTTTTCCGTCATTGAAAAGTAGGCTAACATGCGGGAGTTGTCGGAAACATTGATGAGAGGGGTGGCCATTGTGGGGCCTACGAGAGCGCCGATGCGGTAGGAGCTCATGCCGGCAACTCCGTCGACAGGGCTTTTTACTTCGGTGTAGGATAGGTTGTTCTCTGCATCGCGCAACTCGGCTTTTGCCTGCATAAGCGCGGCTTCGGCACTTTTGTAGGCGTTTTGCGCTGTGCGCAGCTCATAGTCGGAGATTACTTTTTCCTTGAAAAGCTCCTCTTTGCCATCGAGCGAAAGGCGTGCATTGGCCAATGCCGCCTCGGCTGTGGCAACCGATGCCTGAGCTTTCTGCAGGGCCGCACGGTAGGGAACCTGGTCAATCACAAAAAGCACCTGACCTTTGTGAACCTGCGCACCCTCATCGACACACACTTTGGTTATGAGACCCGAAACTTCCGGACGAATTTCAACATCCTGCCGACCCTGAAGCACGGCAGTGTGTTTTACCGAAAGACTTTTATCCTCGGGCTTTACTACCAGAAACGGATACTCCTTGGGAGCATCACTTTTTTGTTCACCGCCCCCGTTTCCACACGAAGAAAGGGCAATGCCTATCAGCCCTAAGGCTATAAGTTTGTTATACGACATAAAATGTGATGATTAAGTGTCTGCTTAAAATTATTCAAATGCAAAATTACGCCCGTTGGGAATTTAATCACTTGTGATGATTGGACGGATAGTTGTTCATTATGTGCATTATTGTGAAATAATGTGAATTTAGATGTAATTATGTTTTCCAATGTGCGCATTTGTGTTAATTTTAGGCCCGAAAGTGATTCCGATTCCGCAGTCAGCGGGGAGCGTTTCATGATATTGACCCTCCCGCACGGGAATAGTAAAATTAATTTTAAACAGACACTTATGACCCAATCCGAATTGATAAAAATCTTTCCTGCCGAAAACTCAGTCGACAACAGGGTGCTGTTGCTATGCCCCGAACAGTTTCCCCGGCTTGCGGGGTTATCCGTTCAGGAATGCCGCATTTTTCTGCTTGTTACGGCGGGAACGCTAACGCTGCGCGTCGGTTCGGGCATCACACGCATAAAAGCCGGCTGTTTCATCGACATGCTTGTGTGGGAACCTGTTGAGTTTGTTGACATGAGCAACGACCTGCAGGCATGGTGCCTGCTCCCCAACTACATCTTCACCAACGAGGCGCTCAACGGCCTGAAACCGGCCGACTCTGAATCCTTCAAGGACCGGCACTCAATCCCCGTGCTTGCGCTTGATGAGAATGAAACGGCCACCCTGGCGGTGCCGCTTGAGATGATGCTGAAAGTGATGCACACCCCCAACCATTGTTTCAGAACCGAAATGTGCCACACCCACTTCCGCTCTTTCATGCTCGAAGCGGGAAATATAATGCATCACAAACACCGCATCACGCCCGAAGGTGAAGGGGTGGAGGATCGTCAGGATACCATTCTGCGAAGCTTTCTGAAACTTGTGTGGCGCTACTACAAATCGGAGCATAATGTTGATTTCTACGCCGGGAAACTCTGTTTGTCGTCGAAACATCTGTCGCGCGTGGTTCGCGACAAACTGGGCAAAACGCCCTATGCCGTTATCCGCGACGAGCTGCTGCAACAGGCTTCCCTGCTGCTGAAAGACACTAAAATGCAGGTGCAGGATATATCAACCGAACTCCATTTTTCAGAGATGGCGGCTTTCTGCAAATTTTTCAAAAAGCACACCGGCCTGTCTCCAACAGCGTTCAGGGCAAACTGTGAAAAAAATGGCGGCGATATTTGACGGGCCTTGAGGTAATTTGTTAACAATAATTAACCGGTTCGCAACAAGTTGAAAACCATCATTACTGAAATTGAGGTAAGTATCTAACCAAAAGGTAACGTGTTGGTTGTCAGTTGCCATGAAGCTATCTTTGCAATGTATAATTAACTAAAGATTTACAGTAATGAAAAAGCTTCTTGCAATCACAATGGCATCTCTCGCACTGGTGGGATGCTCGGGCCGCAAACAGGCCGCTGACACTGCCGACTCCGAATCGCCCGTTGCCGCCGATTCTGTTGCGGCAGGCCACTTTGATGTGCGCGACCTCAACGGTTTCAAACTCCACATCTATCTCACCGACGACCAAATGGGCGATGCAAGCTTCATTATTGAAGGAGCCGACTCGCTCGTAACGCTCGAGCAGCCGTTGTTCAAAGTTAATGCAGCAGCCTACGATTCCTACCTCGCATCGCTCGGAAAACCTGTGGCTCACCGCATCGCCGACTTCCATCTCGGCAACACCGCCGATGCCACAATCCTCATGCCCGAAGGGATGCCCGAGGTTGTGAAGGGGCCCGACTACAGCGGCATGATGGCTCATTTCGCCGAGGTTTACGGCGACTCTATCGAACCGCTCCCCACAGGCGAGACCGTTGAGGTGCCGTTCGGTGCCACAGTAACTCTGGGTGGGGTGCCGTTCACCTTCCTCAAAGGTGCTGCAAACGATTTCCCCGGAGCCAATATCCTTATGGGTAAAGATGCCGTTTATTCGCATTGGGCTCCCGCTAAAGCTCACATCAACACTCTCTATGCCGCAGATATCGCCGGTGTGGATGCCCGTCTTGCCGAACTTGAGGCTTGTCTGGCAACCGGAGCCACACTTTTTGTAGGCGGTCACGGCATGCCTGCCGGAGTTGACGAAGTGCGTTTCCGCATAGCCTATCTCAATAAAGTGAAGGAATTGCGCGCATCGCTCCCCGACGCCGCCGCTTTTGCCGCCGCTCTGGTTGAGGCTTACCCCTCACTCCCCGGCGAGGATGGCGTTCAAGCTTTGGCCGAGTCGCTCTACAAGTGATATAACTCATTTGTTCCAACCGGGCAAATTGTGCTATCTTTGCAGTGACAAACCACACAACATGGCAATGCAACGACTGTGCAACATAATCATGTGTATCGTGCTCCTGTGCATCACTCCGGTGATGGGAGCCGGTGTCACTGTGGGGCATTGTCACCATTCGGGCCATTCGTTTGTGTTGTTGCCTGCACACGACATGCCTTGTGCCCGCGATTGCCACACTCCCTCCCACGGACAACCCGATGTGACAGCCGGTTGCATGACCTACGTGTTGCATCGGGTTGTGCCGCAGGTGGTGAGAGGCGGCTCTGTGACACCCGCATCCCCCGAATTCACGTTGCAACCATGCTGCGTGCCTGCTGTCAGCAATCATTTGCCGACGATTGCCGCGGAAAGCCGGCTGCGCCGGCTCGAGGAGGCTAATCCGTCGTCACCTCCACCCACGGAGAGGTTGCACATGTTGTGCCGCCTTCTGATTTAAGCAACGGTATATCTTTTTTGCATGGAAACCGTGGCACCGATAAGGAACTGTTTAAATTACTGAAAAACAAAGCCTAATAATCACGTTGCCTCAGTTTGGTTTCCGATTTATCTCAGCTTCAAATAATTTGCTAAAAGATATATTATTGCCTGATGACCATTCACAGATACTTTCCGCTGCTGCTTTGTGTGGCAGCTTCAGTTGCATCGCACGCTCAAAGCGGTGCGCAGCCTCAATCGCCCCCCTCAGATGAGGTGCCGGCCGATTCTTTATCAATCTATTCCGATTTGGACGAAGTGGTGGTAACACCGCGAAAACGTGGCTTGACACGCCTGCGGGGAACTGCCACAGGCACCGAGCGCATCAATGCGTCGGAACTCAAAAGAGCGGCATGTTGCAACCTTGGGGAAAGTTTTTCAACAAGTCCGTCGGTTGATGTGAACTATTCCGATGCCGCAACAGGAGCCCGCCAGATAAAATTACTCGGCCTCCTCGGCACATACGTTCAGAACCTGACGGAAAACATTCCCAACCTGCGCGGCGCCGGAGCGCAATACGGGCTCTCCTACATCCCCGGGCCCTGGATGGAATCAATCCAGGTGTCGAAGGGAGCAAGCTCGGTGAAAAACGGCTATGAGTCGGTGACAGGGCAGATAAACGTGGAGATGCTCAAACCGCAGACCGACCCCTCGCTGTCGCTTAACGTTTTTGCCGACCACATGGGAAAGCTTGAGGCAAACGCCGCAGGAAATATCCATCTTTCAGGGAAATTGTCGTCGGCACTGCTGTTGCATGGCGAAAATTCATTTGCCACGCACGACGAAAATGGCGACGGATTCGCCGACAGCCCGGCGATAAGGCAGTTCTCGGTAATGAACCGGTGGGCACACATCAGCGACAGCTACATATTTCAGGCTGCCGCCAAATATCTCGATGAAAAGCGCGAAAGCGGTCAGACCACCCACCATGCCGCCAACATTGACCACCCCTATCAGATTGACATTACAACCCGTCGTGGAGAAGCGTGGGTGAAGAATGCCTACATGTTCAACGATGAGAGCGGTGGCAATGTGGCCCTGATTGTTGCAGGCTCGGTTCACAGCCAGAAGGGAAACTACGGGCACAGGGTGTATAACGTTAATCAAAAGAATCTCTACGGCTCGTTGATGTTTGAGCGGGATTTCGGCACACTCCATTCACTTTCGGTAGGGCTGAGCGTGAATATCGACAGCTACCGGCAGTCGTTCCGTCTGGCGCGCACCAACTTCAATCCTCTCCTGCGTCTCGACGAGGATGAGACAACGCCGGGAGGGTATACTCAGTACACTTTCAACCTCAACTCGCAACTCATTGTGATGGGTGGGGTGCGCTATGACCACAGCTCAATTTACGGCAACATGTTCACACCGCGTGTGCATGCCCGATGGAATGTGGCCGACCCGTTGTCGATTCACATATCGGCCGGAAAAGGCTACCGCACACCGCATGCTTTGGCCGACAACAGCCACCTGCTGGCTTCGTCGCGCGAGATAATAATCGCCCCTGACCTGCAGCAGGAGGAGGCATGGAATTTCGGAGGCGGACTGTCGGGCACCGTGAGCCTTTTCGACAGGGATTTGTCGTGGAACACCGAATATTACTACACCGATTTCAGGCACCAGGCTATCGTTGACTTCGACCGTTCACCTGCTGTGGCATATATCGGCAATCTGCCCGGGAAATCATTCTCACATGCCTTGCAGGCCGACATCACATTTCAGCTCCTCGACGACCTCACTGTCACCGCCGCCTACCGCTACAATGATGTGAAGGTCGACTACGGTAGAGGTCTTACCGATAAGCCGCTCACATCGCGCTCGAAAGGGCTCTTCTCAATCGGCTATTCCCCTATGATGGGAATATGGCAGTTTGATGTAACACTTGGAATCACGGGGGGCGGAAGGATGCCCGCTCCCAAATTCGACGGTTCCACCCAGCTGTGGGATACCCGCTACAAGGCTTTTCCCACCCTGAACGCACAGATTACACGTAACTTCCGCCACTGGAGCATCTATCTCGGAGGGGAAAACCTTACCGGTTACCGGCAGAAAACTCCGGTGATTGGTGCCGACAATCCCTGGGGCGACAATTTCGACGCCACAATGGTTTATGGTCCCGTGCAGGGGGCAATGGCCTATGTTGGCGTGAGATATACTTTCACAAAATATTGATTTTGGAGTTCCTAAAGACCGTCAGTGATAAAAATAATCCGGAACAAACATTTAATAAATAAACATCTATAGAATAATGAAACTCTCTAAATCCGTCAGAACCGTCATCGCGGCTATTGCCGTGGCAGTTTTATCATTTACAGCCTCTGCCGACACCACGCGTGAGGTCACTTTTACCGTATCTCCCAAAATGTCGTGTGCAAACTGTGAGAAGAAAATTAAAACGAACCTGCGTTTTGAGAAAGGCGTGAAAAAAATCAACACCTCAATTCCGGCTCAGAAGGTCAACATCACTTACAACCCCGAAAAAACATCGGAAGAATCGTTGGTGAAGGCGCTGAAAAAAATCGGGTATGATGCCACAGTGGTAAAAGCCGCAAAAAACAGCGAGGCTTCATCCTCAGCTGTGAAGTCAGCGAAAAACAAGTGATAGGGATTTTCTACCCGTCATTTTCTAAAAAGACTGAAGTCATCTTGACTTTTTATTTGTTAACACCGGCGAGGATTTACGGAGCTGGTTTGGCCTGAGGAGGAGGAAGCGATGCGGGCATCGTGACCGACAACGAGGGGCAAACCGGCCCGTAAAGACCGCCGGGGTTGACAAAAGATAATTATTTTAACTTTCGGTAAAAAGTCAAGATGACTTCACTCCCAAAGAGGTGAACTGCACCCCAAAAGCCTTACAAAAAAGCTTTTGGAGTGCAGTTCAAATTTTAACACACAGCCATTGCGGATAGGAGGCTAATTTCCCTCCTCGGCCGAGAGGGCGCGGGTGCGGTCGAGAAGAATCTCGTTCATGTGGTCCTTTGCCCACTGAATGAGCTCGTTGATGATGGGAAACAGCGAGTGGGCGCGGTCGGTGAGCATATATTCCACTCTCGGGGGCACTTCGGCGTAGACCTTGCGCTTCACAAATCCGTCGGTTTCGAGGGTGCGCAGTGTGAGCACAAGCATTTTTTGAGATATGTCGGGAAGTTCGGCCGACAGGTCGCGGAAACGCAACGACTCATGCCCGTTGAGCGTGTAGAGCACCAGGAGTGTCCATTTGTCGCTTATTCGGTTGAGAATGTTGCGGATCGGGCAGTCGGGATAAAGTTCGTTTTTATTGAAATTCCGTTCCATAGTGGTTTGAGTGAGAGATTACTCTACAAAAGTAAGCAATTCTGCAACACTCCGCAATAGTGTGGCTTTTATTGATGTTAACTATTGTTAATATTTGGAATGGGTGATGCCCCGATGTTTCTGAAACTCACCATTACTAACATCTATGAAACCAACTGAAAGCCCGGTGTGTGCTCCTTGAGGGTGAACCTTTTGGCTATATTTGAGGTATAGAAAGTATAGTAATTTGAATAACAAATAAATATCTGCACCAATATGAATAAAAAAGTAGCTCTTATCGGCGCGAGCGGTTTTGTGGGCTCCGCCATCCTTAACGAACTTCTTAACCGTGGTTATCAGGTGGAGGCACTTGTTAACCATCCCGAAAAAATTAAAATCCAAAACGAGGCGCTCACCGTTAAAAAGGTGGATGTTGCCGACGAAAAAAGCCTTGAGAACGATCTCCGTGGCTATGAGAATGTAATCAGCGCTTATAACCCCGGCTGGGCCAATCCCAACATCTATGAGGATACGCTCACAAATTATCCCAAGATTCTGGAGGCTGCAAAGAAAGCAGGTGTGAAACGTCTGCTCATCGTGGGCGGCGCAGGCACATTGTTTGTAAAGCCCGGCGTGCGTCTGGTCGACACCGGCACACTTCCCGCCGAATGGCTCCCCGGCGTTAAATCGCTCGGTGAATTCTATCTCAACACCCTTATGCCCGAAAAGGATATCGACTGGGTGTTCTTCTCGCCTGCCGGCAATCTCGGCGATATGGGCGCGAAAGGTCCCGGCAAACGCACAGGGGTTTATCGTCTCGGAAAGGACGATATGATTTTCGACAAGGATGGCAACAGTTTCATCTCGGTTGAGGATTATGCCAAGGCAATGGTCGATGAGCTTGCCGAGCCCGCCCATCACAAGGAGCGTTTCACCATCGGCTACTAATGGTGATGGTGTCGCAAAATTTAATTTGAACATCTGCTTAAGAGAAAATTATGAACGAGAAACTTTTGGAAGTGTTCGGAAAGAACAAGGAAGTGGCCTTTGCCACTTCGGTCGACGGCCGTCCGCACGTGCGCATTTTCCAGATAATGAAAATCGACGGGAACGACATCTATTTCGCCACATCGCCTAAAAAAGAGGTTTACGCTCAGTTGCAGGCTAACCCTCATGTGGCTATTCTCGACCTGAAGGGCGCATCGTTCGCCCGCGTTTCAGGAACCATTGATTTCGATATCCCCGATGAGGTTCAGCAGGAGATTTTCAACACCAACCCGGTGTTGCCCCATCTCTACAAAACCTATAAGGATTTGGTTTATCTGCGTCTGCCTGCCGAATCGGCCGACTACTTCGATTTGCGAACAACTCCCCCCACTCTGATTCACTATGATTTCTGAAAATGAAAGATTAGACACACTACTCCGGTCGCTCCTTGCCGAGCAACCGGAGTATTCCCGTATCTCAATCCCCTCCACAGTGAAGGAGAAGCGCGATTTGCTGAGGGCTCTCATGAATGTGAGGGCTCCACGGCCTCTCGACGACAAGCTTCTGCGCCTGCAGGACGATGAGCTTGCGCTGCAGCGCGACGAGAAAGGGGTGGTGACTCTCGATTCCATTCCGTGCTCGCCTCTCGACCCGAGGCTGCGTTTGTGGCAGGGCGACATCACCCGGTTGCAGGTCGATGCTATCGTGAATGCCGCCAACTCGCAGATGCTCGGATGTTTCGTGCCTCTCCACCGATGCATCGACAACGCCATTCATTCGGCGGCGGGGATGGAGCTGCGCCGCGAATGCGCCGACATAATGCACCGGCAGGGGCACGATGAGCCAACGGGGCAAGCAAAGATAACACGCGGCTACAATCTCCCTGCCAAGTGGGTGATTCATACGGTGGGACCGATTGTCTACGGCCCCGCACCCACCGAAAAGGATTGCCGCCTGCTTTCCGATTGCTACACCAACTGCCTGGCATTGGCCGATGAGAAAAATCTTTCGTCGATTGCATTCTGTTGCATTTCAACAGGCGAATTTCATTTCCCCCATGCCGAGGCTGCCGATATTGCCGTGGCAACGGTGAACGCTTATTTCCGCACTCACCGCAATTCGTCGGTCACTACTGTGGTGTTCAATGTTTTCAAGGAGGAGGATTACGTGATTTATCGCAAACTGCTTGAATCACCCGCCGCGAAACATGCTTAACCTTTATTTTGGAGTTGCTTATGGCACAGATTGATTTTAAAGAACGTATTGAACGGGCGCGCGAACGCTTGGCCGCGGCCGATGCTGTGGTGGTGGGCGCCGGAGCCGGGCTTTCGGCGGCTGCCGGACTCGACTATTCCGGTCCCGCTTTCAAAAAAGAGTTTGCCGATTATATCGACCGCTACCATTTCCCCGACCTCTATTCGTCGAGTTTCTACGATTTCCCCACCGAGGAGGAGCGTTGGGCGCGTTGGGCGCGTCACATCGACTATATCCGTTTCCGCCCCGATGCGATGCCGCTCTACACCGAGCTTTTCAACCTTGTGAAAAACAAAAACTATTTTGTTATCACAACCAACGTCGATGCCCAGTTCCGCAAGGCCGGTTTCGATCCCGACCGATTGTTTGAGGTGCAGGGCGACTACGGAATGATGCAGTGCGCCACCGGGTGCCATCCCAAACTCTATTCCAACAAAGAAACGGTTGATGAGATTCTAAAGCATTCCCACAACCTCACGGTCGATTCAAAATATCTTCCCGTGTGCCCCGAGTGTGGAGGCAACATGGATGTGCATGTGCGCAAAAATCAATATTTCGTGCAGGATGAGGCGTGGAATGAAGCCGCTATGCGTTATGAAAACTTCATGAACCGTTATGCCGACCGTCAACGGGTGGTGATGCTCGAGTTGGGCATCGGCTACAACACCCCCGCCATTATCCGCTACCCGTTCGAGCGCATCGCTTATCAGAATCCTCAAGCCACCATAGTGCGCCTCAATGCCGAGTATCCCCACGGACCGGTTGAAACGGCATCGCGCACCATCTCATTCACCGAGAATATGGGTGAAGTCATCAATCAGCTAAATCAATAAATAGAAATAACAGATGAAATTAAGATTCGCAGCGGGAGCATTGCTACTCCTTGCCGGCACTGTGGCGTCGGCAGCCGCAAACGACAGCCTCCGCTTCAACCCCGACAGCTTCACCCGCGGAAGCCTCACCATGCCCGATGGCAGCAACGTGCCCTATAAGGCCTACGAAGGGATTTTTTATGTAACTAATGTGGAGGATTCCACCTATCAGACGCTTAACATATATGTGCCTGAAACGTTGGCCAACATCCCCCGCGTTCCCATCCTGTTGCGCACCTATGTGGGTGGATATGCAGCCTCAACGGCTAAGACTCCATCCCCCGCCGATGCAACCGGGCGCGCTTTGAGCGAGGGATATGTTGTTTGCATTCCCGGCTCGCGCGGTTCCAACTCAACAATCGAGCGTAACGGCGCAACTGTCTACACCGGCATGGCTCCCAACGGCCTGCTCGACCTCAAGGCTGCGGTGCGTTATCTCCGCTACAACGACGCCCTGATTCCCGGCGATTCCGAGCTGATATTCACCGACGGCACGAGTGCCGGGGGCGCTATGTCGTCGCTGCTCGGAGCCACAGCCAATGCCCGTGACTATGAAAGCGACCTGAAGAAAATGGGAGCTGCCGATGCCACCGATAATGTCTTTGCGGCGATCTGCTATTGTCCCATCACCGACCTCAACCATGCCGATATGGAGTATGAATGGCTCTATGGATGCACCAACACAGGTGTGAGGAACCTTTCGGAGGCTCAGATTGCCATTTCCAACGAACTGGCCGCTGAATGCCCCGCTTATATCAATTCTCTCGGCCTGACGATGAAAGACGGAACACCCCTCACCGCCGATAATTACAAGGACTATCTGAAAGGCTTCCTGCTCGAATCGGCTCACCGTGCCCTTCAGGAAGGGTGTGTGATTCCCGACACCATCGGCTTCACGTTCTATCAGGATAAGTCGGGCCCGATGGGTGGTGGACCCGGTGGAGGTCCCGGCCGTGGAATGCGCCCCGGTGGCAAAGATTTCAAACCGGCGGGCGATGGCCGGCAGGCTCCCTCGTTCGGCCCCGGCAATGCGCCGCGTTTTAACAAAACATCCGACTTTGTCACGGCGCTCGACCTCGACCGTTATCTGAGCTATGTGGCATCGGTTACCCCACTTAAAACACCTCCTGCCTTCGACCAGATGGGTGTGCTTATCGACACCCCCTCACCCGAAAACAATGTGTTTGGCAATGAAAAGGGTGAGGCTGCCAATTTCACCGATTTCAGCTTGCAACACCGTTTGCACAACCCGTCGGCCAAGCTCAACAAGGAGATGGTTCGCCACGTTGAGGTGATGAACCCCATGAATTTCATCGGAACAGGAAAATCAACCGTGGCTCCCAACTGGTATATCCGCCACGGTGCGAAGGACCGCGACACCTCTTTCCTTGTGCCTGTGAATTTGGCCACAAAATTGCAGAACGACGGCAAAAATGTGGATTTCGCTTTGCCCTGGAACCGCCCTCATTCGGGCGATTATAACCTCGACGACCTTTTCCGCTGGATTAAGGCCACGCTTCCCCGGTAAAAGCCCACTCCTCATTAAAACAAGGCGGTGTGTCAAAATCTCTGCATTTTGACACACCGCCTTGTTTTTATCCGTATGGTGAGGGTGCTGTCAGAATGGTTTGGCCGTAATGACACACCTACCTGCTTTTATCCGGATGGCGAGGGCGTTGTCAGAATGGTTCGGATGGTAGGAGCTTGTGGGTGAGGTCGCCGGGAGCGTACTGAAGTACGTGACCGAGACCGAATCCCGCAAGCGACGTCGCAGACGAGCCGTAATGACACGCCCTCATGTTATTTCCCGGTGAGAATGGCGCGGATGTCTGATAGCTTGTTGAGCGCCTGCAAGGGGGAGAGGTTATCAATGTCGAGGTTGAGAATTTCGTCGCGTATCTGCGAGAGGATTGGGTCGTCGAGCTGGAAGAAGCTCAGTTGCATCCCTCCCGAATCAATGCGCGGCATTGTGGCAGGGGCTGCCGACGGTGCCGTTTTCCCTTTCTTCCCTTTGGCGGGGGTGGTTTCCTCGGCCTGGGCTCCGGCTGCGGGTGAATGGCGGTTCATTGCTTCGAGCTGACGCAGCACGTTGGCGGCGCGGTCGACTATGGCGCGTGGCATACCGGCAAGTTTGGCCACATGGATGCCGAAGCTATGCTCGCTCCCACCGCGCGCGAGTTTGCGCAGAAACACCACTTTGCCGTCGATTTCCTTCACCGAAACGTTATAGTTCACCACACCGGGGTAGGCTTCCTCCATTTCGTTGAGCTCGTGGTAGTGGGTGGCGAAAAGGGTTTTGGGGCGCATGGGCGATGAGTTGATGTGCTCAACGATGGCCCAGGCGATGGAGATGCCGTCGTAGGTGGAGGTGCCGCGCCCGAGCTCGTCAAACAGAATCAGCGACCGTTGGCTCATGTTGTTGAGGATGGAGGCGGCCTCGTTCATCTCCACCATGAATGTCGATTCTCCCAGCGAGATGTTGTCCGATGCTCCCACGCGGGTGAAAATCTTGTCAACAACCCCGATGTGGGCCGAATCGGCGGCCACGAAGCTGCCAATCTGTGCCAACAGCACATTAAGTGCCGTTGAGCGCAGAAGCGCCGATTTACCCGACATGTTGGGGCCGGTTATCATCATAATCTGGTTCCCTTCGTTGTCGAGGGTGATGCTGTTGGTGATGTAGGGGGTGCCCGCAGGGAGCTCCTTCTCAATCACGGGGTGACGCCCCTCGCGGATTTCGATTTTCAGGGAGTCGTCGACAACAGGGCGGTTATATTTGTTCTCCAGAGCCACACGTGTGAGCGCCAGCAGGCAGTCGAGGCGTGCCAGCAGGTGGGCGTCGGCCAGAATGGCGGTCACATATTCACCGAGGCGCGCCACAAGGTCGTTGTAGAGACGTGTCTCAATGATTTCGATGCGCTCCTGGGCGGTGAGAATCTTCTCCTCATACTCTTTCAGCTCCTGGGTGATGTAGCGCTCGGCGTTGACGAGTGTCTGCTTGCGAATCCATTCGGCAGGCACTTTATCCTTGTGGGTGTTGGTAACCTCAATGTAGTAGCCGAACACGTTGTTGTAGCCAATCTTTAGGCTTGTGATTCCCGTTGCTTCCACTTCGCGGCGTTGGATGCGCAGCAGATAGTCCTTCCCCTGATAGGCGATTTCGCGCAATTGGTCGAGCTCGGCATCTACCCCCGGCTTTATCACGTTGCCGCGGTTGAGCTGGTTGGGGGCATCGTCGACAATCTCGTTGCTTATGCGGTCGCGCATGAGTCGGCAGGGGTTGAGCTGTTCGGCGATGGCGCGCAGGGGGGCGTTTTCGGTCTGTTCGAGAATCGCTTTTATCGGTTCGATGGCGGTGAGTGCGTTGCGCACCTGCACAACCTCGCGCGGCGAGATGCGCTGCGCGGCAACCTTTGAAATCAGTCGCTCAAGGTCGCCGATGCGTTCAAGCTGTTCGCGCAGGGTGTCGCGCTCATCGGGATGTTTGAAGAAATATTCCACCGCATCGAGGCGCGCGTTGATTTTCGCGGCATCCTTCAGCGGGAATGTGACCCAACGCCGCAGCATGCGGGCACCCATAGGGCTCACGGTGCGGTCAATCACGTCGAGGAGGCTTTTCCCATCCTCGCCGAGCGATGTCAGCAGCTCCAGATTGCGCACGGTGAATTTGTCGAGGCGCACGAAAGTATCCTCCTCAATGCGGCTCAGGCGCGCAATGTGCCCCGTGTGGGTGTGACGTGTTATGTCGAGATAGTGGAGAATCGCCCCCGAGGCTATGATTGCCGCAGGCATCTTGTGGATGCCGAACCCCTTGAGCGACGATGTTTCAAATTGTTTCAGCAACCTGTCCATTGCCGACTGGTCGGTGAAAATCCAGTCCTCAAGCTCAAAGGCGAGATAGCGGCCTGTGAAACTCTCGTCGAGGCGCGGGCGGTTGCCGCGTTCCACAAGCACCTCCTTCGGGGCGAAATTGCTCAGAAGCTTGTCAACATAGTCGGCCGTTCCCTCGGCGGTGAGAAATTCACCGGTTGATATGTCGAGAAACGCCACCCCAACGGTAGCTTTGGCTCCACCTTTGGCAAAGTGCACGGCGGCCAGGAAGTTGTTCTCGCGGTGGTCGAGCACATTGTCGTTCATCGCCACGCCGGGGGTCACCAACTCGGTGATGCCGCGTTTCACAAGCTTCTTGGTGAGCTTCGGGTCCTCAAGTTGCTCGCAGATGGCCACACGTTTGCCCGCCCTCACGAGCTTTGGCAGATAGGTGTCGAGCGCATGGTGGGGAAACCCTGCCAGCTCAATCGACGAGGCCGCTCCGTTGGCGCGCCGCGTGAGGGTGATGCCGAGAATCTCCGAAGCCGTGATAGCATCGTCGCAGAAAGTTTCGTAGAAGTCGCCTACGCGAAACAGCAGCACAGCATCGGGATGTTTCTGTTTCATCTCGAAATACTGCTTCATCAGTGGAGTTTCCACAACTTTCTTTGCCATCGTTGAGTTTTTAGTTGTTTGTTTTTGAGTTTTAAGTTTTAAGCTTCGGAGTCGGCGTACCCCGCCGCTTGTTTACGACAAATTTACGCATATTTGCCGGATGAGCCAACGCCCCCCTCCAACAAAATGCGCATTTCCCGCTCCGATTTGAATGGGATTGAGAGCGTGCTGAAGAGTGGGTCTGTTACATGTCATCCATCGATAAGCCTTTGATTGCTATGGTGTAGCCGCGTAGTTCGTGGGTGGCATTCATGAACACATCAACCTTCCTCTGAAGCAGCGGCAGTGAAATTTTGTCGGCGTTGCGCTTCACCTCAAAAAATGTTGCTGTTTGATTCAGTTCGTTGATTGCGATGAGGTCGATTTCATTCTCACCTTTTCGGTCCCACCAACTGCCAATGCGGGTATATTCACCCGATTCAATAAGTTTGTTGTAGAAATAACGTTCGAGCATGTGCCCGCTGAAAATGTCGAAATCGCGTTTCACCACTTCAATAATTTGGTTGTAGGCTTCGATTTCAAGCATGTAGTTGTAGCGGTAGATAAAGCGGAACCAAAACGAGAAAAAACAGTCGTTGAGGGTGTAGATTATGTTTTTATTCCGCGTTTTCTCAAATAGCGGCTGCTTCTTCGAAATGAATCGGTAATCGTTTTCGAGGCGCGATAGGTAGCCCCCGATTTCTCTGCCCACAACCTCTTCAATTTCGTTTCGGCGCGTTTTACCGGTTGCGATTGCCGACAGGATTGCAAAGTAATTGATGTAGTCTTTGCCGAATTCCTCAATAAGTACCGATTTCCCTTCCGGCAGGAATACTGAGTCGCTTCTGAAAATAAAATTAATAATGTCGTTGCGGGTGAATTTTTTGTTATCGACCAACAGCTGCACATATTTGGCCACCCCGCCCGATATGGCATAGAGCGAAAGCAGGTCGTCGGGGCGGTAAGATGGGTGATAAAACTCCAAAATCTCTTTCACCACAGAAGTTTTGAAAGCCGCCACCTTCATGAATCGAGTCTGGCGGTTGTAGAGCGGTTCTTTAAGGTCGGTGAATATTTTTGTAATCAGAGAGTTCACCGAGCCGCACACGATAAGGTTGATTTTTGAATTGGAGTGGTTAAGGTCCCACACCCGTTGCATTTCGCTGTAGATTGCCGGATTTATCTGCAAAAACTCTTGAAATTCGTCAATAAACAGGGTCAGGGGCACGGTTTTCGACATTTCCATCAGGTTTTCAAAAAGCTCGATAAACCGTTGGGCTTTACCCATCATCTTCATCCCCGTTTTCAGCTCTATTTCATCTTGGAAATTGAGACAAAGTTCGTTTTCGGGTTTCCGCGCAACAAAAAAATAGAGAAACGGAATCTCCTCATAGGCTTTTAGCACGAGGGCGGTTTTCCCAATGCGCCTGCGCCCTGTCACCACAGTGAACTGAGCGTTTTCCGTTGATAGAGCCTGAATCTCCTTTAGCGTAGCTATTTCTGATGTGCGGTTGAAAAATTTCATAGCGTAAACCTTATAAAAAACCTACTATCGCAACCGTCAGTTCCGAAACCGCCATTTCGGAACTGACGGTTGCGATACCGCAAATTTACCAAATTTTCCCGAAACAAAAACCCTCTTGCTTTAATATTTTCAGTTTCCCTTTGTCGCTGATGCTCATAAAAGTTGCTATGCCTTTATGAGCCGGTTAACAGATGGATGGGGATTGCGGAAATATAAAATTGTTCTTATCTTTGCGGTCGCAGACCGCATCGCAGAGGCCCGGTCAGGGCAACGCGGGTGGGACTGGAGACATAATAGAAAGCGTTTACTCGGCGCTCTTTCTTGACAGTTAGAAACTTCGCAACTTTCAATGATTCGTCAAGAATGCAGCAAACGGTAGATGGCTGATGTGGATATGTATATTCCGCCCAACATGACACGAGAGTGCCGTGAATGGGTGTATAGCATATTCTGCGTGAGGCCTCTGCGTTGTTTGCTCGTTCAACGAATCAGGGCAATGCGAAGGCCTCTAACTGTGGAACGGGCAGGCAGTACAGACCTCACGTTTTCTGTATATAAACCAATCTAAAGCCAAAGAGAGAGGCCGGAGGCGTATAATTCAAATATGTTATCTTTTATTCAGCAATTGTTGATGGATGGTGAATTTTTTCAGAATGTATCAATGAAGTTGTCTACCATTCTTTTATTCGTTACTTTTTTATTGGGGAAGGATACACAAGGCGGCGTTAAATTAAAAAAGGGATTGTGGTATTTTGTTGTGGCATTATTTTTTTTGATTGTTTTCGTGATAAATATGTCCTCATCAAAAGATCTTGCATTCGCTAATCTCAAGCTTGCATTATTAATTATTTGTTTGGGTATATACAAATCTATTTCTCCAAACATCAAATTAAAGAAATCAATCAAAATCTGTAAAGGCATTTTATATACGTTTGCTGTAATAGCATATTTGGGGGTCCCGACAAACCTGCCTGAGGCAGATTTCGTCACCAATCCTGTATGGTCGGAATATTTAGTTTATGAAAAAATAAACCTCTTGTTGTTTGCACTCTCATTGCAGATTATTTTCATGGTAATTTCGATTATATTTAATATTGCCATAACGAAGCGGTATAAAAACAATGTTAGCAACAATGATACTAATATTTACAATTCGTCATATCCGGAAAATGCTAACTGTAAGGAGCAGGTAGAAGATATGACCAATAACGTGGAAACAACTATGTCTGCTTCAAACAAGTTAAATTATAACTATAAGACATCAAACAACAATAGCAACATATTATTTGGCGGTATTCTGTTTAAATCCTGTATAGTGCTGTTGTTAATTGTGTTAGCGGTGTTACCTCTGAGAATGTGCAACACGGCTGTATGGGGGTGGTCGATGGTTTATCTTCCAATCACAATCGTGGTGAGTGGTTATTATCTTAATAATTTTTTGTCAAAAACCTTTTCAAAAGATGTTCTCTTTTTCCTTCCAATTGCTCGAAAGATGTCAAAAATAGTTGAGTTAAATACTGATCAACGCCTCAAATGTTACTCCCTGCTCGCATTATTCTTTCCATATTTTCTGTGCGTTGCGCTTTCTTTAATTTTTGATTTGGTAAATGCACCCTGGATGTTTGATACTGAGTATATTGGGTATACTTGGAGGATTGAATCGGGTAGTGGGGTTTGGGATGGATGGCTTTTGATTTTGGCGATTCCTGTATGTGTGTCACTCGTGTATTCTTTTGTATATTTTGCAAAGGGTTGGCTGTTAAAAAATTCTGAAAAAACAGAAATCTCAGAACCGGCCTGAAAGGTATAATTCACATGAAAAAATCCCAGTTGTTTATCCTCATAAGCCTTTTGGTGTTACTTATTGCATCTATCTCATCACACTTTAATGGCAATAGGGCCTCAGGTTGCAATAAAGATACTGCCAATATCCCCTCAGATGTGAGAAGAGCAATGCAGGAAGGGTTTAATGAGGCAAATAAAAGCCTGCCACGTGCGTATGGCAGTCTCGGTTGTCTCGAAAAGATTTCGCTTAACAACGATACCATAGAATATTGTTTTAGAGTAACTGGCGATTCGGCTATCAATGAATTTTACGAAAGCAACATAGATGATTTGAAGCTAATCTTGTGTAATATGTTTGTCGTGATGGATGGAAGGCGTAATTACGGCACACAATTTGCTACAATGATGAAAGAATATGGCGTATACTTGAAGTTTTGTCTATCCGTTCCCGGCGATAAAATATTTACAATCGCGTTTAACCCCGACGAGCCATACACTTATTTGCAGAAAGTTCATCAAAGTCCGGCACAGGCATACTCAAATATGTTGAAACAGGAACTTTTTCTTTTAAAGATGTCGCTGCCTATCAGCATTGATTCTATGCAATTGAATTTGTTACAAACGTCGCCGGCGCTTGCTGTGCACGCAAATCCTCTATACGATAGCTCGGATATTTTAGTGGCTATACAAGAATATGAAAATACGGTAAGTTTCAAATATCTTGTTTCCGATGCGGATAATAATATCAAGTTGTTAAAACAAAATTACGGCACAGAGCTTTTGGCAAATTTAATTGATGCGTTGGCTGAGGATGCGGATATGAAAGAGTTGCTCGTGACTATGGCACTATGTAAAATGGATTTTGAAATAAAATTGGTGAAAAAAAATTATTCTGATAGTGTCACCATTAAATTTCCGTATAATTTGCTCAAAAATATTGTCCCGCAAGAATATGGTCATATAGTAATCAATGACTTGCCACATTGTTTTGCATCAGAAACTCCTGGAATAAAATATCTAAAACAAGTTGCAGCAATATTCAATCAAACCGAGGCACAATCAATGAGTCCATCTAATCCTATGCCTAATGTTAGCCAAGAGGTTGATGTTGGAAACAAGAGGTATGTGTTCAATTATATACTGAATGAGGATGTGTTTTCGTTAAAACAAATAAACCATAAAGATAGAAAGGCAAAAGCAATACACTATATGAAAACTAATCCTCAGACAAAAATATTTGTAGATAAACTGATAGAAGAAAAATTTGGCATCCGTTTTACTATAGTTGGTTCCAATACGCATAGCAAAGTTTCTAATGATATATCCTATCCGGAATTGATTAGTATTTTTGGAAAGTAGTGATTTTGCTGCTAATAAGTAGTTACATGAGTAGTTGCGTAAGTTTGTTCACTAAGTTTTATAGCATCTCAATGATAAGATTGCTAAAATATGGATACTTTAAATGTCTTTTAGGGACTTTTGCTTTGTTTTACTGTGTGTCTTTATATATTAGTTGGCATGACACCTACATGTGTGATAGAATAAATGGTTTTTGGAGAAACTACGTATACGAAGTATCATTAGGATATAGCGGAACATACGTTGATTATGTGCGGTCAATATATATAGCCAACTTATGGGATAGTTTTTTAATGGCGATTGTTATGATGGCTTGCCTGTTTGCGGTTGTATTATTATTTACTGTAATACGTAGGATTTTAAAACGGGTAGTTTCTGAGTACCGGTATCGAAAGCTTGTGGCTGACAAAAGCATAAAAGTAGCTTAGCATCGTATTAGATTTATAATAAGATATAATAAAAGAAAAAGGCGGCGTGCCCGGAGAGGGGCGCGCCGCCTTTTGTGCGGGTTATCTTATGAAAGATGTGATTACTTCACTTCGGGAACGCCGGGATCTACACCCCACTGCTCGCGAGAGAGGCGCAGGTAGTTGTTGTAGCGCCAGCGGGCGTTGGCTTTGGCGGCTGCGAAGAGCTCGGCTGCCTCGGCGGGATACTGCTTCAGAACTGAAGCGTAGCGCACCTCACCTTTGAGGAAGTTTTCGAACTCGTCCCAGTTGGGCTCCTTGCTGTCGAGGGTGAAGGGGTTCTTGCCTTCGTTCTCGAGAGCGGGGTTGTAGCGCCACAGCTGCCAGTAGCCGCATGCAACGGCGTTGGCTTCCTCATGCTGCGAACGACCCATGCCTGCTTTCAAACCGTGGTTGATACAGGGTGAGTAGGCGATGATGATTGAGGGGCCGTCGTAGGCTTCAGCTTCACGGATGGCCTTGAGGGTCTGTGCGTTGTCGGCACCCATAGCAACCTGAGCTGCGTAAACGTAGCCGTAGGTTGTGGCGATGAGGCCGAGGTCTTTTTTGCGCACACGCTTGCCGGCAGCGGCAAATTTGGCGATGGCGCCCACGGGGGTAGCCTTCGAAGCCTGGCCGCCGGTGTTGGAGTAAACCTCGGTGTCGAGAACGAGGATGTTGACATTCTTGCCCGATGCGAGCACGTGGTCGAGACCGCCGAAACCGATGTCGTAGGCGGCGCCGTCGCCGGCGATAATCCACTGGCTGCGCTTAACGATGAAGTTCTTGAGGTCGAGGATACCTTTGCAGATGTCGCAGCCGCAAGCTTCGCAGAGGGGAACGATGGTTTCGTAAACCTCGCGGGTTGCAACGGCGCTGTTGCGGTTCTCGAGCCACTTGGTGGCCTGAGCCTTGATTTCATCGCAGCACTTGTCGCAGGTGAGGGCGCGTTTCATGAGGTCCTCGAGGCGCAGCTGCATCTTTTCGTTGGCGATGGTCATGCCGAGGCCGAATTCAGCGAAGTCCTCAAACAGCGAGTTGGCCCATGCAGGACCGTGGCCTCGGAAGTTGGTGGTGTAGGGGGTTGAGGGAACCGAACCCGAGTAGATCGACGAGCAACCGGTTGCGTTGGCCACCATTTCGTGGTCACCGAAGAGCTGGCTGATGAGTTTCACGTAGGGTGTTTCACCGCAGCCCGAGCAAGCGCCCGAGAATTCAAAGAGGGGAGTTGCGAACTGGCTGTTCTTCACGTTGGCGGCGATGTCGACCAAATCCTGCTTCGAAGCCACCGACTTGGTGCAGTAGTCCCATTCGGCCTGAACGGCGAGCTGGGTTTCGAGGGGCTTCATTTCGAGAGCCTTCACGCCCTTCTTGCCGGGGCAAACGTCAACACAGTTGCCGCAGCCGAGACAGTCGAGAACGTCAACAGCCTGCACGAAGCGCATGCCGGTGAACTGCTTGCCGATGGCGGCGATGGTGTTGTCCTCGCCGAAGGGTGCGGCTGCCATTTCGCTTTCGTTGAGAACGAAGGGACGGATGGCGGCGTGGGGGCACACGTAGGCGCACTTGTTACACTGGATACAGTTTTCTTCAAGCCACTGGGGAACGAAGGCTGCAACACCGCGTTTTTCGTAGGCGGCGGTGCCGTTGTCCCATGTGCCGTCGGGGCGGTCGATGAAGTCGGAAACTTTCAGCAGGTCGCCGTCCTGAGCGTTGATGGGGCGCACGATGTTGTTGATGAAAGCGGGGTCGTTGTTGGCCTCGGGAGCCTCGGGGGCGAGGTTCGACCATGCGGGGTCAACGTCGAGTTTCTTGTACTCGCCGCCGCGGTCAACGGCTGCGTAGTTCTTGTCGACAACGTCCTGACCCTTCTTGCCGTAGCTCTTGACGATGAATTTCTTCATCTGCTCGACTGCCAGATCAACGGGGATAACCTCGGTGATGCGGAAGAATGCGCTCTGCAGGATGGTGTTGGTGCGGTTGCCCAGCCCGATTTCCTGTGCAATCTTGGTGGCGTTGATGTAGTAGACGGTGATGTTGTGGTCGGCGAAATATTTCTTCACCTTGGCGGGGAGGTTCTTTGCGAGTTCCTCACCTTCCCAGATGGTGTTGAGCAGGAATGTGCCGTTGTCGCGCAGACCGCGTGTCACGTCATACATGTGCAGGTAGGCCTGAACATGGCATGCCACGAAGTTGGGGGTGTTCACCAGATAGGTGGAGCGGATGGGCGCGTCGCCGAAACGGAGGTGCGAGCAGGTGAAACCGCCCGATTTCTTCGAGTCGTAGGCGAAGTAGGCCTGGCAATATTTGCTTGTGTTGTCGCCGATAATCTTGATTGAGTTCTTGTTGGCACCCACAGTACCGTCGGCACCGAGGCCGTAGAACTTGGCTTCGTAAGTGCTCTTGTCGCCGAGAGCAACCTCTTCGGGGAGGGGGAGCGAAGTGAAGGTAACGTCGTCAACGATACCTACGGTGAAGCGGTCCTTGGGCATGGGGAGGGCGAGGTTCTCAAACACGCCGATAATCTGGGCGGGGGTGGTGTCTTTCGACGCCAGACCGTAGCGGCCGCCTACAATCACGGGGGCGTTTTCCTTGCCGTAGAAGCATTCCTTCACGTCGAGGAAGAGGGGTTCGCCGTTGGCGCCGGGTTCCTTGGTGCGGTCGAGCACTGCGATGCGCTTTGCTGTTGCGGGAACGGCTGCGAGGAAGTGCTTTGCCGAGAAGGGGCGGTAGAGGTGAACTGCAACGAGACCAACTTTCTCACCCTTTTCCATCAGTGAGTCGATGGCTTCCTGAGCGGCCTGGGTAACAGAGCCCATTGCGATAATCACGCGTTCAGCCTCGGGGTGACCGTAGTAGTTGAACAGGCCGTATTTGCGACCGGTGATTTCGGAAATTTTGTTCATATATTCCTCCACAACCTCGGGCACGTTGTCGTAGGCCTTGTTGCAGGCTTCGCGGTGCTGGAAGAAAACGTCGCCGTTTTCGGCCATGCCGCGCGAAACGGGTGCCTGAGGGGTGAGGCCGTGGGCACGGAAGCGGGCCAGTGCCTCGCGGTCGAGAAGGGGAGCGAGCTGCTCCTGGTCGAGCATCTCGATTTTCTGGATTTCGTGGGAGGTGCGGAAACCGTCGAAGAAGTTAACAAAGGGAATCGACGATTTGATGGTGGAGAGGTGGGCAACACCTGCGAGGTCCATCACTTCCTGCACTGAGCCTTCACACAGCATGGCGAAGCCGGTCTGGCGCACCGACATAACGTCCTGGTGGTCGCCGAAGATGCTCAGAGCGTGAGAGGCGAGGGTGCGGGCCGACACGTGGAACACGCAGGGGAGCTGTTCGCCTGCGATTTTGTACATGTTGGGAATCATCAGCAACAAACCCTGCGATGCAGTGTAGGTTGTGGTGAGGGCACCTGCCTGGAGTGAGCCGTGAACGGCACCGGCGGCACCGCCTTCCGACTGCATTTCCTGCACCAGAACAGTTTCGCCGAAAATGTTCTTGCGGCCGGCAGCAGCCCATTCGTCAACATATTCAGCCATGGTCGACGAGGGTGTGATGGGGTAGATCGCGGCTACTTCGCTGAACATATATGAAATATGCGCAGCAGCCTGATTACCGTCACAGGTTAAGAATTTTTTTTCGTTACTCATAATCAGTAATTATGTTGTTTTGAGAAATTTGGTTTTCTACGCAAACGTCAACTTCGCGATGCCGCAGGGCATCTGTCGCCGTTGGATAGAGGGGCTAAAACCGATAAAGGTTTTTAACACGCGAAGTTACGCATTTTTTTTGTCACAGCCTTAATCTTTAACAGATTTGTAATTCTTTAAGGATGCAAGAAGGCAGAAGTCGGAAGTAAGAAGTAAGAAGTCAGAAGCGAGAAGTCAGTTTCCAGCGGCTACGCGGGGGCCTCATTCGGCGAAGCCGCACGTAGAGCCGCCATACATGGCGGCTTGGTGGCGGTGCTCCCACAATCGGGGGCTTTCACACGCCTGCCTGTTCGTCAGGTTGTATGTCCCCCGACGCCTCCGCTTCGCTGCGGCAACGGGGGTTACGATGAAATCGGCGGCCTTCGCACGCCGGCTAACGCGGGATTTAGTTTCCCGTTTTTAGTTTTTAGTTTTGTAGTTTTTAGAGGCTGACGCGGGGGCTACATTCGGCGAAGCCGCACGTAGAGCCGCCATATATGGCGGCTCTGGAAGGCTCTGGAAGGCTTGGTGGCGGCTCGGGGTGGCATCGCTCGCCGAAACGCAAAGCGTTTTTTGCTCGGATTGGCCGATGCAGCCGGGTGCATCCATGTAATAGCGATACGTTGGGGGACGGGGCAAGTGGTCGGAGACCACGGGGTTGTCAGTAACCTCACCATATAGCCGCTTTGCGGCGTTTGGTGGGGATTCTTCAACCGATCGTTCAGCGCAACCTTGGAGAGGTGCGATGCCTAATGAACGCTCCCTGCATTCCGCATCTCTCCAATGCAGCTGTCGCTGTTGCGGAGCGGGGGCCGGAAAATGACGAAATCGGGGGTGTAGGGCGCAGGGGGCGGAAAATTAAAAAAGGTCGTCATCACGACGACCTTTTTCCTTTAAACCTTTATCTTAATCTAATACTATGAAAAACACACATGCAAAGGAAGCCATTATTTTCGGTTCGTGCAATAGTTTGCCGCTCCGTTTAACACATTTTAGCAATATATTTGGTAATTTTTACCAAAAATGGGTCAAAATCGGTGTGTGGAAACCTTGGCTACGATGAAAACAGGGGTCAAACGGGCTTCCGGGCCGTGTAGATGGCGCATGTGCCGAATGTGAGCTCTGTGAGGCGGGGTTGGGTGAGTCCGGCCTTTCGCATCAGCTCAAGCATCTCGGCTCCGCGGGGCATTGCCGCTATCGACTCGGGAAGGTAGGAGTAGGCGCGGCGGTCGGCCGAAATGAGCCGGCCGATTGCGGGAATCGCCGTGCGCGTGTATATATTATATAGCGGGCGTACCAGCTTCCCTTGCGGCACTGCAAGCTCAATCACACACAGCATCCCGCCGGGGCGAAGCACCCGGGCCATCTCGGCATACCCTTTATCGAGGTGCTCGAAGTTGCGCACGCCGTAGGCCACGGTGACGGCATCGAACGAATTGTCGGGGAAGGGGAGGGCAAGGCAGTCGGCTTTGCGCATGGTGATGCGATTTGCGAGCCCGGCTTTTTTCACTTTCTCCTCCCCCACACGCAGCATCTCCTCCGAGAGGTCAATCCCCGTGACGGCGACACCGCCGATTGAGCGGCATAGCTGAATGGCGAGGTCGCCCGTGCCCGTGGCCACATCAAGGATGTGGCCGGGGTTGGTGGCTGCAACCATTTTCACCGCCTTGCGGCGCCACAACCGGTCGATGCCGAAGGTCATGGCGCGGTTCATGAAATCGTAGGCCGGGGCGATGGAGTCGAACATCTCCTCAACCTGCTCGGTTTTCGGGCGGGAACTGTCGTAGGGTTTTATGTTTTCGGGTGTCAACGGCTTGGGGTGTGTGATTGGTGGGGTGTGACGGTTGCTTTATCGGTTGAGCTGCTCAAGGCAGGTGAGCACGTTGGCGGCGATGCGGTCGGCGAGGTGTTCCTCGGGAGCCTTTTCAAATGTTTTGCCGGTGATGTGTTCGTAGAGCTCGATGTAGCGTTCCGAAACCTCGTTGCAGAATTCGGGGGTCATTTCGGGCACCTGCTGCCCCTCTTTTCCCATGAAGTTGTGGTCGATGAGCCATTGGCGCACGAATTCTTTCGAGAGCTGGCGCTGGGGCTCACCTTTTTCAAAGCGTTCCTCGTAGCCGTCGGCATAGAAATAGCGTGAGGAGTCGGGGGTGTGGATTTCGTCGATGAGAATCACCTTACCCTCGCGCTTGCCAAACTCATATTTTGTGTCCACGAGAATCAATCCCTTTTCGGCGGCCATCTTCGAGCCGCGTTCAAACAGGGCGCGGGTGTAGGCTTCCATCTGCTCGTAGTCCTCCTTGCTCACAAGGCCCTGGGCAATGATTTCTTCACGCGAGATGTTCTCGTCGTGTCCTTCGGCGGCTTTGGTGGTGGGGGTGATGATGGGCTGGGGGAAACGTTCGTTCTCACGCATCCCGTCGGGGAGTGTCACGCCGCAGAGGGTGCGGTTGCCGGCGGCATATTCGCGCCAGGCGCTACCGGTGAGGTAGCCGCGGATAATCATTTCAACGGGGAAACCCTCGCAGCGGTAGCCCACGGTTACCATCGGATCGGGGGTGGCGAGTCGCCAGTTGGGCACGATGTCGGCGGTGGCTTCGAGGAATTGCGATGCAATCTGGTTGAGCACCTGACCCTTGTAGGGGATACCTTCGGGAAGAATCACGTCGAAGGCCGAGATGCGGTCGGTTGCCACCATCACCAGGAGGTTGTCGGCGATGGTGTAGACGTCGCGCACTTTGCCGTGATAAACTGCGGTCTGGCCGGGAAAATTAAAGTCGGTTTTCGTTAAAGTTGCCATTGATGATTATGATTGGAGTTGTTGGTTTTCGTCGGTGGTGCCGTCGCAGGAACCGTCGGCTGCGCCTGTGGCGGGTGCTTTGGCTTTCTGCTCCTCGTCGTAGGCCTGGTAGGCTTCCACAATGCGCTGCACCAGCTGGTGGCGCACAATGTCTTTCTTGCCGAACTCAACTTTCCCGATGCCGGGAATGCCGTTCAGGATGCGCAGGGCCTGGATAAGTCCCGAGCTCACCGTGCGCGGGAGGTCAATCTGGGTGGCGTCGCCGGTGATTATCATCTTGGCGTTGACACCCAGGCGGGTGAGGAACATTTTTATCTGATGGGTGGTGGTGTTCTGCGCCTCGTCGAGAACGATTACCGCATCGTTGAGCGTGCGGCCGCGCATGAATGCCAGCGGAGCAATCTGAATCACTTTCGTTTCCATATACTCCTTCAGCTTCACGGCCGGAATCATATCCTCGAGAGCATCGTAGAGCGGCTGGAGATAGGGATCGATTTTATCCTTCATGTCGCCGGGGAGGAATCCCAGTTTCTCGCCGGCCTCCACTGCCGGGCGCGACAGGATTATTTTCTTCACCTCGCGGTTCTTCAGGGCTTTCACCGCCAAGGCTATCGCCACGTAGGTTTTGCCCGTGCCCGCGGGGCCGAGTGCGAAAGTGAGGTCGTTTTTTTGGAAAGTGCGCACCAGCAACTGCTGGGTGGGGGTGCGCGCGCTGATGGGCTTGCCGTTCACGCCGTAGATAATCACGTCGTCGGCACGCGAATCGTGGGGTGTCTCCCCTTTGATGATGTCGAGAATCACATCTTCGGTGAGCTTGTTGTATTTTGCGCAATAGGCCTCAAGCTCCTTGATTTTTTTCTCGAACTCGGTTGTTTCGGCATCGTCGCCGATTACTTTTATCACCGACCCGCGGGCGGCCATGCGGAGTTTCGGAAACAGGTTCCGGATAAGCTGCATGTTGGCGTTGTTCACGCCGTAGAAACTGACGGGGTCGGCGCTGTCGATGATTACGATTCGTTCAATCATTGGTAGTTGAAAAGTGATGACAAAGTTAACGAAAATTTCTCACACTATTATAACAACCGCCTGCGCCATTTGGTTACCGCCGTTCAAAACCACCCGCGGCCCCGGAGCCTTCCCCCTTCATGAAATCTCTCACTTCGGCATTCCACCGGTTCGGCTCCTCTTTCAAATGGATGTTTGATATTTGAACCTAAATCTTTATATTTGCACCGTTGGAACGATTTTTCAGTTTCTGTTTCAACACAACGGGCCGTCGCAGAGGCGGGTGGGCTCGGTTTTATATAAGCAAGACGTTTTACGTTTCGTTTCTTTCTTTTCATAAACTTCGCAACTTTATTGAATCTTCCAAAAAGAAACGGCAATCGGAAACGTCCATTGGCGATGTGTCAATTAACACACCCGTCAATGTTCATGGGTCGACGGGAGGATCCTCCGCAAGGAGGATATCCTTCCCGTTGGAGGCTCGTGGGCATCTTGGCGTGTGGTGATTGAATATATCCACGTGGGCTGCGACTGTCGATACATCCTTTGGAAGTAGGTAATGCGAAGACCTTTGAAAAGGGGATGACGACATGGAATGCATCCCACGTTTTGCATTTAATAATAATTAGGTGTGCCGAGGCGCACACTCTCTCTTTTCACGTTAAAGTTATAGAGGTTCCGTGGGATGCGGGACTAAGCCGGTGCCCGGAGTGTGCCGCCAAACAGCCGCATCCTGCTATGACTGACATTATCAAACAGCCGCATTTCTCATGCCGTTGCGCGAAGCACGCCTATTGCCGTGCCTCCGCAGCGGCATGTTTTGTTTTCCACCATTCTTTTATCACCTCTGAGCTATGGAACCGATAGGCACAATTATCCGTGAGGAACTCGAACGTCAGGAACGTTCCGTCACGTGGTTCGCACGAAAGATTGGGTGCGACCGGTCAAATGTTTACCGCCTTTTTCAGAAGCATTCAATCGACACCGCCCTGTTGTCGAGGATATCGGTGATTCTCGGCCGCGATTTCTTTGCCGAACTTAGTGAAAATCTGCCTGTTACAACTCGGAATTCGGGCGCAGGCGATAGAAGCGTGTCAAAATAGGCACACTTGTGTGGCACTCCCGCAATATACATTTCACGCCCGAAAGTACCCTTTGGTCTAACTTTGTCTAAAGTTTTCGTCACAAATGCCCGCAGTATGTGCAATTATATCCCTGTGGGATGCTATGGTCTTGAAAATCAACATAATTAATAACCACTTAAAGTTATAACTTAAAATTACATCTATGAACAAAAAATTCATCAACGGGCTCCTGCTCGCTACCCTCGTGGTTGGTTCGGCAGGGAGCTTCACTTCCTGCAAGGACTACGATGATGACATTGACAACCTGCAATCGCAGATCGACGCCATCAATGTAGATCTTGGCAAACTGCAGGAAGAGCTCCGCAGCGGCAAGGTTATCACCAGTGTCGCGGAGACTTCCACCGGCATCGCCATCACCCTCAGCGACGGCAAGGTGCTCAACCTTACCAATGGCAAAGATGGCGCTCCCGGCGCCCCCGGCACTACGTGGACCATCGGTACCGACGGATATTGGTATGAGAATGGCAAGAAAACCGACTACCGCGCCATAGGTGAAAAGGGTGATAAAGGAGATAAAGGTGACACAGGCGAGCCCGGTGCTCCCGGTCAGCCCGGCCAACCCGGTGCTCCCGGCACCGACGGTACCAATGGCACCAACGGCAAATACTACGTTCCCGAATCCGACGGCTACTTCTGGATTTATCAGGATGGCAAGAAGCTTGAGAACTCAGGCATCCGCTGGCAGGTTGAAGCCGGTGCGTCATCTTCAAATCCTGCCATCACCGCTGCCTTTACCGGCAACAAGCTCATCATCGGCAATGTGGAGATTGGCAAGGATGATAACGGCAACCCCGTTTACGGCACCAAGGAATTCGACATGGGCACACCCGTGGGCTCTCTCGAATTTATCCCCACTGTGATGAGCTCAACCGTGGCTTATCCCACCACCGACAAACCTTTCTTCCACATTGTTAATTATCTTTCCGAAGCAAAATATAATTCAACAACAAAGGCGTTCATCCCCCAGAGCGGATGGAACAAGTCCAACATCGTGGAAGTTGCCTACCGCATCAACCCCTCCGACGCTTATGTATATCCCTACGGCAATGCGTCGTTCGTAGGTCGTCAGGTTGTTTCGCGCGCCGCAGGCGATGTTGAGCAGGTTCTCAACGTGGTTTCTTCAAAGGTTCTCTCCCCCGACGGTACCGAACTCACCAAGAACTACGACCTCGCCAACGGTGAAATCTCCCTCAAAACCACAATCAACGCCGGCAAGCTCTCCAACAGCAAGGAGAACATTGCAGCCCTGAGCCTCTGGAACGGCCAGAACCGCACTGTTTCCGATTATATCGGCATCAGCTCCAAAGCTATCGAGCCTATCCTCGTCGACAGCGCTTACCTCAAGGCAAATCCCACCACGGCCATCACCGGATACAAATACCGTCTCTATCCCCGCACCCAGGCCATCGTGAGCAAAACTTCTGAAACCAGCGCGTTTATCCAGCAGTTCTGCGCTCTCAACGATGCTGCAAACTACGAGATGGTCTACACCGGCGACCTCGACCTCACCAAAATCCCCGGTCTCTACTGCGTTTCTGAGGGTGATTGGTTGGCACAGCTCGGTTTCGTGGGCATGAGCTATGAGTTCTCGCTCCCCTCGGAGTATAACTCCGACGACGTTCAGCACACCAACCAGCAGTGGTTTGTGAAACTCGTCGACAACAAGCTCACCGTGAATACCGACCAGGGTCACCTCACCGACGGCAAGACTCCTGCCATCGGCCGCACCCCCGTGGTTCGCGTGGATGCTTTCCTCACCGACAACAGCGGCGAAAAGCAGCTCATCGCTTCGGCTTACATCAAGATTGCTATTGTTAAGGATAAGCCCACACAGTCGGAGGACCTCGGCGACCTTCCCGTTCCTATGGCACAGCAGGCTTATGAATACCACGCTCTCAAGTCCACCAAGACTCTCGTCGGCCAGATGGATTGGAAGACCGTAAACAATAAGATTTATGGTGCAACCGGTCTTACCTCAAGCACATTCTGGGACTTCTACGGCGGTGCTAACGACAACTACGACGTTACCGTAAGTGTAACCGGCGCAAACGGTTCGCAGATTGAGCTCGCTTCGGGTAAGGCTCAGGCCAACAACACATTCTCACTGTCGGCAAAGGGTATCTTCTGCGAAACCACACTCGGCAACGGTGACACCCAGACCTCCAACATCAAGTTCGAGATCGACAACATGGTTGGCACACAGCACAACCCCGCTTACAAGAATGTGAAAGTCGACGACAAGTTCAAGGGTGCCGAATACACTGTCACCATCACAATCCCCGCCGACAACAACAAGTCGCGCAAGAATGTGGTGATTACTCAGAAATTCTACGTTTACTGCGAAAGCACTCCCTTCTCATTCAACCCCAACTACTACGCAGGCAAGTCCTACGAAGGCTATGAGAATGTTGTCATCACCAAGGGTAAACTCGTTGCCGGCAAGTGGGCGCTTCAGATGAACATCTCCGAGGTATTCGCTATGATTGGCGGCAAGAACATCTTCGAGTACTACAACACAATCAACAATGCCAAGGATATCAAGTTCTCGCTCAACCCCACAACACAGACCGGTGTAAGCTACACCGAGACCGGCAGCCCCGCCACCAACGGCACTATCGCTCTCACCGCAGCTCTCACTCAGGATAAGCTTGTTGCAGGTATGAAGTACGACATCACCCTCGTCAACGGCGAGCTCTGCGACCCCGTTTACTTCAACATCTGGTTCAACAACCCGTTCCGCGGAACCACCGGCACAGCCCTCACACTCAACGGCAACGAAACCGGTGCAGTGTCAGTAGCCGCAGCCCACTCGGTTCTCGTCAAGGACATCGACGGTGCAACCATCTACTCATGGGTTAACAACGCTCTCGCACTCTCAAGCAAGGCCCAGAACACCTACAAGGTGGCAGCTCCCACTGTGAAGTATGCATTTGTTGAGGATGAGGCTTACAAGACCTTCAAGGGCAACCTCGACCCCGAGGCAACCTTCGGAATCAACGCCAACACAGGTATCGTTACCTACGACAACCTCGGCGCTACCCTCATCCCGAGCTACAACCTCACCATCAAGGCTACCGTAACCTTCACCGACCTCTCTGAAGTCACCTGCACAATCCCCTTGAAGGTTCAGGGCAAAAACAACTAAACCCAAGACAAGTGTAATATATAGAACTGTTCCTTAAGCTGATCTCATTTAAGATTAGAATCATTCTCCGAAGAAACCGGGCGAGCCTCCAACCTCGCCCGGTTTTTTTGTGCATCCCACCGCCTTGATTAATAAGTGTTATTCTACTCGAATTGGGCAGTGCCCCGGCGCTGCAAATGTGGCCGAATGGATTTTTTTTGGTACTTTTACGTAGGAATTAAAAAATGGAGCGCGGATGCTGAAAATACACAAAGCTTCGGCCGGGTCGGGAAAAACCTACACCCTCACAAAAGAATATCTCAAACTGCTGTTGGGCGAGAAGCGTGGCGACCGCTACCGCTTGCGTCCCGCCGCATCCTACGGTTATCAGAAACCGAAGGCTCACGGCCAGATTCTGGCGGTGACCTTCACCAACAAGGCAACCGAGGAGATGACCAACCGAATCATCAACGAGCTGGCAACGCTTGCCGATGAGTCGCGCCGCTCTAAAAGTCCCTATCTCGAAGAATTCACAACGCTTTTCGGCACCGATGCCGCCACACTCGGCGAGCACGCCGGGCGCGCTCTCGCCGACGTGTTGTTCAACTTCTCGTGGTTCAACGTGAGCACCATCGACTCCTTTTTTCAGCGTGTGCTCAACACCTTCTCGCGCGAGCTTGAGCTCCCTCCAACCCGCAATGTGGAAATCGACGACAAATTTCCCCTCGCCGTGGCGGTTGGAAAGATGCTCACCTCGATAAATTTCGGCGAACCGGCCGACCCCTCCGAACGCCGCATGCACCGCTACCTCGAGGAATGGCTCAGGCAATACATGATGTCGATGCTCACCGAAGGGAAAAGCTTTAACCTGCTGTCGCGCACATCGTCGGTCAACGCCGGCCTGATTTCCGACATGGGCCACTTCTTCAATGAGAAATATAAGCTCAACCGCGCCGAAATCGACAACTACCTCTCCAACCCCGACCGCATTGTGCGTTTCGCTCAGGCGATAGCCCCCTCTGGAGCGATTGCCCAAACGCAGAAATCGGTTGAAAACCTCTGCCGCAGGGCCGTGGAGATGGCCGACGCAAGCGTGCAGAAAAACATTGTCACACGCCTCCAGGCTTATGCCGAGGGTGATTTTTCAAAACTCCCCTCCGACACCTTCCGCCGTGCGGCGGACGATGTGGAGGGGGCATTCAAGAAAAACTCGAATCCCCCTGCAGCGCTTGTCGAAACCCTGTCGCTCGCATTGCGCGAGGCGGTGGCTTTCGCCGACCGTCGCACCCTCTATGCCTATGTCTACAGCCGGGTGTTTCAGCTCGGGCTCTTCGGCCGCATCCACCATTACCTTGAAGAATATCGCCGCGACAACGATGCCCTCCTCCTCTCCGACACCAACGACCTCCTGCGCCGCATAATCAGCGAGGATGAAACCCCATTTATCTACGAGCGCATGGGCACCGCCATTCGCCATTATCTCATCGACGAGTTTCAGGACACATCGCAGATGCAGTGGGAAAACCTCCGCCCCCTCGTGCTGGAGAGCCTCAGCCGCGGCAACGACAACCTCATAATCGGCGACGAGAAACAGTGCATCTACCGTTTCCGCAACTCCGACCCCCGCCTCCTCGGCAGCTATGTCGAGCAGTTGGTCGACTCCCGGTTCCCCGGAGCTCTCGAAACGCGCGGTGCCGACATTGCCGACAACACCAACTGGCGAAGCTCGGCCGATGTGGTGCGCTTCAACAACACCCTGTTCAATTCAATGGCCCGCCTGTTCGACGGCGGCATTGCCGGCGGCCCGGTTTCCCGCACCTATGCCGGACTTATACAGCAGATTCCCCCGCGCCATTCCGATTTCAGAGGCTACGTGAAAGTGCGGTTCCTCACCTCCGGGCAGGCGGCCGAGGATGACGGTGATGACGGTGATGATGCCGCCGCCGACCGCCAGCTTGATCTGATGACTGCCGAAATCTCGCGACAACTCTCGGCCGGTTACCGTCCGCGCGACATTGCCGTGCTCGTCAGGAAAAAGAGTCAGGGAAAAGCGGTCATCACCCACCTCATGGATGTGATGGAGAACGACCCCCTGTGGCGGCACGGAAAACTCCCCGTCATGTCGGCCGACTCGATGGAAATCAACATGTCACCCGCAGTGCGCATGATTGTCAATGTGCTCAGGCTCGCCACCCGCCCCATGCTGGTGGTGAAGCCCGGGGGTGAGGTCGATGCCGACGGCAATCCGGTGAACGTAATCAATCCCGCCTATCGCCGCTATCGCCTGCTTCACCGTTTCGAGTTGTGCCGCTTCGACCTCACTGAGGAGACCGATGCCAACGGCAACATCATCACCGATGCCGACGGCAAACCGCGCATGCGCCGCCTCACCGACCGCGAGGCGCTCGCAAAAGCCGTTGCCGCCACCTCCGTGCCGGTCGATGAGACTCCCGAGGATACACAGGCCGAGATTGACGCCGAGCTGCAGCGGCTCTCCGAAATGGAGTCCCCCACACTTCTGGCAATGACCGAACGTATAATCGGGAAATTCCTCACCCCCGATGCCCGCACCCGCGAGAACGTGTTCATCACCGCCTTTCAGGACCTCGTCATGGACTTCTCCGACCGTGGTGAAAACAACCTCAACAGTTTTCTCGAGTGGTGGGACCGCACCGGCCATGCCACCAACGTGGCGCCCCCCGAGGGGTTGGATGCAATCAACGTGCTCACAATCCACAAGGCCAAAGGGTTGGAATATGAGTGTGTTCACATCCCGTTCTGTTCCGACAAGACTGTCAAATACGATTCCCCCTACGTCCGAAGCATCTCGTGGTACCAACTCAACCCCGATGCCTTCCCCGAGGTCGACCCCGACATAGTGCCCCCCTTCATCCCCCTCCCCAACCGAAGCGCCAACAAATCGCTTGATGCCTTGCGCGCCGACACCGAGGAGTGGGAGATAGAACAGAAAACCGATGCCTTGAACGTGGCCTACGTGGCCTTCACCCGTGCGGTGAGCGAGCTGTGCGTCTACGTCGACAAGATGGCAACCCTCCCCGCTCCGAAGCCCGGCCGGAAGGAGCCCGAGCCCCTGTTGGGCGACTATATATATAATGCCATAAAGGCCATGACGCCCGACTTCACGGCGCGCTGCGGAGCAGCCGTCGGAGCGGCTGAGTGGATGGTTCCCCTTGCCGGAAACCTGACAGAGGATGAATGCGGCATGCCCCTCTTCGAGCTCGGTGCCCCCACCGCGCCACGTCGCAGCCCGAAGCCCGGGAAAGATGTTGAGGCCGATGTTGAGGAAGAAGAAGCTCTTCAACTCTCCATCCCCGAGGAATATGCCGTCAACGACCGTGCAGAAATCTGTGCCACGATGGATTTCGACGACATCTCCGATTTCGACATGAACAACGACCGCCACCGCGGCACCTTCCTACACAGCGTTCTCAGCCGCGTGAATCATCTCGCCGATTTGCCGCGCGCTCTCCACAGGCAGGCAACCCGCTACCGCCTGTCGCCCACCGAGCGCGAAACCTGCCGTCAGCTTCTCACCACGGCGCTCGCCGACCCCCGGGTGCGCCCCTGGTTCGAAGGGTTCACGCGCGCCATCAACGAGCGGTCGCTCACCGGCCCCGTCACCTTGCTCCGCCCTGACAGGGTGGTGTGGCTCCCCGACGGCACCATCGCCGTAATCGACTATAAATTCGGCGAGACCAACCGCCGTGCCTACTTCGAGCAAGTGCGCGACTACATCGGCCTCCTTGCCCAATCGGGTCACCCCGGTGCCCGCGGCTACCTCTGGTTCCCCCTCAAAAGCCAGCTAATCGAGGTCTGAAGAATCCCCACGTAGAGCCGCCATACATGGCGGCTTGTAACCTCCGTAACCACCACCGTCCTAACCTCCCTAACCGTCCTCACCACCCTAACCACCACCGCCTTAATGCACCCTAATGACCCTAACGACTTTCCCCACCTCAAGCCGCCATATATGGCGGCTCTACGCGCGGCTTCGCCGAACGTCCCCGTGAAGTTTCGCTAAACGCCCTCCCGCGCCGGCCGGCGTGCGTAGCCCGCCGATTTCTTCGTAACCCCCGCCGCCGAAGCGCAGCGTAGGTGTCGGGGGCAACCAATCGCCCGCGAGCGAGGCGTGCGCAGCCCGCCGATTGTACCCACTCCCTCCTCCTAACAACTAAAAACCCCAACCCCCAACTATTCTCGCTTTCGTCTTTTGTCTTTTGTCTTTCGTCTAAAAACTAAAAACTACTCCCATGTTCGATGATGATAAACGCTACATGCGCATGGCTCTTGCCGAGGCCCGCGCAGCCGGCGCAGCCGGTGAAATTCCAATCGGAGCCATAGTGGTGTGCAAAGGCCGCATAGTAGGCCGGGGGCATAACCTCACCGAATCGCTTGGCGATGTCACCGCTCATGCCGAGATGCAGGCAATCACCGCCGCCGAGCAGACCCTTGGTGGAAAATATCTCACCGACTGCACGCTCTATGTCACCGTGGAGCCATGCCTGATGTGTTGCGGAGCCATATCCTGGGCGCAGATTCCCCGCATTGTTATCGGAGCTCCCGATTTGAAACGCGGCTACTCAACATTTGTGGTGCGCAAACCGTTTCATCCACGGGCGGAGGTTGTGGAAGGGATATTGGCCGACGAATGCGCCGCCCTCATGCGCGATTTTTTTCTCGACCGCAGGGGAAAGTGAAAAATATGATAATTATTTAATAAATATTTGTAAAAGTGGGAAAATCGGCCTAAATTCGTTGTTTGTATAGTACCATGAAGCGAAATTTGGAAATATTCCGCACGCATAGGTTGAAAAACATTGTTATTTAACACTTCCGCTCCTTCTCCTCTCATCCCGGCAAAACATTCCGGCGCAGCGGCGCCCGGCAATGTTTTCTCGAAAGCGAGGTGTCAAAATGCTTAAATTTTGACACTCCGCCTTGTCTTAATCCGGATGGTGAGGGCGTTGTCAGAATGGTTTGGCCGGTAGGAGCTTGTGGGTGAGGCCGATGGGAGCGTACTGTAGTACGTGACCGAGACCGAATCCCGCAAGCGACGACGCGGACGAGCCGTTATGACACACCCTCATAAACCGTAACCTAAAAACTAACCAACATATCAATCAAACTAATGAGTTATCTAAAGTTTGATAAGAACCTGATGATTAACCTGGAGCAATCACTCCCCAAAGAGATGCTCCGCACTAATCAGGCAGGTGCTTATCATTGCACATCGGTGGTTGGATGCAACACCCGCAAGCAACACGGGCTGCTGGTGGTGCCCGTGGGCGACGAGGAATACAAGCCCCACGTGCTGCTGTCGAGTCTCGACGAGACGGTGATTCAGCACGGCGCCCCTTTCAACCTCGGACTGCACCGCTATCAAGGCGGAGTCTACAGCCCCAACGGCCACAAATACATCCGTGAGTTCGATTGCGAGAGTGTGCCGCGCACCACCTACCGCGTTGGCGGCGTGATTCTAACCAAGGAGAAAATTTTCATCTCCAAAGAGAACCGTCTGCTCATACGCTACACTTTGGTGGAGGCCCATTCACCCACAACACTGCAATTCCGTCCGTTCCTTGCATTCCGCGAAAGCAATGCCCTGTGCATCGCCAACGACAAGCTCAACACGAATTGCCAACCGGTGCAGAACGGCATTGCATGCTGCCTCTACGAAGGCTATCCCACGCTCTACATGCAGCTCACCCGCAAACCCGAATGGGTGAACGACCCCAACTGGTACAACAACATCGAATATGTGAAGGACCTCGAGCGGGGCGTGCCCTACACCGAGGACCTCTGGGTGCCCGGCTATTTTCAGGTCAACATCAAGAAAGGGGAGTCGATAATCTTTTCGGCAGGCCTTTCCGAAATCAACACCCGCACCCTTCACAAACTCTACGAAAACGAGATAGCCTCGCGCACATGCCGCACCAGCTTCTTCAACTGCCTTAAAAATGCCGCCAAGCAGCTCTATCTCAAGCGCAGCGACCACGAATACATGCTTTCGGGCTATCCTTGGGGAACAATCCTCGCCCGCAACACTTTCATGTCGCTCCCCGGCAACACAATAGCCATCGACCACCGCGGCGATTTCGAAGAGATAATGGAAACAGCCCTCGCCACAATGGGGCGTTTCATGGATAACGGCTACATTTCGCGCACAATCCACGGCATCGACCTCCCCGACATTCCCGGCTGGGCCTTGTGGGCCATTCAGCAATATGCACGAAACTATGGCCGCGAAGCTGCTTCCGCGCGCTACATGCAACCGGTGGCCGACATCATCGATTTCGTGCTAAACGGTCATCATCCGCGCCTTGAAGTCACCCCCGACGGGCTGCTCTCGACCGACGGCACCCTCGAGCCCGCATCCTGGATGAACTCCGTGTGGGAAGGGCGCCCCGTGATTCCGCGCACAGGGCTGCTCGTTGAAATTAACGCCCTGTGGTATAACGCCCTGATGTTCGCCGCCGACCTTGCCGAAGGTGACGAGGCATTCGCATCGCGCCGCGAGGCATGGCTGGCCGCCGCCGAAAAAATGAAACAACCCTTTGTCGACACATTCCTTAACGACTACGGGTATCTCTACGACTATGTCTCGGGCAACTATGCCGACCCCTCGGTGCGCCCCAACATGGCAATCGCCATCGGGCTCGACCACTCGCCGCTCGACCGTCGCCAGCGCAAAGGTGTGCTCGACGTGGTCACCCGCGAGCTCCTCACCCCCAAAGGGCTCCGCACATTGTCGCCGAAAAGCTACGGCTACCGCCCCTTCTACCTCGGGTCACCCTACGACCGCGAGCAGGCAATGCACAACGGCCCGGCGCGTCCCTGGCTCATGGGCTTCTATGCCGACGCCTATCTCAAAGTGTTCGGCCGCAGCGGCGTGAGCTACATCGACCGCATGCTCATCGGTTTCGAGGAGGAGATGTCGCAGGGGTGCATCGGCTCCCTGTCGCAGCTCTACGACGGCAATCCCCCCTTCTCGGGGCGTGGCGCAATCTCCCATGCCACCAACATCGCTGAGGTGCTCCGCACCATCCGCACTCTCAAACGTTTTGATTCCTGACCACACACACTGACACGACCTAATGAAAGCACTAATGTTCGGGTGGGAATTCCCCCCTCATATTCTCGGCGGACTCGGAACCGCCAGCTACGGCCTCACAAAAGGGATGTGGGAGTGTGGCGATATGGATATAACTTTCGTTATTCCTAAACCCTTCGGCGACGAGGACCGCGAGTTCGCCCACATCGTGGGTGCCTCGCAGGTGCCTGTGGCTTGGCGCGACGTAAGCCGCGACTATGTTGAAAGCCGCATCGGCAAACTCATGAGCCCCGACCTCTATTTCCGTCTCCGCGACCACATCTATGCCGATTTCAACTACATGCGCACCAACGATCTGGGGTGCATCGAATTCTCGGGCCGCTACCCCGACAATCTGCTCGAGGAAATCAACAACTACTCCATTGTGGCCGGAGTGATAGCACGCACAATCCCCTGCGACATAATCCACTCTCACGACTGGCTCACTTATCCCGCAGGCATCCACGCCAAGCAGGTAACCGGAAAACCGCTGGTGATTCATGTTCATGCAACCGACTACGACCGCTCGCGCGGCAATGTCAACCCAACCGTTTTCAACATCGAACGCGACGGCATGATGCAGGCCGACCACATCATCACCGTGAGCAACCTCACCCGTCAAACGGTTATTGAGAAATATGGCATCGACCCCGCAAAGGTAACAACCGTTCACAATGCCGTGATTCCCCTCAGCCGCGAACTGCTCGACGTTGAGGTGAATAAGCCTAAGGATAAGATTGTGACATTCCTGGGGCGCATAACCATGCAGAAAGGGCCCGAATACTTTGTGGAGGCTGCCGCCAAGGTGCTGAAGCTCGACCACAACGTGCGCTTCGTCATGGCCGGTTCGGGCGACATGATGGATAAGATGATTGACCTTGCCGCCGAACGAGGCATCGCCGACCGTTTCCATTTCCCCGGATTCCAGAAAGGGAAGCAGGTCTACGAAATGCTGAAGGCATCCGATGTGTATGTGATGCCCTCGGTTTCCGAACCATTCGGCATCTCACCCCTCGAAGCCATGCAGATGGGCGTGCCCTCGATTATCTCGAAGCAGAGCGGCTGTGCCGAAATCCTAACCAATGTGGTGAAAACCGACTATTGGGACATCGACGCTATGGCCGACGCCATCTATTCGATAATCACCTATCCCGCCATGTACAACCAGCTGCGCGAGGATGGTCTTGCCGAGGTAAACCAAATCACATGGGATAAAGCCGGCAGGAAAGTGATCGACATTTATAACAAAGTGCTCGGGCGCTCATGATGCAGCCGCATCCCCCCGTGCGCGACATTAATTTAAAAAACCGCTCAAAAACCGCATAGAACATGAAAGCCATCTGCTTCTATTTCCAGATTCACCAGCCGTTCCGTTTGAAACGCTACCGCTTTTTCGACATCGGCAACGACCACTACTATTACGATGATTTTGCCAACGACGACATCATCACCCGCATAGCCCACCGCAGCTACATCCCCGCCGCCCAAAGCCTGCTCAAGATGATTGAGGAGACAAAGGGTGCTTTCCGCTGCGCAATCTCCATCACCGGCGTGGCTCTCGAGCAGTGCGAGCACTATGTGCCCGAATTTCTCGACCTCCTCAAAAAGCTTGCCGACACAGGCAAGGTGGAGTTCCTCGCCGAAACCTACGACCATTCGCTGGCCGCGCTGATTGACCCCGAGGAGTTCCGCATTCAGGTGAAACTCCACTCCGATAAAATCCACGAGCTTTTCGGCCAGAAACCGAAAGTGCTGCGCAACACCGAGCTGATTTATTCCGATGAGCTTGCCCCCCAAATCCAGGCTATGGGTTTCAAAGGGTGCATCACCGAAGGTGCCAAGCACATTCTCGGATGGAAATCGCCCAACTATGTCTATTCAGCAGCATCGGCTCCCAAGCTGAAGCTGTTGCTCAAGAACGACAAGCTTTCCGACGACATCACCTACCGCTTCTCCAACACGGCGTGGAGCGAATATCCCCTCACGGCCGACAAATATATCGGATGGATTGCCGACACCCCCGCCGAGGAACAGATTTTCAACCTCTTCATGAATCTCGAAACTTTCGGTGAGCTTCAGAACCGTGAGAGCGGCATTTTCCAGTTCCTTGAAGCGCTGCCGCGTTTCGCCGCCGAGCGTGGTGTGGAATTCATCACACCGTCAGAGGCTGTGAAAATTCTCAAGCCGGTTGCCGAGCTGTCGGTTGTACACCCCATTTCATGGGCCGACGAAGCACGCGACACCTCGGCATGGCTCGGCAACAAATTGCAGAACGAGGCCTTCAACAAGCTCTACTCTGTGGCCGAGCGCGTGAGATTGAGCGACAACCGCCAGCTCCATCAGGACTGGGGTCGCCTTCAGGCTTCCGACCATTTCTTCTACATGTCGACAAAGCATAAGGCCGACGGAGCAATGCACTCGCTTTTCAGCCCCTACGAAACTCCCTATCAGGCTTTCACCAACTACATGAACGTGCTGTCTGATTTCATTGTGCGTGTTGAGGAGCAATATCCAATGTCGATTGAGAATGAGGAACTTAACTCGCTGCTGACTACAATCCGCAACCAGGCTCGCGAGATTGAGACTCTCAACAAGGAGGTGACAACCTACCGCCTCAACGAGGAACACCTCAACGAGGAGCACCGTTTGCGCGAGGCTGCCGCAGCTAAAGAGCCGGCTAAAAAGAGCCCTAAGGCTAAAAAAGCCGACTCAGAGGCCGCTGCCAAGCCCAAGCGTGCATGCAAACCCAAAACAACGACCAAAGAATAATCGAATATCCAAAGAATGATTGAATATAAGTAGCCGAACTGATAGCAGTTTGGCGGGCGGGTGCGTCATTGTGAAATGGCGTGCCTGTTTTTTTTATCACAATGAGCGGAAATGTAAATTAAATCAATTATATTTGCCATCGGATAAGTAGCTGGTCAGATTAAATGAATACTAAATGTGAAGTTATTTTTGAGGCAGATTCTTATCTTGAAGAGGGAGCGATGCGGGCATCGTGACCGATGAAAGATAAGAATCTGGCCAAAAAGAACGAGCAGTTAGTGTTCAAGTTTATAAATAAAGAAGCGGTTTAATTTGAACAGCTACTTAAAGCTCTTTTGCTGCCATTATGGTGAAAAGAGCATGCTCCTGAACCCAAGTAATCACATTTATCTCAACCAATTTTCACATGAAAAAACTTTTACCTCTGTTTTTCACTTTTTCTGTAGCGGCGGCTCCGTTGGCAATGGCGGCAACGGCCGAAGATGTAATCACAACTCCTCCCGACGGCAAGGAGGTGGAGTATTACGCCGACTTTCTAAACTACGATGATATTTACGGCTTCATGGGCGACTATCATTCGCAGCACACCGTTGTGTTTACCGACGACAACAAGGTTTATATCCCCAATCTGCTGATGCGCAAAACGATGCCTGCATATATTGTCGGCACCTACGATGAGGCTGCGAAAAAGATAACTGTTCCCGCAGGGCAGGTGGTGTATGTGTCGCCCAATATCGCCGATGTAACCCGCCTTTATATGCTCGATGCCGAGGGATATGCCGGAAATGCCGAAACCAAAACTTATTTCGACACCCCGCTCACATTTTCGGTTGCCGACGACGGCACTCTCACCCTCGACACTACCGATCAGTTGCCGATGTTCGGCATCGCAAGCGATGAGGGGCCTGAGATTGTCTACGGCCTCGGTTCCTCGCTGAGTTTTGTTCCGGTGGCTTCGGTTGAGAACAAAACCGTTTACTACGACTATTCCTACGTGAACGATGCCGATGAGAAAACCTACAAGACAACAATCTCGGGCTATGCCGATGATGACACAATGTGGTTCAGAGGGTTCGACCCGCGCTATCCCGAATCATGGGTAAAGGCAACCTACGTAGGCGATGAACTGCGCGCCCCGGCATTCCAGGTTGTAAGCTACTCGTCGCAGGATGTCCCCACGGTTATGGCTCCCTCTATGCGCGAAATCAACTCGTCGGGCGAGTATGAATACACTCACTACAATTTCCTCCCCATCACCGTAGTGGATAAGGAAGCCGGTAAATTCACCGCCTGCACCGATGGTAAGATGTTTATAACTAATGTGTGCACATGGGGCAGCGACCTCCCCGAGGTTTATCAGGCCTACAAGAAACTGTCGCTGACCGAAATGCAGCTCGCATCGGCCGTGCCTGTCAATCTGGGCTATGACGAGGATGCCATTTTCGATGCCGACGCGCTCGAAAACGGTCGTGAAGCCGAGTTTAAATTCTACGCCTACGCCAAGGGCACCGAAGGTGAGCAATTGCTCAAGGATGCCTTGACGCTCCGTTACTATGTGAACGGCGAGCCCTATGTGTTCCTCAAGGAATTCTACACACGCCAGAGCTCCGACATGGAGATGATTCCCTACACCTATGCCGACAACGGAGCTTTCGTTCTCGGTTCCGACGGTGTGAAGCACTACACCTATTTCCTCACAAGCCAGCTCCCCGACAACCTCGAGACTATCGGCGTGGAGATGTACTACACCATGAACGGCGTGACCAATGTCACCGATCGTCTTGTGTATAACGTAAAGACCGGCAAAGTTGAGCAGCAGGCAGGCGTTGAGAATGTAGCCGCCGATGAAGGTGCCGATGTTGAAAGCGTAAGCCTTTTCGACATCACCGGTCGTGCCGTAGGTGAGAATGCCAAAGGTTTGGTAATCAAACTCATCCGTTACACCAACGGAACCACCCGCACCGTCAAGGAAGTGGTTCGCTAATCCCCAAAAATCCCGCAATCCCCGCTTTTGATTCAAGGGGTAATCTACAAGCCGCCATACATGGTTACAAGCCGCCATGTATGGCGGCTCTACGTGCGGCTGCGCCGAATGCGATAGGGTTGTTGGGTAGCCACACCTCATCAATCACCTTTTTTGGTGCTGTGGAAAGTTGAAAACTTTCACCCCCATAAGAACATTTCGAGCTTTTTAAGCCCCCTCTTCACGAGGCGGGCTTTTATCTTTGCGCGTTGATGCGCAAACTAATCACCACATCCCGCGCCATGTCGGTGCGTCCACCCATGCCCGTCTCTCGTGGCTTTGCACGCTTCATCGGCCGCCCACTCTCGCGGGCCGAGCGCATCGTCATATCTCGTCTTGAGCGCGCATCCGCATCCTCTCCCATGCTCATCGTCGACCCACCGGGCATCGACTCCACCCACATTCTCCGCCAATATCTCCACTACCGCCTTTCACTCTCCCTCCCACACACTCTCGCCATCATCTGCGAGGGTGCAACCCGTAGCACCCTCACCCGCCTCCCCGGTAACAAGAAGTTGTGGAGCCTCTCACCCCGCAACCCCTCCGGGCTGCGCGGTTGCAACCCCGAGTTCGCCCTGTTGCTCAACATGCAGGATTTCCGCAGCTACAGCCCGTTCCGCCGCAACCACCTCAACTTCCTCGACATCTGTCGTGCCATCTTCCCCTACGTCGGCAGCGGTCTGATTATCCTCCACTATCAAGACTCCAAACGAGGCCGCAAATTCCCCCTCCAACTCCGGCGTATCACCCCCGACATCGCCCCGCGCATCCTCCTGCGCAACGCCACTACCTACCTCATCATCCCATTCATCACCCACACCTCCCCGCAACCACCCCCGCCGTTATCTGAATCCACCCGTGAGGGTCCTCCCCACACTCTCGTCCGAACCTTGCGGTGCGCCGGACTCCGCCCAACCACAGGTTCCGGGTTCTTCCGAACACTCCCCCTGTGCAATCGCCCGGCAATCGCCCTTTGACATTCTTTCCATAATTCGGCTCCTCCGCACGTAGAGCCGCCATACATGGCGGCTTGTAACCATGCATGGCGGCTTGTGATTTGGGAATGCTATTTGCGGTTAAACCTGAACCGGCGTGGGGTTAGGCTTCATCGGGGGCATCGTCGGCGACGGTTGTGGGGTCGGCGGGAGGGGTGGCGGTTTTGCCGTTGGAGGCCACATAATCGCGGGGCGATACTCCGAAATGTTTCTTGAACAGGTTGGAGAAGTGGCTTTGGGTTCCGAAACCGGTCATGTCGGAGATTTCACCGATTGTGTATTCGCGTGTGAGCAGCAGTTGGGCGGCACGGTTGAGGCGGCACACGCGCAAAAGGTCGTTGGGGGTAACGCCTGTGAGCGCCTTTATTTTGCGGTAGAAGTTGGTGCGCGAGAATCCCAACTCTCTGCCTAACAGGTTCACGTTGAGGTCGGAATTGCCTATGTTGTCGTTGATGTAGGCATAGAGTTTTGTGAGGAACTTGCGGTCGAGCGGTGCCATTTCATCGGCCGGGGGTGTTTCAGCGGTTCCTGCTGTCTGCACCACCTGATGTTTCTGTCGTTCGAGCTTGGCAAGCACCGAATTAACGGCCGCATAGAGCACATCGGGGTTGAACGGTTTCTCCATGTAGAGGTCGGCACCGGTGTCATATCCCTTGATTTTATCCTCGTCGCGCGATTTGGCGGTGAGGAGAACCACGGGAATGTGGCATGTTGCAGCTTCGGTTTTTATCCGCGAAAGCATCTCGTAGCCGGTCATCATCGGCATCATCACGTCGGAGATAATAACGTCGGGGAGCTCGTCGATGGCTTTCTGCAAGCCCTCGCGTCCGTCGGCGGCGAGAATAACATCACTTTCGTTGCAGAACACCGAGGCGATGAAGTCGGCCATCTCCTTCTTATCCTCAACAACGAGAATCTTGTGGCGGGTGGCAGCTTCGGGCTCCTCTTCGGGCTCGTCGTGAGCGGTGTTTTCGGGGTCGTCAACTGGCGGTTCAGCGGTCGGTTCAACCGTAGTGGCGGGAGCCGGCGCTGTGGGGTCGAGTTTTATTTCGTTGAGCACGGTGGGCACAATGTGGTGGTCGTCGGGTTCGGTTTTCCGGGTAGGCTTGTCGGTGTTGTCGGCCACCCATTCCGAGGGTTTGTAGAATTCGCGGTCAACGGGGAGGTCGACGATGAATGTTGTTCCTTTCACCGTGTTGGGGCGATAGGTTATCACGCCGTGATGCTTTTCAACAAGATGGTTGACGAAGTTGAGCCCGATGCCGAAGCCACCCTCTTTGCGGTTGCTGAACGGGTTGAAGAAGCGTTTGAAGCGGGTGAACAGCGATTTGCGGTCGTCCATCGGGATTCCCACACCGTCGTCGGTAACACTCACCTCAAGCCAATGCCCTTTGGCGTCGGGTGCACCCTCGGGGTGGTCGGTGAGTTCGAGGCGCACGGAGATGTGCCCTTTCGGCGGAGTGTATTTCACTGCGTTGAAAAGCAGGATGTTCACAATCTTTTCGAGCTTGTCGGCATCATACACAACCTTCAGGCTGTCGTGCGACGAGGAGAAGCTCACCGAGAGGTCTTTTTCGGCGGCGTAGATGTTGTAGAGACGGATTATGTTCTCGGTCTGCTCAACAGGGTCGTGCCAGTCGACCTGCAGCGGGAGTGTTTCCCCCTGCACGGTGCGGAATTTCAGAATCTGGGTTGTGAGTGTGAGCAGGCGGTCAACGTTGCGGTCGATATATTCGAGAGAGTTCTCAACCTCGTTGGAATCCATCTGCCTGAAATTCTTTCGCAGGAACTTCACCGGGGCATAGATGAGGGTGATGGGAGTGCGCAGCTCGTGGGAGATGTTGTTGAAAAAGTTCACCTTTCGCTGCGACATAAGTCGCTCATCCTCCATCTGTTTCTCGGCAAGCTCAAGGCGACCTTTTTCGAGTCGCAGCCGAATGTAGAGCTGGGTGAGGGTGATGATAAGGAGGATGATGCACACCACATAGCCCGCCTTTGCCAGGGGGTGGAGCCAGGGCGCCTCCGACACATTCACAACAAGCAGCTGCGACGGCTCGCTCCACATGTCGTTATCCTTCACCTTCACCATGAAGCGGTATTTTCCGGCGGGAAGATTGGAGTAGATGGCGTGGTTGTATTCGCCGGGGAAAATCCACATCTTGTCGAACCCTTCGAGCATGTAGGCATACTCAACGGGGGAATCGTAGTTGAGCCCGGTGAAACCGATGCTGAGGGCGTTGTTGTTATAGTCGAGGTCGAGATTTTTCAGGAACGGGAGGTCGGTGGTGGTTATCACGTCGTTCTCCTCGGGAGCGCGGTTAAGTGTCAGCAGCTCGGTGAGATAGATGGGAACATGATGTGGCGAAGTGGCGATGTTCTCGGGCGAAATCTGCTGTATGCCGTAGTTTCCGCCGAAATAAATGTGGCCGTTGCGGTCGGTGAAGGTGCACTTCTCGTGATACTGGTTGCCGCTGATGCCTGAATTTTTGAGGTAGGAGTGGATTGAGCCTGTGGCCGGGTCGATGCGGTAGATGCCGTAGGATGAGCAACACCAGATGTTTCCACCGGTATCCTCACTGATGGCCAGGATGTCGTGGCTCTTGAAATCGGTGAAATGGCGGAGCTGTTTTGTGGCCGGGGTGTAGGCGAGGAGTCCGTTGTCGTAGGTGCCAATCCACAGATTGCCGTCTTTTGAATAGAACACGTCGATGGCCATGTCCCATTGCGACTGATGCGCGGGGTTGAGCGGGGTGGCTTTCAGGGTGTTGGTATCGACGATGTAGATATTGTCGAGAAACGATGCCACAAGCATGTGGTTATCGTCGTAGGGGAGCAGGCGGGTGATGTTGTTGGATGAGAAAGTGGGAACGGAGGCGTTGTCGACTTCGGAAAGGTCGCTGTTGAAGATGCGTATTCCACCGTCGGCCGAACCTACCCACACCCGTTTGTTGGCATCTTCGGCAATGGTCACCACATTGCCGGTGCGCGGAATGGTGAGCAGATGGGAAGGGATGCCGTTGGGGTTGATGCGGCACACAAACAGGCCGTTATCCATCCCCACCCACAGGCGCCCTGCCGAGTCGATGAACAGCTCCTGCACAAACTGTGTGGGAAATTCGCGCAGCCAGGGATAGGAGGCAGGGGAGAAATAGGTAACCTTTTGAGTGGCGGGATTGTAGAGGCTCAGGCCGCGGTAGCGTGTGCCCACCCAGAAGCGGCCGTTGGCATCACCCTTTATGCGGGTGACGAAGCGGTCGCGGTAGGCTTCGTAGAGGGCATCGTCGGCATTGAACATCTGCGGGCTGTTCGACAGGCGGAACACACCTTTGTCGAATGTGCCGAACCACAGGTTGCTCTCCCGGTCGAGGAATGCGGTGGTTACATCGACCGACGGAATTTTGTTGAGGTTGAACTTGCCGGTGACGGTGTGGAGGGCGCCGGTTGACTTGTCGAAAAGCTGCGGTCCCTGGCCGCGTGTGCCGATAATCAGTTTGTCGGTGTTCTGCAGCGGGAGAATGGTGTTGACCGGTGTGTGGGCAAGCGCCTCGGCTCCCGGCATGGGGATAATCTGTGTGGTGGCGGGGTCGAAGCGGAGAAAACCGTTGTCGGAACCCAGCAGAATGTAGCTCCCGTCGGTGAGCATGGATTTCACTGTGCTGCCGGCAGGCACGGCCACACGGCGTGTAGCTTCAAGATTTGAGTCGAGGCAGATGAGTTCTTCCCCCGATGCAACCCACAGACGTCCCGACGAGTCGATGGCGGCCGCCTCGATGTCGTGGTGATCGAAATTCACTTTCGGCACAAGCAGGCGGTTGTCACTGTCGATTTCATAGAGACCGTTGTAGCCGTAGGCGTAGAGTTTTCCGTTGTAGACGATGAATCCGTGGTAGTAGCCGTCGGGTTGCTGGTGGTCGGCTTTCACCGAATAGCGCACGAATCCGGTAGCGGGGGCGTCTTTCGATGCAATGCCGCGGGCGGTGGCAACCCACAGGGTGCCGTTGCGGTAGAGCAGGGCGGTGACGTTGTTCGACGGGATTGTGGAGGGGTTCCCCTTGTCGGAGGTGAAAATATCGTAGCCGTTCCCCTTGTCACGGCAGAGCCCGTTGGCGGTGCCCACCCAGATGTAGCCGAGGCTGTCCTGGGCCATTGCATTGACATGGAGGTTGGGGAGGTTATCTCTCGAAGCCGGCAGATAGTTCCCGTTGGCCCGGGTGATGAGGGGCGGGAAGATGGCAATGATGGCCGCTGCAGCGAGGGCTTTCACGCATTTGTGCCGGCGGCTCAGGGCGGCACGCACAGTTGAGATGGTCAACATCGGTTATCGGAAAAAGATTGTGTTGCGAGTAGTTTTAGCATGGTGGCCGTTCCCGCGCGTGTGGGGCGGCATGGTTGATTGGTTGGCTGAAAGAGCCGGGATGAAAATTGCCCGGGAGATTCTTTTCATCACGAAATTACACAAAATAAGCTAATGATTGCGCCCGCGCGAGAGGCGCGTGTGTTGTTTGGAACAAAAACGGCAATCTTTGGAACAAATCTTACATGTGCGCGCGCCATTAAAACCGCTTGAAAAATTATTGGGAAAATTGAGACAGCGTTTGAATGTGAATGTAACCAATTTTGTACATGTCAAACCGTAGGAAAACGGTTGGCACATTTTTTTGACCCAATCATAATCACACCTTATTCATGACCATGACCACAATAAAAACACTGTTGCCGCGTCTGTTGCTCATTTTGCCGGCAGTAGCCGTTAGTGTGGCCGGTGCAAGGGCCGATATAAAGGAAACGCCCCTGTCGCCGACACGCATCGTGTGGATGTCTGACACAACGGGCACCGACATTAAAAATGCCGATGTGCTTCTTCAGCCTTTCTCGGGGCAGGTGAGCGTCAACGACGCCGCAAAGTCGGCGGTGCTCGTCTCGCATCCCGGCCGCAAAGCCTCCGTGCTGCTCGATTTCGGCAAAGAAATCTATGGCGGTTTGAAAATATTCAGCGGAATGCCGAAAACGCAGAAGTCGAAGCAGCTGCGTGTGTGCCTCGGCGAATCGGTTACCGAAGCCATGAGCGATGTTGACATCGACGACAATCCACAGAATCCCACCAACGAGCATTCGCTGCGCGATTTCATCGTGAGCGTGCCCTGGCTCGGAAGCGTGGAATGCGGCAAGAGCGGCTTCCGTTTTGCCCGCATCGACGTGCTCGACACCGATGAACCCTTCGAGCTGCGCTATGTGGAGGCACGTTCATTTCTTCGCGACGACCCCGAAATCGGCAGCTTCGAGTGCTCCGACCAACGCCTCAACGACATTTGGCAGACGGGTGCCTACACCGTGAAACTCAACATGCAGGATTATGTGTGGGACGGCATCAAGCGCGACCGCCTTGTGTGGCTGGGTGACATGCACCCCGAGGTTATGACAATTGCAAGCGTGTGGGGCGAAATGCCCGTTGTCAACAAATCGCTTGACTATGCCGTGACCGACACCCCGCTGCCCGGATGGATGAACAACATGTGCAGCTACTCGATATGGTGGCTCATCATTCATCGCGACCTCTATTTATATCAGGGAAATATCGATTATCTCCGCCGTCAGCAGCCCTACATCCGCGGCCTTGTGGCGCAGATTGACTCACACGTCGACAAAAACGGCCGCGAGCAGCTCGGCTCGAAACTCGAGGGGCAGCGCTTCCTCGACTGGCCCACCTCCGAATCGCCCGAAATCATTGCCTCCGGTTTGCAGTCGATGACCTACATGGCTATGAAAGCTGCCGAGGATATCGCCGGCTATCTCGATGACGACGAGATGCTTGCCGACGCCCGCGCATGCCTCAAACGCATGGATAAGGTGAAAGCGAAGAATCTCGGCAACAAGCAGGCTTCGGCTCTCGGAATCATTTCGGGGCGCATTGACAATCCTGCAAAAGCAACCGCTGTGATTGAAGAGAACGGTGCCGACGGATTCTCAACATTCTATGGCTACTACATGCTCGAAGCCCTTGCGATGCAGGGAAAGAAGGATGAGGCCATGAAACTTATGTCGGACTATTGGGGCGCCATGCTCGACCTCGGTGCGACAACATTCTGGGAGGACCTCAAATACTCCGACGTGGCCAATGCCGCACGCATCGACGAGTTCGTTCCCTCCGACAAATATGACATCCATGCCGGTGGCGGTGCCTACTGCTACAAAGGTCTGCGCCTAAGCCTGTGCCACGGCTGGGCATCGGGTCCCACATCATGGCTTTCGCGTCATGTGCTCGGTGTTCGCCCGCTCGAACCCGGATGCGCAACCATCGAGGTTGACCCCTATCTCGGCAATCTCGAATGGGTGAAGGGCGCATTCCCCACACCCCACGGAGCTGTGGAAGTGGAAGTTACACGTCAGGCCGACGGTTCACCCCTCTGCCACGTGAAAGCTCCCCGCGGTGTGAAAGTGGTGAACAAAGCCTCAGGCGACGTGCTCACCTACGACCCCGTGCGCTGACTCTTTTCCCGATGAAAGCTCCGGCTCTCCACTCCTCTTAAAACTGACCACCCACTTAACCAAAAACTGAAAAACTAAAAACTGAAAACTGAAAACTAATTTACCGGCCACCTTCCTCATCCATAGCCCGCATTTGCAGCAAAAGCAGGGTAGGGCTACCAAAAATTCAAGTATATAATCGTCATTTATTATGTATCTGCCGGGGGTGAAAACCGCGTGCAGATACATGCCGGTAAAATTTTTAACATCCATAACATCCTTAAAAAAGACATGAAGCGAAACCTCACCGCCGCAGCCCTTTCGGTAGCAGCTCTGCTCGCTGTGGCAAAACCGGGCACCGACCCGCAGATGGATAAGTTTATCGACGACCTCATGGGTCGCATGACCCTCAAGGAGCGCATCGGCCAGCTCAATCTCGGCGGTGTGGGTTCCCCAAAAGTAGTGGGGAGCGCCAAGGGTCTTGATGTTGCAATCAAGGAGGGGCTTGTGAGCTCAATCGGAGGTTTCGACCCGAAAGCGGCCGAGGATGCACAGCGTTTCGCCGAGGATAACATGAGGGTGTTCATCCCCATGATTACGGGTCTCGACGTTGTTCACGGCTACTACACCACTTTCCCCATCCCTCTGGGTTCGTCGAGCTCGTGGAATCTTCCGCTGCTTGAAGAGAGCGCGCGAGTTGCTGCCCGCGAGGCTTCGGCCTTCGGCATCAACTGGACTTTCGCCCCGATGGTCGACATCAGCCGCGACCCCCGCTGGGGACGTGTGGCCGAAGGTGCCGGTGAGGACCCTTATTTAGGTTCGCTTGTAGCACAGGCTATGGTGCGCGGATATCAGGGGGACGACCTGCAGGACCCCCAATCAATCATGGCATGCACAAAACACCTCGTGCTCTACGGAGCTTCGGAGGCCGGGCGCGACTACAACACCGTGTCGATGGATGATGTGACCGCCTATAACTACTATCTCCCCACCTACAAGGCGGCTTTCGATGCCGGCGCAGGGTCGGGCATGACCTCATTCAACGTTGTGAACGGGATTCCTTCCACCGGTAACCGCAAGGTAATGACCGACCTTATCCGTGACCAGTGGGGCTTCGACGGCTTTATCGTATCCGATGCAAATGCCATCGCCGAGATGATTGAGCATGGTGTAGGCGACCCCCAGACCGTTGCCGAAATGGCCCTCAAGGCCGGCACAGACATGGATATGAGCGCGAGCCTCTATGTGGCATGTCTTGAAAAATCGGTTGCCGAAGGGCGTGTGAGCGAGAAGGAAATCAACACAGCCTGCCGCCGCGTTCTCGAAGCGAAATACAAGCTCGGTCTGTTCAAAGATCCTTGGCTCTACTACACCAATAAAGACAAACGTCAGGAAACAATCCTGTCGCCCGAAAATCTCGATGTCGCCCGCCGTCTGGCACGCGAATCAATCGTGCTGCTGAAGAACAGCGACAAAACCCTGCCGCTCAAACCGGCGAAGAAAATCGCCGTTGTGGGTCCACTGGGGCAGGAACGCGGCGAACTCCTCGGCACATGGAGCTACGGCATGTCGGCCGACACCATGAGCACAATTGTGGAGGCACTGCAGCGTGAGGTTGGTCCCGGCACCGAAGTAATCTTCTCGCAGGGCTCAAACTGGACCGAGGCTCCCGCCATCTACAAGCAGGGGGGCAAACACCCCTCCGATTCGCTGCTGATGCAGGCCGTTGCCGATGTTGCCGATGCCGACGTGATTATCGCCACCGTCGGTGAGCCCGCCATCTGGAGCGGCGAGGCACACAACCTCACCAATCCCACCCTTGCCGAAGCTCAGATGAACCTGCTCAAAGCCATGAAAGCCACCGGCAAACCGGTTGTGGTTGTGCTTATGAGCGGCCGTCCGCTGATTATTCCCGAAATCGACGAAGAATTCAACACCATCCTCCAGGCATGGCATGGCGGCACGATGGCTCCCGAAGCACTCGCCGACATCCTCACCGGCAAGGAGGCTCCCTCGGCTAAACTCACCTCCACATGGCCGCGCAATGTGGGTCAGATTCCCTTGTATTACAACGCATTACGCACCGGACGCCCCTACAGCGGTTTCTGGGCCACCACAAAATATATCGATTCGACCAACGACCCGCTCTATCCCTTCGGCTACGGCTTGAGCTACAACGATTACAAATATGAGAATCTGCGTGCCGACAAACTCGAGGCTAAGGGTGACAACGACAAAATTCGTGTGACTGTGGATGTTACCAACCTCGGAACCATGCCCGGCAAAGAAATTGTGCAGCTCTACATCAACGACCCTGTTGCGAAAATATCTCGCCCCATGATTGAGCTGAAGGATTTCGCCAAAGTGGAACTCGCTCCCGGCGAAACAAAGCAGGTGAGCTTCGATGTGACCGCCGACAAACTGAAATATTACGATTCCGAGCTTAATTATGGCTGGGATGAGGGCGATTTCATTATCTTTGTAGGACCTGATTCTAAGAGAATCGAAAAACTGAATGTGAAGTGGACGAAATGACCATTGTTCAATCACCACCGGCCATTCACACAAACCAATCATAAACAGCAAAACAACCGCTCGAATAGAGAACTCCCCGAAGGGTGAGGATGAAGCCTTTCGCGGGTAACCGACATTTATTCGAGACATTTATCACATAACAAACCGATGTTCATTTCTGACATAAAACACGTTATATTGTCGGTAGCAGCGGCGGGGCTTTTCGCCCCCGCCGCTGTGGCCGTTAATCAGGGTGAGGCACTCCGCCCCTCGAAGCAGGAAACCGCTCTCCACCGCCACATTGTCACCACCATGCCCCTGACGGTGCGCACCTCCGAGAGCGACACCTTAGGCAATTTCGCCCTGCCGCGCCCCTACAGCGTGCCTTGCGTGAAAGGTGGCTTTCACAACATGTTCTACTGGGACACATATTTCACCAACGCCGGGCTGCTGCTCGACGGTGATATTTGGCAGAGCCGCAATAACATAGAGGATATTGCGGCGATGATTGAGCGATTCGGCTATATGCCCAACGCAACATCGGCTGACATGCTCAATCGCTCGCAGCCCCCGTTGCTGTCGATGATGGTGAGCGACTACTACGATGCCACCGGCGACAAGAAACTGCTCGCCGAAATGCTTCCTGTGCTCGAAAAGGAGTATGACTTCTGGATGAAAAACCGCGTGGCTCCCAACGGCCTCAACCGCTATGGCCACAGTGCTACGAAAGAGGAGCTGTTGCCGTTTTTCAACGCTGTGGCAGGTAGAGTGGGGCTCGACGGCTCGAAAATGAGCGAGCAGGAGCGTCTCGACGCGGCAGCGCATCTGTTGGCCGAGGCTGAATCGGGATGGGATTTCAACCCCCGTTTCCAGGGGCGTTGCATGGATTTCAACCCCGTTGACCTCAACGCCATTCTTTATGGGGTGGAGCGCAATCAGGCGCGTTTCATGCGCGAATTAGGGGTTGACGGCTCGAAGGAGTGGGATGCCCGCGCCGACCGCCGCCGCAAACTCATGCGCAAGCTTATGGTTGACCCCAAAACCAAGCTTTACTACGATTACGATTTTGTGAACAACTCACGTTCACCGCAATACAGTGCCGCCGTGCTCACCACCCTGTGGCAGAATGTCGCCGACAAGGGGGAGGCTAACGCCATCGTGCGCAATCTTCCCGCCATCGAGGGTGCGGCAGGTGTGTTCACCTGTGCTCCCGGCGAGCGCACCGTCAACTACCAGTGGGACGCGCCCAACGGATGGGCTCCGGTGCATTTCTATGCCATAAAGGGGCTCGACCGCTATGGATTCAAGAAAGAGGCCGCCCGAGTTGCCCGCAAATATCTCGACAGCATGACTTCTATCTACGGCTCGACAGGGCAGTTGTGGGAGAAATTCAACGCCGCCAAGGGTAACACCGAGGTTAACGCCGAATATCCGATGCCGGGCGACTTCATGGGTTGGACAGCAGGCACTTACCAGACAGCCTACGACTATCTTTACGGAAAAGACTCCGCCACCGATGCACCTCGCGTGGTCAACGTGATAAACTTTATCCGTTTCACCGAGCCGCGCCGTCACGAGCACCCGTCGCTCGAATGGATTTCCGACACCGTGCTTTACGAAACCGTAGAGAGCCAGATTGACCTCATGAACAAATATGGCATCAAAGGTTCGTTCCTCATCCAGTATGACGCCCTAATCCAGCCTGAGTATCAGAAACTTCTCAAAGAGAAGCCAATCGAAGGCACCGAAATCGGCGGCTGGTGGGAAATCACCGAGCCCCACGTGAAGGATGCCGGCATTGAATGGCGCGGGCGCTACCCGTGGGACTGGTATGCCAACGTGGGCTTCTCAACCGGCTACACACCCGCCGAGCGTGAGAAACTTGTGGACGTCTACATGGCGAAGTTCAAGGAGGTTTTCGGCGAATATCCCAAATCGGTGGGCTCGTGGTTTATCGATTCGCATTCGCTCGCTTACATGCACGACAAATATGGGGTTGAGTCGTCGGCATCGTGCCGCGATCAGCTCGGCACCGACGGTTATAACCTTTGGGGCGGATATTGGCAGGGGGGCTACTATCCCTCGCGCAAAAACGTGTTCATCCCCGCGCAGAACGCTGCCAATCAGATTGATGTGCCTGTGTTCCGCATGTTGGGATCCGACCCCATCGCCCAATATGACTGCGGTCTCGGCGGCAAACATCAGGCCGTTGTGACACTCGAGCCCGTCTATGGCAACGCCGGTGGTAATCCCGAATGGATCAACTGGTTCTTCGACAAGATGATTTACGACCCGGCGATGAACCTATCCTATTTCCAGGCCGGTCAGGAAAACATGTTCACATGGCCCCGCATGCGCAAGGGTCTCGAATACCAGTTCCCGCTGCTTGCCCGTCTGGCACAGCGCGGCGACATCCGTCTTGAAACCCTCGGTGAGACCGGGCGCGCTTTCCGCGCCGCCCATGCGCTCACTCCCCCCTCGGCAATCAGCGCCCTCGACGGCTTTGAAAATCCCGGGCAGAAAACCGTGTGGTTCAATTCGCGCAATTATCGCCTCAACCTGATGTGGGAGGGTGACCGCATGTTTGTGCGCGACATCCACCTCTTCGACGAGAATCAGGAATCGCTCTATCTCAACACCCCCTGTACCACAGACTATTGCCACTACTGGACACTCCCCGTTGTCGACGGCAACGTGTGGAGCAACGATTCGATTCGCGGAGCGCTCCGCTTCTACAAGATTGATTCCGACGGCAGAAGCGTGGAGCTTTCGTTTGGCGAGCCCGAAATCACCAACAACGGCAAGGTGCTCACTGTGGAGATTCCCGTCAACGGCGAGAACGCCACAATGACCGTCACCATGAACGAGTTGCAAACCGACTTTGCCCTCGGAGCTGACAGCAACGTGAAGAAAGCCCCCTTCAGGTGGTATGCCGCTCTGGAGCATGCCCCCGAAGCCGAACTCCCGTTTAGCTCGGTTTCCTCCAACCGTATCGAGGCTCTCTACAAGGGCTACCCCTACGCAGTGATGGTGAGCGATGCCGTTTGTGCCGACACCTCTACCGCGCCCCGCAACGGCGCCGGTGCGCTTAAAGCTCTCACCATCACCCCTGCCGGCAATGCCTTCTCAATCAATTTTGAAAAGTAACCCACTCTCATCAACCAAATGAAATTCAAGCAAACAATTATTCTTTCGGCAGCCCTGACGGGTGTGGCATTCGGCGCTGCGGCAGCCGCAGCACATCTCACGCCCCACAGGTTGCGCACCGAGCATATCGAGAATCCCACGGTTATCGACACCCGCGCACCACGTTTGTCGTGGGTCAACACCCCCTCGTCGTCATCATTGAAAAATGCCTCGCAAAGCGCCTATCGTCTTGTTGTGGCTTCATCGCCCGAAAAGCTCGACAAAGGGGAATTTGACGTGTGGGATTCGGGAAAGCGCCTGTCGGCCGACAGCTACCTTGTGAGCTATGAGGGGGCTCCGCTCGCCGACGGTGCCGACTATTTCTGGCGCGTGATGGTGTGGGACGAGAAGGGTAACCCCTCCAAATGGAGCGAAACCGCTTCGTGGGGGATGGGTTTCACCGATTCCGCGCGATGGAAAGCCGGTTGGATTGGCGCTCCGTGGCAAGGTGAGGACCACAAGAAGAACATCGACCCCAAAAAAGCGCGCCGCGATTATCCCGCGCCACTGCTGCGCAAGGAATTCACCGTTGGCAAGGGACTGAAGAAGGCCAAGGCGTTTGTGACCGGCCTGGGCTATTTCGAGCTTCATCTCAACGGTGAGAAAGTTGGCGACGACCTGCTCGTGCCCAACTTCACCAACTACACCCGTCGCCCCGACCTCGACAAATACGGCATCGTAATCGACGATAATTTCGCGGGCTACCGCGTGATGTATCTCGCCTACGATGTCACCGATCGCATTAAAGCGGGCGAGAACGCCATCGGCGCTATTCTCGGCAACGGATTCTACGACACAACCTGCGGGTGGGTGTGCCCCTTCGGTACCCCGCGCCTGCTCTGTCAGCTCGAACTCACCTACGACGACGGCCACACCGAGGTGGTGGTTTCCGACCCCACATGGCGTGCCGCACAGTCGGCCATCGTGGCCGACGGCCCGTTCGACGGGGAGGTTTACGACGCTCGGAAGGAGCACAAGGGGTGGAGCACCCCCGGTTTCGACGATTCGGCGTGGCCCCATGCCGTTCCGCGCAAGGCTCCCGACGGTGAACTGACAGCCCACACAGCCCCCACCGACAAGGTGACAGGCACCTACGCCCCCACTTCGCTCACACGCAACGCCGACGGCAGCTGGGAGGTGACCTTCCCCGCCGAGATTTCGGGGTGGATTCGTCTGTGCGACATCAAAGCCGCTCCCGGCGACACCGTTAACGTGAAATATCATTGCGACCAGCCTCTGGGCGTACACCGCTACATCACCGGTGCCGACGGCAAGGTGAACCACGCCCCGAGGTTCACGTGGTATGTGTTCTCACGTGCCACAATCAACGGCGTTGACAATCTTTCCCCAAAAAACATTGTGGCCGAGGCTGTGAACACTGAAGTTGAGGTGACCTCGGAATTCAAGGCCGCAAACGCCATGCTCGACACCATCAACACCATCTGGCGCCGCAGTCAGCTCGACAACATGCACGGCGGCATCGCCAGCGACTGCCCCCACCGCGAGCGCGCCCCCTACACCGGCGACGGTCAGGTGGCCATCAACACCGTTATGGCCAATTTCGATGCGGCGGCATTCTACCGCAAATGGATGCGCGACATGCGTGATGCCCAGAATGTAGAAACCGGCTATGTGCCCAACGGCGCGCCCTGGCAGCCCGGTTGCGGCGGCGGCGTGGCATGGGGTGCGGCCATGAACATAATGCCCTGGGAGTATTACCGTTTCTATGGCGACCGCGAGGTGCTTGCCGAAAACTATCCTGCCATGAAAAAACAGGCGGCCTATATGCTCGGATGGCTCACCGAAAACGGCACCATGCTCGCTCAGCGCGGCAACGACAACGACCCCAACCACACACCCACCTATTGGCTTAATCTCGGCGACTGGTGCGCCCCCTACGACCTCCCGTCGCAGGAACTCGTTCACACCTTCTACCTCTGGCGTTGCCTCGACTACACCGCCAAGGCAGCCGATGCGCTCTCACTCCCCGACGATGCCGCTTACTATGCCGCCAAAGCCAAAGAGGTTGCCGATGCTTTCCACAAACGTTTCTACAACCCCGATGCAAAGAGCTACGGCGACTTTGGCTCCAACGTGTTCGCCCTCGAAATCGGGGTGCCCGACTCATGCCGCGCCGATGTTGTGGCAACCCTCGGCAAGGAGATAGGGGAGACCCACGGCGGTCACCTCAACACAGGCATCTTTGCCACCCGCTACCTCTTTGAACAGCTCGGCGCAACCGGCCACAACGACCTTGCCTACGGTGCGATGACCAAACGCGACTACCCGAGCTTCGGCCATTGGCTCGACCAGGGAGCAACGGTTACATGGGAGAAGTGGAACGGGCAGGATTCCCACAACCACCCCATGTTTGGTGGTGCTCTCATGTGGTTCTACAACACCCTTGCCGGTGTTCGTCCCGACGATTCGGCACCCGGTTTCCGTCACTTTACCGTGAAGCCCGTTCAGGCGAAAAATCTCCCCTCGGCAAGCTATTCAACCATGACCCCCTACGGGGAGGTTGCCTCCGAAGTGGCCTACACCCCGACGGGTGAGGTGTCGCTCACGGTCACCGTGCCGGTTGGCTCAACAGCCACGGTGATGGTGCCGCTTACACGCGAAGGGATGAACGTGACCCTCGACGGCAAACCTGCCGAAGGTGGCCGAGTGGAGAACGGTTACTACGTGACCGACGTTCCGCAAGGCGTGTGGAGCTTCCGCGCACAATAACGACAAACCGTGACATAATCGCAACAATCGCGCCTCAGAGCTTTCTGAGGCGCGATTATGTTAAAAAAGAGCGGTTGAAACAAATGTGCAAACATTTGGGAAGTTTCACTGATTGCGCGAGCGCTAAAAAACTTTAAATTTGCTCATCGAAAGCCCGCGCGCGGCCGCACGGTTGCGGCGCGGTTGCCATGAAAACCATTCACAACACTTCCCTCATCAAAAACCAAAATCAAGTCTCATTATCACAAGTATCTATCAATCGGCCAATCACGCCACAAAGTGGCGGAAGCCGGCCACCCCGCCGGGGTGTAACCGGAAACTTAATCAAGAAAATCTATTACCTTACCTAACAGTGCAATACAACACTTTATGCGATTACTGACAAATTTCAACGGCCTGTTGCGGAGCGCCCTGCTGCTCCTGGCAGCGCTGCTGGTGATGCCGGCGGCCGTAGCCCAAGGCCTTGCAAGCGTTTCAGGCACGGTGACCGATAACACGGGGGAACCCCTTATCGGCGCTACGGTGCGTGAAAAAGGCACCAAAAACGTCACCGCAACAAACATCGACGGTGAGTTTACCCTAAAACTGTCATCGGCCAAGCCGGTGGTGGAAGTTTCTTACATCGGTTATCAGCCCAAAACCGTTAACGTGACCTCGGGTGTGCTCAACGTTGAGCTCGCCACTTCGGAGGAAGCTCTCGACGAAGTTGTGGTGGTTGCCTACGGCGTGCAGAAGAAAGCCACCGTTACCGGCTCCATCGCCACGGTCGACAGCAAGGAAATCACCAAGAGCTCGGCTCCCAACGTGGCAGCCGCCCTCGCCGGCAAGCTCCCCGGTCTGACCACCATTCAGTCGAACGGCGCCCCCGGTAAGGATGAGGTGCAGATGTACCTCCGCGGTGCCGCCACCTCCAACGAAACCGCCCCGCTTATCCTCGTCGACGGTATCCCCCGCGAGAGCATCCGTGAAATCGACGCCAACGAAATTGAAACCGTGAGCGTGCTCAAGGATGCGTCGGCAACGGCAGTGTTCGGTGTGCGCGGCGCCAACGGCGTTATCCTCATCACCACCAAGCGTGGCCAGAAGGGGAGCATGAACGTCAACGCCACCGTGCGCTACTCGCTGCAGTCGTTTGCCCGCTCACCCTACCGCCGCGACTCGTGGGATTATGCCCGCCTGCTCAACGAGGCCCGTTCAAATGAAAACCAGGGTGCCGAGTTCGAGCCCTACGAAATCGCCCTGTTCGACATGTGGCGCGACGGCAACGGCCCCGCCGACCCCGCGCTCCGCTACTGGTATCCCAACACCGATTGGTCGAGCATCTATTTCAAGGACCACGCCTCGATGGTTCAGGCCAACGTGAACGTGTCGGGCGGCAGCGACAAACTGCAATATTTCGTCAACGCCGGTTACGTTTACCAGGGTGGTATGTACAACACCGAATCGACCAAAACACTCGGCTACGACTCGCAGGCGAAGATGAACCGCTACAACCTCCGCGCCAACATCGACTACCAGTTCTCCTCGATGGTGAAAGCGTCGCTCGACGTTTCATCGTTCATCGAGAAGGTTAACGGCACCAACGGTGACAACGGCTCAATCTGGGGCGATGCAATCACCGCCCGCACCACCTCTCCCGGTCCGCTCACCGAAGCCGGCATGTATGTGCGCGGCGACGGCACCGACTCCGAGGGTAACGTGCTTGTTCACGAGGTGCGTCCCGGCCAGGTTGTGCACGACCCTGTGCAGACCCTCCAGAGTGGCTACGGCAACATGAACCGCAGCGGCTACCAGCTGCAGACCCGTTCGGGTGTCAACGCCATCGCCACTCTCAATGTTGACCTCGCCAAACTCACCCCCGGCCTCAGCCTGCGCGGTGTGGTTTCGTTTGAGTCGCGCGGCACCAACACCAACACCGCCCTCAAAGGGTTCGTGACCTACAAATTCGACCGCAAGCCCACCGCCGTGAAGCTCAACGGTCAGGATTATATCATCAACCTCCCCGATGGTCTCACAACCTCGAAGGGTGAGACATTCATCTCCCATCCCATCTACACCTTCGACGGCGACAACGAGGAGGACGACCAGATTTCGCTCCACCGCAGCTCACTGAGCTGGTGGTTCCTCAACATGCAGGCTCAGATTAACTACAACCGCACCTTCGCCGACAAGCATGCCGTGACAGGTATGGTGATGTTCCAGCGCGACCTCCGCGAGGTGTCGTCGGGTGATATCCCCTACAACATGATTGGTCTGTCGGCACGCGGAACATACGCGTTCGACTCCCGCTATCTCGCCGAAGTCAACATCGGCTACAACGGCACCGAGCAGTTCGCTCCCGGTCACCGCTTCGGTTTCTTCCCCGCATTCTCGGCAGGTTGGGTTGTGAGCAACGAAAAGTTCATGGAAAACCTGCGTTACAACAACCTCCTCACCAAACTCAAACTCCGTGCATCGGTGGGTAAGGTTGGTAACGACGGTCTCGGCACCACCCGTTTCCTCTATCTCGACCTCATCGACCACGCCTACCACACCTCCAACATCCCCTCGCTGGGTAATGGTGGCAAAATCGATATCCGCATGTATGGTAACCCCGATATCCATTGGGAAACCGCATGGAAACAGAACTACGCCGTTGACATCACACTGTTCAACAACCTCGACCTCACCTTCGACTACTTCATCGAGAACCGCAGCGACATTCTCATCTCGCGCAACACCATCCCGGTTATGTCGGGTCTGTCGCCCGACCAGGTTCCCCGCCTCAACATGGGTAAGGTGAAGAACCAGGGTTATGAAATCACCGCCAACTACCGCCTCCCCATCAAGAAAGATTTCTGGATTAGCCTCGGCGGTAACTTCTCCTACAACTCCAACAAGGTGATTGAGGCCGACGAAGCCATGTTGGGAGAGGACTACGCCTACCGCACACGCACAACCGGCTATCCCCTCGGTCAGATGTGGGGCTATGAAATCGACTACACCGTCGATCCCGCAACCGGCCGCGACGGCTCGGGCTTCTTCAACTCGAAAGAGGATATCGCCGCACGCAACCTGAAGTATGAAACAGGCGGCGGCAACCCCCAGCCCGGCGACTTCATCTATCAGGACCTTAATGGCGACGGCGTTATCAACGACCGTGACATGGCCCCCATCGGCTATTCCAACCTTGTTCCGAAAATCACCTACGGCATCAACCTCTCGGCCCAGTATCGCGGCTTCGACTTCTCAATCATGTTCCAGGGCACAGGCAAATACTCCAAGTATTATTCCGGGCGCGGCATTTTCGAGGAGGAAGGCTCGAAATATTACCCCGACATGGTTGACCAGCGCTGGAGCTACGAGCGCTATGCCGCCGGCGAGACAATCACACACCCCCGTCTGGCCAACTCAGGCTCTGTCAGCCACGTTCAGAACAGCTACTACATCATGGATGCAAGCTACACCCGTTTGAAGAACGCCGAAATCGGCTACACCCTCCCCACCAAAATCGTTCGCAAGGCCGGTCTTGGCAAGGTGCGTGTCTACGCTTCGGGCGACAACATCTACACCTGGCAGCATCTTCACACCAACAGTTTCGACCCCGAGCAGTCCAACATTCTCGATTATCCGATTATGCGCACATGGAGCTTTGGTTTGAATGTGGAATTTTAATTGATTCTCAGCACTATGAATAAGTTTTTAAAATATATACCTGCCGCGATGCTCGCATTGGGCGCGGCATCATGCTCCGATGTGCTCGACGTCACCCCCGACGGACGTCTCACTATGGATGAAGTGTGGGCAAGCTCCGACTACACCGAAGCATTCCTTTCGTCGGCCTTCGACAACATCCCCTCCAAGCATGTGAACTACTACTGGTTCGACAACCTCCCCTCGGCGTTGAGCGACGACGGCTGGAGCTGCGACGACGTGGAAGGTGTGGGTCCCATCCTGGCCTACAAGGGTCAAGGCTCCGCTTCCGACAACCTTTTCGAGCATAAATATCTCGATGGCTTCGATTGCGAATACTGGAAACGCTACTGGGCCTCAATCCGCAAAATCAACACTTTCCTTGAGGCTATCCCCACAGCTGCCGTGCGCAGCGAGGCCAACCGTGAGGAGATGGCAGCCGAGGCCAAGATTCTGCGTGCCTACTACTATCTGCAGCTTGTGAAATGGTATGGCGACATCCCCATTATCCTCACCGTTCCCGACATCTCTTCGGATTTCACCGAATTTCCCAAGCAGCCAGCATGGAAAGTGCTCCAGCAGTGTGTTACCGATTGCGAGGAAGCTCTCCAGTCGCCCGACGTGCCCTGGCGCATCGCCAACCTCAGCGAGCGTAACCGCATGACCAAGGGTATTGCCTGCGCCATCATCTCACAGGCATCGCTCTTTGCCGCCTCCAAGCTCTATTGCCACGGCGAGAACCTCTGGCGCTATGCCGTTGAGAAGAACAAGACGGCCTACGACCTGCTGCTGGCCAACGACTACCGCCTCTACACCGACCTTGTCGACGACCACTACAACAGCGCCTACGCCGAACTTTTCGTTGGCTCACCCGGCTATCCCGCCGAGAGCGAACGCATCATGGTGGGTCGTCCCGAGGCTCCCAACCAGCCCAACTACTGGGTGTGGGGCATGCCTATCCAGAGCAACTACCGCGCGGGCACCGTTCCCACACAGGAACTTGTCGACGCTTTCGACATGCTTGCAACCGGTCAGCCCATCCTCGACTACCGTCAGCCCTATCTCGATGAGTATCACCTCAAACCCAACTGGAACCCCAATTCGGGCTATGCTCTCACCAACGGCACCGATGCCGACGGCAACCCGGCCCAGGTTGATTCCAACCCCTTCACCGGCCGCGACCTCCGTTTTGAGGCTGTGTGCATCCACAACGGTTCGACCGTCTACGTTGGCGATGCCTCGTCGGTTGTAACCACATTCGAGGGTGGCAACTGCGAGTTGCGCGACAATGTGCGCACCCACACCCGCACCGGCTACTACAACAACAAATTCCGCCAGTGGTATAGCTGCGCGTCGAAACGTTCGGGCGACGGCGCATGGGTCTATTTCCGCCTTGCCGAGGTCTACCTCAACTATGCCGAGGCAGCCATCGAGGCAGGTGATGTTCCCACCGGCATGCGTCTTATCAACGAAATCCGCCACCGCGCAGGTTTCGACCCCACAGTCGACCTCGACCCCAAAGGTGATCAGGAACTCGCACGCCTGATGGTGCGCAAGGAACGCCGCACCGAATTTGTGTTTGAGGAACACCGTTTCTTCGACAACCGCCGCTGGACCGCCAACAACGAGAACATCGAGTGTGAGAAATACACCACCGGCATGAAGGTGACACGTCAGGGTCGCCGCTACACCTACACCCGTTTCCTCGTGGGCACCGACGGGTCCTATCCCAGCAAACGCTCCTACGAGGCCAAATGGCACTTCCTCCCCATTCCTATCGACGACGTGAAAACGCTTGAGGAGAAAACCGGGGAAAAATGGCAGAACTTCGGCTGGTAATCCATCTCGGCCTTAACATCAAAAACACAATGCAATGAAAAATATAGCCAAATATATCACACTTCCCGCTCTGGCAGTGGCATTCACTGCCGGTGCGCAGGATGTGACCGAAGCTTCGGCCGAGGCGGCCGACAGCCTGCTCGACAGCCGCCTCATCGAGGTGGCGTTGGGTGAAAAGGTGCCGATGTGGTCCTATACCGGCTCCTACTCCACGGTTACCGACAACGAACTTTCCTACTGGCAGACGACTCAACTCGACGAGGCGTTGGTTGGAAAACTCGCCGGTTACTACAACAACGGTGCCGTGCGCGGCCAGAATTCGCCCAACGGCGACGCCCTCCTTGTGGTGCTCGACGGCATTCCCGCCCCCACGGTGACACTCTCATCACTCGACCCCACGTCGATTGCATCGGTAACCATCCTCAAGGATGCCGCCGCCAAGGCTCTCTATGGCCCGTTAGGCGCACAGGGTGTGTTCCTCGTTCAAACCAAGCGCGGCCATGCAGGCAAAACCAACGTGCATGTCAACGCCAACTTCGGTTGGGAACAGCCCACCACCAAAGCCGAGCTCGCAGGCTCCTACGATTATGCCGTTCTCCGCAACCAGGCTTTGCGCAATGACGGGCTGGCCGAGCGCTTCAGCTCGCGCGAGCTCAGCGCATTCGCCAACGGCACCGGCATCGACAACAACTGGCGCGACCTCTACATGCGCGATTTCCGCCCCGTGCAGAAATATAACATTGAGGTTGACGGTGGCAACGACCGCACAAAATTCTATGTCAACGCAGGCTATTCCCACACCGGAAGCCTTTACAAGGGTGACTTTTTCGATAAATTCAACCCCGAGCATTATCAGCAGCAGTTCAACCTGGTGTCGAACATCCAGGTGCAGATGTTCAGCTTCCTGAAAATGTTCACCGGCGCCAACGTGCGCATCGGCCACGACAACTACAGCCGCGGCGATGTGAGCGGCTCTTCAACCGACCTCATCGTGAAATCGCTCTTCACCACACCCCCCACTGTTGAAAACGGCGTTGAGGATGGCAAGGTGATTGCCGACGAAAACTTCCCCGATCCCATCTACGGCCAGATTAACTACAAAGGTGTGCACAAAGTGACCAACACCGACGTCAACGCCAACTTCGGCCTCGACTTCGACCTCGGAATGGTGACAAAGGGACTCAGCGCACGTGCCGTTGTTGGTTACAACTCCAACTACTCGGGCGACCGCGAGGGTACCTACGACTACGCCCGCTACGTGCGCGACGAGAACGGCAATCTCGTGCGTCTCGGCACCAACAACGACGACCCCCTCGATTGGAAGAAAGGTTCAACAATGATCTACTTCATGAACCTGCAGGCAACCGTGCAGTGGGAGCGCGCATTCGGCGACCACAGCTTCGATGCTTTTGTGAATTACATGGCAGAGGACCGTCTCGGCAGCAGTTACAGCTCGGCATGGTTGCTCCCCTTCAACCGCATTCAGCTTGGCGGCCACGTGAAATATGGCTACGCCAACCGCTACTTCGCGCAGTTCGACTTCACCCACGCCGGCAACGAGCAGATGCGTCAGGGCTATCAGTTCCACTTCTCCCCCACAGGATCGGTGGCCTGGGTTGCCTCCAATGAATCGTTCCTCAAGAATGTTGACTGGCTCAACCTGTTGAAGTTCCGCGCATCGTTCGGCGCGCTCGAATATGATGTGCTGCAGTATATGCCCAACCGTTACCTCTACGCTTCGGAATATCGCCCCGGCTCAGGCCCCATCTCCAACATCTACACCGGCACCGGCATTGCCGAAGGTATTCTCGGCAACCCCGACATCAAGTGGGAGAAATCCTATCAGCAGGACTATGGCTTCGACCTCACCGTGCTCAACAACTCGCTGTCGGTCAACTTCGACTACTGGCGCACACACCAGCGTCAGGTAATCTATCAGGACGCCACAATCCCCGTTATCAGCGGCATCCAGCCAACCAGCCAGGCTTACAGCAACATCGGCAAGGCGTTCAACCAGGGTGTTGACATTGAGGTTACCTACCGCAAGCAGCTCCCCCACGGCATCGGCCTTGAAGTGAGCGGTGATTTCGGCTGGAACCGCAATGAAATCCAATATGGCGCCGACCTCGATTATTCGGCTCTCAACTACGCCTACGCATTCCGCAAAACCGGTTATGCCATCGGTCAGGAGTGGGGCTATCTCGTTGACTATTCCAACGGCAACGGCTTCTATAACTCGCAGGCCGAGATTGACAACTCGAAACTTGTCTACTCGGGGAGCACACCCCGTCCCGGCGATTTCCGCTACCGCGACCTCAACGGCGACGGCCGCATCGACGAGGCCGACAAAGCTCCCCTCGAAGGTGTGAAGACGATGCCTTCAATCAACTACGGTGCTTCGGTGAAACTCACATGGAACAACTTCGACCTCTACATGTTCTTCCAGGGTGAATCGGGCCGCAACGGCCTCTACAGCGGCCTTGGCATCTATGAAAATGAGTCGCAGGGTGTCTACATGCCCCACCATTTCACCGCATGGACCCCCGAGCGTTATGCCGCCGGTGAGACAATCGGTTATCCCGCCCTCACCTCCACAACATCGTCGAGCCTCCAGGCCAACGACTTCTTCACCTCGAAAGCCGACTTCTTCCGCCTGAAGAACCTCACCCTCGGCTACTCCCTCCCCGCCAAGTGGATGAAGAAAATCGGCATGAACCAAATCAGGTTCTACTTCACCGGCCAGAACCTGCTCACCGCCACTAATTTGAAGTTCAAGGGAATCGACCCCGAAAAGACGAACATCAACGACTTCGTGTTCCGTTCCTACAACTTCGGTCTTAATGTATCCTTCTAATCTCCCAAGCAACAATGAAAGCACTTAAATATATGATGATGCTCGCCGCCGGCGCCCTTGCGTCGGCCGGATGTACCGACATCACCGACTACCCCGACGGCCGCCTGGAGTTCGACCACATCTTCGAGAACCCCAAGCTTGTGGGTGGCTACATGAACTCATGCTATTCCGATGCCGTGACAAGCTTCGGCCGCCCCTACGGCGACAACACCTACATGGCTTCCGTAACCGACGAGGCCCACGACACCGACGATGCCACCAACGGCACGATGTATCAGTGGAACATGGGCTTCATGACCCCCTTCACCCGTCCCTGGAACCCCAACAGCGACGCCTCGAAAGGACGTCAGGAGGAGTGGAACTTCTATGGCGCCATCCGCCGTTGCAACATCATGATTGACCGCGTGGAAACCGCCACAATCCGCCTCGAAAGCGAGCGTGAGCTCTATCGCGGCGAGGCGCGCGGGCTCCGTGCCTACTATTATCTGCGTCTGCTCAAAAACTACGGTCCCGTGCCTCTGGTGCTCGACAACACCTCAGAGGCTGTTGACGACTGGAGCGGCGCGCGCAAAGCCACCTACGCCGAGGTGACACGTCAGATTCTCAAAGACTGTGCCGAGGTTATCGGCTACGACCCCGCCGACTACACCTATAAGTGGGCAGGCAACAGCGTGATTCCTGCCAACAGTGAGTTGGGGTGGACCTCGGGTGCGAGCGACGCCGCCATGAACCGCTGGAACAAGGCCATGTGCGCCGGTGTGATGTCGGAAGCCGCCCTCTATGCCGCTTCTCCGCTCAACAACGACGGCACACTCGACTGGGCCGAGGCCGCTGAAATCTGCAAGGCTGCCCTCGACCTCTGCCTGCAGAACGGCTACAAACTCGTCACCAACAAGCCTGCGGGTGATTTCACCAAATACTCCTATAACGCCTACGACTATTTCTTCGTGTCGGCAATCGATGCACGCGGTGCCAACGACACCGAGTCGATTCTCTACACCAAGGACCGTTTCGGCGCATGGCAGTATTGCGGTCTCCCCACCACCGAGGGTCAGAGCCGTGCCGGCTCATGCCCCAGCCAGGAGCTTGTTGACAGCTACGAGACCCTTCAGGGTGAGATGCCGATTCTCGGCTATGCCGATGCCGACCACCTGCAGCCCATCCTCAACCCCAACGCGCAGTATGATCCCGCCGACCCCTACGCCAACCGCGACCCCCGCATGAAAGCCACCCTCTACTATCACGGTGCTCCTCTCATGCCTCTTGAGCCCGACAACACAGTCGACACCTCCGAAGGTGGCAACTGCATGCTCTCGGCCTCGTCGGTGCGCTACACCCGCACGGGCTACTATATCCGCAAATATTCCTCCCCCTCGTCGTCGCGCAACGGCAACAACGACGGTTGGATGCGCACAATGCGTCTGGCCGAGCTCTACCTCAACTATGCCGAGGCTGCCAACGAAGCTGCGTCGGGCACCGCTCCCAACGAGGCTGTTGACGCTGTGAATGCAATCCGCGACCGCGTGGGTATGCCCAAAATCCCCTACGGGCTGAGCAAGGATGAGTTCCGCACCCGCGTGCGCAACGAGCGTCGCGTGGAGCTGGCCTACGAAGGTCACCGCTTCTATGACGTGCGCCGCTGGAAAATCCTCGACCAGACCGACCGCGTTGTTACCGGCATGAAGGTGACCAAGCAGGCCGACGGCACCCCCAACTACGAGCGCTTTGTGGTGTCGCACCGCAATGCCTACAGCGACAAGTGGCTCCGCCTCCCCGTGCCCGGTGAGGAAGTTGCCCGCCTGCTCACCCAAACCGGCGAGAACTTCCAGAACCCCGGTTGGGAATAACCGGCCCCGGTGGGGAGTTGAATAACTCTATCCCCGGAACTCTATTGAAATAATTATCCATGAGGGTGTGTCATAATGGCTCGTCTGGGTCGTCGCTTGCGGGATTCGGTCTCGGTCACGTACTTCAGTACGCTCCCGTCGACCTCACCCGCAAGCTCCTACCATCCAAACCATTCTGACAGCACCCTCCCCGCTTAGACCCAAAAGGTGGTGTGTCATGAATTTTGACACACCACCTATGAAATAAATACTCCAAATCTCTCATTCATATAAAACCATGAAACGAACTCTTAAACTTTTCGCCCCATTCCTGCTCGCGGTGAGCGGCACGGCTTTTGCCGACGACACCACCCCTGCAGCCGTGGAGTGGGAAACATGGCCCGACACCTGGGTGGCTGTTGATGAGCTCGGCCGTGAGGTTGCATCCTCCGATGCCGGCATCGACCGCACCGAGGTTGACCCCAACACCACCATAGGCATGTTCTACTATCTTTGGCACGGCGCTCACACCGATTCTGGCAAGGATATCAGCCTGCTGCTGCAGGAGGACCCTTATAATCCCGCATGGGGGGCAACCGGTTCCATGCACTGGGGGAGTAAACCGTGGCTCGGCTACTACACGGGTGGCGACCCCTACATCGTGTCGAAGCACATCCAGATGCTTGTGGATGCCGGGGTTGACTTCCTTTTCTTCGATTGCACCAACGCCAACGTGTATCAGGCAAATGTGAACGCAGTGATTGCCGAACTCGAGCGCCGCGACCAACTGGGGTTGAAATATCCCCGACTTGCGTTTCTGGTCAACAGCCTCGCGCCCGGCACAATGACGCAAATCTACACCCGTTTCTACCGCAACAAACCGCAGAACGATAAATATTGGTTCTATTGGGACGGCAAACCTCTCGCTCTCATAGGGGAGGAGGATCTTAGCGGCACCTCGTCGGCGCTGCGCGAAACATTCACATTCCGCAAGTCGTGGGCATGGCGCCAGAAGCAGTTCAACAATGCCAACGAGTGGTCGTGGCTCGAGAGCTACCCGCAGAATCCCGGCTGGGCCAACAAATATGACCCCGTGATTATGATGAACCGCAAAACAAACGAGCAGATTTCGGTGAGTGTGGCGCAGCACCCCACAACCAAAATCGGCAAGAGCTACCATAACGGGAAGCAGCCGGCGGTTGACAAGTATGGCATGTGTGCCGAAACTCCGCAGGGGCTCTATTTCCAGGAGCAGTGGAACCGCGCCATCGAGGTGCATCCCCCGGTGGTGATGGTAACCCAATTCAACGAATGGTGCGCGCAGGCCCAGACTCTCACCTCGGGCAATCTCAGCGACTGCCGCCCCGGTGTGCCCGCTGTTGTGGGGGACACCTATTTCGTTGACGTGTATTCTCCCGAGTTCTCGCGCGACCTCGAGCCGAGCTCACATCCCTCGGTGCGCGACAACTATTATCTGCAGATGGTGTCGAACGCCCGAAAATATCGCGGTGCAACCAACATCCCCGTGCCCACCCGCTCGCTCACAATCGGCATAAACGGCCCGTTTGACCAATGGGATGAGGAATCGGTTGAATATCGCGACGACCGCGGCGACACGGAGTACACATCCGAAGCCGTGCAGACACCCGCAACGCTCCTTCGCCCCACCAACGACATTGTGCGCGCCAAGGTGACAAAAAATGCCGAGACTCTCTTCTTCTACGTTGAAACAATGGCCGACCTCACCCCGTTTGAGACTTCCGACCTGTGGATGCGCCTGCTCATCAATGCCGATTGCGACTACTCCAACGGTTGGAACGGCTACGACTACATGGTCTACAAAGATGCCACAACCGGCCGCTATTCGCTCATGCGCAACGCCGAGGCCGGCAAATTCAAATGGGAAACCGTTGAGGCGGTTGATTTCCGTGCCGAAGGTAACAAACTCCATGTGGCCATTCCCCGCGAGAGCATCGGCCATGCCGGCGCGGAGAAAGATGTAGACTTCAAATGGGCCGACAATATCGCCGATGACGAGCCCGACATTCTCAGCTTCATCTCCGACGGCGATGTGGCTCCCAACTCGCGCTTCAACTACCGTTACAAAGGCTCGAAACTGCCCGGTGTCGGTGCACTCGACAATGTGGTTGCCGGCCGTGCCGAAGCGGCTCCCGTAATCACCGCTGCTGATGGTGGTGTGAGGGTCGATGCATCGCCGGTTGCAGAGGGTGAAGTGGTGGTGAACCTGTTCGACACACTCGGGCGCCGGCTCACCTCGGCACGTGTTGCCGCCGGCTCTTCAACCACCCTTGCAGCCCCCGCGGGAATCTGCATCGCCGCGTGGAAATCCTCGGCCGGAAACGGTGACAGTGTGCGCGTTGTGGTGCGCTGAAACCGTTGCGATGCACGTTTTTGCATCATTTGCAACAAATGAAACTTTATTTGAAACATGACCGCTAACTGCATGCGGGCGCGCGATGCTAATTTTGCTGCGTAACCGCCACCGTCACTTCGGGTGCAGCCGGCGGTCATGTTGCATGTTTCCCGTCAGCACAGCGGAACCCGCAGCAATCTCTTTAACCGCAATCGAACAAATCTTAAAATTTAATTAAACATCAATCCATGAAAAGATTTACTCTTGCACTTCTCGGCGGTGCTATGGCTCTCGGAGCTATGGCTCACCGCGATGTTTATTTCTCGGTCGACATGACCTCAGGCAACGGCTGGGATCACAAATCGTGGTCGTTGAAAGGTGCCGTTCTCGAAAAGGACGATGCAGGCCTTCCCTACCTCGTTGCCACAGGTGATTTCACCTACAAAGGGCAGACTGCCGTTGCCGTTGTTCACGACCAGCGTCTGCAGGGTGTCACCAATATGCCCAACCTCGAGAAAGTTTTCCTCTCAACCAGCGCCACCGACTACACCGATGCCGCTCACGTAACCCCGATGGTGGTTGTCACCGATGAGATGGGTGAGGAATACACTTTCAACTTCGCAATGCTCCCCAACACCTACGAAACCAAGATGGTTGAATCGACCTCAGTTGCAGGCGACCTCGAATATCTGTCGAAAATCGTGAACTTCACCGTTTACTATCTCGGCGTTGAGGAAGGTGAGGAAATCGACCTCGCTTCGGTTGCTCTCGGCACCGAATGGACAATGCCCTCGGTTAGCCCCTCGCGCACCGTTGAGGCTATCACCTACACTCGCGGTCCCGCCGACATGACCGTTCCCGGCACCCGCACCGTTGAAACCGGTGTCACCTACATTCAGGCCGAGGACTTCGACGAACCCTGGATTAACAACCGCACCGCCTACAAGACTGCTGCCGGCACCAACGGCTCGCGTCTCTATCCCTCCGACTACAACGTGAGCATCCAGACCGAGGGTCAGGCCGGTTTCGGCGACGGCTCGCAGTATGGCGCATACCTCCCCAACCACGGCCACGTTGTGTGCAACCGCTGGGGTGGCAACGACGACCTTATCGAGAATCAGATTTCGGGTTCGCTGCTCCACAACTGGGCTGCTCCCGGTGTTGAATCTGAGGCTTACTATGGCTACAAAGGCAAATATAACGCAGGCGCTACCGACGACAACCCCGAAATTTCAATCGACAATGCTATCGAGAACTGGGGCGTTTGGGCCGAATATACATTCGATGTTGAGGAAGACTGCAACATCGACATCTCCCTCCGTGTTGCCGCTCACCGTTGGCCTCTCGAAGCTTGCTTCGCCTACCAGCCCTATGCCTACTGGGGTTTGAGCATGGCTGAAAACGGCTACTATCTCGAATCGCCCTACGAAGATTTCAACTACTTCGAACTTTTCGGTTATAAGTACACTCTTGCACTCGACGGTGAAATTCAGCGCACCGCCTACGACGCAGCTCCCATCTACGCAGGCAACGGCACATCTTATATGCAGGCTGTCGGCGACCCCTCGAAGTGGACTAACACTCAGGATAATGTAAACGGCCAGAAACTCAACACTGTTTATCTGCCCATGTGGCCCGATCCCGCTTGGGGCTCGGAAGAAGACCCCGACAACTGGGGTGCAGGCTGGTCGGCCTACTACAAGGACGAAATGCTCAAGAAATCGTTTGAAGCTGGTCGTTGCTCGCAGGCTATGCTCGACAAATATGCCAAAGGTGACTACGTGAACATTCCCGTGAAGAAGGGCCGTCACACTATCAAGGTTCAGAACATGGGTGCTAACAGCTGGTTCGACGAAATCCGCATCCGCGCCAACGGTGGTGCAGGTGTCGACGGTGTTCTCGCCGACGGTCTTGAAAACGCCTACGAAGGTACTCCCGTTTACTTCGACCTCCAGGGTCGCGTGGTTAACAACCCCACCAACGGCATCTACCTCGTGAAGCGTGGCAACAAGGTGACCAAAGAGGTTATCAAATAATCCCCCCGCCTCATTTACATCTGACATACCCAAAGGGTTGCCCTCCAAGAGCGGCAACCCTTTGTCTTTTCGTTTGAGGGCGTGTTATAATGGCTCGTCTGGGTCGTCGCTTGCGGGATTCGGTCTCGGTCACGTACTACAGTACGCTCCCATCGACCTCACCCACAAGCTCCTACCATCCAAACCATTCTAACCGCGCCCTCACCATCCGGACGCACCATTCGGCGAAGCCGCACGTAGAGCCGCCATATATGGCGGCTTGTAACTTTGCCCGACGAGTGGTGTTTTTTCGCTCACAGATTACGCGGATTTCACGGATTTTCCATGCGGCGTGCCGGGGGTGTTTTTTCGCTCACAGATTACACGGATTACACGGATTTTCTCCATGCGGCTTGCCGGCGGTGGTTTTTCGCTCGCGGATTACGCAGATTGCACGGATTTTCCCACATGCGGCTTGCCGGCGGTGGTTTTTCGCTCGCGGATTACGCAGATTGCACGGATTTTCCCACATGCGGCTTGCCGGCGGTTATTTCGCTTGCGGATTTCACGGATTTCACAGATTATCGGATGCACCGTGGTGCATCCTTTCGATAGCAATTGTGGGAATGGCAAGTGGTCGGAGACCACGGGGTTGTGGTTAACCTCACCATATAGCCGCCTCAGCGGCGTTTGGTGGGGACTCTGCAACAGTGCGTTCAGCGCAACCTTGGAGAGGTGCGATGCCTTGTGAGTGTCCCCCGCTGCATGGCGCACCTCTCCAAGGTTGCGCCCTCCTCCGATATCCTCATCCCCCACCAAACGCCGCTCCGCGGCTATATGGTGGGGTTAACCACAACCCCGTGGTCTCCGACCACTCGTTAATTCCCATATAATGTGTAGCCATTGGAGGGGATGCACCGAGGTGCATCCGAAAATCCGTGAAATCTGTAGGCCGTTACGCGGGCACACCGCATGGTGAAAATCTGTGAAATCCGTGAAATCTGCGAGCGAAAAGCCTACTTGTCGGCGTAGGGACGGAAGTTACAAGCCGCCATATATGGCGGCTCTACGTGCGGCAAAGCCGAATGTGGTAAAGTGTGCGGTAGTGCGGATGCGGTTAAGTGTGCGGCTTTACCGGATGCGTTGAGTGAGTGCAAGTGCCGAGCGGGTAAGTGTGGGGCTTCGCCGAATGCGGTTAAGCGTGGGGTGTGATTAGTTGGGTTAAGGTGGGGGAGGGGGGTGCGGCGGTGGGGGTGGGGATTTTTGTATTTGTTTCAAAATGAGGGTTTGAAACAAATGTGAAAAACATTGAAACGTTTCTAAATACGCGCGGGTGGGGTTGAGCGCTAATTTTGCCATCGTTGATTGGGCACGGCAACCATCCTTAAAAATTCAGCCGTGCATGAAGAACAACGGGGAATGTTGCTGAAGCTGTTCCCTATCTGCCGTGAGAAAACAATAAACCAAAATCAATAACAAATTCTTTAACCACAAAATCAATTTTCACCATGAAAATGAAATTTACTCTTTTGGCTGCTACCGCACTGATGATTGGATTCGGTGTGCAGGCAAAACGTGTTACGATTGCCGATGGTAAGGAGATGGCTACCCCCGCGGATATCACCACCTACCTCACCAACGCAAACAGCACCACCGTTACCGCGTCGAAAGTTCCCGGCATTGTTGCCACCGGTACCACCAGCGGTAAGAATCTTCTTGTAGAAGGTGAAACAATCGTCGATAATGTATATGGTATGCTCGGCCCCGATGAAGAGACTGTAGGTGTTTATGCCGACGGTTCTCAGGCTTATGTGCGTTTCCGTTATAACACCAACAACAAGGCGCGCACCAACGACCCCGATCAGGCCGGTAACTACATGATTCCCGGATTCCCCCGCGCGGTGCCCGGTTTCATTCCCACCAACGCCGAGGCTACTTTCGTTGTAGGTCCGAAGCCCGAAGGTGCAACTTCCGATGTTCTCACTCCACGCATTGAATATGTTTCGGCAAGCGAACAGCTCGGTGTGCTCAACCTCGACCCCATCACACTCACCGACGAAACACAAACCGTGACTGTGAAACTCGTTGGCGAACCCACCGGCGCATATTTCGAAAATCAATTCAAGGTGCCCTCAACAGGCAAGACCGAGAAGAACAACTATGTTGACGTTTACGTTGCAGGCGTGACCACCGGTCAGTTCCTCGCTCTCGTTAACTACAGCGCCAACAACTTCAATTACGACAGATATGTTGTAACCGAATGCTACGATGTTCCCAAAGTAGGTTTCAACTCGGTTGCCACACGTAACCTCGGTTTCCGCGGCCTGCAGAGCGTGCCCGAAGGCACCATCTTCATCCAGGCAGAGGATTTCGATCCCTTCCCCGAAGGTGAACAGCCCCGCTGTCTCGGCGGCGACGCAGCTACCGATGCTTACTCAAGCGGTTATCCCGCCCTCGTTTCTCCCGAGCATCCCGCTTATGGCGCTCTCGGCCGCAACGACGACCTCAGCATGGTTCGCATCAACTCTGCCAACAACATGTGCGCTCCCTACGGTATCTTCCAGAAATGGTCATCGCCCATGAACTCGGCCAACGGTCTCGACGGCTTCGTTCTCTGCGGTATGTCGCACGAAAATGGCGATTGGGGTGTAAACTATGGCGGTGAATACCTCGACGACACCTCCAACAAGATTTCGATGGAGCAGGCTATCGACGGTTTCGGCTCATCTTGGTTCAACTACACCTTCGAGATGGAGGAAGATGGCTATGTTGACATCTCTATTGCAGCTTGCGCCCACGATGTGGCTTACTTTACTTCGGTTATTTGCGGCGGCGCCCGTGCCAACGGTGGTGAGTATGTTACAAAGTATAACAAACCCCGCGAAGAGGGTGGCTACGTTGTTGACGGTCTCGACGACGACTACCTCAAGCTCTACGGCTTCAGCTACCTGCTCAAGTTCGACGACGAACTGCAGCGCACCAACTGGGATAAGTTCCCCGAAACCCACAAGGCTAACGGTCTGATTGCTTTCACAAAGTGGATCAACCCCGAAAGCTGGGCACGCGACACCCGCGAGCTCGACGACGAAGGCAACCTCGTGAACAGCTACTTCCTCCACATCACTCCCTCCTACGGATGGCAGGGCAACGGCCAGATGTGGATGACCGCTTACCGTTCGGAACTCTACAACACCTACTATCACCACCTCGACGGTGAAGGCGGTGCAGGCGGTATCGACACTTGGAATGCTGAGAACTATCCCAACTCAGACACCTCTGTTGGTCCCTTCAAGACTGCTTGCGATGCTATCAGCCCCACCTACTACGAGGAAACCTACAAGGATCGTCCCGACTTCAAGGATATCCCCTGCTCGGCCGGCAAGCACACCATCAGCATCAAGGGTACAGGTGGCGCAACCGTATTCGACGAAATCAAGGTGACAGCTCACAAGACATCGGCTTCAAGTGGTGTTGAGAACATCGCAACCGGTTTGGAAGCTGACGAAGCTAACGGTCCCGCCGAATACTTCGACCTCCAGGGCCGCAAGGTTGTTAACCCCGCCAACGGTCTCTACATCGTTAAGCGTGGCAACAAGGTGACCAAAGAAGTTATCCGCTAATCATCACAATGTGCGGAAATCCCTTTCCCCGGATTTCCCGCGGGCATTGACCCGAATAAAGCATGAGGGGGAGCGATACCCCCTCATGCTCCTAAGAAACTCGGCAACAGAGGTTGCCGCATAAGCAAATTAAGTGAATGAAAATGTATGAAATGATTTGATGAAATTCAAGTAGAATGTAACACCCGCTTTCGGGCGGGCGAAAAAAATCAGTGAATGATTGATATTACAGTAGAAATAAGTGAATGAATTGATTAATATGTGCGCTCACTGCAAATAGGTCTCTAATTTTAGAATATGTGTTTCTAATCAGGCAATGAAGCGGCTTGTGCCGCTTCGTCTGGGGTAAAAAGGGTATAAGAGAGAGGTTGCGTCACACGACGCGGCCTCTTTTCTTTTCGGGCTTGTTTGGAGGGCTTGTGATAATGGCTCGTGCGGGTCGTCGCTTGTGGGATTCGGTCTCGGTCACGTACTTCAGTACGCTCCCGTCGACCTCACCCGCAAGCTCCTACCGCCCAAACCATTCTGACAAGCCCTCCCCATCCGGGTGGCAGCGACTGCACTCGGGGAAGCCGCACGTAGAGCCGCCATATATGGCGGCTTGAAACCTGCCCCGCTCGCAGAGGGCGATTTCGGGTGGCTCACGGATTATTTGCATGCGGCGAGTGGTGGTTTTTGCTCACGGATTACGCGGATTACGCATATTATTTGCATGTGGCGAGAGGTGGTTTTTGCTCACGGATTACGCGGATTACACGGATTTTTGGATGCACCGTGGTGCATCCTTTCGATAGCAATTGGTGGAATGGCAAGTGGTCGGAGACCACGGGGTTGTGGTTAACCCCACCATATAGCCGCCGTGGCGGCGTTTGGTGGGGACTCTATAGCAGGGCGTTCATCGCAACCTTGGAGAGGTGCGATGCCTTGCGGATGCCCTTGCCTACATGGCGCACCTCTCCAAGGTTGCGCCCTCCTCCAATATCCACATTCCCCACCAAACGCCGCCACGGCGGCTATATGGTGGGGTTAATCACAACCCCGTGGTCTCCGACCACTTGCCTATCCCACGCCTGTATTGATGTTGCAGGGATGCACTTTGGTGCATCCAAAAATCCGTGGAATCTTGTATATAAGCATTTTGGGCAGGCACGCCGCATGGCTGTGTAATCCGCGTAATCTGTGAGCGATTTTGAGTGCGAAAGATGTTGGGAGCCGCCATGTATGGCGGCTCTACGTGGGGGGAGGGGACGCACGGGACGTGCGTCGGGGCATTGCGGGGGGATGGGTGGTGGGATTAGAGGGTGATGCGGCGGGTGAGGGTGCCGGCGCGCAGGATGTAGATGCCGCGGGAGGAGAGCTTGATGCGGTGCATGCCGGGCTTGAGGGTGCGCGATGATATTTGCTGCCCGAGGATGGAGAAGAGCTTCACAGTGACTGTTTTATCGCTCCACAGGTAGATGTAGCCGTCGCGCACAACGATGTCGAGCTCGCTGTCGCGGTCGATGGTTTGAGCCGTGGCTACTGCGGGTGCGGTGACCTCCTCCCATTCGGGCGCGTTGACTGCCACAGCCGAAACAACGGTTGTGAGCGCCAAAATGAAGATGATGAGGAGTTTTCGCATCGGCATCTGTCTTTCTTAATGCAAAAGTAGTAATTTCTTTGGAAGTTAGCGGTGTGTGTAGTGATAATTTTCGTGAACATTTAGATCCTGACGCTCGGAGGGTGTGTCATAACGGCTCGTCCGTGTCGTCGCTTGCGGGATTCGGTCTCGGTCACGTACTTCAGTACGCTCCCATCGACCTCACCCACAAGCTCCTACCGGCCAAACCATTCTGACAGCACCCTCGCCATCCGGATTAAAACAAGCCGCCATATATGGCGGCTCTACGTAGGGGCGCGAGTCGTGCGTCCCCTATATGCGTCGGTGGGAATTGGTGAGGGTGCGAGCTAACGTTGGCGGGTGGGGTCAGGCATACATCGCTTCGATTTGCGATGCGTAGTGGCGGTTGATGACGGGGCGGCGGATTTTGAGGGTGTTGGTGAGCTCGCCGGCCTCCATTGTGAATTCTTTGGGGAGAAGGGTGAATTTCTTAATCTTCTCGAATGAGGCCAATCCCTCCTGCAGGGCTTCGATGCGGTTGGCGATGAGGTCGCGCACGCGGTTGTCGGCAAGCAGCTCCTCGAGGTTGCGGTATTGGATTTTCTTGTTGCGGGCAAACTCTTTCAGAGCCTCGATGGCGGGCACGATGATGGCGGTGACGAACTTGCGGTTGTCGCCGATAACGGCCACCTGTTCGATGTATTTATCCTCGCCCAGACGGCTTTCGATTGCCTGCGGGGCGATGTATTTGCCGTTGGAGGTTTTGAAAAGGTCTTTTATGCGGTCGGTGAGCACGATTGCGCCGTTGGCGTCGAAATAGCCGGCGTCGCCGGTGCGGAAAAATCCGTCGGGGGTGAACACGGCGGCTGTCTCCTCGGGCTTGTTGAAGTAGCCGCGCATGATTGTGGGGCCTTTCACGAGAATTTCGTTGTCGGGGCCGATTTTCACTTCGAGGCCGCTGAGGGGTGTGCCCACGGTGCCCACTTCGTAGCCCACGTAGGGGTAGCAGCTCACTGTGGCTGTGGTTTCGGAGAGTCCGTAGCCGATGACGATGGGAACTCCCATTGCGCGGAAAAATTCGGTTATCGCAGCCGAGAGGGGAGCGCCTGCGGTGGGGAATATGTTGCCATGCTCAATGCCCATGATGCGCTGCACCTTGGCAAACACGCGGCGGTTGAAGAAGGAGTATTGCCATTCGAGCAGGCGTGGCACGGGGAGCCCGTTGCGCACGAATTCGAGGTTGCGGCGGCGCCCCACTTTCAGGGCACGGTTGCACATCCACCGGCTGAGGGGTTTCATGCGTGCCATCTTATCCTGGATGGCGGCGTAGGCTTTTTCCCAGAAGCGTGGCACGGAGCACATGCAGGTGGGGTGCACCTCGCGGATGGTGTTCTGGATTTCGCGCGGGTCGCGGTTCACGTACACCCTTATGCCGAGGTCGAGGGCATAGTAGGTCCATGCTTTCTCGAAAATGTGGCTGAGGGGGAGGAAGCACATCGACGTATCGGCATCGGAGAGGGATGTGAGTCGGCCGTGGTGCATCTCGATTGCGGCATCGAAATTGGCGTGGGTGAGGATTGCACCCTTGGGGTCGCCGGTGGTGCCTGAGGTGTAGAGGAGTGTGGCTACATCGTCGGGTGAGGCAGCGGCTGTGCGGCGTGCCACTTCGTCGCGGCACGACTGCGAGGCTGCTTCGCCAATGCGCAGGAACTGACTGAAAGTCATGGTTGTGCGGTCGGCGGGGTCGCGCTCAATGTCGGTGTAGGTCACAATCTGGCGGAGCTGCGGCTGACGCATGGCCACGCTGCGGGCGATGTTGTATTGGTTTTGGTCGCCGACAAAGATGAATTCGGTGTCGGCATCGCGCACGATGTATTCAACCTGCTGCTCGGATGAGGTGGCATAAATCGACACCGGCACCAGACGGTTGGCGAATGCGGCGAAATCGGTTATGAGGATATGGGGGTCGTTGGGGGAGAAAACGGCGATTCGTGCGCCTTCTTTCAATCCGAGGATTTCCATTGCTCCGGCTGCATGTGCAGTCATGCGTGCCATGTCGTTCCAGGAGTAGGGGTTCCACTTTCCGGCGTTGTCGCGGCTGTAGACAGCCGCGCGGTCGCCATATTTTTCGGCTTGTCGCCCAACGAGCGATGTGAGTATATTGTTCATGTTGAAGCGTTTTGGATTTCGGCTCCCGACAGCCGCCGTTTCGGGGCGCGTGTGGAGGGTGCCTGTAAAATCCCCTTCGTGGAGAGTGGGAGAGAGTACGCTATGCGGTGCAAAGTTAACGCTTTATTCAGGATTGAACGGCTTTGTTAACAGTTTTTGGGATTTGAGGGGCTTTTATTTGCGCCCTTCGCGGAGGAGGCGGTTGTAGGTTTCGGGGTCGTTGATGAGGGCGAGCGCTTCGCGGTAGATGGGGTTGAGCTCGGGATTGGTGACCTTGAAGTAGGTGGCATTCTCGAAAAGGTCGCGTCCCACAATGGCTTTCACGATGGTGCGGATAACGGGGAGCGAGCGTTGCCAGTCGGCCTCAACAAACTTTATGCTGTCGTTCTCGCCGAGTTTCACCATGTCGGCGAGCATGGCATCGGTCACGGTGAAGTTGTTGAGAAACTGCTGCTCGGTGGGATAGGTGCGTTTGAGTTCGGCGCGGTTATCGTCGACGTAGGTGATGCTGTAGCGGTTGAGAATCCCTTTGGCGATGAGGTCGCGATAGTAGGTGGAATAGGCTGTGGTGTCGATGGGCACGAAGCGGTCGGGCATGATGCCTCCGCCGCCATAAACGGGGCGATGATTGCGCAGAGTCTCGAACCGGAGCGAATCGGGGAGGTGGATTGAATCCTCGGAGGTGTATTCTCCGGCTTCGTAGCGGTGGAGGAGGTCTTTGCGGTAGTCCTCCTCATCGCCGGGAGCGTAGGGCTTCTGGATGCATCGGCCCGAGGGGGTGTAGTATTTCGACACGGTGAGGCGAATCATCGAGCCGTCGGGGAAAGGGAAGGGGCGCTGCACGAGCCCTTTGCCGAAGGTGCGGCGACCAACAACAAGTCCACGGTCGTTATCCTGCACGGCACCGGCAAGGATTTCGGCTGCCGAAGCCGAATATTGGTTAGCGAGAATTATGAGCCGGCCGTCGCGCAGGTCGCCCGCCTTTTCCACGCGGTAGACAGTGGTGCCGAGTTTGGGGGCATCGGTGTAGACCACCAGGTCGTCGTAGTTAAGGAAATGCGATGCAAGCTGATGGGCGGCGTTGAGATAGCCTCCGCCGTTATCCTCGAGGTCGATGATGAGGTTTTTCATCCCCTCCTTGCGCAGTTGCGCAACGGCCTTGCGGAATTCGGTGTCGGTTTCCTCGCCGAAGCGCGAAATACGGATGTAGCCGGTTGTGGGGTCGGCCATGTAGGAGGCGTCAACGCTGTAGACGGGGATGTCGTCGCGCACAATCGAGAACATGATGGGTTGGGGCTCGCCTTTGCGGAGCACCTTGAGGTCGACGCGCGAGCCCTTGGGACCGCGCAGAATCTTGAGGATGCGCGAGTTGGGGCTTTTTACGCCCGAAATGAGGGAGTCGCCCGCCTGCAGGATGCGGTCGCCGGGGAGGATGCCCACTTTTTCGGAGGGGCCTCCCGAGGTTGTCTGAATCACGAACAGGGTATCGTTGAGCATCTGAAACTGCACGCCGATGCCGCTGAAGTTACCTTCGAGCGGAGTGGTGAGTTCCTTGGTTTCTTCGGGGTCGGAGTAGGAGGAGTGGGGGTCGAGGGTTTTGAGCATCGCCACAATTGCCTCCTGCACTATTTTCTGTGCATCGACATCGTCGACGTAGTAGCGCTCGATAATCTGCTCGGCTGTGAGCAGCTTGCGGTCGGCGGGAAATTTGAACTGTTCCTGATTTTTGTTGGCGGCGGCTTTTGTTGCCGGAGCGGCGAGGAGGAGTGATGTCAGGATGGCGAAAAATAGTGTGAAACGTTTCATTTGCTGATGGTTACGGTAGGTAGGGGGTTACATCCACCCCGAACGAGGACAGCTCCCTTACCATCGAGGAACTGATGGCCGCTAATTCGGGTAATGCATAAATTAAAACAGATTCCACCCCCGAAAGGTTGCGGTTGATGTCGGCGAGGTTGCGCTCATATTCAAAATCGATTGTTGAACGCACGCCGCGAAGCAGGAATTGCGCGCCGCATGTGCGGGCGGCATCCACTGTGAGCCCGTTGAAGGTGATTACCTCCACTTTGGGGTTGCCGGCATAGATTTGGCGGATGCGCTGCAGCCGCTCTTCAACGGGAAGCCACCCCGACTTGGCCGAGTTTATGCCGATGCCGATGACAATGCGGTCGAACATGGGGAGTGCCCGGTCGACGATTGATTTGTGGCCAATGGTGAAGGGGTCGAACGACCCCGCAAAGAGGGCGGTGGGCATGGGGTTGGTTTTTTTAGACGAAAAGACGAAAGACAAAAGACGAAAGCGAGGTTAGTTTTTAGTTTTTAGTTTTCAGTTTTTAGTTTTGAGACGAAAGACGAAAGCGAGATTGGTTTTGTGGGTTGGTTTGGTGGTGTGAGCCGCCATGTATGGCGGCTCTACGTGTGGATTCTGGTCAGCTGATTTGGGAATCGTCCTCGACGACGAGGTTGTCGATGATGAAGTTCTGGCGATCGGAGGTGTTTTTGCCCATGTAGAATTCAAGGAGTTCGGCCACGCCGTCCTCCTTGCGGAGGGTCACGCGGTCGAGGCGCATGTCGGCTCCGATGAAGCCGCGGAATTCGTCGGGGGAGATTTCACCCAGACCTTTGAATCGGGTGATTTCGGCGTTGGTGCCGAACCGCTCAATGGCGGCGATACGCTCTTCGTCGGAGTAGCAGTAGACGGTTGAGGCGTCGGCGGCTTCGTCGGCACCCTCTTTCGAGGCACGCCCTTTTTTGCCTGAGCGTTTTGTGGCGTTTTTGTCGCGCACGCGGAAAAGGGGTGTCTGCAACACATAGACATGACCTTTTTTCACAAGGTCGGGGAAGAATTGGAGGAAGAAGGTGAGCAGCAGCAGGCGGATGTGCATGCCGTCGACGTCGGCATCGGTGGCGATAATCACATTGTTGTAGCGGAGGCCGTCGATGCCGTCCTCGATGTTGAGGGCAGCCTGCAGGAGGTTGAATTCCTCGTTTTCGTAAACAACTTTGCGGGTGAGCCCGAAGGAGTTGAGCGGTTTGCCACGGAGGGAGAACACGGCCTGGGTTTCCACATCGCGGATTTTTGTGATTGAACCCGATGCGGAGTCACCCTCGGTGAGGAAAATCGACGATGCGAGCTTGCGGTTCTCGTCGCCCTTGGGGTCGTTGAGGTGCACGCGGCAGTCGCGGAGCTTGCTGTTGTGGAGGTTCACCTTTTTGGCGCGTTCGCGTGCCAGTTTGGTGACGCCGGCCATAGCCTTGCGCTCGCGCTCGCTTTCCTGAATTTTTTTGAGAAGAATCTCCGAGGTGTCGAGATTTTTGTGGAGGAAGTTGTCGAGCTCCTTTTTGAGGAAATCGCCGATGAACTTGGCCACGGTGGGACCTTCGGGACCCATGTCGCGTGAGCCGAGTTTGGTTTTGGTCTGTGACTCAAACACAGGCTCTTCAACTTTCACCGACACGGCGGCAATCATGCCGTTGCGTATGTCGGAGTACTCGAAGTTTTTGCCGAAATATTCCTTGATTGTGCGCGACACCGACTCCTTGAACGCTGCCAGGTGGGTGCCACCCTGGGTGGTGTGCTGCCCGTTGACAAAGGAGTAGTACTCCTCGCCATATTGGTTGGCGTGGGTTATGGCAATCTCTATGTCATCGCCGCTGAGGTGGATGATGGGGTAGAGGGGGTCCTTTGTCATGTTGGCGCGCAGAAGGTCGAGCAGACCGTTGCGCGAGATGTAGCGCTTGCCGTTGAAGATGATTGCCAGCCCTGTGTTGAGGTAGGTGTAGTTTTTGAGGAGGGTGACAATGAACTCGGGGTTGTAGTGGTAGTCGCGGAAAATTGTGGAGTCGGGGGTGAACTGCACGAAAGTGCCGTTAGGCTCGTCGGTGGGGGTGTCGGGCGTTTCGGCCACGAGCTCACCGCGGGAGAATTCGGTGCTGCGCATCACTCCGTCGCGGTGGCTTCGGATAATGAACGATGTGGAGAGGGCGTTGACGGCCTTGATGCCCACGCCGTTTAGACCTACCGATTTTTTGAAAGCCTTGGAGTCATATTTGGCTCCGGTGTTCATTTTGGAGGCGACGTCGATGAGTTTGCCCAGAGGGATGCCTCGGCCATAGTCGCGCACGGTGACGGTAGAGTCGGTGACGTCGACGGTTACCTGACGTCCGAACCCCATCATGTATTCGTCGATTGCATTGTCGAGCACCTCTTTGAGCAGCACGTAAATGCCGTCGTCGTTGTAGGTGCCGTCGCCGAGCTTGCCGATGTACATGCCGGGGCGGAGGCGAATGTGCTCGCGCCAGTCGAGGGTTTTGATGTCGTCCTCGATATAGTCGGCGGGGGTGGCGGAGGCGTTGTTGTTGAGCTCACCCGATGTGATAGCGTCGTTTTCGTCGGTCAGATTGAGGTTGTCGTTCATTTGGTTGCGGAGTTTATCACACAAAGATACAAAAAAACGCCCGAAAAATCAATTTACGGGCGTAATGGGTTGGGTGTTATCGAATTGCGGTTGGAAATGCCGGGTGCAAGCAATCAGAAGAAGGGGCGGAGCAAGCGGGCACCGCCGCGGCCTCCGGCTCCGGTGTAGGCGCGTGCCAGGCGATAGAGCGCGCGGTAGAAGGGGCACCGTTCGTTGCCGAGTACGCGGTTGAGGAGGCGGTTCGATTCGTCATGAGCATGTTCGCGGCGGTAGTCGCCGGCGAGGAGTGCGCGCCGCAGGGCGATGTAACGCCGGTGGCGGCGCGAGGTGAGCCGGCTTTCCATCTCGTCGAGCGCATTTTCCCATTTTGCGGGGGAGGATGAGAAATCGAGCCCGGTGATTGACTCGGTCTGTTGGATGATGTCGACCGTGGGGGTGCCTTTCACTTTTGTGATGCGAGGATTGAGCAGGAGCATGCGCAATCCGAGCTCAATGTCGTCCCACCCTGTCATTGCGGGGTTCCACTCCCCGGCGCGGCGCACCAAACGGGTGCGTGCCACGTAGCGCTGTGTGCCCATCATGCCGTGCATGATGCAGTGCCACAGGCAGTCGCGCGAGTCGAACGGTTTGGTGAAGCGGTGGCCCGAGAGGTCGGTGATGCTCACATCCCACCCGGCAATGTCGGGTGGCGGAGTTGAGCCGACGGCTTTGAGCGCGCGCTCCACGTGGGTGGGGTGCATGATGTCGTCGCTGTCGAAGAACATCACGAACTCAGAGCTGACAAGCCGCAACCCTGCGTTGCGCGCTGCGGCAGCCCCGGGGGTGTGCTCGGTGATGACGGTGATTTCCAGCCCGGGAGCTTCGGCGGCGGCTTTCCAGCGGCGGAGCACCTGCAGGGTGTTGTCGGTTGAGTTGTTGTCGACCAGAATGACCCGCAGCGGGCGCGCCGTCTGGCACTCCACGCTTTGCAGGGTGCGCTCCACAATCGCCGCGCGGTTGTGAACGGGGATAACCAAAGTTATCATCGGGTCGGACATGGGAGGAAGAGTTTTTTTATTTGAACAGCAACGGGGCGAAGTTTATGATGTAGTCGCGCCAATTGGCCCAGGTGTGGCCACCTTCGGTTTCGTAGTAGGTGTAGGGGAAGCCGAAAGAGTCGAGTTTGCGGCGGTAGTCGGTGTTGGCATCGTAGAGGAAATCGTCCTTGCCGATAGCAATCCAATAGAGAGCCGGCTTGGCCTCGAACTGAGCTTTGAGTTTGCCGTCGAAGTTCTCGAAAATGGGGGTGTTCATCAGCTCGGCGGGGAGGAACTGCTTGAGACGTTCGCCGGTGGTTACCGATTCGATTGTGGCAGCCGAGAAAAGGCCCACGTAGTCGAACAGGTGGGGGTACTGACGCGAGATGTTGGCCGAGTTGTAGCCACCCATCGAGAGGCCGGCAATGGCGCGGTGGTGCTTGTCGGGGATGGTGCGGAATGCCGAGTCGGCGAAGTTGACGATTTCGGGGAATGCCATCTCGTAGTGACCGGTGAACAGGCGCGGGAATTCAGCCTGCGGTTGCACCAGGCCTGCAGTGCCGTAGCCTGCGGCCGCGTCAACATCAATCACGCCGTTGGGGATGACCACAATCATCGGTTCGGCTTTTCCGCGGGCAATAAGGTTATCCATTATCTGAGGCACACGGCCAAGCATGGGCCAGGCGTTTTCGTCGCCACCCATGCCGTGAAGAAGATAGAGCACCGGATAGCGGCGGTTGGTGTCGGTGAAATAGCCTGCGGGGAGATACACGTTCATGCGGCGTGATTTCTGCTCGGAGGGGGAGTAGTACCACACGTCGGTGAGCGAGCCGTGGGGCACGTTGTTCACGCTCATGAGGGTGGCGTGGTCGTTGCCGTCACCTTTGGGGAGCACGTAGTTGTTCTGCCACGTCACGTCGCGCACCACATGCACGTTCTCGGGGTCGGTGAAGCCAACCTCATCCATGAAGAACTTGTAGGTGTGGAAATCGTTGGTAATCGGTGCGGCCGTGGTGTATTCGTAGGCCTTGATTGAGTCGTTGTAGGTCATGTCGGCCCATGCTTCGGGCACGAATGTGGCGAACAATGACACTTTATGCCCTTTGGGGGCTTTGAGGCGCAGGGTGGCGCGTCCGTCGGGGAGCAGCTGATAGGAGTCGTTGCTGCCGTTTCCGTTGTAGTTTTCCTGTGCGGTGGCCGCTGATGCGGCAAGCAGGATGGCGAGTGATGCAAGGATGTGTTTCATGATGTGGCTGTGAGGGTTGTTCAGTTGGTTTTATCCGCAGGCTGTGCGCTGCAAGGAGGGTGCTATCCTCGCGCAGCGCCGCGGGTTTTCAATCTATGAACGATTGATTTGGCTGTTGCCGCTATGTTCCATAAAAGCGGTGAGCGCAACGTGGGGAGCAGAAGTTTTGATTTTGGCGGGAGGGTGATGGCGTTGGCGCGCATCAGGCCGAGCAATTTTTCAACGCGCGCTTTGTCGCGTGCGAAATATGCTTCGGCAAACAGAAATGCGCTCATGCGGGTGAGGGCGCCGTCAACGTCGCTGCGGCCGACGGCATATTTTTCAATGAGCCGCAGGGTGAGCCGCAGGGTGTCGAAATAGAAATCGAAGGTTTTGGTGTGGCTTTCGAGCGACGACACCGATTTGTGGCCGATTGTGTAGCGGAAAGTGATGTCGGGGAGGTAGGCGATGGAGCCGTTGCGGGCGTAAATCACTTTGAGGGGGAAATCCTCGCAGGGGTGGGCGGGATTGCGGAAAAGGTCGGTGTCGGCGGCATATTCGCGCTCGAACACCTCCTTGCGATACATTGCGCTGCACAGATGGATGAAGGGCCGTTCCTCATGGCGCAGCGTGGGGAGGAAATTTTCTTCGGGGGTGGTGACGGTGAGAGTGTCGACCGGCGCGAGAGGCCCCATATCGCAGGGGATGACGGCTCCGGTGTCGGCGTCGGTATATTCCCACGCGGTGTGCACCATCACCACTTCGGGATGCGAATCGAGCACGGCGGCCTGTTTTGCGAGTTTCAGCGGGTCGGTCCAGTAGTCGTCGCCGGCACAGTCGGCAATGTAGGGGGCGCGGCAGCGCAGCAGGGTGTCAAAATAGTTGTCGCGGCAACCGCGGTTGGTTTCATTGCGGTGGTAGCGCACAACACCGGGGTGTGCCGCGGCATATCGGCGGCACACCCCGGGCGTGTTGTCGGTTGAGCAATCGTCGCTGAGTTCGATTTCAAACGGGAAATCGCATTGCTGGGCCAGGATGGAATCCAAAGTGCGGGCTATGGTGCCCTCCTGGTTGTAGGTGGTCACCACTACCGACACTTTCGGGAGGGGGGAGACCGGGTGGCTCATTGGCGGTTGATGCGGAAAAAAGTTCGTCAGAGATAGCGGTTCACGGCCGCGGCAAGACGGTTGACGTTGTCGATGCGCTCAACAAGCTCGCCGTCGCGGTTGATGATGAACGTGGCGGGGAGCGCGCCAACGTTGTACTTGAGCAGGGTTTCGGCTCCGGCTTTCGGTGAGTTGTAGACGGTTATCCACGGCAGGTTGCGCGCCGACTGCTTCCAGAGAAATTCGTCCTCATCGACCGATACCTGATAGATTTCCAACCCGCGGTCGCGGTTGGCATCGTAGATTTTTGCCAGCTCGAGGTTGAAAGCCGGCGATTCATCGGCGGCGTAGGCGGTGAAGTTGAGCACCACAACTTTGCCGTGGGATGTTTCTTCGGTGAGGCTGCGTGTGCGCCCCTGGTTGTCGAGCAGCTTTATCTCGGGGAGGCGGATTTCATGAGCCACGATTGTGTCGGTGGGGATGAAGTTGGCCGAGTTCTTGCGGTTGGCAACGTAGAGCTGTGCCAGAAAGCGTGTGCGCGGGTCGGCGGGACGCTCCTGTGCAAAGGCGTTGGCCACGGCGCCAATCATCCGCAGGTCTGATTTATCGGCCGGGTCGAACAGGCGGTTATCGCCCACGCTTTTGAAGATGGTGTAGTAGGCCACGATGCCCGAGGGGTCGCGCAGAATGGTTTCGGCCAGCGAGCGTTTGAGGTCGGGATTGTAGGCAACCGCCTCGGCACCTTCTGCGGCAACTGTCTTGGCGATGAGGTCGTTGACGCTCTGAAGCTTGTCGGCCGACTCCGAACCGGTAACAGTGGCGGAGGTGGCGAAAGCCGATGCGTCGGCCGAAATAGTCACCGTTTCGAGGCTGTCGATGGGGAAATAGACCGACTCGCCGTTGAGGGTGATGCGGTAGATTTCGGGGTGGCCGACAGGCTCGCCGCTGATTTTGAATTTGCCGTTCGAGCCCACTTCGACGGTGTCGACGGGATACCACCCACCGTTGCCGTTGGGGGCTTCGAGCACGAGTTGGCTGTCGGCGCCACCGGCGATGTTGCCTTCGGCATGCCAGTTTTTGTTGGAGCAGCCGGTGAGGAGCATGGCCGCTGTGAATGCGGCGGCACCGGTGACTGTGAGTTTGTTGAGTCTCATATAAAGCTCTTATTTAAAGCAGACTGCTATTTTTGAGGCTGTTTCTTCCATCTCTTCGTCGGGGAGGGTGAGCTTGGGGGCGCAGAAGTTCATGTCGGCCCCCTCGTTCATGGGCACAAGGTGAACGTGGGTGTGGGGCACGTCGAGGCCGATGACTGTGACGCCCACCTTCTTGCAGGGGATTGCTTCCTTCAGGGCTTTGGCAACCCTTTTGGCGAAGAGCATGAGTGAGGCGTAGTCGTCGTCGGAAAGGTCGAAAATGTAGTCAACCTCCTTTTTGGGGATTACGAGCACGTGACCCTTGTGAACGGGGTTGATGTCGAGAAACGCGAAGTGGCGGTCGTCCTCGGCCACTTTGTAGGATGGAATCTCGCCTGCGGCTATGCGCGAAAATAATGATGCCATGACAAATGCACTCTATGTGAATTTGGCGTCGGCTGCGGGTGGCAGTCGGCGCCTGTGGTTAGACAAATCAGATTGAAATAGACTCGATTTCAAATTTCATGAGCCCGGCGGGCACCTGAATCTCAACTATGTCGCCCACCTTGTGGCCCAGTAAGCCTTTGGCAATGGGGGTTGATGCGCCGATTTTTTTCTCGCGGAGGTTGGCTTCGGAATCGGCCACGATGGTGTACTCCACGCTCATGCCGTTGTTGGTGTTCTTGATTTTCACCTTCGAGAGGATGTTCACCTCGTCGGTGTTGAGCTTGGTTTCGTCGATTATGCGGGCGTTGGCCACGAGGTCCTTGAGCTTTGCTATTTTCATTTCGAGCATGCCCTGGGCTTCCTTGGCGGCATCGTATTCAGAGTTTTCGGAGAGGTCGCCCTTGTCGCGGGCTTCGGCGATTGCAGCGGAGATGCGGGGACGTTCCACGCTTTCAAGAAAGGCTATCTCTTCCATTTTTTTCTTATAGCCATCTTTGGTCATGTAGGTTAAAGCCATGATATTTCGATTTTTTAGTTTTGCAATAATTGTTTCAACAGGTATGACAAAAAAGTTAGCGCCTCGCCCGTTCTTTCAAACGGGGGAGACCCTAAGAAGGTGTAATCGTCATCGTTGTTGTGTTGACGCAAAATTAGGCATAAAAAACTTAATGTGCAACCCTGCCTGCGGTTTTGTTGCGGTTGATTGGAAAAGATTCGCTAATTTTGCACATTGAAAATCAACACTAACGACACAACAAGCATTTTTCCGTGATAACGCAGGAACAACTCAAAGAAACCATAGAGCGCAAGGATGCGCTCAAACGCTATCTCGATGTCGACAACAAAAAGATTCAGATAGAGGAGGAGGAACTCCGCACTCATGTGCCCGACTTCTGGGAGCATCCCAAGGAGGCGCAGGCTCAGATGAAGAAAATCAAGGACCTCCAGGCGTGGGTCAACGGCTACCATGAAGTTGAGGTGGCTGTTGACGAACTCGCCAACGGGTGGGATTTTTTCAAGGAGGAGCTCATTGAGGAATCGGAGGTCGACGCCCTCTATGCCGATGCCCTCTCGAAAATAGAATCGCTCGAACTGCGCAACATGTTGCGCCGCGAGGAGGACCACATGGGCGTGGTGCTCAAAATCAATTCGGGCGCGGGTGGCACCGAGAGTCAGGACTGGGCCTCGATGCTCATGCGCATGTATCTGCGCTATTGCGAGAAACATGGCTACAAAACTTCGGTTGCCAACCTTCTTGAAGGTGACGAGGCCGGCATCAAGTCGTGCACCATCAACGTTGAGGGTGATTTCGCCTACGGTTATCTCAAGAGCGAGAACGGTGTTCACCGTTTGGTGCGTGTGTCGCCCTACAATGCCCAGGGGAAGCGCATGACCTCGTTTGCCTCGGTTTTCGTAACCCCGCTTGTCGACGACACTATCGAGGTGAAGGTTGAACCGGCACTCATATCGTGGGATACGTTCCGAAGCGGCGGTGCCGGCGGTCAGAATGTGAATAAGGTTGAATCGGGTGTGCGTCTGCGCTACCAGTACACCGACCCCTACACCGGCGAGAAGGAGGAAATCCTCATCGAGAACACTGAAACCCGCGACCAGCCCAAAAACCGCGAGAACGCCCTGCGCCACCTGCGCTCCATCCTCTATGAGAAGGAGATGAATCACCGACTGGAGGAGCAGGCAAAGGTTGAGGCCGGCAAAATGAAAATTGAATGGGGTTCGCAGATACGCAGCTACGTGTTCGACGACCGCCGCGTGAAGGACCACCGCACAGGCTTCCAGACCTCAGATGTGAACGCCGTGATGGATGGCGACCTCGACGGCTTCATCAAGGCTTATCTGATGGAGTTTGCCGGCTCGGAGGAGAAGTAATTCAGCACTATTAGATATTAAAAAAATAACTCTTACAGGACTTGAAAATCCTGTAAGAGTTATTTTTTTTGTGTCTTAATCTATGGAGTGTCAGAAGGGCGATTTGGAGAAGATTTTCGAGATGCGCTCCATGTCGAATTTGGGAGTGCGGTCGTAGTTGTAGATGCCGTTCTGTTCCTGTTCCACATCGGTGAGCTGAGTGTAGCAGTAGCCCGACATGTAGGGAACTGCGTTGATTGCATCGGTGAGACCTTCAAGACGGGTGTAGAACTCCTCGATGGTTTTCGGTCCCTGGCCATAGCCCCACGAAATGTCGGAGAACTGTTCGCCAACAACCCACTTGATGCCGCCATATTCGTCGATGAAGAAAGGCTGACCCGAGTAGGGCACGTCGCGGCGGGGATCCTGACAGGGATATTTGCCATCTTTCAGCACGAACCATTCGGCCAAGCGGGCGGGATCCTGCTCGTAGCTGTGAACGGTCCAGAGGTCGGTAATCACGTGGTAGTTGCCGCTGGCGTCGTTGACGGGGCGGTAGTCGAGATTGTGAGTGGCGCGGTAAACATCCTCGATAATGCGGTCGTGCTGCAGGGCTGCCTCATCGTTGTCGGGGCGTTCCCATGTTTCGTTGAAGGGGGTCCAGGCGATGATTGAGGGGTGGTTGCGGTCGCGCACCACAAGTGTTTCCCATTCGGGGATGAAATTGCGTGCTGTGAGCGGATTGTTGAGGTCGCCACCCCAGCTGGGAGCCTCGGCCCATGTGAGATAGCCAAGTTTGTCGGCCCAATAGAAGAAACGTTCGTCGAACATTTTCTGATGCAGGCGTGCACCGTTGAAGCCGGCAGCCTTGCTCAGTTCGATGTCGCGGCGCAGGTCGGCGTCGGTGGGAGCTGTCCACACACCGTCGGGGTAGAAGCCTTGGTCGAGCACGAAGCGCAGGTAGTAGGGCTTGTTGTTGAGGTAGTAGCGGTTACCTTCAACGTGGATTTTACGCATTCCCGCGTAGGAGTTTACGGTGTCGATGGCCTTTCCGTCGGCATCGCGCACGGTCAGCTCGATGTCGTAGAGGAACGGAGATTCGGGCGACCAAGTTTTGGCATTCTTCACCGTGAGGGGAATCTCAATGCCGGGGGCAGCCTTGCGGCTTGCGCGGGCCACGGTTTTGCCGTTGTCTTTCACGGCCACATCGATTGTCTGTCCCGCTTTGAGCGCTCGGAATTCGGGTTTCACAAGGAAACGGTTCTCGTCGAGGTCGGGAACGATGTAGACGCTTTTGAGGCCGGCTTCGTCAACGGGCTCCATCCACACGGTTTGCCAGATGCCGGTTGTGCGGGTGTAGTGGCAACCCTCGGAGTTGTAGCGCGAACACTGTTTGCCGGTGGGTTGGGTGCGGCTGTGAATGTCGTCCTCAACGCGCACCACGAGGTTGTGGGGCTTGCCATCGGCAGTGGCTTCGGTGATGTCGCATGTGAAAGGTGAGCTGCCACCCCAGTGGCGTCCCACAAGTTTGCCGTCGACATACACGGCTGTGAAAAAGTCAACACCGCCGAAGTTGAGCAGAATGCGTTTTCCCAGCCATTGCTGAGGCACCTCAATTGTGCGGTGATACCACATTGCGGGGATGAAGTCGGTGTGCTGAACGCCCGAAAGCTTGCTCTCGGGGCAGAAGGGAACGTTGATGTGGTCGGTGAACCCTTTGCTGTCGAATAGTTTGCGGTCCATTCCCGATTTGCCTTTGTCGAGTTCGAAGGTCCAGTCGCCGTTGAGGTTCTGCCACTCGGGGCGCTCGAACTGCGGGCGCGGATATTCGGCGCGTGGAACCGCCGAGAGCGCCAATGCGCATGCCGCTGCCATGAGCAGGGCGTTGAAACGTGAAACGATATTCATGGTTTAGTGTTTATGTTGGTTTGTAATTGGTTGATAATATCTATATAGATTAGACGCTTGAAATACTCCCGGCAACTAATGGTGCTGTTGGTTACAAGGCTGGAAATTTCCCCGCAGCATTAACGGGAAAAGATAACCGCCGAGCTCTTCCCCAGAGTTCGGCGGCTTAAATTTGAAATAACATGTTTGCCGCTCAATGTCCCGGAGAAATGTTAGGTTTTGAAGCGTGTTGGGGATATAAACGCGGCTATGTAATATATTGCTTTATTATCTTAATGTTGTTTTGACTGCGGCGGGATGAAAAGGTTTAAAGCCCCGCGAAAAATTTTTCCAATTTTTTTCGCGGGGCTTTTTATGACGGAGTTTTGGAGGGGCTATTTCTTGGGGAGACGCGCCAGGATGTCGTCGTGGATAGCGGTTTTCGCCGCGATGTGGTCGAGAACCATTTTCACGAAGGGGTCGCGCTCGAATTCGCCGCGCACCTGCTCGAAGTCGTGGCGGCGGTTGCGGTCGGTTGAAGCGTCGAGACCGAATCCGATGCGGGCCACCGACGAGAATTCCTTGCGGGCGTCGTCGTAGAGCATGCGGTCGAGTTTCACCACGCTCTCACACCAGCGGCGTGCAATAGCGGCAATGTCGTCGGCGGTGAGCTCGCTGCACTCTTTTCCCCACCAGCGGCTGAAGTTTTCCACAACCCATGTCCATTCAAGCTCATAATAGTTGACACTCAATGAGTGCAGGCGGTCGTTGACCTCGGTGAGGGAGTCGATTTTTCCCTCGGCTATGTCGAGGCAAAGCCGCTTTATTTCCGATTTGGGAGCGATAAGTCCCGAGAGGTCGAGCCATTCGCCCGCTCCGGCTTCCATAGTGGGCTGCAAGCGGCGGCGGATGTCGTCGTCGCATGTGATGGAGAGCCCTTCGAGGCGTTTCAATACCGAGTTGCCCATGAACTTGTCGATGGCCATGCGGTAGTAGTCGCGCCCTTTGCGCAGGGCCGAGGCAGTGATGATGAGGCCCTGGTAGGAGTAGAATTCCGATGTTGCTCCGGCCGTGATTTCAATTTCGTCGAGGAGGGTTATGCCATCCATCATGCGCGACACGGTGTAGGGGCTTAGCAGATTGAAGTTGATAAAATCGAGCTTGCGGGAGGTGCGGCGTTTGTCGCGCTTGGGCCATTTCATGGCGTCGCGGATAGTTCCCACGCTCTTGAGGTTTACACCGGGGACGAGGTGCGATTTTCCGGCATTCTCAATGAGGTAGGAGAAGGGGAGGCGTGAGGTGTCGGAGTGGTTCACGTGTCGCCCCATCACCAATGAGAAAGCGCCGATGTGTGCCGGCCACAGAATGTAGCTGTCGCTGGTGGTTTTAGAGCCGCGGTCAACAACACCCTGGTGGATTGGGCCGAGCTTGTACATGTGGTTGCTTTGGTTGGAGCCGCTGCCGGCGTTGAGAAACGAGAACATGCCGGCGATGAGCAGGCTCGATTTGTGCATGGTCACCGTGTAGGGGCCGGCGAAGATGGCGGCCGATTCGCCGTTCTCGCATGCGCAGTTGGCAAAGAAAAGTGAGTCGTGGGCCGAGAACAGGCGGGTGAGCGAGGTTGCCTGTCCCACGAAGGTGTGCACGAGCACCGCGCCCTCGTCAACACGCGCGCCGGCGCAGATTATGAAATCTTCGGCCATCACGTTGGGGCCAACCTTCACCGGGTCGGCCTCTTCCGACATGATGGAGCCGTTGCGCAGGCGGGTTGCCCCCTCGATGCGGGCATATTCCCCCACGTAGATGTCGGTGAGGGTGCCGGCATTGATGATGGTAACGTTCGATGCTATGGTGCCGGTGGCCGACCGTTTTGATTCCACGTAGCTGTCGATGAGTGCGCGCAGGTGCTCAACAAGGGCATTGTCGTGGCGATACATTGCGATGATGTAGGCCACGTGGGCCGACAGGCAGTCGTAGATGGGAACCTCGCGTCCGCCGGTTTCGTTGAGCACCGAAACCTCCACGCCGTTGCCGAAGGTCGATTCGCCCGACATGCTTATGCATCCGGTGTTTTCAATCACCACGTTGTCGCCGATGTTGTAGTCGGCGATGTAGTTGCCGATGCGGTTGATCAGCACTCCGTTCCCCACGGTGCAGTTGTGGATTGTAGCGTCGTATATACCCGTCGGCATGGGGATTTTTCCGTCGCGCAGAATCGGCTGGTGGGTTGTGCCGAGACGCACGTTGCCCGAAAAGGTTACGTTGCGGTAGTGATCGGTGATGAACGGTTCGGCAACTTCGACAAGTTCCCAACCGGCCGAACGGCATCCGTTGGCTTCAAGGGCAGCAATTTCGGAGCCCGAGAGTTTTCGATACGTAATCATGCAAAAGTAATGGTGGGTGAATTGATTGTTGTTGGTCTGTGAGAATATGAAATGTGTGTCGGGGCTCATGACAAACTCGGGCAGGTGAAATTTTCTTTCGTTCCGCCCGAAACATTTCATCATGGCATAATTGTTATTCTGTTGCAAATTTACTATTTTTGCTCAACAAACAAAAACTCACGCGATGATGAAACGTACAAACATAATTCTTTTTGATGTCCCCGCAGTGCGGGAGAATCTTCTTCCTCTTTCCTACACACGCCCGGTGGCCGATTTCCTGGTGGGAATCACCACGTTGAAACAGAAATGGAGCGCATTTGTCGAGGGGGATTTCTCCTATAGCACCGCGCCCTATCTTGCCGAGAAATATCCGATGACGGTTGCGGCGGAGAATCTGTTTGTGGCATCGCATGTAATCGCCACGCGCGACCTTGCCGAGGCGGCTTTGGCGCTCGCTCCCGGGCAGGCTTTGGTGGGGGAGACCCGCAAGGGTGACACTATTCTGCTTGCCGTGAAAGGCACTGCGGCAGATTTTGAAAGCGCAGTTGCCGGATTGGCCGAGAAGGTGGTCTTTCAGGATAAGGTCGACGCGATCTGCAATGTCTACGATATTTTCCTGCTCAACGGGCGCCAGATTGAGGACGATTTCGAAGAGATTACCCGCGGCCGCGAGGGGCAGACGATTCCCCGCAGCAATATTGTTATTGGCGACCCCGACCGCATTTTCATCGAAAGCGGCGCAATTGTGGAGGGTGTTGTGCTCAACGCATCACACGGCCCGATTTATGTGGCGCGTCATGTTGAGATTATGGAGGGTAGCTGTCTGCGTGGCCCAATCGCCCTCGGTGAGCACTCAACGGTCAATATGGGCACTAAAATCTACCCCGGCACATCACTCGGTCCCTGGTGCAAGGTTGGCGGAGAGCTCAACAATGTTGTGATTTTCGGATTCTCCAACAAAGCTCACGACGGCTTCCTCGGGAATGCCGTTATCGGCGAGTGGTGTAATCTCGGCGCAGGTTGTGTGGCCTCAAACCTCAAGAACGACTACACCGAAATCAAGCTGTGGAACTATCCTTCCCACCGCTTCCTCCGCACCGGTTTGCAGTTCTGCGGCTTGATTATGGCCGACCATTCCAAAGCCGGCATCAACACCATGTTCAACACCGCCACGGTTGTGGGTGTGGGTGTTAACATTCACGGTTCGGGCTTCCCCCGCAACTTCGTGGCCTCCTTCAGCGAGGGTGGTGCCTCAGGCTTTACCGACCTCCCGATGGAGAAATTCTTCGACACGGCGCGCCGCATGATGGAACGCCGCGGCCGCAGTCTCTCCGAAGTCGACAACCGCATTTTCTACGCTATCCGCGAACTGGCCGAGAACTACAAGTGATGTAGCGCTCAAATAGTATCAATAACAAAACGGTGTGCCATAAGCTGTTGCTACTGGCACACCGTTTTGTTTTAAGCCGGATGGAGAGGGTGCTACGCGGGGTTTTACTCCCGGCGGTTGCGGTGGGTGATGCGCTTTTTCAGCAGATTGATGCGGTGGAGGCGCGACCGAACAGCCTGCCACAGGGGCGACGGGGTGGTGGTAATGTCGGCACCCAACGGGTCGGTGAATGAGAATTGAGGTGCTTCGGCGCCGAACTGCTCGGGATAGATGATGCAGATGTTGTTGCTCGTGAAATAACGCTGTAGAAATTGTGGAATCTCCACCATCGATGATGTGTAGCTCACCGAATTGGGGCGCGCACCCACAATGACAAACAGATCGTCGTCGAGCACTTGGTTAGTGAGCAGCACCATATCCTCGTTGTCGTCGACTGTGATATATTCATGACGTATGCCCAAACCGGTTTCGCTGATTAACCGCCGCAGGATTCCCTGCTGAGCGGTGTCGGCGCAGAAAATTATGCGGCATCCCACCTGCTTGGCGAGGTTGCCCATTGCCAGCACCCAGCGCCCGAATCCGGTTTCGTATTCGGCTTTCCGTGGCACGAACACCACAATGCGTGTGACGGTGTTCACGGGGATGTAGCACCGCGAGATGGTCACCATGCAGTTGGTTGCTTTGAGCAGCTGTTCAATCTTGGCGCCGAGAAAACTGTCGATAATCGTCGATTTGCGGTGCATACCCAGGAGGATACCCGAAATCTCGCGTTCCTGGGCGGTGTTGACAATGCCGGTTACGGTGTTGATGTCGAACCTCTCGATTGTGGCGAGCGGGGTGTCGGCACCTGCCGCCGCCGCTGTGGCGAGGCGCAGGGCGTTTTCTCCCATCGCTTTTGCCGCAGGGGAATTGTCGTTGCGCACGTGGAGCGCGTAGAGGCGGTGGGCATCGGGGCCGGTGCGTCGGCCGCGCATAAACATGGCCATCTCCACCAGTGCCCCGGCTGTGAGCGGATTGGCCACGGCCACAAGGGTGCGGCTCGCACGGCGATGTGCCCGTGGGTGAGCGTCGGTTTCCTGCAACTGCCTGATTTTGATTTGGGCGGCTGCCTGGGATGTGACGATGGGGGCGATTGCACAGGTGACGAGAATCACCAGCACTGTGCCGTTGAGGATTGATTCGTCCATCATGCGGCTGCCGTCGGGCAGAATCATGTTGTAGCCGATGGTGACCACAGCGAGGGCAACCGCAGTGTGGGCCGTGGTTAGGCCGAACATCATGCGCCGGTCGCAGGCATCCATGCGGTAGGCTTTCTGCGCAATCCATGCTGCAATCCACTTGCTCGCAAGAGCCACAGCAAGCATTATGGCGGCTATGAACAGGGTGTCGCCACGGGTGATTACACCCACGTTAATCATCATTCCCACCCCGATGAGGAAGTAGGGGATGAAAAGTGCGTTGCCAACGAACTCGATGCTGTTCATCAGCGGGGAGTCCGACGGGATGTAGCGGTTGAGAACCAGGCCGGCGAAGAATGCGCCGAGCACCGGCTCGAGTCCGATGGCGCCCGAAATCCATGCCGACAGGAACACCATCATCAGCACATAGACATATTGTGTCACCTTCTCGCTGTAGAGCTTGAAGAAGCGGCGGGTGAGCCGCGGGTAGACATAGAGCACTGCGAGGCAGTAGAGGGCGAGTTTGGCGAAGAGCCACAGCATCCCTCCCGACTGGAATTCACCGGTGTCGTGGATGTTGACGGCTCCGGCAAGCACGAGCAGCGCCCCCACAACGGCGATGATTGTGCCTACCACAGAAATGAGCACGGCGGGGCTTTTGGTGATGCCGAAACGTGCCGCAACAGGGTAGGCTATCAGGGTGTGGGAGGCATACATCGCTGCCAGCAGAAATGATGTCAGCCAGCTCACATGCAGCACATAGACGCTTGCAAGCACCCCCATCACCATCGGTATGAAGAATGTGAGGAGGCCGAACAGCACCCCGCGGCTGAGGTTGCGGCGCAGGTGGTACATGTCGATTTCCAACCCGGCGAGGAACATGAGGTAGAGAAGTCCCACCTGGCCGAAGATGGCAAACGAGCTGTCGCTGGCGAGTATGTTGAGTCCGAAAGGTCCCACAACCACACCTGCCACAATCATCCCTATGATGTGTGGAATTTTGAGCCGGTTGAGAATCACCGGCGCGAACAGAATGATGGCCAGCACAATCAGGAAAATCGTGACCGGATTGGTGACCAGGGCTGTTGTGGCGGCAAGAATCATGCAGGTGTGGGCTGAGGGTTATGCGCCGCTCGGGGCGGTTCAGTGTTTGTCGCGGTGTGAGAGAATGTAGTGCGCAATCTGCACGGCGTTAAGGGCGGCTCCCTTGCGGATTTGGTCGCTTACGGTCCAGAATGTGAGGCCGTTGGGATTTGCGAGGTCTTTGCGCAGACGGCCCACGTAGACGGGATCGCTGTGGGCGATATCCAGAGGCATGGGGTAGACCTTGTTGGCCGGGTCGTCCATGACAACCACCCCTTCTGCTTCGGCAAATGCCTTGCGGGCATCCTCCACGCTCACCGGGCTCTCGGTTTCAACCCAGATGGCTTCGGAGTGGGCGCGCATAACCGGCACGCGCACGCAAATGGCGCTCACGCAGATGTCGGGCGCATGCATGATTTTGCGTGTTTCGTTGAGCATTTTCATCTCCTCCTTGGTGTAGCCGTTTTCGGTGAACACGTCGATGTGGGGGATGACGTTGTTGGCGAGCTGTGCCGAGAATTTCTCCACGGTGGGCTTTTCGCCGCGCACAATCTGTTCATACTGGTGGGCGAGTTCATCCATAGCTGTGGCTCCGGCACCACTGGCTGCCTGATAGGTGGCCACATGAACGCGCTTGATGGGGGAGAGGTCATTGATGGGCTTGAGCGCCACAACCATCTGGATTGTTGTGCAGTTGGGGTTGCCGATGATGCGGCGCGGAGCGTTGAATGCGTCGTCGCCGTTGACTTCGGGCACCACCAGGGGCACGTCGGGGTCCATGCGGAAAGCGCTTGAATTGTCAATCATCAGAGTGCCGTGGCGGGTGATGGTCTCGGCAAATTCGCGCGAGGTCGATGCTCCGGCCGATGTGAAGGCGATGTCGATCCCCTTGAAGTCGTCGTTGTGGCGGAGTTCCTTCACAACGCACTCTTTACCGCGGAAGGTGTAGGTGCGGCCGGCACTGCGCGACGAGCCGAAAAGTGTGAGGTTATCGACGGGGAAATCTGTCTGGTCGAGAACGCGGAGCAATTCCTGCCCCACGGCGCCGCTGGCGCCAACGATTGCTATGTTCATTATTCTTGTTGTGGTCGTTGATTGATAGTGTGAAACGCTGTCGCCACGCAACGGGCGGAATTTCAATGCAAAATTAGTAACTTTGTGGAAATTGTCACGCAACATGATAGAAATAAAAAAATACACACCCGCGTGCGCCCGTGAGTGGAACGCTTTTGTGGAGGCTTCGCGCCAGGGCACTTTTCTGCTCAACCGCGACTATATGGATTATCACTCCCACCGTTTCGAGGACTTCTCGCTGATGGCTTATGATTCGGGACGTCTCGTGGGGGTGCTCCCGGCTAACGTGGAGGGTGATGAGCTGTGGTCGCACCGCGGGCTCACCTACGGCGGGTGGCTCACTCCGGTGAAAGGATTCGACGCATCGGCGATGTTGCGCGTGTGGCGCTCCATGACCGATTTCCTTTCGGTTGAGGGGGTGAAACGGTTGCACTACAAGGCAATCCCCTCAATCTATGCGCGTTGCCCGGCTGAGGAGGATGTGTATGCGCTCTTCCGGGCAGGAGCCTCGGTTGAGACCTGCTCGGTGTCGTCGGCGATTGATTTGCGCAACCCGGTGCCGTTCGACAGCAACGCCATGCGCAACATGCGCAAGGCACGTGCAAACGGGCTGGTTGTTGATGCCGATTGCGGCTTGCCTCTCTTCTGGCCTGTTCTGGAGCAGGTGCTGTCGGCGCGCTATGGGGTGGCGCCTGTTCACACACTCGCTGAAATGGAGCTGCTTCAGAGCCGCTTCCCCGAAAATATCAGGATTTTTGCAGTTCGCGACCCGGCGGGGGAGGTGCTTGCAGGAACGGTGATGTATCTCACTGAGAAAGTGGCTCATGCGCAATATATAGCATCGTCGCCCCGCGGCAAAGAACTCGGCGCGCTTCCGCTGCTGTTCCATCATCTTGTGGGGCTGTTTGCCGACAGAAACTGGTTTGATTTCGGAATCTCCTGCGAGCAGGGAGGCCGCTATCTCAACGAGGGGTTGCTGCGCCAGAAATCGGGCTTCGGAGGGCGCTGTGTGAACTATGTTTCCTATGTGTTAAATATCAATGAAATTATTTGGTAATTAGCAAAATATATCGTAATTTTGCAACGCTTTTCAGAGGCTCGTGTACCCTGGTGAATCCTAATCGCCTGACGGTGAGGATGATGGGGTGCGCTAAATGTGCGTATTGGCGAGCTCTCTTCGAGGCACTCTGAATTTGAAAACAGAACAAAAGAGAATAAAGAACCAAGTAACAAATCAAACTAACTAAGATGCCTACTATTCAGCAATTAGTAAGAAAAGGACGCGAAACCCTTGTGGATAAGAGCAAGTCGCCCGCGTTGGACTCCTGCCCTCAGCGTCGTGGAGTTTGCGTGCGCGTCTACACTACCACACCTAAGAAACCTAACTCGGCTATGCGTAAGGTTGCACGTGTACGTCTCACCAATGGCAAGGAGGTTAACTCCTACATCCCCGGTGAAGGTCACAACCTGCAGGAACACTCTATCGTGCTCGTGCGCGGCGGTCGTGTGAAGGACCTCCCCGGTGTGCGTTACCACATCGTTCGCGGTACACTCGATACCTCCGGTGTCAAGGACCGCACTCAGCGTCGCTCCAAATACGGGGCCAAGCGTCCGAAAGCCGGTGCGGCTAAGAAGTAATCCGAGGGAGCCGATTTTGCCTTTGAGGCATCCCCGGGTGAAGTAACTAAATAGCACCACGAGAAATCAATCTTAAAAACATTTTCACTAACCGCGTTTTTGATTTCCCGGAGCTGACAACGGTTGAGTAAACCTGCCGGAGGGCGGGTTGAAGAAGACACCAGCCACGAAAAAGCAAAAACACATCTTTTCGCTTAAAACTTAAAATGAGAAAAGCTAAGCCTAAGAAACGCGTGATCTTGCCCGATCCCGTGTTCCACGACGTGAAAGTGACGAAATTCGTCAATCACCTCATGTATGACGGCAAAAAGAACACCGCCTACACCATCTTCTATTCCGCACTCGAAACTGTGAAGTCGAAAATGCAGAACGAAGAGAAAACCGCTCTCGAAATCTGGAAAAAAGCCCTCGAGAACGTAACTCCCCAGGTGGAAGTGAAATCCCGTCGCGTCGGTGGCGCAACCTTCCAGGTACCTACCGAAATCCGTCCCGACCGCAAAGAGTCGATTTCAATGAAAAACCTTATCAACTACGCCCGCAAACGCGGAGGCAAGACCATGAGCGACAAACTCGCCGCTGAAATCATGGACGCCTTCAATGACCAGGGTGGCGCCTTCAAGCGCAAGGAAGATATGCACAAGATGGCCGAGGCTAACCGCGCGTTCGCCCACTTCCGTTTCTAATCACATGTTTTCCACCATTTTTCATTGATTACTGATTTTTAGATTTCCACCAAAATGGCTAAAATAGACGAACAATTAAAATTTACCCGCAACCTTGGCATCATGGCTCACATCGATGCCGGTAAGACCACCACTTCGGAACGTATTCTTTTCTACACCGGTCTTACCCACAAGATTGGCGAGGTTCACGACGGCGCAGCCACCATGGACTGGATGGAGCAGGAGCAGGAGCGTGGTATCACAATCACCTCTGCCGCTACCACCACCTTCTGGAAATATGCCGGCGACAAATATAAAATCAACCTTATTGACACCCCGGGGCACGTTGACTTCACCGTTGAGGTTGAACGCTCGCTCCGCGTGCTCGACGGCGCTGTGGCAACTTTCTGTGCTGTAGGCGGCGTTGAACCCCAGTCGGAAACCGTTTGGCGTCAGGCCGACAAATACAACGTTCCCCGCATCGGTTACGTTAACAAGATGGACCGCTCGGGTGCCAACTTCTTCGAAGTTTGCCGTCAGGTTAAGGATGTGCTCGGTGCTAATCCCTGCCCCATCCAGATTCCTATCGGCGCTGAGGAAACCTTCAAAGGTCTCGTTGACCTCATCACAATGAAGGCTCTCTTCTGGCACGACGAAACAATGGGTGCCGAGTACACCGTGGAAGAAATTCCCGAAGGTCTCGTTGCCGAAGCCGAAGAATGGCGCGACAAAATGCTTGAGAAAATCGCCGAATATGACGACGCTCTCATGGAAAAATACTTCGACGACCCCTCCACCATCACCGAAGATGAAATCCGCCGCGCACTCCGCGCCGCAACCCTCAAGATGGATATCGTTCCCATGATTTGCGGTTCGTCGTTCAAGAACAAAGGCGTGCAGTGCCTGCTCGACGCAGCTTGCGCTTACCTCCCCAGCCCCATCGACTCGGGCGCTGTTGAAGGCCACGCCGTTGACAACCCCGACCAGATTGAAACCCGCGAGCCCTCTCCCGAGGCTCCCATGTGCGCCCTCGCGTTCAAGATTGCCACCGACCCCTATGTAGGCCGTCTGACATTCTTCCGCGTCTACTCGGGCGACGTTGTTGCCGGCAGCTACGTGCTCAACAGCCGCTCCGACAAGAAAGAGCGCGTTTCACGTCTGTTCCAGATGCACTCAAACAAGCAGAACCCCATGGAGAAAATCGGCTGCGGTGATATCGGCGCAGGCGTAGGCTTCAAGGATATCCGCACCGGCGACACCCTTTGCGACGAAAACCACCCCATCGTGCTCGAAGCAATGGAATTCCCCGATCCCGTTATCGGTATCGCCGTTGAGCCCAAAACTCAGAAAGACCTCGACAAGCTCGGCGTGGGTCTGCAGAAACTCGCTGAGGAGGACCCCACATTCCGCGTTGAAACCAACGAGGAAACCGGCCAGACCGTTATCTCCGGTATGGGTGAGCTCCACCTCGACATCATCATCGACCGTCTCAAACGTGAGTTCAAGGTTGAATGTAACCAGGGCCGTCCCCAGGTTACCTATAAGGAAGCCATCACCAAGCCCGTTGAGCTTCGCGAAGTGTTCAAGAAGCAGACCGGTGGTCGCGGTAAGTTCGCCGACATCATCGTTCGCGTTGAACCCGTCGACGAAGGCTTCGAAGGCAGCCTCCAGTTCGTTGACGAAGTGAAGGGTGGTAACATTCCCAAGGAATTCATCCCCTCAATCCAGAAAGGCTTCACCACCGCAATGAAGAACGGCGTTCTCGCAGGCTATCCCGTTGAGAAACTCAAGGTAACCGTAATCGACGGTTCGTTCCACCCCGTCGATTCCGACCAGCTCTCGTTCGAGCTCTGCGCAATCCAGGCATTCAAGAAAGCTTCGGAAAAGGCAGGTCCCGTTCTGATGGAGCCCATCATGAAGATTGAAGTCGTTACCCCCGAAGAAAGCATGGGCGACGTGATCTCCGACCTTAACAAGCGTCGCGGTCAGGTTGAAGGCATGGAAACATCGCGCAGCGGCGCACGTGTTGTTAAGGCACAGGCTCCCCTCGCCGAGATGTTCGGTTATGTAACCGCCCTCCGCACCATCACCTCGGGTCGTGCAACCTCCACAATGACCTTCTCCCACTACTCTGAAGTGTCGTCGTCGATTGCCAAGAACGTGCTCACAGAGTGCCAGGGCCGAGTTGACCTCATTAAATAATAAGCCGCTCCGACTTATTGAACAATAAAAAAACGAAACAACAATATGAGCCAGAAAATTAGAATCAAACTGAAATCTTACGATCACAACCTCGTCGACAAGTCGGCCGAGAAGATCGTAAAGACAGTGAAGGCTACCGGTGCGGTTATCAGCGGTCCTATCCCCCTGCCCACCCACAAGCGCATCTTCACAGTTAACCGCTCCACTTTCGTTAACAAGAAATCGCGCGAGCAGTTCCAGCTTTCAGCATTCAAACGCCTTATCGACATCTACAACTCAACCGCAAAGACAGTCGACGCCCTCATGAAGCTTGAGCTTCCCTCGGGTGTTGAGGTTGAAATCAAGGTGTGATAACGACCTTCGGCGCGCTCCGGCCGCCGCTCGCCCCATAGAAAAACCCGCAAGCCGCCGGCAACCGGCCGGCGGCAGCGGAAGGGGAGAGCCTCGGGCAGCCAGCAGCAAGCCGGTCAATCAAAGCAAAAAGAAAAAGAATAAACTAATCATAGTTCAATACTAAACTAACTACAGAAATGCCAGGATTATTAGGAAAGAAAATCGGAATGACATCCGTTTTCAGTGCCGACGGCAAGAATCTGCCGTGCACTGTTATCGAAGTAGGTCCTTGTGTGGTTACTCAGGTTAAGACTGTTGAGACTGACGGCTACAACGCATTGCAGCTTGGTTTCGAAGACCAGAAAGAAAAGCACTGCACCAAGCCCGAACTCGGTCACTTCAAGAAAGCCGGTGTTACCCCCAAGCGCCACTTGGCCGAGTTCAAAGGTTTCGATGGCGAATATGGCCTCGGTGACGTTATCACAGTTGAGATGTTCAACGAAAACGATTTCGTCGATATTGTAGGTACATCGAAAGGTAAAGGCTTCCAGGGTGTGGTAAAACGTCACGGTTTCGGTGGCGTTGGCCAGGCAACTCACGGTCAGCACAACCGCCTTCGTGCTCCCGGTTCAATTGGTGCCTGCTCCTACCCCGCAAAAGTGTTCAAGGGCATGCGCATGGCCGGCCAGACAGGCAACGAACGTGTAACCGTTCAAAACCTCAAGGTTGTCAAAATCATCCCCGAACACAACGTGATGATGATTAAGGGTTCAATCCCCGGAAGTAAAGGTTCAATCGTAATGATAGAGAAATAATGGAACTCGCAGTATATAACATAAAAGGAGAAGACACCGGTCGCAAGGTTGTGCTTAACGACGCGGTGTTCGCTATCGATCCCAACGAGCACGCCGTATATCTCGATGTAAAGCAGTATCTCGCTAACCAGCGCCAGGGCACTCACAAGTCAAAGGAACGCAGCGAGGTTTCCGGTTCCACCCGCAAGCTCCACAAGCAGAAAGGTGGCGGCGGCAGCCGTATCGGTGACATCAACTCACCTGTGCTCGTAGGTGGTGGCCGCGTGTTCGGTCCCCGTCCCCGCGACTATCGCTTCAAGCTCAACAAGAAGCTCAAACAGCTCGCACGCAAATCTGTTCTCTCGGCTAAGGCTCAGGATAACAAGATTGTTGTTGTTGAGGACTTCACTTTCGAGGCTCCCAAAACAAAAGATTTTGTAAATTTTACTAAAAATCTTAAACTCGAAGGCGAAAAGCTTCTGTTGGTTTTCGCAGACCAGAATAAAAACGTATATTTGTCGGCTCGTAATGTGCCCGGGGCTAACATCATGACAGCCACCGACATTAACACTTACGCGCTGCTCAACAACAATGCCATCGTCCTCACGGAAAGTGGCCTTGACGTTATTAATAAACTTTAACCCGCAGGAGGAATCAAAGAATGGAATTCACTATTGAACCAATCGTTACAGAAGCCGCTACCAAGCTCAGCGAAAAGCTCAATCGCTACACCTTCCGCGTTTCACCCGAGGCCAACAAATTCCAAATCAAGGATATGGTCGAGAAACTCTACGGCGTTAAGGTAGTTTCGGTCAACACTTGCGTTGTCCGTGGCAAAAACAAATCGCGCTACACCAAGAGCGGTCTTCTCCGTGGCAAAACCAACAGCTGGAAGAAGGCGTTCATCACCGTTGGTGAAGGCGAAACTATCGACTTTTACAGCAACATCTGATAAACAAAAATGGCAGTAAGAAAATTCAAGCCCACCACACCGGGGCAACGACACAAAGTTATTGGCGTCTTCAAAGGAGCGATCACTGCTAAAGCGCCAGAAAAATCTCTTACAGTCGGTAAAAAAAGCTCCGGAGGTCGTAACTCCGAGGGTCACCTCACCACCCGCTACCTTGGCGGTGGCCACAAGCGTAAATACCGTATCATAGACTTTAAGAGAACCAAAGACGGTGTGCCCGCAGTAGTAAAATCGATCGAGTACGATCCCAACCGTTCGGCCCGCATCGCTCTGCTTTACTACGTTGACGGCGCAAAAGCTTATATCATTGCACCCAACGGCTTAGAAGTTGGCGCAACAGTTGTCAGCGGTCCCGAGGCTGCTCCCGAGGTAGGCAACGCACTCCCCCTGAGCAAAATCCCCGTGGGTACCGTTATCCACAACATCGAGTTGCGTCCCGGTCAGGGAGCCTTCATGGCACGCTCGGCCGGCACTTTCGCTCAGCTTGTGTCGCGCGAAGGTGACTATGCGATTGTCAAACTTCCCTCTGGCGAAACCCGCAAAATCCTGGCTGCCTGCAAGGCAACCATCGGCGTGGTAGGCAACTCCGAGCACTCGCTCGAACGCTCCGGCAAAGCCGGTCGCTCGCGTTGGCTCGGCCGTCGCCCCCACAACCGCGGTGTTGTCATGAACCCTGTCGATCACCCCATGGGTGGTGGCGAAGGTCGCGCTTCAGGTGGTCATCCTCGTTCGCGCAAGGGCCTCTACTCGAAGGGTCTCAAGACTCGCTCGCCGAAGAAGAACTCTTCGAAGTATATCATTGAGAGAAGAAAAAAGTAAACTCATAAGTTAAAGACAAAAGCAACACAATGAGTCGTTCATTAAAAAAAGGCCCTTACATCAGCGTAAAGCTTGAGAAGAAAGTTTCCGCGATGGAAGAGAGCGGCAAGAAGTCGGTTATCAAAACCTGGAGCCGTGCTTCGATGATCGCCCCCGAATTCGTCGGTCACACTTTCGCTGTGCATAACGGCAACAAATTCATCCCTGTCTACGTAACCGAAAATATGGTAGGTCACAAGCTCGGTGAGTTCGCTCCCACTCGCACCTTCCGTGGTCACGCCGGCAACAAGAAGAAATAACCCGTCGGGCCTGTTTAAATAACCTTTGACAAAAAAGAATAAGAAATAAAATGGGTGTAAGAAAAAGAAACTCAGCTCAGGCACGAAAGGAAGCACTCAAAACGCAGTACTTCGCCAAACTGACCAACGTACCCACCTCTCCCCGCAAAATGCGCCTGGTGGCCGACTTGGTTCGCGGCAAGGAAGTGTTCCGCGCTCTGGGTATCCTCAAATTCTCCAATAAGGAAGCTGCAGCCCGCGTTGAAAAGCTCCTCCGTTCGGCTATCGCCAACTGGGAAGCCAAAAACGACCGCAAGGCTGAAAACGGCGAACTCTATGTGAGCACCATCTTCGTTGATTGCGCTCCCATGCTCAAACGCCTCCGTCCGGCCCCCCAGGGCCGCGGTTACAGAATCCGCAAACGTGCCAATCACGTGACCCTGTTTGTTGACACAATTGATAAAGACACTAAAATCACCGACTAAGAAATGGGACAGAAAGTAAATCCGATTAGCAACCGCCTGGGTGTAATCCGCGGATGGGATTCCAACTGGTTTGGAGGCAAGAAGTATGGAGACACCCTTCTGGAGGACTCTAAACTTCGCAAATACCTCAACGTCCGTCTGGCTAAGTCGAGTGTTTCGCGCATCGTTATCGAGCGCACCCTCAAACTGATTACCATCACCGTGTGCACATCTCGCCCCGGTGTGATTATCGGCAAAGGTGGCGCCGAAGTCGACAAGCTCAAGGAAGAACTCAAGAAAATCACCGATAAGGACGTTCAGATCAACATCTTTGAAGTTAAGCGTCCCGAACTCGACGCACAGATCGTGGCAAGCACCATCGCCCGCCAGATCGAAGGCAAAATCGCCTACCGCCGCGCAGTGAAGATGGCTGTTGCAGCCACCATGCGCTCGGGTGCCGAGGGTATCAAAGTGCAGGTTTCGGGCCGTCTCAACGGCGCTGAAATGGCACGCTCTGAAATGTTCAAGGAAGGCCGCACACCCCTTCACACACTCCGTGCCGACATCGACTACGCTCTGGTTGAGGCACACACCAAAGTTGGTGTAATCGGTGTGAAAGTGTGGATCTGCCGTGGCGAAGTTTACGGCAAACGCGACCTCGCTCCCAATTTCGCAAGCAATGCCAAAGAAGGTCGTTCCAACGACCGTGGTGGCAACCAGCGCCGTGGCGGCGGTTTCCGCAAGCCCCGCGCAAATCATTAAAAACGAAGCTTCCGGCGTCCGGGTCACCGCAATGGTCGACCCGGTCGGCGGTTGATTGTTGAAAGCCTCACGTTAGGGCCCGATGCAGTCAGCTCCCCGAGAGGGAGACGCCCCGGCTCCGGCCGCAGGCGACCGCCGCGGAAAAGCACCACCGGCGATGTGATTGGTTTCCCCCCTTCCTCCAGGAACCTTCCTCCCGGCCCCACCGCTTCTCCACGTTGAAAGCAACATCGCGTTTTTAATACCATAAACAAAAATCGATTAACATCCACTAAAATGTTACAACCGAAAAAAACAAAATTTCGCAGAGTACAGAAGGGTCGCGCTAAAGGTAACGCCCAGCGCGGCAACCAGCTCGCTTTCGGTTCGTTCGGCATCAAGACCCTCGAATCCAAATGGATCACCGGTCGCCAGATCGAAGCGGCACGTATCGCTGTGACACGTTATATGCAACGCCAGGGTCAGCTCTGGATTCGCATCTTCCCCGACAAACCCATCACAAAGAAGCCTCTCGACGTCCGCATGGGTAAAGGTAAAGGTAACCCTGAGGGTTTTGTGGCATCTGTAACTCCGGGCCGCATGATCATCGAAATCGACGGCGTTCCGTTCGATGTAGCTAAGGAAGCACTCCGCTTGGGTGCCCAGAAGCTGCCGGTGACCACCAAGTTCGTAGTTCGTCGCGATTATGATCCCAGTCTCAACGTGTAATTGAAAAGAAGCTATGAAGAAAGAAGAAATCAAAGAGCTCTCGACGGCCGATCTCAAGGAGCGTCTGGCACAGATGGAGAAGGATTACCTCCAGCAGAAAGCTAACCACGCTGTGTCGCCTCTGGATAACCCCGCCAAGATTACACTCGACCGCAAAATGATCGCCCGTGTCAAGACCGAGCTCCGCGCTCGCGAACTCAACAAACAATAATCCCCCCGTAAAAGCTACCATATTACCGAAATGGAAGAAAAAAGAAATCTCAGAAAAGAGCGTATAGGGGTTGTATCGAGCAACAAGGGTGACAAGACCATCACTGTTACAGTGAAGTGGAAAGAGAAACACCCCATCTACGGCAAATTCGTGAACAAAACGAAGAAATATCACGCACACGACGAAAAGAACGAGTGTGAAGTCGGCGATACCGTACGCCTTATGGAAACCCGCCCTCTGTCGAAGACAAAGAGATGGCGCTTAGTAGAAATCATCGAAAAAGTTAAGTAACAATGATACAGACCGAATCTCGTTTAACCGTTGCCGACAACAGCGGAGCAAAAGAGGCACTGTGCATCCACGTGCTCGGTGGCACCGGTCGCCGCTACGCTTCAGTAGGCGACATCATCGTAGTCAGCGTAAAGAGCGTTATCCCCTCGTCCGACGTCAAGAAGGGCACTGTATCCAAGGCTGTGGTTGTCCGCACAAAGAAGGAAATCCGCCGTCCCGACGGAAGCTATATCCGTTTCGACGACAATGCCTGCGTGCTGCTTAACAATGCCGGTGAACTTCGTGGAACCCGCATCTTCGGCCCCGTGGCCCGCGAGCTCCGCGCCACCAACATGAAGATTGTCTCTCTGGCACCCGAGGTACTCTAACATTCAAGCAACAGTAAACACTGAAAACCCCAATGAGCAAATTACATATCAAAAAGGGCGATACCGTTTACGTTCTCGCTGGTGAGGACAAAGGCCGTCAGGGTCGTGTCCTGTCTATTCAGGCTGCCAAGAACCGCGCAATCGTAGAGGGTATCAACATCGTGTCGAAGAGCACGAAACCCAGCGCCAAGCATCCCCAGGGAGGCATCGTGAAGATGGAGGCGCCCATCAACATCTCTAACCTCGCGCTCATCGACCCCAAGAGCGGCAAACCCACCCGCGTGGGCATCCGTCTCAACGAGAAGGGCGAGAAAGTACGTTACGCTAAAAAATCAGGAGAGGAGATTAAGTAATGAGCAGCACAACTCTTAAAAAACAATACGAAGAAAAGATTGTCCCCGCCCTGACCAAGGAATTCAACTACACAACTCCCATGCAGGTTCCCCGCCTGAAGAAGATTGTGATCAACGAAGGCCTCGGCGACGCAACCCAGGATAAGAAAATCATCGAGACAGCCATCAACGAGCTCACAGCCATCACAGGTCAGAAAGCAGTTGCAACACTGTCGAAGAAGGATATCTCGAACTTCAAGGTGCGTAAGAAAATGCCCATCGGTGCACGCGTCACTCTGCGTCGCGAGCGCATGTATGAGTTCCTCGAACGTCTGGTGCGCGTGGCTCTGCCCCGTATCCGCGACTTCAAGGGTATCGAAGGCAAGCTCGACGGCCGCGGCAACTACACCCTCGGCATCACCGAGCAGATTATCTTCCCCGAAATCAACATCGACACCATCAACAAGCTTATGGGTATGAACATCACCTTCGTGACCTCGGCCAACACCGACGAAGAAGGTTTCGCTCTGCTCAAGCACTTCGGTCTCCCCTTCAAGAACAAATAAATTTTGCTCCCGCAAGGGCTTGGAAAAAACTTCGGAACTCAGCTTTCCGAAAGTTTTTTCCGGGCGCGGAGAAGCTCCCCACACAATAAACAACACTTTTTTACGTTGTTTAAGATAAGGCCGTCACTCAAGGGCTAACGCTCTGAGTGACATGTCGGGAGCCGTTCATTCCGCAGCGACCGCAGCTAATTTGAACCGGCGCCGGTGATTGTCACCGACAAAAAGATAACAACAAAATAAGAAAAAAATAACATGGCAAAAGAATCAATGAAAGCCCGCGAGGTGAAGCGTCAGAAGCTCGTAGCCAAATTCGCCGCCAAGAAAGCTGCCCTCAAGGCCGCCGGCGACTACGAAGGTCTGCAGGCTCTCCCCAAAAACGCTTCGAGCGTGCGTCTGCACAACCGTTGCTCCATCACGGGCCGTCCCAAAGGCTACATGCGTCAGTTTGGCATTTCGCGTATTCAGTTCCGTGAAATGGCATCGGCAGGTCTCATCCCCGGTGTGAAGAAAGCAAGCTGGTAATTGCAGCAGCCGCGGCCGTTGAAGTCGCGGCAACCGCGCCTCATGCGCGATGACGCCCGTGGCGGGCGGTCCGCCGGGTAAGCCCCAATCTGCGGGACCCCCCGGAAGGAAACCTTCCCCTCAGGCTCATCTCACCCAAAACGCAGCAACGCGCGGCAAACTCCCACTAATTAAAACGAGAGTTATTTAAATATTGTTGGGACGCTGTCCCAATCAATTTAAAACCATCAAATAAAAATGACTGATCCAATAGCAGATTATTTGACAAGATTGAGGAATGCTATCAAGGCTCAACACCGTGTTGTTGAGATTCCCGCCTCAAACTTGAAGAAAGAGATCACCAAGATTCTCTTCGAACAGGGCTACATCCTGAACTACAAGTTTATCGAGGGTGAAACCCCCGCAGGTGTGATTAAAGTCGCCCTCAAGTACGACCCCATCGACCGCGTTAACGCAATCAAGGGTCTCAAGCGCGCATCCCGTCCCGGTTTGCGTCAGTATACGGGCTATAAGAACATGCCCCGAGTGTTAAATGGCTTAGGCATCGCTATCCTTTCTACTTCGCGCGGCGTAATGACCAACAAGAAGGCAGCCGAACTGAAAGTGGGTGGCGAAGTTTTGTGTTACGTTTATTAATCTTATAGGAGGAAAATATCATGTCAAGAATAGGTAAAGCCCCCATTGAGATTCCCGCAGGCGTAACCGTAAAAGTAGACGCCAACAATGTAGTGACCGTGAAAGGTCCCAAAGGTGAACTGTCACAGGCCGTTAACCCCGAGTTTGAAATCAAGGTTGAGGATGGTCACATCCAGATCAACCGTCCCAGCGACGACCGCGAGCACCGCGCACAGCACGGTCTCTACCGCGCACTCGTTCACAACATGGTTGTGGGTGTGTCGACCGGTTACCGCAAAGAAATGGAATTAGTAGGCGTAGGCTACCGTGCAAGCGCAACCGGCCAGGTGCTGGAACTCTCGCTCGGTTTCTCCCACGCTATATATATCAAGCTTCCCGCTGAAGTGAAGGTTGAGGCAAAATCAGAGCGTAACAAAAACCCGCTCATCATCCTCGAGAGCGACGACAAGCAGCTCCTCGGTCAGGTATGTGCCAAAATCCGCTCACTCCGCAAGCCCGAACCCTACAAGGGCAAAGGTATCAAGTTCGTCGGCGAGGTAATCCGCCGCAAGTCTGGTAAAACGGCAGGTGCCAAATAAAAAGTAAACTATCATGATCTCAAAGCAAGAAAGAAGAAATAAGATCAAGGCACGCATTCGCGGCAAAGTTTCAGGCACCGCAGCGCGTCCCCGCATGAGCGTGTTCCGCAGCAACAAGCAAATCTACGTTCAGCTGATCGACGACGCCGAGGGCAAGACCCTCGCCTGCGCTTCCTCGAAAGGCATTGAAGACGGAACCAAAATCGAAATCGCTGCCAAGGTTGGCAAGGCAATTGCCGAAAAGGCTCTCGCAGCCGGCGTAACCGAAGTGGTTTTCGACCGCAACGGCTATCTTTTCCACGGCAGAGTAAAATCATTGGCTGACGCTGCTCGCGAAGGCGGACTTAAATTCTAAATCAAATCATGGCAAATAAGAATAATCGGGTAAAATCCACTAACGATATCGAGTTGAAAGACCGTCTGGTGGCCATCAACCGCGTAACCAAGGTTACAAAAGGTGGTCGCACCTTCACCTTCGCCGCAATCGTGGTTGTAGGTAACGAGGACGGCATCGTAGGTTGGGGTCTCGGCAAAGCCAATGAGGTTACCGCCGCTATCGCCAAGGGCGTAGAATCGGCAAAGAAAAACCTCATCCGCGTGCCGGTTCACAAAGGCACCATTCCTCACGAACAGGCTGCCAAGTTCGGCGGCTCGCGCGTGCTCCTCAAGCCCGCCTCCACCGGTACCGGTGTGAAGGCCGGCGGCGCTATGCGTGCAGTTCTTGAGAGCGTGGGCATCACCGACGTGCTTGCCAAATCGAAAGGCTCGTCCAACCCCCACAACCTCGTGAAGGCTACCATCGCAGCTCTCGGCGAAATGCGTTCGCCCGCTCAGGTTGCCCAGAACCGTGGTATCTCTGTAAACCAAGTGTTCAACGGTTAATCCAACAATACCTCGATAAGATGGCACAGATTAAAATCAAACAGATTAAGAGCCGCATCGGCGCTCCCGCAGTGCAGAAACGCACTCTCGACGCTCTCGGCCTGAAGAAGATGAACCACACGGTCATTAAAGAGGATACCCCCTCTGTCATGGGTATGGTTGAACGCGTTCACCACCTGGTTGAAGTGACCAAGGCTTAATCTCGAATAAAATTCAGCAGAACATGAACGGGCTTCTTCGCCCGGAACTCCCGGGTGGAGAGAGCCGTTCGTTTCCTAACAGTTAAACTTCAAAGAAAAAATATCCCATATCATGGATTTGAGTAATTTGAAACCCGCAGTGGGCTCCACCACAAATGCAACCCGCGTAGGCCGTGGCCCGGGTTCGGGCAAAGGTGGAACATCAACCCGCGGACACAAGGGTGCCAAGTCCCGCTCGGGCTACTCCCGCAAAATCGGTTTTGAAGGCGGTCAGATGCCTCTGCAGCGTCGTCTTCCCAAATTTGGCTTCAAGAACATCAGCCGCGTAGAGTACAAGGTTGTTAACCTCGACGCTCTCGAAGCTCTGGCAGCTGCCAAAGAGCTCGCTAAAATCGGTCTCGAAGATCTCCGCGCAGCCGGTCTGGTTGGCAAGAAAGATCTCGTGAAGGTTCTCGGCAACGGTGCCCTCACCCGCAAAATCGAGGTTGAAGCCAATGCATTCTCCGCAGCCGCCGAAAAAGCCATTGTTGAGGCCGGCGGTTCCATCAACAAAGTAAAATAATTCGATGAAATTCATTCAGACTTTAAAAAATATCTGGACGATTCAGGAGCTGCGTCAGCGACTCACTATCACCGTTCTCTTGGTGCTGGTTTACCGTCTGGGCTGTTATGTGGTTCTGCCGGGCATCAACCCCAATGACCTCGACGCCCTGACCAACTTCACCAACCGCAGCGGTCTGATGCAGCTGTTGGATATGTTCTCGGGAGGTGCTTTCTCTCAGGCCTCCATCTTCGCGTTGGGTATCATGCCCTACATCACTGCATCCATCGTGATTCAGCTTGCAGGCATGGTTCTCCCTTCTTTCCAGAAGATGCAGCGTGAAGGCGAGAGCGGTCGTCAGAAGCTCAACCAGTACACGAGGTATCTGACCGTCCTGATTCTGTTCGTTCAAGGTCCCGCCTACCTCTACAACCTCCGTTCGCAGGTTGTGAACGCCGGCGGTGCTGTTGAAATGGGCATCTGGACAGTGATATTCCTCACCATCATCCTCGCAGCAGGCTCAATGTTCATCATGTGGCTTGGCGAGCGCATCACCGACCGCGGTATCGGCAACGGTATCTCGTTCATCATCTTGGTCGGCATCATTGCCCGCCTTCCCATCGCGCTCTTCTACGAGTTCACAAGCCGTCTGCCCGGATCGACCGGTTCTGAAGGTGGTCTGATTATGTTTATCGTCGAAATTGTGCTTCTGTTTGCCGTTACAATCGGTGCTGTGCTGCTCGTTCAGGGAACCCGCAAGGTGCCTGTGCAGTATGCAAAGCGCATTGTTGGCAACAAGCAATATGGCGGTGCCCGTCAGTACATCCCCCTGAAGGTGAACGCTGCCGGTGTGATGCCTATCATCTTCGCCCAGGCGATTATGTTCATCCCCATCACACTTGCCGGTTTCGGTGCCAATGAAGGCTCACGCGGTTTCTTCGCCACCTTCTCCGACATCAACGGATTCTGGTACAACGCCGTTTACTTCGTTCTCATCGTAGCCTTCACCTATTTCTACACCGCCATTACAGTGCGTCCCACTCAGATGGCTGAAGAAATGAAGCGCAACAATGGATTCATCCCCGGTGTAAAACCCGGCAAGAAAACAGCTGAGTATCTCGACTCGATTATGTCGCGCATCACTCTTCCCGGCTCACTCTTCCTGGGCATCGTGGCAATTCTGCCCGCTTTCGCCCGCTGCTTCGGCATCAGCCAGAACTTCGCCCAGTTCTTCGGCGGCACCTCGCTGCTGATTATGGTAGGTGTGGTTCTCGACACCCTGCAGCAGATTGAGTCGCACCTGATGATGCACCACTATGACGGCCTGATGAAGGACGGCAAAATCAAAGGCCGCACCACAGGCAGTGCCTATTAATATCAACTGAAGTTTTTGAGTTGCCCCGGGGCGGGATGGTAAAATCCCGCCGCCGAGGCGACCTTATGAAGAGAAGTTTTAAAGAACGATGATTTACCTCAAGACACCGGAAGAAATCGAACTTATGCGCCGTGCGGCCGACCTCACCAGCCGTGTGCTCGGTGAAATGGCCAAATGGGTGAAGCCCGGTGTCACCACCCACAAAATCGATTCGGTGGCCAAGGAGTTTATCCTTGACAACGGCGGGCGTCCCGCCTGCCTCGGCTACGGAGGTTTCCCCGGAGCTGTGTGCATAGAGGTCAATGAAGTTGTGGTTCACGGTTTCCCCTCGAGCTACTCGCTGCGTGAAGGCGATATTGTTGGACTCGACGTTGTTGCCGAGCTCAATGGCTATAATGGCGACATGTGCTACACTTTCCCTGTTGGCGAGGTCAGCGAGGATGTGTTGAAGCTCATGCGCACCACAAAGGAATCGCTCTACAAGGGTATTGAGGTGTGTCGTGAAGGGAACCGCATCGGCGACATCGCCAATGCCGTGCAGACCTATGTTGAGCGTCGCGGTTACACCGTGGTGCGCGAGATGTGTGGGCATGGCATAGGCCGCAAGATGCATGAGGATCCCGAAGTTCCCAACTACGGCCGTCGCGGCACGGGAGCGTTAATCAAAAACGGCATGTGCATCTGCATCGAGCCGATGATTAACCTCGGCAGCCGCAACATTGTGATTGAGAAAGATGGCTGGACGTGCCGCACAAAGGACCGCAAGCCATCGGCTCACTACGAGCACACAATCGCAGTGCTTGACGGAGAGCCCGACGTGCTCACAACCTTCGACTACGTGAAGGAGGTTCTGGGCGACCGCTTTATTTAGGCAGCGGGTAAAACGGAGCGCCTCGCAGTTGCTGAAAATATGCGAGTATTGAGATTGGCAATTGTGGCTCAACGCTGAAGTCATCCACACTTTAGAACAATCGTAACAAACACGGTCGCTGCGGCGACTCAGAATTCAAAACCGATCATTATATATGGCAAAACAATCGGCAATAGAACAAGACGGCACAATCGTTGAATCGCTTTCCAACGCCATGTTTCGCGTGGAGCTGGAAAACGGGCATGAAATCACTGCCCACATCTCGGGCAAGATGCGCATGCACTACATCAAGATTCTCCCCGGTGATAAGGTGAGAGTGGAGATGTCGCCCTATGATTTGACCAAAGGCCGCATTGCTTTCCGTTACAAATAATCATTTCAAACAACTATAGTTTCATTAATCTCATGAAAGTAAGAGCTTCAATCAAGAAGCGCACCCCCGAGGACAAGATTGTTCGCCGCAAGGGTCGCCTCTACGTGATCAACAAGAAAAATCCCAAAAACAAACAGCGTCAAGGTTAATAGACGTAAGGTGTTGAAAATTAGTCGCTCCCGTCAGGATATCGGCCATTCTTCATGAATGGGCCCATGGGGTTGCGCGCTTATATTTTCACATTTGCCTGAAATTTATTACTTTTGCAAAAAAAATTGAGAAACAAAAATTTTTTATGGCAGTAAGAATCGTGGGAGTTGACCTCCCCCAGAACAAACGAGGCGAAATCGCCTTGACTTATATCTTCGGCATCGGCCGGAGCGCCGCAAAGACCATCCTGGAGAAAGCCGGCGTTGATGTTAACATCAAGGTTCAGGACTGGACCGACGCACAGGCCGCGAAGGTTCGTGAAGTTATCCAGGAAAATTATAAGGTTGAAGGTGACCTGCGCAGCGAACTTCAGTTGAACATCAAGCGATTGATGGACATCGGCTGCTACCGTGGTATCCGTCATCGTATCGGTCTCCCCGTCCGCGGTCAAAGCACCAAGAACAACGCCCGCACACGCAAGGGCCGCAAGAAAACAGTCGCTAACAAGAAGAAAGCCACTAAATAATAGGGCTTCAGTAATAACAGCATTAGCATTATGGCAAAGAAAACAGTCGCAGCTAAGAAGAGAAACGTTAAAGTTGATGCCGCCGGCCAGCTCCACGTTCACTCCTCCTTCAACAATATCATTGTATGCTTAGCCAACAGCGAGGGTCAGGTTATTTCCTGGTCAAGCGCAGGTAAGATGGGCTTCCGTGGCTCGAAGAAGAACACCCCCTATGCAGCTCAGATGGCAGCACAGGATTGCGGCAAGGTCGCTTACGATCTGGGTCTCCGCAAGGTGAAAGCTTATGTCAAGGGTCCCGGTAACGGCCGTGAATCGGCAATCCGCACCGTGCATGGCATGGGCATCGAGGTAACAGAGATTATCGACGTTACTCCGCTTCCCCACAACGGTTGCCGTCCTCCCAAGCGTCGCCGCGTATAATCATCGGTAAAAACGCATTGATTCAACCAGCGACACTTAATCAGATAACCTGCTCATGGGTGTGAGCGCCGATGCGCTACGTGAGATTACCCTCCGGGCAGAAATCACACAAATAAAACATTAAAACGAAAAATGGCTAGATATACAGGTCCCAAGACCAAAATCGCACGTAAATTCGGGGAACCTATCTTTGGCGAAGACAAAATCCTGAGCCGCCGCAACTTCCCCCCCGGTCAGCACGGTCAGAACCGTCGCCGCAAAACTTCTGAATACGGCATTCAGCTTCGCGAGAAGCAGAAAGCAAAATACACCTACGGCGTTCTCGAGCGTCAGTTCCGCAATCTCTTCGAAAAAGCCTCTTCGATGAAGGGTATTACCGGTGAGATTCTTCTGCAGCTTCTCGAAGGCCGTCTGGACAACGTTGTTTACCGTCTGGGCATCGCTCCCACCCGTGCAGCTGCCCGTCAGCTCGTTCTCCACAAGCACGTGACAGTGAACGGCGCCGTTGTGAACATCCCCTCCTATGCCGTACAGGCAGGCGACGTGATCGGTGTTCGCGAAAAATCGAAATCTCTCGAGGTTATTGCCGACGCACTTGCCGGTTTCAACCACAGCAAATATCCCTGGCTCGAATGGGATGAGAGCACAAAGAGCGGCAAGCTCCTGCATGTTCCCACCCGCGAGGATATTCCCGAAAATATCAAGGAGCAGCTTATCGTCGAGTTGTATTCTAAATAATCATTATTAAACTAAGATCCATGGCTATTTTAGCATTCCAAAAACCTGACAAGGTTGTGATGTTAGAAGCTAACAACTTCTACGGCAAATTCGAGTTCAAGCCTTTGGAACCGGGCTATGGTATCACAGTCGGAAACGCTTTGCGTCGCGTTTTGCTCTCGTCGCTCGAGGGCTATGCCATCTCGGCAATCAAAATCGACGGCGTGAAACACGAGTTTGATACCATTCCGGGCGTTAAGGAGGATGTTACCAACATTATCCTTAACCTCAAGAAGGTTGACCTCAAGCAGGTGACCGAAGATGCCGAAACGGAGAAGGCTACCATCACGGTGTCGGGTCAGGAGGTGTTCAAGGCCGGTGACATTGGCAAAGCCCTTTCGGGCTTCGAGGTCCTCAATCCCGAGGAGGTCATTTGTCATTTGGATCCCAACGCGGGTTTCACGATTGAAGTGACCATCAACAAGGGTCGCGGATGGGTGCCTGCCGATGAGAACCAGATTGAAATCCAGGATATCCAGACTCTGGCAATCGACTCAATCTACACTCCCATCAAAAACGTGAAGTATGCAGTTGAAAACTTCCGCGTTGACCAGAAAACCGACTACGAAAAGCTGATTATTGAAATCACCACTAACGGTTCAATTCTCCCGAAGGAAGCCCTGAAGGAGGCAGCCAAAATTCTGATTTATCACCTGATGCTCTTCTCCGACGAGAAGATTACCATCGAGACAACCGAAACCGACGGAACAGAGGAGTTTGACGAGGAGATTCTCCACATGCGTCAGCTGCTCAAAACCAAACTGGTTGATATGGACCTGTCGGTTCGCGCGCTCAACTGCTTGAAGAGCGCCGAGGTTGAGACACTTGGTGAACTCGTGGTGTTCAATAAGACAGACCTCCTTAAATTCCGCAACTTCGGTAAGAAATCGCTTACCGAGCTCGACGAACTTCTGGCCAATCTCGGTCTGTCGTTCGGAATGGATATTTCAAAGTATAAATTAGACAAAGAGTAATAACAACGATGAGACACAATAAATCTTTCAACCATCTTTCGCGCAAGAAAGCTCACCGCGATGCCTTACTCGCCAACATGACCATTTCTCTTATCACACACAAGAGAATTTTCACCACATTGGCAAAGGCAAAAGCTCTTCGCGTTTACGCTGAGCCGCTGATCAACCGCGCAAAGAACGATTCAATGGCTAACCGCCGCCTTGTTTTCTCTTACCTCCAGAACAAGGAAGCCGTTAACGAGCTGTTCCGCGAAATCGCTCAGAAAATTGCAGAGCGTCCCGGAGGCTACACCCGCATTCTCAAGACCGGTAACCGTCTGGGCGACAATGCCAAGACTTGCTTCATCGAGCTGGTTGACTACAACGAAAACATGCTCAAGGAGAAGGCTGCAAAGAAGGCTACCCGCACCCGCCGCAGCAAAAAAGCTGCTGCCCCTGCCGCAGAGGCTCCCGCTACCGAAGCTCCTGCAGCTGAAGAAGCTAAAGCTGAATAAGAATAACTTCACATATCGAAAGCAGAAACCGCGTTGGATTTTCCGGCGCGGTTTCTGTTTGTTTTACGCATCTTTTCTTTCGGTAGTTTGTATGTTTTCTCTTGTGTCGCAGGATTGATGAGTTTCGCTGTCGTCGTCGTTTTCTCTTTTTCCGGGGATGAGATTGGTGGTTAGGCGTAAAGCCGCGTATGAGAGTCTTTATTAGGGCATGGGAAGTGAGAGCTACTACGGGGTAGGGCGTTTCATGGTAGCGTAACTTTTTGTAGATTTTTTTAGTAGTTAAAAGCAAAATCTTTAGTAAGTTAAAAATGTGAATTAGCCGAAATTTTAGTAACTTTGCAGCGCTGAGTTCTGTTCAACCTCTGCGGCTCGACAAAAATGAATCGGCAGCGGTTTGGCGGGGTGAGTTTCCCGCTCGGTGTCGACCTTTTCAGGAGCGCACAAGGGTGATTCCTAAGTAGAAACGGTTGCAGCAGCCGTTGAGCCGTTTGAAAATAACTCTGACACAAAACACTTAAACAACCATAAAGCTTTAAGCAATAAAATTATGAAAATTGAAAAAATTATCGGTCGTGAAGTTCTCGACTCTCGTGGCAACCCCACAGTTGAAGTTGATGTGATTCTTGAAAGCGGCGCTTTCGGTCGTGCCTCAGTTCCCTCGGGCGCTTCGACCGGCGTTAACGAAGCTCTCGAGCTCCGCGACGGCGACAAGAACCGCTACATGGGCAAAGGCGTTCTTAAGGCAGTTGCCAATGTGAACGGCCCCATCGCCGAAGCTCTCAAGGGTATGAGCGCTCTCGACCAGATTGCAATCGACGAGAAGATGCTCGAACTCGACGGCACTGAAACTAAGAGCAACCTCGGCGCAAATGCCATCCTCGGCGTTTCGCTTGCAGTTGCCAAGGCTGCCGCCAACTACCTCGACCTTCCCCTCTACAAGTACATCGGTGGCTGCAACACCTACGTGCTCCCCGTTCCCATGATGAACATCATCAACGGTGGTGCTCACTCCGACGCTCCCATCTGCTTCCAGGAATTCATGATTCGCCCCATCGGCGCAACTTCGTTCCGTGAAGGTATCCGCATGGGCACCGAGGTGTTCCACAACCTGAAGAAAGTTTTGAAAGAACGCAACCTTTCAACCGCTGTTGGTGACGAAGGTGGTTTCGCTCCCAATCTCGACGGTACTGAGGACGCTCTCAACGTAATCATCAAGGCTATCGAGCTCGCCGGCTACAAGCCCGGTAAGGATGTTACCATCGGTCTCGACTGCGCTTCGTCGGAATTCTTCAAGGATGGCGTTTACGACTACACCTGGAAACAGGGTGCCGACGCTCCCAAGCTCACCTCTGCCCAGCAGGCTGAGTTCCTCAAAGACCTCGTTGCCAAATATCCCATCGACTCAATCGAAGACGGTATGGCAGAAAACGACTGGGAAGGTTGGAAGATTCTCACCGACATGATCGGCGACCGTTGCCAGCTCGTAGGTGATGACCTGTTCGTAACCAACGTTAAGTACCTCAAGCGTGGTATCGAGGAAGGCTGCGCCAACTCAATCCTCGTTAAGGTTAACCAGATTGGTTCGCTCACCGAAACTCTCCGTGCAGTTGAGCTCGCTCAGCGCAACGGCTACACCGCAGTTATCTCGCACCGTTCGGGCGAAACTGAGGATGCTACCATCGCCGACATCGCTGTTGCAACCAACGCCGGCCAGATCAAAACCGGTTCTGCATCGCGTTCCGACCGTATGGCCAAGTACAACCAGCTCCTCCGCATCGAAGAGGAACTCGGTGCTGCCGCTCAGTATGGCTACGGCAAAAAGACCAAACGTGCCGAATAATATTCCGGCTTAGGTATAATAGAAAAAAAACGGTTGCCCGTCGGGCAGCCGTTTTTTTTGTATGCTTGAGTTGGGGATGGAGAATTGGAGTGAGGGTTATTATAGTGTCAGTCGGTGACGAGGCGCACTACCCGGATTCCGGCTGAGCGGTTGCGGTGAACATATTCGCTCAGCGTGAGGGGGTCGAGAATCACTTTCCCGCTTTTCGATGAGGCGTGAATGAGACGAGGGGTGCCGTCGGACATGTCGATTATTGCCGCATGCGTAACATCGAGCCCTTTGGAGGCGGTGCAGAAAAACACGATGTCGCCGTCGCGCAGCGATTCAACAAACTGCTTGTTTTTTAGAGCCGATGGTTTCAGAATAGGGTAGCGGTGATTGCTGAATCCCGATTCGATGTTTCTAATGGCAGCAAAATTAGCCGAATCGGCAAGCGCCGGGTAGGATTCGCGATGCGACGACATGAAATCGAGCGTTTTAACCTCATAGCGCGTTGAATTGTAGTTGCCGGTTAATTCTTTCACGGTTCCGCGCGAAGAGTTGTTGAGAATCCAGTCGCTTATATAATGCAGACGCGAGGCATATCCGTCGGTTTCGCCGTTGCGATAGCGCAAGCGACGGAGGTTATAGGCAAAATCATGCCACGATTGGCGACGTTCTCCTGCCGTTATTGCCAAGGCGGCCACGGTCTCAACAAAAGTGGTGCAGTCGAATTCGTCGATATTCACCCGAAGAGTTTCGATGCTATCCCCTTCGAGTGTTCCGCCAATGTAGGGGGTATCGATGAACAGACGAGCCAGACGGGCGGCATTGCCGCGGTCGGGATGGTTGCATTCATCAATTAATATTTTTGTGATTCGTGTGGTGTCGGAGGCCTCGTTGTGGAAATTTATTTCCTGAGCGGCGGCGTTATGCGCGTGCGCGCACATAAATAAAAAGAGGAGGAGGGCAGATATGCGGCGGAATGACGGGATGGCGAGGCCGGAAATTAGACGGGATGAGGTATTTCTGAACATTAAATCGTGTGGTTTTATGGTATTTTTCTGCTCGCGTTGCAATTTTTTTTGTGCTTGCGGCAGATGTAATAGGTGCAGAGACCAATCACGAAGTTACAAATTTGGTTTGGAATGTGCCAATCGAAGCTGTTTTTAATCGGGAAAGATGCTGAATTTTTCGGGCAGTTGAAATTTTTTCGGAGATGCGTAAAGTTTTTTGAGTGCAGAAAGAGCTGTTTTTGTTCACCCGTTAATAAACTTTATGAGGCAATTTTCTGTTTCCTTGTTTAAGGATTAGTGTGCGCGAATATTTTTTTTGCAATTGTCTAAACGGAATTTTATCCCTCAAAAGTGCTTTATGAACCCCGAAAATGAGCCTCTGAGGGGCATTTTTGCCCTATTTATGTTAAAAAGCATATTTTTAGGAAAGATTTTTGGGTAAAAATTTGGAGGGAATCGGGGAAAGGTGTAACTTTGCACTCGCTTTCGGGAACGG
>CAJUIT010000001.1 GCA_910586565.1 uncultured Muribaculaceae bacterium | reverse complement strand
TGCTCCTACGTCAGTTTAGCAAACTGGTGGTTTCAGCCACTCACCCACCTCTCCAAGAGGTTTTCCTATTTTGAGCCTCTGCTCTTTCGGAAAAGCTTTGCAAAGTTAAGCCTTTTGTGGCACGTGTGCAAGCTTTTTGCGAAAAATCTGCACGGAAAATTGTTAAGCCGTTAATTATGCGGATTTTGCAAAGTGATTCTGCAAATGGGCATATAAATGGAGTTTTGGTTCAGCGTAGAATTGCTTCGCTGTGGATTCGGATTTGTATTAAATTCATTAACTTTACGCAATGAAACAGCACGTTATGAAATTCAAGCCTTTGATTGACGGTTCAACATGGAGCCTCGTAGCTTTGATTATTGTGTGTTGTGCTTGGCCACTTTTGCTTGAAACGTCGTGGGTTGAAATATTAATTTTAATTTTCGCGGCTATTATCTGCATAATGCCGTTTTTCACTATTTGGTATGAAATTGATGGAGGCGACCTGCTGGTATATCAATTTTTCAGACCTACGCGGTTTCCTATATCGAAAATTAAAGCTGTGGCGCCGACAAAAACACTACTTAGCGCCCCTGCCACCTCGCTAAAAAGGAGAATTGCCATAACGTTTGTTGACAGAAGCGTTCTGAAAAGCTCAATGCCATTGGTGATTTCACCGGCCAATCAGCAAAAGTTCATTGAAGCGTTACTTTCGGTTAATCCCGATATAACTGTTGTCAACAATAAATAATCCTACTTTCCCATGCGAGCACAAGTTTAGGGTCGCTCCTTTTTATCAATTAGAGTGGGAAATGGGTTGTGGCGTGAGGTTGAACGGAGCTATTTTTGTAACTTTGCATATTGCGATGCAACGAGTTCATGGCTTGGATAAGTTGCCGATTTGTTTGACTGATAAAAAAAGAAAACCTTTAGTGTTACGCTTTATAAAAAATATGGTGCAGCTCATTTGCGCGCCTGCACGCGGATGGGAGGATTTGGCAGCTGAGGAAGATGCCGCTTTTGCTGACATGTGCAATAGTGACGGCAAACCTGCCGATGCCGACTTACGGCCCGATTGGGAGGAAAACGAGTCCAACAGGATGTTTCGTTTCTGTTTTCTGCCGTTCATTGCCGTGTGTGCCTGTTCGTCGTTCGTTAAGCTGTTTTACGGCGGCAATTATGATTGGCTGATGGCGTTGCAGGCCGCTATAATCACTTTCGTGTCGCTGTTCCTTTCATCGCAGTTTGCCCGATATGTGTTTCAGCTCTACATGCCGCGTATCACAGGAACCGATGCGCCGTTGCTGCGTGGACGGTGGATGAACCTCGTGATGTTCTGCGTGGCATTTTTGGGGCTGATTCAGTTGGTGTCGAATATAATTAAGGTTAAAATCGCCCTGATTGAGTTTTTGCCGCTCTATGCGATGTTCATTATATGGAAGGGGTGCAGATATGTGGGTGTGGATGAGCGGAATGTGGGGCTGTTCATGATTATGGCTACCCTATCGATTCTCGGCTCGACATATCTGGTTACATTTTTACTGAATGCTCTGATTTAACTGTCTTATGAAATTCAAGGAAATTAATATAAAAAATCGCAGAGCCACTTTTGACTATGCGATTACCGATACTTTTACTGCCGGACTGGTTCTGACCGGTACTGAGATAAAATCTATCCGCCAGGGAAAAGCCTCGCTGGTCGACACATTCTGCTACGTAAATAACGGTGAGGTGTGGGTGAAAAATATGTATGTGGCCGAATACTTCTATGGCACATACAACAATCACACCGAACGCCGCGACCGCAAGCTGCTCCTTAACAAGAAAGAGATTGAGCGGCTGGAGAAGAACGGCAAGGAGTCGGGGTTCACTATTGTTCCTCTGAGGCTTTTTATCAGCGAGAAAGGTTATGCCAAATTGGTAATCGGTATCGGGCGCGGTAAAAAGGAATATGACAAGCGCCAATCGATTAAAGAGCGCGATGACAAGCGCGACATGGCTCGCCTTTTCCAAAAGTAGCCCCGGGAAGCTACCTTAATAAAAATATCAGCATTGGAACGTACCGAGCTGCGGGTGCTGATGACAAACCATGACTCATCTATCAATTATTATTTGAATTGAGACGGCGGCATAAACGACGCCAAAGTTTGTAATACACATATACTGCACTTGCTATAAGAAGTGGAGTCAATACTTTTACGGGCAATCCATTGATGCGAAACCAATGGTTGCACATTGCAATCAGTGCACCGTAAAACGCTATCATTGCGAGGTATAGCATGAATTCGGATAACACTTTCTTCGTTTTAGGCTTCATTCTGCGTATGGGATTTGGTCAGGGTGATATGTAAGTTGGGTGCGGGAGATGGGTGCGGCGAGGAAATAGCCGAGACAGTAGGAGCCGGCGAACATGCGGTTGCCGTTATAGTCGCCATTATTGAGGGAGTCAAGATAGTCAGCCATAACCTCTGAGATAGTGAATACTTCTATATCGACCACATCCCCCTCTTTGAGCACACTATCGTCATCTTCTGCGCTTATATCCTTACGAGAGGTCATCATCATGGCAGTGACAATTCCTCCAACAGCATTACGTGACTCAAGAGCCTGCCATTCGTAAGGCTCACCATTCCGGTAGACACGCACCCAGTAATGGGTTGTTTTATCCCCTACTTCGGTAAACTGAATCTTCAGAACCGCAACATCGTCATACGGCATCTTAATCCAGTTGAATTCTGCCGACTCAATCTCACACGGGGGCAACATACGGCTTGATGAAGTGTAAATATTTTCTCCGATGATGATTGTCAGCTCATATTCATGCCCCGTTACACCCGCCAGTCCATAGTGTGTGAAAACTCCCTTTTCATCCGGGGACAAATGATAGACTGCCCCATCTGTTTTGTCGTTGAGAGTAACCTCGGCATCGGTTAATGTTTTGTCGCTGAATGGCTCATCGGTCGGGACTGTCTTGGTGAGGCGGACGCTTACCCCCTCTTGTGTCAACAACCCCTCAATGACCTGTTGTTCGGGAATATCCTTGTATTCAAAATCAATCTCTTTCTCACAGGAGGTCAATGTCAGCAGGGTGGCAATTGAAAATATGTAATGGAATAATTTCATTTTGTGTCAGAATTTTAGAGTATAGGAAACCGACGGCACGATGCCATACATGGAATATTGCACGGCACGTGTGCCGGAAACGTTGTCGGGACAATCCTCAAAGTAAATCATGTAGGGATTGTAATGGTTGTAGAGGTTGTAAATGCCAAAGGACCATTCGTAAGTGAATTTCTTACCGACATGCTTGTAGTTGGCGGAGATGTCGAGACGATGTGTCGTAGGAGTCCGGTAGTTGTTTCGTTGGCTATAGTAGTAAACTGTTCCTCCCGACAACTGATATTTGGCATCGGGTACTGACAGAGCCTGTCCGGAGGCAAACAGGAATGAGGCCGAGAGACTCCAACGGTCGGTAAGGTCGTACATCGCCACGATGTTGAGGTCATGGCGGCGGTCGTTTGACGCGTCATACCACCGGTTTTCGTTGATTCCGTCGATCTTTGTCTGAGTTTTGGAGAGCGTATAGGATATCCAGCCGGTTAATCTGCCGGAATTTTTCCGGAACATTAGTTCCATGCCATAGGAACGACCGTTGCCCCCGAGAATCAGATTTTCAAGATTTATATCCGAGAAAATTGTCACTCCAGAACGGTAGTCATACACATTGCGCATCGTCTTGTAGTATCCCTCGGCTGACCATTCCCACATTCCGTTCTCGGTTGCGCCGGTATAACCGAGAGAATATTGCCAAGCTTTTTCGGGTTTGACATTTGCAGAAGTGATAGCATAGCGGTCAAACGGAAAGGTGTTGGCCGAGGTGCGGATGGCGTGCAGGTTCTGAGAACTTGATGTGAGACCACCCTTTACCACATGATTTTCTGCAACATTGAATTTCACACTCAGGCGTGGCTCGACATTGATATAGGTTTTGGCTATGCCGTTGTCGCCTTGCGTTATCCCCGGCTTATAGTAGTCAGCTAACTCTGTGAAGGAGTGACCGCGAAGGGCTGAGAAAATATTCATCCTTACCCCACCCTCCAGTGAGAACCATCGGGTGATATCTCCTGTGTAGTCAAGCCATACATCGTTAGCCCAACCGGAACGAATCTCTTTCTCTTTTGTATTATTTACCGTCCATTCGCCTGACTTTACGCGGAACAGCTCGGAGCGATAGCCCAATTCAACAGTGTGATTATCACCGATGGCGTATTTGGCGCGTTCATTAAGTGATACGGTGCGGATATATTCGTCGAGCCGTTGGCGGTTGTCCATTATATCCATCCACATATCACCGGTGTAGTCAGTCCATGCTCCTGTCGTCACAAATCTCCAGCGGTCGCCACGCCGCGCTGTCCATTTTACAGATGCAGCCATGTTGCCCCAGTCCATCCACATTATGTCGCTGATACCCATATTGTCGCGTGTGATTGAGAATGAGGCGTCAATGTAGTCGTTGGCTGTCGGCTTATAGCGCAGTTTGGCGTTGACATCATAGAAATGCATTACAGTGGAACGATATTTCGGCACCATTTTCAGGAACAGGTCAGCATAGGAGCGGCGTGCACTCACAGCTAATGACAACTTATCTTTGACAATCGGACCGTTTGCATTGATTTTGGCGGCGAGAAGACCGATTGTTCCACCGGCGTGCCAATGCTCCATGTTACCGGGCGCGAGAGATATGTCGAGAACCGATGATGTCGCACCCCCGAAATAAGAGGGCATCAATCCTTTGTAGAGTGTTGCTCCGCCAAGGGCATCCTCGTTGAATGTTGAGAATATCCCCATCACATGCGATGGGTTATAGAGGGTGGCTCCATCAAGCTGTACAAGATTCTGCGAAGCTGTACCACCGCGCACCATATATCCACCCGACCCCTCGCTCTCCTGACGCACACCCGGTAGTAGCGTTATCGACTTGATGATGTCTACTTCGCCGAACAAGACCGGAGCTTTCTCCATAACTTTCAATTCAAGTTTCTCCGCCCCCAGCTGCACATTATCCATTCTCTGAAAAGTGGAATAGCCGGTCACAACTACCTCATTGAGTTGCTGAGTTACGATTGAATCAGGTTCCTCCGCTCGCGAGGCCAAGAACGATCCAATCATACACCCGCTCACAAAAATAAATCTATACATTCTTATTTACCTTAAACCTTTTACCTTTAGTTTATTTCTTCTACAAAAGAAACGTAATCTCAACACTTCAGCAGTTCGGAAAGTACAGTATCCCTATATGAGTTTCCACGACTTACTTCTCATTTTTTAAGGCTGATCACAACTTTGCGCTTGATGCTACTTTGTGATGAGATTTCGGTGCCGATAAGGCGCACCTCTCCCCCACTTTTCACTTTGAGTTTTTTCTGTAACTCATCGGCTTTTAACGGAAAGTTTCTCACAGCCACGTCGGCACGGCCGATAACTTTCCCGATTTCTTTAGCTGTCGACGATTTGAAGTCGAACACTTGTTCTACTCTATGCCATTTTCCCGGCAGATTCTCAACCGGTTCAGAAGCACAGTAAAGGTGTGTGTTCTGTGCAAGTTTTCGCAGGTGATAGCGCTGTGACAACAGATTGAACGGTTGCGCTTTCATTGCGGCCGGTGACGGTTCAAAAAGGTATTCTCTCACGGCTGGTTCTCCATAAATAGCTGTTGCTGAACTTTCGTCGTTTTGACAGAACGAAAGTGTGCGGTTCTCTCCCGAATGTATGATTATCAAAGGTGTGGTTGACGGATGTTCAAAATCAATAACGGCGAGAAGTTCGCGGCAGTCGCCCCCTTCGTCAACAATGTGCAGTTCGGTGGCCGAAGGGAGGTCGCGCAATGTTTGGCTCACATCAAGCATAGGTGATAGTTTCACCATAGCCAGTTTGCAGCGCGATTTGAGAAGCGGAAGCAGCATCGCAACATCGGGGTGGCAATCATGGATGTTATAGACACGTCCGCCATTCTTATCTCTGCGTGCAGGGTCGAGGAAAATGAGGTCGAGGCGCGCGCCGCTGTAGCTTTCAAGCCACTCAACCGAATCTGCTTTTATGATTGACGTTTTCGGGTTATTGCGGAAATTGTAGGCGGTTGCCTGCGAAAGGAGTTCGTTCTGCTCTATGCCGACGGCATCACATTTCAACGCCTCTTGCAGTGCTCGGAGATCTATCCCCATGCCACAAGTCATGTCGAGGATGCAGTCGGCGCTATCAAGGAGTTTTTTCGCGATTTCGCCATGCAGGCGCGCAACAGCTTCTGAGGTAGCCTGTTCTACCGACAGCGGATAGACCATAAGCTCCGGCATCATTGTGGCAAATTTCCCTTTTGCCTTTTTCTCACATTCAATGTGGTTTATGGCAATCGGCATCCATTCAATTTCACTTCCGTGATATTTGAGCCGCAGTGTATCGGGTGATACTCCGGTGTTTGTTCTCACAAACTTGTGGAATTCAGGGGTCAACAGCTTGCTGATGTCGTCGGTCATAAGCGGAATTGTTGTAATAAAATAGTTGTGGTGTGAAATTGCACCGTAAAAAAATGGGGGTGTGCCAAAATCTTGACACACCCGCCATCATTGTTCTGTTCAGGTTGTCGGCAGAAGCTTAGCCTTTAACAGCAGCTACGCCGGGAAGAACTTTACCTTCGATAGCTTCGAGAAGTGCGCCGCCACCGGTAGATACATAAGATACCTGGTCGGCCAGACCGAACTTGTTGACACAAGCAACAGAGTCGCCGCCGCCAACGAGCGAGAATGCGCCGTTGTTGGTAGCTTCAACGATTGCGTCGGCGATAGCACGCGAACCTGCGGTGAAGTTGTCGAATTCAAATACGCCGGCAGGGCCGTTCCAAAGAATAGTCTTTGCGTTGCGGATTGCGTCGGCAAATGCTTTGCGCGATTCGGGGCCTGCATCGAGACCTTCCCAGCCTTCGGGGATATTGAGCACTGAAACCACCTGGGTGTTAGCGTCGTTGGAGAAAGCATCGGCAGCCACGCAGTCGGTAGCGAGCACGAGGTTCACACCTTTTTCCTTGGCCTTAGCCATGATTTCGCGGGCGAGGTCGAGCTTATCCTCTTCGCAGATTGAAAGACCGACGTTGCCACCCTGTGCTTTAGCGAAGGTGTAAGTCATGCCACCGCAGAGAATGAGGTTGTCAACCTTATCCATGAGGTTTTCGATGATGCCGATTTTGGTAGACACTTTCGAACCACCCATAATGGCAGTGAAGGGGCGCTGGATATCGCTGAGGATTTTGTCGACAGCGTTAACTTCTTTTTCCATGAGGAAACCGAGCATTTTATCCTCGGCGTTGAAGTAGTCGGCGATAACGGCTGTAGAAGCGTGCTTGCGGTGAGCTGTGCCGAATGCGTCGTTCACATACACGTCAGCGTAGGAAGCAAGTTTCTTTGCAAACTCTTTCTGACGTTCTTTCATCTCTTTCTTTGCAGCGTCGTAGGCGGGATCTTCTTTGTCGATACCTACGGGCTTGCCCTCCTCTTCGGGGTAGAAACGGAGGTTTTCGAGCAGAAGCACTTCACCGGGTTTGAGGTTGGCTGCAGCTTCGCTTGCATCGGCACAGTCGGGAGCGAATTTCACATCGCGGCCGAGAGCTTTGGCTACTGCGTCCTTAATCTGCGCGAGCGAGAATTTGGGGTTAACTTTACCTTTGGGCTTGCCCATGTGCGACATGATGATGAGGCTGCCACCATCTTCGAGAATTTTTTTGAGAGTGGGGAGAGCACCGCGGATGCGGGTGTCGTCGGTGATGTTGCCGTTCTCATCGAGGGGCACATTGAAGTCAACGCGCACAATGGCTTTCTTGCCTGCGAAGTTGAAGTTTTCGATTTTCATATTGATATGTCAGTTATATGTTGGTTGCGTCTGTTTCAAAGCTGCTGCAAGATTGCTGTTAAAATAACAGTTGCAAGGGCTTTTTCAGTGGCAAAAATACTGAATCTTCGGTGAAACTTGCTTAAATCAAGCGTTAAATTTTGCTATATGTGTTAAGCATGGTTGCCATTTCGCCGGCAAGTGTTTTTGCGGCTGCTTCAGCAGCGGTAGCGTAGTCCTCCCCTTTTGAAGCGAAGATGATGCCGCGCGATGAGTTTACAAGCAATCCGCAGTCGGCGGTCATGCCGCAACGGCACACAGTGGCAAGGTCACCACCTTGAGCACCGACTCCGGGCACGAGGAGAAAATTGTCGGGAGCCACGGCGCGGATGTCGTTGAACATCTCTCCTTGAGTTGCGCCTACAACAAACATCAGTTCATCGCTGTTGCCCCAATGCCGGGCTGTGGCGAGCACGTTTTCAAACAAGCGGGTGTCGTTGCCGGTGGGAAGAAATTGAAAATCGGCAGAGCCGGGGTTGGAGGTGAGTGCCAGAAGAATAACCCATTTTTCGGGGTATCCGAGGAACGGTTTTACGCTGTCGGAACCCATGTAGGGCGCAACAGTGAGAGCATCGACATTCATCTTATCGAAAAATGCGCGTGCGTAGAGTGCCGACGTGTTTCCTATGTCACCGCGTTTGGCATCGGCTATCACAAGCTGGTCGGGATAGTTTTTCTTGATGTAGGCCACGGTTTGGTCAAGCACCTCCCATCCCTCAGCTCCGAGAGCTTCGTAGAAGGCGGTGTTGGGCTTGAACGCTACGCAATAAGGAGCCACTGCATCAATGATGGCTTTGTTGAAATCAAGCATGGCCTGTGCCGGTGAAACGGCCTTTTCAAGCACGCATGCAGGGAGTTTAAGCGGGTCGCTGTCGAGCCCTACACACAGAAACGAGCGTTTGCGGGCAATGTTTTCGATAAGTTGTTTACGTGTCATATTTTTGGAATGATGAGTTGACGTGTTGTTAACGTTTCCTTCCCGCGCTACTGTCTACAATTCAGATTCTTTCAGTTTCTCGGCGTTTTCGGCAATGGTGAGTTGGTCGATGCAACCCTGTATGTCGCCGTCGAGAAATGCCTGAAGGTTATAGATGGTGTAGTTTATGCGGTGGTCGGTGATGCGTCCTTGCGGAAAGTTGTAGGTTCTGATTTTAGCCGAGCGGTCGCCGGTTGAGACAAGCGTTTTTCTTCGCGAGGCGATGTCGTCGACATATTTCTGGTGTTCCTTGTCGTAGATGAAAGTGCGCAGACGGCTGAGTGCACGTTCCTTATTCTTGGGTTGGTCGCGCGTTTCGGTACATTCTATCAGAATCTCATCGGTTTGACCGGTGTTGGGATTCCGCCACATATATCGTAAACGAACACCCGATTCCACCTTATTGACGTTCTGCCCCCCTGCGCCCCCGCTGCGGAATGTTTCCCATTTGATTTCCCCCTCGTTGATTTCAACGTCGAAAGCCTCGGCTTCGGGCAACACGGCAACTGTTGCGGCAGAGGTGTGCACACGCCCCTGGGTTTCAGTGGCAGGTACACGCTGAACGCGGTGAACCCCGCTTTCATATTTTAGTGTGCCGTAGACATTTTCCCCTGTAACGGCAAAAACGATTTCCTTAAAACCCCCTGCTGTACCTTCATTAAAACTTGTCACAGCCACTTGCCAACCTTTCGATTCGCAATATTTTGAATACATCTTGAACAGGTCGCCGGCAAAAAGGGCCGCTTCATCGCCGCCGGTGCCTCCGCGAATCTCCACAATCGCGTTTTTGGCATCCTCGGGGTCGGCAGGGATGAGAAGAATCTTTATCTCCTCCTCCAGCCGGGGAAGCGCTTCGTTAGCCTCGCTCAATTGATCGTGAGCCATTTCGCGCATTTCGGCGTCGCTTTCAGCTTCAAGTACTTCTTTGGCCTCAGCCACATTGGCAAGCAATGTGCGGTAGCGCCGGGTGGCAGCTGTGAGCTTTTCGAGGTCTTTGTACTCCTTGTTCAGACGCACATAGCGTTTCATGTCGGCAATCACAGCCGGGTCGGTGATGAGAGTCGACACCTCTTCAAAGCGTGATTCAATGCCGTCAAGGCGCGAAAGGAGTGAGTTATCTGCCATAGTGTGATTATGGATTTTCGGGTGTGATTATTGTTTTCAGGAGACAGCGGGAATATCGGTCATCGCAAGTTTAATGACATCGAGAATTGTGTTGACATAATGGAACGAAAGCCCCGTGCGGTAGCGTTCGTTTATATCCTCAATATCACGTCGGTTTTCCTGCGAAAGAATGATATCGGTGATGCCGGCACGTTTCGCCGCCAAAATCTTCTCCTTGATGCCTCCAACGGGTAGCACCTTGCCGCGCAGTGTTATTTCTCCGGTCATGGCCACTCGTTCCTTCACACGTCGTTTGGTGAATGCCGACACAATAGAGGTGGCCATAGTGATGCCGGCCGAGGGACCGTCTTTAGGGATGGCTCCCTCGGGCACATGGATGTGAAGATTGTGGCTCTCGAACATTTCCGGGTCGATTCCCAGCACGTCGGCGTGGGCTTTGACATATTGCAGCGCAATTACTGCCGACTCCTTCATCACGTCGCCAAGGTTGCCCGTGAGGGTCAATTTCTCCCCTTTCCCTTTTGAAAGAGATGATTCAATGAAAAGAATTTCTCCCCCAACGGCAGTCCAGGCCAAACCGGTAACAACTCCGGCAAACTCATTCCCCTCATATTTGTCGGAATTGTGACGCGGCAATCCAAGATACTCGTTGAGGTGCTGCGGCTCAATGATGTGGGGATAATCGCGGTTTCTCATTTTTCGGAGCACCGTTTTCCGCACAATCGCAGCTATCGCTTTTTCAAGTTGGCGCACGCCGCTTTCTCCGGTGTAGGATTCTATGATAGCACGCAACGCATCGTCGGAGATATCCACATCGTCGGTTGTGAGTTCATGCTGCTTGAGCACGCGCGGCAACAGGTGGCGGCGCGCAATCTCGATTTTTTCTTCCACGAGATAGCCCGAAATCTCAATGATTTCCATGCGGTCGAGAAGCGGTTGCGACAGAGTCGACAATGTGTTGGCCGTGGCAATGAAAAGCACGTTGGAGAGGTCGAAATCAACGTCGATATAATTATCGTGAAAACGGCAGTTCTGTTCGGGGTCGAGAACTTCGAGCAGTGCAGCCGACGGGTCACCCTTGAAATCGGCTCCTATTTTGTCGATTTCATCAAGAAGAATCACCGGGTTGCACGATTTGGCGCGCTTCACCGAGTCCATTATGCGGCCGGGCATTGCTCCGATGTAGGTGCGGCGGTGCCCGCGTATTTCAGCTTCATCGTGAAGACCACCCAACGACACTCGCTGATAATTGCGACCGAGAGCACGTGCTATCGATTGGCCGAGCGATGTTTTGCCGACACCGGGTGCTCCCGTGAGGCAAAGAATAGGCGCTTTCCCTTTGGGATTGTTCATAAGCACTGCCAATTGCTCGAGAATGCGGTCTTTCACCTTCTCCAGTCCGTAGTGGTCGTTATTGAGAATATCTTCAGCTGTGCCGAAATCCTCGTTGAGTGGGGTCGCCACATTCCACGGCAAATCAAGCACTGTTTCAATATAGGTGAGCAGCGTTGAATAATCGGGAATCGAGGGGTTCAGACGCGCGAGCTTGTCGATTTCCTTATTGATGGTTTTCGCAACATTCTCGGGCAACGACAACTTAGCGGCACGTTTGCGGAGGTTGTCAATTTCCTCCCCTTCGTCGCCATAGAGCTCCTCTTTTATTATGTTGAGCTGTTGCTGCAGGAACACGTTGCGGTTTTGCTGATTCATCTCCTCGCGTGCGCGCTCCTTTATGTTGTTTGCAATCTCAACGTTGTCGAGCAGAGTCTGCATGGCTTGGTAGAGCTTGAACGCACGTTGCTTCACAAGATTGAGAGCCAGCAGTTTCATCTTAACCGACGGCTCAAGTGGCATGTTTGTGGCAATTATGTTGACAAGCTCAGCGGGAGATGTGGTGTGCTCAACCGTCAGTGAGAGCCCTTGTCCGCCGTCCATGTTGCCGGCGATAGTGTTGCAAGCTTCGCGGATCCCTTTCAACAGCACGTCGAATTCCTTGTCGGGATTCGACGAGAGTTTGTCGGCCACAGGCTTTGCCACAACGTTGAGCTCTGATTCGGGTATCGTTGCTCCCGGTGCTTCCCCGACAATTTTGAACTTGCCGCGGCCTCTTACTAATGCTGTCTGTGCACCACCGGGGAGGTCGATTACTTGAATTATGTCGGCAATAACGCCATAGTTGAAAATCTTGTCGACCGAAGCCGGGTGCTCGTCGGTGGCATTGAGCTGACAGCACACCCCCACGGGGATGTGGTTCTCACTTGCATATTTTGCTACCTTGCGCGCGTTGGTGCGCATGAGTGCAATGGGGATGGTGACATCGGGAAACAGCACAAGGTTGCGTGTGGCAATGACGGGGAGGTCGGTCCATGCCGGTTCCGCCTGAGATTCTGCCGCATTCATGTCGAAGCGGCCAAACGAGACTATCTGGCAATTGTCGTCCATATATTTTGTAAAGGGAATTGTCTGAAAAATGTAGAGTTATGGCATATTTGCCATAAGTGACTGTATTTAATGCAAAATTACGAAAAATCACCCTAATGTGAAAATCGGAGCTTGCTCACGACGGCATCTTCTTTTTGCAGTTTATGTTGCGTAACATATAAATTGTTATTGCGGTTAGCCGAAAAATCACTAATTTGCGCTCCGAAAGGTTGGAAACGGAGCATTTGTTAGCGCTGTTTGCACTTTCGGAAAATCCTTACATACCACAACGATTATTAAAACTCTAATAACATGAAGATTTACCAAACTAACGAAATCAAAAACATTTCCTTGCTTGGTAGCAAAGGATCGGGTAAAACCACACTCGCTGAAGCTATGCTTTTCGAGTGTGGAGTTATAAAACGCCGTGGCACAGTTGAGGCCAAGAACACCGTTTCCGACTATTTCCCTGTTGAAAAGGAGTATGGTTATTCGGTGTTCTCTACTGTTTTCTATGCCGAGTTCCTTAACAAGAAGCTTAACGTTATCGATTGCCCCGGGGCCGACGACTTTGTGGGCAATGCCGTTACAGCTCTTAACGTCACCGATACCGGCGTGATTTTGGTTGACGCTCAGTATGGCGTTGAGGTTGGTACCCAGAATATTTTCCGCACCACGGCTTCGCTTAAGAAACCCGTGATTTTTGCAATTAACCAGCTCGACGGCGAAAAAGCCGACTATGACAACACACTCGAGCAGATGAAAGAAATCTTCGGCAAGAAGGTGGTTCCCATCCAGTATCCTCTGGCATGCGGTGCCGGTTTCAATGCCATGATTGATGTGCTGCTCATGAAGAAATACTCGTGGGGCCCCGATGGTGGCGTTCCTACCATTGAAGAAATCCCCGCGGAGGAAATGGATCGCGCACATGAAATGCATCAGGTACTCGTTGAGGCAGCTGCCGAAAATGACGAGACCCTCATGGAAAAATTCTTTGAACAGGGACACCTCACAGAGGATGAAATGCGTGAAGGTATCCGCAAGGGACTGGTTGACCGCTCGATTTTCCCCGTGTTCTGTGTGAGCGCGTTGAAGGATATGGGTGTTCGCCGCATGATGGAGTTCCTCGGCAATGTGGTTCCGTTTGTAAATGATATGCCTGCTCCTGTCGACACCGAAGGCAATGAGGTTAAGCCAGACAGCAACGGTCCCCTCAGCATTTATATGTTCAAGACAACCGTTGAACCTCACATCGGTGAAGTTCAATACTTCAAAGTAATGTCGGGAACACTCAATGCGGGTGCCGACCTCGATAATATCACCCGTGGCGGTAAAGAGCGTCTGGCTCAGATTTATTGCGTTTGCGGTCAGATTAAGAATCCTGTCGACAAACTGTGCGCAGGTGATATCGGCGCCACCGTAAAACTCAAGGATGTGCGCACCGGCAATACTCTCGATGAGAAAGGTTGCGAAATCGCATTTGACTTTATCAAATATCCCGCTCCAAAGTATTCGCGTGCCATCCGTCCCGTTACGGAAAGTGATGCCGAAAAACTCTCGGCAATCCTCACCCGCATGCATGAAGAGGATCCCACATGGGAAATCGTTCAGAGCAAGGAGCTCAAGCAAACCATTCTGTCAGGTCAGGGCGAATTCCACTTGCGTACACTCAAATGGCGTGTCGAGAATAATGACAAACTCCCCATCATTTTTGAGGAGCCCAAAATCCCCTATCGCGAAACCATAACCAAAGCTGCCCGTGCCGACTATCGCCACAAAAAGCAGTCGGGTGGTGCCGGTCAGTTTGGCGAAGTGCATCTGATTGTTGAACCTTACTCTGAAGACGCTCCCCTCCCCGACACTTACCGTTTCGGCAACCAGGAATTCAAGATGAATGTGCGCGACACACAGGAAATTCCTCTGCAATGGGGCGGCAAACTCGTTGTTCACAACTGCATTGTGGGCGGTGCGATTGATGCCCGTTTCATCCCGGCAATCGTGAAAGGTTTGATGGATAGAATGGAGCAAGGTCCCCTCACCGGTTCTTATGCCCGCGACGTGAGAGTTTGCGTTTACGACGGAAAGATGCACCCGGTTGATTCAAACGAAATTTCATTCCGCCTGGCAGCCCGCAACGCTTTCTCCGAGGCATTCCGCAATGCAAACCCGAAGGTTCTCGAACCCGTCTACGACGTGGAGGTGATGGTGCCGTCGGATGTTATGGGCGATGTGATGAGCGATTTGCAGGGTCGTCGTGCCATAATCATGGGCATGCATTCTGAAAACGGTTTTGAAAAGATTCAGGCAAAAGTGCCCCTGAAAGAGATGTCGTCCTATTCAACCGCACTCAGTTCTATCACAGGCGGCCGTTCTTCGTTCACAATGAAGTTCGCTTCCTATGAGCTGGTTCCCGGCGATGTTCAGGAGAAGCTTCTTAAGGAATATGCCGAAAAACATTCTGATGATTGATTAATCTAAACCACGAATAACCACCAATGAAATAAGCAGCGGATTTTCCGCTGCTTATTTTTATTTCTGAACTTAGATATTTCGGAATGAATCGGTCTAATCCTGTTGGTTTTCAGCTTGGTTGGCGTTGGCGGCCTGACGGCGGGCAATCTCAATGGTTCGCTCAAGACGCTGCCGTTCAACCTGGTTGTCGCGTGCACGGATAACCGCCGACGAATAAATATATGCCGTGGCGATGCCGTTGAGTTGAGCCGGCGTAAGTTTAATGGTCTTTTTGCCACTGCCACCGTTGAACGAAAGAGTTGCTGAAGCTTTTGGCTGCTTGATGATTCGGGTTGCGAGGTCTCCGATTGTATCGCTTTGTTCGGGCGAAAATGTTATTACCTCCCCACCGCCGATACGGTAGTTGCTTTCTCCGTCGTAGGGAACGGCGGGGGTGGTTGCTGTTTCATTGCCGCCGGCGAGGGTGATGGAAGTGTGTTTTACCGATGGATTTGCCGAAGATACTATATAGAACTGACCGATTTCCGAAACGCGAGCCTCGATTCCTGTCGAGTTCATGAAATTGGGATTATAAGCTTTGGCATCAATCCAGTATCCCTCTATCATCCCCGGGGTCTTAATCCACTTCAGTTGTGGTTTGAGTTGCTGCATGTTGGCATTGTCTACCACAGTTGCTGAATCAACGGAGGCGATGCGCAGCAATGCAATCTGTTCAATCACCTGTGGTCGCAGCGACATTGCCTCGCGCTGGAGTGTCAGCTCCGACGGATATGCTTTTTGAAGAGAATCGAGCAATTCGGTCGACTTGGTGTAGTCTCCGGCCTGATATGCGGCTGTGGCATCGTTGAGCAGCTGCCGAGCTTCGGGATTTTCCTGCTTTTTGTTGCAGGAAGTTACAGCCAGCAGTCCGAGAACCAGAATTAGATTTCCTTTTTTCATCGTTGTGGTATGTTAGGGTTTGCAGGCGAGAGGCCTTTATGGCTCAGTTGGTGCGTTGAACCTCCTTTACGCCTTTTACGGTCTGGATTTTTTTGATGAGTGCATTCAGTGAGTTTGTGTCACTGACGCCGATGGTAAGGTGCCCCTGGAACAATCCGTCGTGGGAGTCGATGGCAATGTTGCGCAGAGATGCGTTCTTTTCTTTTGAAATTATCGAAGTTATGTTGGTGACAATTCCAATATCGTCGCGCCCGACCACACGGAGAGTGGCGGCAAACTGACTGCCGATTTTCCCCGACCACCTCGTGGTAATCATGCGGTAGGGATAACGTTCGCGGATGTTGCGGGAATTGGGGCAGTCGGTGCGGTGAATTTTTATTACCCCTTCAGCTGATATGAAGCCGAACACATCGTCGCCGTAGATGGGGTTGCAACATTTGGCAAAACGGTAGTTTATTCCTTTGATATCATTGCCGATTACGAGCACATCGCCACTCCTCTCGCCTGTTCCGCGCTCCGCTTCATCGCCTGTTTGCTGTAGACTGAAGGTGTCGGCCGACACTCTTTGGTGGGCGTCGTGCTGCTGTGCTTCGAAAGTCAGATAGCGCTCCGACACCACATTCACGTCAAGGCGCTCGTCGGCAATATCATTGAAGAAATCGGTGGAGTTCTTGAATCCGAGTTTCTTGATGAGTCGGCTCAGGGTTGCCTCGTCGAGGTCGATTTTGCGGTTCTTGAAACGGCGCTGCAGCAGTTCGCGACCGAGTTCAGCCGCTCTGTTTTCACGCTCCTTCAAAGTCTGACGGATTTTTGTGCGGGCTTTGGAGGTGACAACGATGTTAAGCCAATCCTGCTTGGGAGCCTGCGAGGAGGATGTTTGAACTTCAACGGTGTCGCCGCTGCGAAGTTTGTAGGTCAGTTTCTCGTTTTTGCCATTCACCCGGCCACCAACGCATGAGCACCCGAGTTTGGAGTGGATGTTGAACGCGAAGTCAAGGAGAGTTGCACCCGCCGGGAGTCGGTAGAGGTCGCCCTTGGGGGTGAACACAAACACCTCCTTGTCGTAGATATCCATTTTGAAATTGCGCATGAGCTCCATAGGGCCCGATTCGGCAGTTTCGAGAATATCGCGCACGTTGTTCATCCAAGCGTCGAGATTGCTCTCGCTCTGAATACCCTTGTAGCGCCAGTGTGCTGCAAGACCTTTTTCTGCCACGAGATCCATGCGCCGTGTGCGAATCTGCACTTCCACCCACTTCCCTTCCGGACCGGCTACGGTAATGTGAAGCGATTCGTAGCCGTTGGATTTCGGAATCGAAATCCAATCCTTCATGCGTGAAGGGTTGGGTTGATACATGTCGGTGATAACCGAATAGGCCAGCCAGCAATCATTCTTCTCTTTCTCGCGGGGAGTGTCGATGATGATGCGGATGGCAAAAAGGTCGTAGATGTGGTCAATGTCGTTTTTCTGCTTTTTCATCTTGTTCCAAATCGAGAAAATCGATTTGGTGCGACCTTTTATGTCGAATGTCAGTCCGAGAGCTTCGAGTTTGCTTTTAATCGGGCCGATGAACGATGCGATGTAGGCATCGCGTGCGTTTTTGCGTTCGTTGAGCTGCCGCGCAATGGAGGTGTAGGTTTCCCTGTCGGTGTACTTCAGCGACATATCCTCCAGTTCCGATTTTATGGCATATAGACCCAAGCGGTGTGCAAGCGACGCATAGAGGTAGTTGGCCTCATAGGCTATGTCGCGCACCAGTTTGTCGTTGGGATGGTGATTTATGATTTTCATAAGCACCAACCTGTCAACAATCATGATGATGATAACGCGTATATCCTCGGCAAAGGCCATGAGCAGACGTCGGAAATTCTCCGATTCCACTGCGGCTCCGCGTTGATAGAGTGCGGTAACTTTAATGAGTCCTCTCACCATTTTGGCGATATCCTCGCCCCACTCCTTTTCCAGACGGTCGATGGGGAGCGCTTCAGTGAGGCAGAGCGGATAAAGCAGCATGGCAATTGCCATATTGCGGTCGGGGCTCACTCGCACACACAACTCGTTGGCGGTAATCAAACTGCGAATAAACGACGAGTTGCCGAATTTGTCGCGCTTGAAGTGACCCGACTCGACACCCGCACGCAGAATTGAGCGCAAGTTGCTGATGTCACCGGGCTCGGCAACAATTTGAATGTTATGCAGGAGATTCCTGTATAAAGCGGGGAGCGATTTTGCTTCCTCCGCAGTCAGGAGGTTTGTTTCGTCTGCTTCATTTACGGAAACCGCTCCATCCTTGGGGGTGGTTACCGATGCATTTGTTATTTCGCCTGTCATGATTGTTGCTTTAAAATCGGTAGAACATGTAATGCCGTCAGGCGGTTCAGTTTGTCAATCGTCGTCTGAGCGGCCGTTGGCGATGATGTAGTCTTTCACCTCCTGGAACAGTCGGGTGGCGAACACAAAATCATTAAGCGCCTCGTTGGCGGTTGTGAATATCTGTTTCTTGTCGCCCACCCATTCGCGGTGCCCCTTGTTGATAAACACAATGTTTTCACCGATGCCCAACACCGAGTTCATGTCGTGGGTGTTGATGATGGTGGTGATGTTGTATTCGTGAGTGATGTCGTGGAGGAGTTCGTCAATCAGAATGGATGTTTTGGGGTCAAGACCCGAGTTTGGTTCGTCGCAAAAAAGATATTTGGGATTCAGTGCTATGGCGCGTGCAATCGCCACACGTTTCTGCATACCGCCTGAAATCTCCGAGGGATATTTGTTTTCAGCACCCTTCAGATTAACACGTTCCAGACAGAAGCGTGCGCGGTCGAGCATCTCCCCTTTCCCCATCCCCGAGAACATGACAAGTGGAAACATTACGTTTCCCAAAACTGTTTCGGAGTCGAACAGAGCCGAACCCTGAAAAAGCATACCAATCTCTTTGCGCAATGCCTTTATCTGGGTCTCCGACATTTTCAGAAAGTCACGGCCGTCGTAGAGAATTTCCCCCTCTTCGGGGCGAACAAGTCCTACGATTGATTTCATCAGAACCGTTTTTCCCGAACCGCTCTGGCCGATAATCAGATTTGTCTTTCCTGTGTAGAACGTGGCGCTGACGTTGTGGAGAATCGTCTTGTCGTCAAACGACTTTGTGATGTTTTTAACTTCAATCATTGCAACAACAGTTTGGTTAACACAACGTCGAAAAGAAGAATAAGGATGCTGCTCGATACAACAGCGTTGGTGCTTGCTTTGCCCACTTCAAGTGCGCCCCCCTTAACGTAGTAACCGAAAAACGATGCCACTGAAGCTATAATGAAGGCAAAGAAGAGCGATTTTATAAGGCCATACCACACATACCATTCCTGGAAGAGAGCCTGCAGGCCGTAGATATATTTCGACACGCTGATGAGGTCGGAGAACACGGCCACCAACCAACCTCCCACAAACGATGTGCCGATACAGAAGATTACCAGCACCGGCATGAATGCCACAAAAGCAACGATTTTAGGAAGAACGAGATAGTTGGTGGAGTTGACGCCCATGATGTCGAGCGCATCGATTTGCTCGGTGACACGCATGGTGCCTATTTCCGAAGCGATGCTCGAACCCACTTTGCCTGCAAGAATGAGGCACAGAATGGAGTTGGAGAATTCAAGCAACACAATGTCGCGTGTGGCCAGCCCGACGGAATAGGCCGGAATGAGCGGCGACGACACGTTGAGCTGCATCTGAATCGTTATCACAGCACCGATAAACAGTGAGATGATGATTACCAGTGGAATTGAATTCACTCCGAGGCTGATGATTTCCATTATTGTGCGACGCCCGAATATGCTCCATTTATCGGGAATGGAGAAGGCCTTGCTTAGAAACAGGCTGTAGCGTCCGAGTTGTTGAAGGGAACGTGTTATAATCATTGCTGATGCTATGGTATAATAGCAAATTGAGTTAGTTATGACTTGATTCTTAGTGCGCATGTAGTTGCGGGAGTGAATCGCTTGCGGAGGTTCCGCAATGCCATGAAACACATCCTTCTCATGCGGTCTAATTAAAGACAAAGGTACAAATTTTTTACAAAAAATGAGTCGGCGTGTAGATTGGTTGGTCTATTTTTACTAATTTCGTAGCCAATTACACCTATCATCAACCACTCCCCTATGCTGATTATCGGAATTGCCGGTGGCACCGGTTCAGGTAAAACCACTGTAGTTAATAAAATAGTATCCTCATTCCCCAAGGGTGAGGTAGCTGTCATTCCCCAGGATTCCTATTACAAAGATTCATCGCACATTCCTCCTCAGGAACGCAGCAAAATCAATTTCGATGAACCCGATGCAATCGAGTGGCCGCTGCTGGTGGAGCATCTCCGTCAGTTGCGCGAGGGGAAATCAATTGAGATGCCAACCTATTCCTATCTCACCTGCACCCGCCAACCCGAAACAGTGCATGTCGAACCGTGCGATGTGGTGATTGTGGAGGGCATTCTTGTGCTCACCGATAGCGTGATGCGCGACATGATGGATGTTAAATGCTTCGTGGATGCCGATTCTGACGACCGGTTGATTCGAGTGATCGCACGTGATTGCATTGAGCGTGGACGCACCCCCCAGATGGTTATCGACCGTTACCAGGATGTTTTGAAACCGATGCACAGCATGTATATCGAGCCCTCAAAACGTTTTGCCGACCTCATAATCCCTCAGGGTGGCACAAATGCGGTTGCAATTGGGTTGCTTACCGATTATATCGACGGAAGATTGCGTCGCAACCGTCCCGAATGAAATTTGTTGAGAGAACCGAAATTAATCTGTTGTATTGATGGAGACGAACGAAATTCAGAAACCTGAAGCCAATGCGGGTATCAACGAGGTGCTGGAAAATTACTCACAGCCCCAGACGCCGGCGGTTTACAGTGATGAAAAGATGGTGCTCAGAACTGAAAATCTGGTGAAAAAATATCGCCAGCGCACTGTTGTGAACCACGTCTCCATTGATGTAACCCAAGGTGAAATTGTTGGTTTGCTCGGCCCTAATGGTGCAGGTAAAACAACAACGTTCTACATGACTACCGGGCTAATCACCCCCAACGAAGGTCAAATCTACCTCAACGACAAGAATATAACGAAATATCCTGTTTACAAGCGCGCGCAAAACGGCATCGGTTATCTCGCACAGGAGGCTTCGGTGTTCCGCAAAATGACGGTAGAAAACAATATCCGCTCAATTCTCGAAATGACGGGGATGTCGAAAGAGGAGCAACGCGACAAGCTCGAAAGTCTCATTGCCGAATTCCGATTGCAGAAGGTTCGCAAAAATCTCGGCGATCAACTTTCGGGTGGCGAACGCCGACGCACTGAAATTGCCCGCTGTCTTGCAATTAATCCTAAGTTCATAATGCTCGACGAACCGTTTGCCGGTGTAGACCCTATCGCGGTGGAAGATATTCAGGAGGTTGTTTACAAACTTAAGAGTAAAAATATCGGCATCCTGATTACCGACCACAATGCGCAGGAAACACTCCGAATCACCGACCGTGCTTACCTGCTGTTTGATGGAAAGATTCTGTTTCAGGGCACATCTGAAGAACTTGCCGTGAATCCGGTTGTGAGGGAGAAATATCTCGGACGCAATTTTATTTTCCATCGCAAGCAATTCAGCTAAACACATATACAAAGAAAGCGGAGCCTCTCTCAGCCCCGCTTCAAAGTATATCACTCAAAAAAGTATATCACTCAAATTTATTTTATAGAGTGTGTCTAACTTCCTTTAATAGTTTGACGCACTCTTGTTATTTTTGCCAACGGCTTGGCGGCGTGTTATCCAAAGCATGACAATCGTGACGACAACGCTCACGCAGGCGAGGATAACTCCTGCGGCCGAGGATGTGTCGGTGCCTATTTTATCAACATTGAGGGTAGCATTGGGACTATTGACCGAATGCCATGCAGCAATAACCACAATTGTGTTGTTGAGAGTGTGCGCTATTACCGGCACCCAAAGCGAACCGCTCCACCACAGCAGATAACCGAAATAAGCTCCTAACAACATGCGCGGCACGAATCCGAAAAACTGAAAGTGGAAAAGACTGAACACAAATGCAACGGTCCAAACAGCAACGTGCATGTTGGTTTTTGATGCGGAAATGATGCGGAGCATTCCCCCGCGGAAAAATAGCTCTTCGATGAAGCCTGCGAGCACACCCACAATCAAAACCGATACGATCAACGAGGGGATTGATGCTCCTGCCATAAGCATGTCGGTAACGGCCTGTGCATTTGTCTCAAGCTCACGTAAGGTGGCTTCAACCGACGACAAACTTTCGGGCAGATGCAGTTGCTCGTTCCATTCGATGATGAGGTTCATAGCTGGTATTGAGCACACTAACGTAAGTGATGCCAGCAAGATGGTCATGAGGTTGGGACGGGTGTCAACTGCGAGAAGCCGTGCAGGTAGTTTTGTGCATGCAAGAGCAGTGACCAATGGTGGCAGAACAAACACGAGCATATCCTGAATAACCATCGCAATGCGCAATGCCGCGTCGGGCTTCTGGCATAATTTTCCTATGAAACCGGTGAGAATCGGGGTTAAAATCAGAAAGAACGCAAAAATAGAGAATAACAGCACCAGAGCGAGGCCCGGTTTGGGAAGTTTTGCCCGGTCTGGGAGAATGGTTTTATCGGTTAATTGCATTTCAAATATTTTCAGTGGATTTTAATGTAGAAATCTTCAACTAAGGATGTGTATTCCGGTGTGGGATAGCCTTGGGAATCGTGCAGAATCAGTTCGCTCATCTCTTTCTTCAAAGTCGGGTTGTTTATGCAGTTTTTCTTGAATTGCAGCATCACGCGGCGTGGCTTTTTGTGCGGCACAGTCAACACTTTGCAAACTCTTGAAATAACGAATCCTGCGATGGTTGCATGAAATTCGGCACGCTCAAGCTCTTCGGCCGGCAGAATCACGGCAATCTCACCTTTTTCAGTGAGCATGCGTGCGCCATTGCTCAGGAGTGTTTCAATATTTAGCGAATTTTCGTGGCGTGCTTTGCATCGGCTCTCATCGGGCGACAAGGCTCCGTTTGTAAAAAAAGGGGGATTTGAAACAATCAAGTCGAATTTTGCTGCTTCATTTTGGGTTTCGGCAAAAGTTGTGAAATCCTCTTTGATAACGGAAAGACGGTCGCTCCAGGGGGAATTAAGGAAATTAGCAGCACATTCTTCAGCTGCGTCACTGTCGATTTCCACGCCTTGGATAACGGCTGTTGGAATGCGTTGCGCCAGCATCAATGACACAAGTCCCGTGCCTGCGCCAACGTCTAAAATTCTAAACGAGCCATCGCATTTCACCATGTTGCTGAAAGCCCATGCCCCAAGCAACACCCCGTCGGTGCCAACTTTCATGGCGCTCCGACAATTCGAAACGTCGAATTGTTTGAAATGGAATGTTGTTTCTCTCTTGGGGTTGCGCATTGCTATCTGTGGCCGGAATATGGTTGTGTGCAAAGTTACGAAACTTTGCCATGCCCGCAAAACCCGAATGGGAAGCGCATGGAGATGCCGGCATTTCTTCTCCAAACATAAATGGGTGAAGTTTGTTTTTTAAGTTAATAAGCACTAAGTTTGTAGTGACTTTGATGTGATATTTCCGGTGAGAGGCTCAGCAAAAAACTTTATCACCGCGATGAAATATCATTTATAATCATTCGAATTATTCAGATAAAATGATAGTAAACAGCGCGAGATTCGTAATCAGCAACACCGATGTTTCCAAATGCCCGTCGGAGATGCGCCATGAATTTGCATTTATAGGGCGTTCAAATGTGGGAAAATCCTCATTAATAAACATGCTTACCGGCCAAAAGAGTTTGGCTCAGACTTCATCTACTCCGGGCAAAACTCTGCTCATCAACCATTTCCTAATCAACGACCAATGGTATTTGGTTGACTTGCCGGGATATGGCTATGCACAGCGAAGCAAGGAGGGGCGCAAGGAGATTCTGCGCATTATCAAGGATTACATTCTCAACCGGGCGCAGATGACAACTCTATTCTTGCTTATCGACGGCAGGCACAAACCACAGAAAATAGACTTGGAATTTATGGATTGGCTGGGAGAAAACAGCATTCCGTTCGCTATCGTGTTTACCAAGCTCGATAAACTTAGCGCCAATGCTGCAAAACATGCCACAGGCGCTTATTGTGCCGAGTTGTTGGAGCGATGGGAAGAGCTCCCTCCCGTGTTCCGAACTTCCTCGGTCGACCGTCGCGGCCGCGCCGAACTCCTTGATTATATCGATGAGTTGTGCAAATTGCCTCTTGAATAACTGTGGCGTCTTTTTGTCGAGAATTTAATGAACCGTGAAGGTTGTTTTTTCGTTTATATTACGTAAACAAATTAGTTAAATCAATAAAATTTACACGATATGAACGAGAAAATTTCATCGGCTATTGATGGCCTGAAAGGTATGGCCGACAAGGTTGAAATAAAGGAGAAGGTTTCACAGGTTGTCGATAATGTTAAGGAATCTGTTAGCGAAATCGACATAAAAGAGAAATTTGGAGAGGTTGCAGCTAAATACAAGGAAGGTGGCATAAAGAAAGCCGCCTCCGAGGTTGGCGACACGTTGAAAGAGGCTGCCGGAAAAGCTGCCGAAGCAGCCAAATCGGCATTGCGCGATCTCCCCGGGGCTGCAGTCGACAAAGGTGATGATGGTAAAACTGACCCATGTCTGGTGAAAGAACGCACCTCGACTCTAAATAATAACCCTCGCAACACCGATTACGATATGCCCTAACCTCACGCAGGCCTTAACAGCCATGCAACATTATTATTGATAAAATGACAAAACTTTCAACGGGAATCAGAGCCGATAAGGACTGATTCCCGTTGAAAGTTTTGTGGATTTCTAAAAAACTCCGCGGCTTATTTTGCAGCTTCGATAGAGTCTTTGCGGAACTGCTTCATGAGTTTTTCGAGCTCGAGAGAAGCTTTGCGGGCACGTGTGCCGGCTGCTTTGTTGCCGTTTTCAACGTGAGCTTTGGCTTCTTTTTCAAAAGCAGCGAACTGAGCCGAGATTTTTTCTACTAAATCTTTCATTTCGGGGGAATTTTAATGGGTTTATATAAAGGTTAGATTATGTCGTTGATTTGTGCCTTAGAATTGAATAATTCTTGCATCTGCAAATATAATAACCTTTTTTTAATTCAACTCATTTCTGCGGAAATATTTTTAAATTTCGCCTTAAATTTCCCCATTTTGGGCTTTAATGGCTAAAAATCATGAATGTAGAACGAACTTTTGTATGTTTGGTCAAGTTCTAAATGATAAACAACCGTCCCCGGTTATGCCGGAGTTTTGCTAACTTTGCAGTCGCGTTAGTTCCGCTCTCCATTCACCCGGGGCAACCGTAAAAATAACATACACCTTATGATAGTAGCATCAAAAAAACGCAAGGAGAATATCGCTGAGTATATTCTTTACATGTGGCAGATTGAAGATATCATCCGAGCCAATAAACTTGACATTGAGTTAATTCGCAAAAATGTGATTGACAAGTTCAATGTAAGCGACGATGAGCGGCGCCAATTGGTAGAATGGTATGAATCGCTGATCGACATGATGCGGCGTGAAGGTGTCACCGAGAAGGGACACTTGCAAATCAACAAAAACATTTTAAATCAGCTTGTACAGCTCCATCAGGCGCTTTTAGCCGATCCATCCTTCCCTGAGTACACTGCTGAATTCTATCGTACTCTCCCATTTATTGTTGAACTTCGTGGCAAAGCCGGAGAGAATCAAACCGGCGAAATTGAAACCTGTTTCACGGCGCTCTATGGCATGTTGCTGATGCGTCTGCAGCAGAAAAATCCATCGGAGGCAACCCTCAAGGCCATGCAGCAGATTTCGCGCTTCGTAGCATTGCTTGCAAAAGATTTTCATCTCGATGAGGAGGATAAACTATTCAAGCATGAAGATGACAATCAAAATCCGGCAAACTCCGAATCGGTGCAGTCGCCGGAGAAATAACCGTTTACTGTCAGGCGAAACCTGTATTCAAAAATTACACTTAAACAATGAGGTGCGGTAGGCGATTTAATGCCAAGTCGCACCTCTATTGTGTTTTCGTGAATAGGCGAACGGAATAGGCGAACGGAACTTCGCTACTGGAAATGCCATTTCGGGAAATGGGAAATGTCGTGAAAATTCCGTAACTTTGCACCCGCAATAAGAGTGTGTGTTGTGTCAGTCGACAGCCCTATTGAATTGAACTGCCGCAAGCACATTCGGGATTGCCAATTTAACCAAGTGAAATGAAAATTTTAGTAACAGGTTGCAATGGCCAGCTCGGTAATGAGTTGCGCCTTATTCTTGATAAGGAGTTCCCCGGTTCGGTGCTCTACACCGATGTGCAAGAACTTGACCTCACCGATGCAAAAGCTGTGAACGCCTACGTTGTTAATAACGAGGTGACTCACATTGTGAATTGTGCCGCCTACACGGCGGTTGACCGTGCCGAGGAGGAGAAAATGCAGTGTGCGAAAATCAACACCGACGCAGTCAAGAATATTGCGATTGCCGCCGATTCAAACGGCGCAAAAGTGATTCACATTTCAACCGATTATGTGTTTGACGGAACAAATCACCGTCCCTACCGCGAATCGGATAAGGTGAACCCTATCTCTCAATATGGCACAACCAAGCGCAAAGGTGAAACCGCACTTTTGGCTTTGGCTCCCGAAGCGTTGATTATCCGCACGGCGTGGCTTTATTCAACCTTCGGAAACAATTTTGTGAAAACAATGCTTCGCCTCGCCGACAGCCAGCCAGAAATAAAGGTGGTAAGCGATCAGGTGGGCACCCCCACTTATGCCCGCGACCTCGCTGCTGCGATTGCAAAAATTCTGCACTCACATCAATGGGTGCCCGGGATTTTCCATTTTACCGACGAGGGAGCCGCATCGTGGTATGATTTTGCCAAAGCGATTTTCCGTATTGCCGGGAAAAATGTGAAGGTCACCCCTATCCCTACCGAGGACTTCCCTACCCCGGCCAACCGCCCCGCCTATAGCATTTTGGATAAGACTCGCATAAAAGCAACTTACGGAGTTGCGATTCCCCATTGGGAAGAAAGTTTGCGCGACTGCATGAACTTGCTCTCAGGGCAGAATTAATCGGCCTGAAGCCGCCATGCAACTGATTCAATAGAGATTTCACTATAATAAAGTAAAAACCGCTTAACTTAGCTACAGCCTTGTCAACCCTTACAGAAGAGATTGCTAAACGTCGCACATTCGCAATTATATCACACCCCGACGCCGGTAAAACAACCCTCACCGAAAAGCTCCTGCTCTTCGGTGGTGCCATTCACATTGCCGGAGCTGTAAAATCCAACAAGATAAAGAAAACAGCCACATCCGACTGGATGGAGATTGAGAAACAGCGCGGCATTTCTGTGGCAACTTCTGTAATGGGGTTCAACTATGGCGATTACAAAATCAACATCCTCGACACCCCCGGTCACCAGGATTTTGCCGAGGATACCTATCGCACTTTGACTGCGGTTGATTCGGTAATCATTGTTGTCGACGTGGCAAAGGGTGTGGAACAGCAAACCCGCAAACTCATGGAGGTTTGCCGCATGCGCAACACCCCGGTTATCATCTTCGTCAACAAACTCGACCGAGAGGGGCGCGATCCGTTCGATATTCTCGATGAACTTGAAAGTGAACTGAAAATCTCAGTGCGTCCGCTTTCATGGCCAATTAATATCGGAGCCAAGTTCAAGGGAGTATATAATATTTATGAGCACTCGCTCGACCTCTTCAAGCCCGATAAACAGAAGGTAACGGAGCGTGTTGAGATCGTAGACATCAATGACAAGCAGATTGACGAGAATGTGGGAGAGGCCGATGCTTCAAAATTACGCGACGACCTTGAGCTTATCGACGGCGTTTATCCCGATTTCAGTGTTGAGGATTATCTCGCCGGAAAGCTCGCTCCTGTGTTCTTCGGCTCGGCACTCAACACATTCGGTGTTAAAGAAATGCTTGATTGTTTTGTGCAGATTGCACCGGCACCCAAGCCCATTCAGGCTGAGGAAAGGAAAATTGAGCCCTCCGAGGATGCTTTCTCCGGGTTCGTATTCAAGATTCACGCCAATATGGATCCCAACCACCGCTCATGTATCGCTTTCGTGAAAGTGTGCTCGGGAAAATTCGAGCGCAATGTCAACTACAAGCATATCAGAAGCGGAAAGATGATGCGATTTGCTGCTCCAACAGCGTTTATGGCTCAGAAAAAGAGCATCGTTGATGAAGCTTATCCGGGAGACATCGTGGGTATTCCTGACACAGGAAACTTCAAAATCGGCGACACCCTAACATCCGGTGAGATCATTCATTTCAAGGGTCTCCCCTCTTTCTCTCCCGAGATGTTCAAATACATTGAGAACACCGACCCCATGAAAGCCAAGCAGCTCGATAAAGGTATTCGTCAGCTCATGGACGAGGGTGTTGCACAGCTTTTCGTCAATCAGTTCAACGGGCGCAAAATCATCGGCACAGTCGGGCAACTTCAGTTTGAGGTTATCCAATACCGATTGCTCCATGAATATGGAGCCCAGTGCCGTTGGGAGCCTATTTCGCTTTACAAAGCATGCTGGATTGAGAGTGACGATGCCGAAGCGCTTGAGGCATTCAAAAAACGCAAGCATCAGTTTATGGCACTCGACAGCTACGGGCGCGATGTGTTCCTCGCCGATTCAAACTATGTGCTTCAAATGGCAAGGGCAGACTTCCCCAAAATCAATTTTCATTTTTCGAGCGAATTTTAAGAGGGAAACTCATAACTTAACGGGCGCACGATGTTATTCATCGTTGCGCCCGAAACTTTTGTCGGGCAGCGGTTGAGCGGGAACTATTTGTGAGGCGGGCGTGTTTCATGTGTATGAAAACACACGATTTCAACTCAACGCATGTGGAGATGGGGCATTCGACCGGAAAGAAAAAATCCGCATCGGGCTTTTTGCTCGGTAGCGGATGTATCTTGTTGGCTACAATCTTCTGGGGTGTTAATATTCCCGTTGTAAAAGCATTGGTGCCCGAATGGATGTCGGCCGATGCCGTAACGGCGGTAAGGATTCTGGGGGCAGGAGCACTCTTTTGGATGGTGTCGATTTTTACACCCTCCGACCGTATTGCCCGTGCCGACTGGTGGCGACTGATTGTGGGCGGAGCCGTGGGGCTGTTCTGTTTCATATATCTGCTCAACCTCTCGCTTAAATACGCCAACCCTATTGATGTGTCGATTATAATGACCTTACCTCCCGTGTTTGTGTTGCTCATTGGGGTGCTGTTTCAACACAACCGGCCGTCGCTGATGGAGTATGTTGGCGTGGCCGTGGGGCTTGCCGGTGCCGTGGTTGTAATTTTAGGCGGAAGCGGAGGTCACAATGGTCAATCCAATCTGATTGGAAATTTGATTGCGCTTGCATCAACAGTGTGCTATTCGGCCTACCTGGTCATTACCGAAAAGCCGAGTCACACCTATCATCCGGTCTCTATGCTTAAATGGGTGTTCCTCTTTGCAGCGTTGCCGGCATTGTTTCTGATACCATCGTTTAATCACATGCCGCTATTGGATACTTCGGATGCTACGCCGTGGATTGAGATAGGGTTCGTGTGGTTATGCCCGAGCTTCCTTGCCTACTTCCTTTTGAGTCCCGCGTTGAAAGGCATAGGGTCGGAATTGGTGTCGCTTTACCAATACCTGATTCCCGTTTTCGCCGCAATTGCGAGTGTGCTGATGGGAGTCGGACGCCTCCACGTTGTTGAAGTGGTGGCGATGGGGATAATCATCCTTGGAATGGTTTGCACAAATATCGGAAAACGTCGGCGATTGAAGAAATCATCGGGAGCGTGACAAAGCAAATGTTTTTAGCATGATGATAAACAAGTTGACGTGACTATTGTTTATCTAACAGAGAGTCGGATGATTCAACGGTCATCGCACTCTACCCAAAGAATAATGTTACTGCAATAACGAAACAACATAACAACTATTTAACTATGGCTACAACTAAATCTATCAAGGGAACTCAAACTGAGAAAAATCTTGTAATTGCTTATTTGGCTGAATCGTCGGCCTACACTCGCTATACTTTCTATGCCAAACAGGCAGAGAAGGAAAATTATTTCCCTGTTTCGGAGGTGTTCAAAGCAACCGCCGAAAATGAATTGCATCATGGTAAAATCTTCTTCAAGTTCCTGCAGGGCGGTTCTGTAACGGTTCCTATGGATGCCGATGCCGGCGTGATTGGCGACACCGCATCAAATCTTGCCACTGCGGCTCACGAAGAGATGGTGGAGGGTGTTGAACTCTACACCAACAGCGCAAAGGTTGCCGAAGAGGAAGGTTTCCCCGAAATCGCCGAACACTTCCGCGCAATCGCCGAGGTTGAGAATCACCACCGCGAACGTTTCGAGCGCTATCTCAAACATGTTCAGGATGGCACTCTTTGGAAACGTGAAAAGCCTATAAAATGGCAGTGTCTGGTGTGCGGCTACATCTTTGAGGGCACCGAACCCCCAAAAACCTGTCCCGCCTGCGACCACCCCTATCAGCACTACATCGCCCTCGACGAGGAATAACAACATCCCTGCCGGTCTCATTTTCGCAGAACCCGGTCAGGCTTAACATAACGGTGCACCGAATAGCATTCCCTGTTCGATGCACCGTTCATTTTAACTCTGAGTGTAGATTCAAGAACTAATCTCTATTGCGAGTTTGCGCTATTGCTCTTGCGTTAGGCAAATTGTAATCCGGTTCTCTTTTCAGTATTCGGTTTATGCTTCACTCATTATCTCTACAGAATGTTCAACGGCACGAATCGTCTCAGGCGGTCGTTGGAAAACCCGTCAAGACGATAGGGATAGTTGGCAAAGAACTGCTAAATATCCTCACACGCATCCGCCCGCACATCTTCAAGATATTTCAGAATATTCTCATCAATATATCACTCGTTTTGTACGGTTCACGTTATTGATGAAGTATTTGTTTCTTAAACCGCTACCTACAACCAAATCAACTTTCCTTTTCAACAGAGATTCCAAAGAATCTTGTAAATCGAAAAAGTTGCGCACATAGTCCTCCTTATCGGGATCAATCGGCTCAAAGTCCACAAGCAAGTCAACATCGCTCTGGTCGTTGAATCTATCGGTGAGGATAGAACCAAAAACAGCAAGCGACTTTACCTTATGCCGTCGGCAAAGGTCTATGATGCGTTGTAGGTTAAGCTCAATCAGTTTCATAATCCTTTGTTACTAAGTGCGAATATAGTGACTATTCCTGATATTGTAACGCCTTGACTCTGAAAATCGTTTGAAAATGAACTTAGAAGCCGATTTTTCGGAGTTGGCGTACTTTTTTGTAACGCACCCTATATAAGTTAAAATTCGGAGAAAGTGTACATTAATCGTCTATCCAATCGCCACCGTTTTGGCGGATGTAATTAAGTTCATCCTTCAAATCTTGTTCAGATGCTCTATCATATATGTTATCGTAGTATTCGTCCTCGGTAAGGCAGATATGTTGCCTATCTGCAACGTTAGCTCTTTTTAGCGACATGGCAATCAGGGTATTCCCATTCCCCATTATCAAATGTATAGATATAGTAGTTATCACATGTTCCGGCATCTAATTCTCGCCTAACACCAAATTCATCTGTGCCGTTGCCGTCCAAATCTCCCTCTTGAATCATTTTGACATTGAAACGTTGAGTGAGAATCAGTGTGTCAACTGAATAGTGTTTGCTGAATATCCGCCAATTTCACCTTGCACGTTCTTTTGTCGTGTCAATTGGTTATGCTATTAGTGTATCTATCTCGTCACCGTTAAATCGCCCTATTAGAGTGTCACGGTATTGGTATAGAGAATCAATATTACTGTGTGTCTTGTTGTTGCCACAACTCCAAAGCGACCATAAAAGCAATATGGTAAAGGCAGAATTTTTCATCTTGAAATTATAATAGCTTACCTTTTCCAACTATCCCTATAAAAGAGAATATATCGCAAAAAAGTACGTTACTAAAGTAGCTAATATTAGGATTATCAGATTTCTATTCGCGGACGATTCCATCATATTCAAATAAAAGCATCGCTCTGTTTTCATCATTAGACATATAGAGATAAGACTGTAATATGTCTTCATATCGCGTTGATGGAAAATGTTTCTTGAAGGTTTCAAATTCTGTGACAATCATTTTCTCTCGTTCATGTTGGTTAATCCCCATTCCTCGCATAGCCATGAAAACGATGTTGTTGGATGTTAACGAAAAATTTCCCTCATAGGCTATTTGCTCAAGCGTAAAAACAGCACGTAGTAAACCCTTTATATATTTTTGTTGATTGCGCAAGTCTGATGGATAAAAGGGATATTTCATAAAATCCGCTTTTGAAGACCGAAAAAGCTCCAACTTGTTCTCCAATCCCATATCTCGTGTAATCGCTGTTATAAGTGCTGAATTGGTTTCTTGTGCATTAGGCATATTGCCATTAGCTGCTGAAAAAGTTATATTGGTCAAATCTTGAATGAACGACAACCATTCATCGCACACACTTGTTGGCAATTTCACTTCGCCATTATATTCGTCACATGCATTGACTAAAGAATCAAAGTCTTGACTAAACATCATGTCATTGTATTGGTCAATGTCGGATCGTTCAAAAGAGAAAACAGAGCCAATCCCCTCAACATTTGTTTTTAGAATATGTGATGAAAGTTGTTTCGTTTTGCCTTGTTCTGCGTTAGGGCGATATGAAAATTCGAGACAAGAACATTCCATGAAGTACTTGTTTTCATCATCTATTGAAATGTATATATAGAGAGCCATTATTTGATATTGCCCAAACACTCCGATTTTAAACACCTCATAATCATCTGATGTGAAGTGTATATATGGCCATTTATTTCTATGTAAATGTTCGTTGATTGAAGCCGATAAGCTATTCATGCCCTTTTAACTTACTTGAATATTGTTAGAAATGCCTTTATTTACGTTTGACAAATGTATCTACCTCGTTGCCGGATGTGTTGAGGGTATCTCCGTCAAGGACTACTGTATTTGAATGACTCCATTTATGTTTCAATAGCTATCGATTCTTCTGCCATTCACGAAATCCGCCTAAAACACCGTCACCACCTGGATATGATTTGGGGTTGTCAGGAAGTCGGTTTGTTAAGAATGTTTCAATTTCAGATAACGTGGAAACTGTTCCGCAATCATCAAGAATAAGATGCGCAGCAAGAATCATTCTCTCCTTTTCATATTCAGATAGCCCATCCCAACTCTTGTGCCTCAAAGAAGTATAGTAATCATAGGGCGACATGTTGGAGTTTTCCTCATCAGTTAATTTAGTACGATTGATTTTGTATTCATTGTCTGAAATCTGAAACTTTGGAGAATAATCACTGCAGCCTACCACATATATTATGCTCAATATGATTATAATATTTACCCCGACAAGTAGAAATATTATCCACATAAATTAAGGCGTTTTGTTATTTAATTGCGTGTATATGCTTCTATCTCGTTGCCTGATGCGTTGAGTGTGTCTCCGTCAAGGACTACTGTATTCTTGTGAACATAGACAACCAATGAATCAGGTGTGATTTTACGGATAGTCCAATGCTCGTTTTTAGATTCAGACGTATATGCATCAGGATAGAAGCCATAAAGCACTACTGAATCTTTGTCGGCATAGTATCTGCCGGATTGCTTGTTGGTGTAGCCGTCTGCGCTGTATTTGTAATGATATTTGCCGTTGGCTTCAATCTTTAACGACACATTGGGCTGCTGCCACTCTCCAATAAGAAGATTGGATTGAGCGGTGTTTATGCGTTGAGTTGAGCAAGCTGATAGGAGCATTGTCAACCCTGATAATATTATAGCGGATTTATTCATGTTCGGTTATTTTATCAAAGAGATATTCTTGTCTGCCGATTGCGCCATGAGCCATAAGCCGATATATGGATGAAACGATGTAGTCAAGTTTATGCAATTCCCCTGAAAGTGTTGTTTGTTCTCCATTATGCGTATCAGTTGAACCGTACAGAAGATGTTGCATTGCAACCTTAATAGTTTCAATATCATTTTTGCTTACGTCCTTACTTTCGCCATTCTTTATAAGGTTAAATCTATAAGCGTCAAGGTCTGCCGATAGATTATGTAGATGTAGCATAGATTATCTACTGTTTGTTTAACTTGACCATGGATATTCAACGGCTCAGGAGCATTTCATTATTAGCCATAAGTATTATTAGTGTTTAAAAAGTATTTATCATAATTCTAAATTAAAAACAGAAATAGTAATAAATAAATCAGTTAAGCATTAATATGTTGGCTATGGTTCGCATAATTAATTATTACGTTACTCACTTTCTTGTGAGGCTATTTTATTGGGTGACTCATCCTCTTGTTCGCTTAAAAATTTTTCAATAGACACAAACGCACCCCAATAACTTCCTGTAATAGTTTTTACGGATGCTTTTATTAAGATTATGCCTCCAATTAAACTAATTAGAATCGGAATGGATAACACTACAATCAGTTTTACAAATTGTTGAGATAAGATTATCTGTGCTGTAGTCCCAGCTGGAGCTTGGTCATTAAAAATACTTCCAGAGAACAAGACAAGCAGGACTATCACAAGACACACAACGGCCGTACCTATAATTATAGAATATCCACATTTCGATTGCAGTCTTCTAAGATTGGTTTCAGTAGAAACTAATTCTTCTGTTATATTCATTATATTTTATTAGTATTGGTGGTTGTTTATAATTTCATAGTACCGTCTCATTGCAGGCATAATAAAGTCCGCAAAACTATGGGTATATCCACATCTTAACGCTACTCTCGTGTAAATGCCGAGGAACCAAGCTACGCCCTCGATATCATCTTCCTCCCATTTCATGAATTTCATGTTGTTGCGGACGGCTTCTATCGTGTAGCCTATTAGTTGTTCTTTTGAATAATTTTTGAAATGAGTTAGCCAATATTCTGCTTCCTCTTCTATAGAGGCTTTTGTGGAGGGTTGATTGTAATTGGCTTCATTTGCTTCTGCGGACATGCAGTATATTACATAGTCCATTTCAGATGGTCTGTACATAACGATAAATCATTTTAAATAAACGTCTACAAAATCAGACATGCCACTGCGATCAATTTCAGCAGATTCTATTTCTAAACCAAATATTCTCTTTGATGCAAGAATCTTTTCTAAGTGGCCAGACAGTCCCATTCCATATATGGCAATTGATTCAATTGTACCATCTCCTGTTGTTGACGGATAGAATAGGAATAAATTAATGGTATTGAAATTTTCACTTATTTTGATGGCGTAAACATCACAAGACCAATCGAAGCAATAACTTTGAATGGTGTACTTTGAATAGAGTGGATGAAGCATGAGCCTATTCGCTATATTGGTTATTTGCAGAACACTGGCCTCGCTCATATATCCTGAAAACATCATATTAGATTAAAAGTGCTTCTCATCCTCCAATGAAACGAGCTATGTTATTAGACATAAAAAAGGTGTGAGGATTGTATCTTGTTCTATCCTAAAGTCAGGTCTTCGCATTACCTATCAGCATGGATAAAACAATAGCCCCACACCGATATAGCTATATAGGCTGTCAGTCACGACAGGGTATAAGCTACCGATGCAGGTGCTATTGCTAATCTCATCTTCATGCTGATAATCAAATTTGCGAAGTTTGACTTTAGAAGATAAAATTTCAATAACACCTTTTATAAGTTGTGTTGATTCCGTCTGCCAACTCTATGGCTCTGAAATCGAGAGCAAATTTACAAAAAAATGTCATTGGTGGGGCTGTATAGAAGCATAATTTTAAAAGAAGCGTCTCTTTGTGTCCGATGCTATCTTCATCGAACCCTCTATTTATAGATATATGGAGTATCTGCGGGTGGAGCGTTGGCCGTTTCGATTAATTTTGTATCTTTGTAGATTGAAATAAAAATACCCATCGGGCAACCGCAGCGTGTTCTGGGTTTGTTTGCCCGCCGGAAACGATATAAACAAAAACAACATACTCTCATGAAATTCAAAGTAGCGAGCAAAGCGCTCTATTCCACCCTGTCGGGAGTCAGCAAAGTGATAAATTCCAAGAATACTCTATCCATTCTCGACAACTTCCACTGGCGTGTGGATGGCGACACTCTTGTCATCACAGCCTCCGATTCGGAGAACACCCTCACTGCAAAGGTTGCAATCAGCGATGTGGAGGGTGAAGGTGAGTTTTGTGTGAATGCACGCCGCATCTCTGATATTGCCAAAGAACTCCCCGATGTGAATGTTGATTTCGACATAAACGAAACCAACTATTCAATGAAAATCACCTTCCCCGGTGGTAACTTCGACATGATGACTCTCGAGGGTTCGCAATATCCCCAGACAATTGAATCGATTGAGCCCGACTCGGCGTTTGAGATGGAATGCCCCTCCACTCAAATTCTCAATGGCATTGAGAACACCCTTTTTGCCGTAGGTTCCGACGAACTGCGTCCTCAGATGATGGGTATTCTGTGGGATATCAAAGAGGATGGCATCACATTTGTGGCTACCGACACCCGCAAGCTCGTTCGTTATATCGACCGCACATCGGCGCCCGGAATGACTGCATCGTGCATTCTTCCCGTCAAGCCCGCTGTTATCCTGAAAGCTCTGTTGGGCAAGGATGAAAAGGTGCATGTAACCATCTCTCCGCGCAGCGCCGTGTTTAAAACCGAGACACTCACCCTCGCCAGCCGTTTTATCAAAGGGAACTACCCCGATTACAACCGTGTGATACCCACCGCAAACCCCTTCTCGGTGACAGTTGACCGCGGGGCAATTCTCACAGCTGTGCGTCGTGTGTCGGTTTGCGCCGACCCCGGTCATGGCCTTGTTAAATTCCGCTTCACCCCCACAAGGGTGGAAATGAAAGTCGACGACCCCAATGTGAACACATTCGCACATGAGGAGGTTCCCTGCGACTTCACCGGCGAACAGATGATTATCGGTTTCTCTGCCGCTTACATGATTGAGATTCTCTCAACTCTCTCCACCGACGAAGTTATTATCAAACTTGCCGATCCAGGCCGCCCCGGTGTGTTCCAGCCCGACGATAACAAGGAGAACACCGACCTCGTTGTGATTCTCATGCCTATTACCGTTCAGGATTTCTAAGAAACTGCCAACCACAGTTCATTAGAAACTTTCCCTGACTGCCACATCTCAATTTTTGCGATTGTGAAGCTTAATTTGACAAAACCGGTGATGTTTTTCGACCTCGAAACCACCGGCACCAACATTACCAACGACCGTATCGTGGAGATTTCCATGATTAAGGTGTATCCCGACGGGCATGACGAGCAGCGCACCGTCCGAGTGAATCCCGGATGCCATATTCCCGAGGAGGCATCGGCAATTCATCACATCTACGATGAGGATGTGGCCGACAAACCTTCGTTCAAACAAATTGCCGCACAGTTGGCAATGAGTTTCCAGGGATGCGACATTGCAGGTTACAACTCGAATAAGTTTGATGTTCCGATGCTGTCGGAAGAGTTTGCCCGTGCGGGGGTCGACTTCGATTTCACCCGCCCCAGATTCATCGACGTGCAGACCATCTTCCACAAAAAGGAACAGCGCACACTCTCGGCTGCCTATCGGTTCTATTGCGACAAGGACCTTGAAGGGGCACATTCGGCAAATGCCGATACACGTGCCACCTATGAGGTGCTGATGGCCCAGCTCGACCGTTACGACGACCTGCCTAACGATGTTGAAAAGCTCGCCGAATTTTCGTCGCATAACCGGAATGTTGATTTGATGGGGCGTTTGGTTTATGACGACCAACACCGCGAGGTAATCAATTTCGGAAAATACAAAGGGCAGCTTGCCACTGAGGTGCTGAAAAAGGATCCCGGATATTTCGGCTGGATTCAGCAAGGCGATTTTCCCTCCGATACAAAGCGAATTATCACGGCAATAAAACTGCGAATGCGCTGAGCCGCTTTAAAGCAAGTTCAATCAGATGAAAGGAAAGCATATAGTAATCGGCATAACCGGAGGTATAGCCGCTTATAAAACGGCAACTTTGGTTAGGCTTTTTGTAAAAGCCGGAGCCGAGGTGCAGGTTATCATGACTCCAAACGCACGGGAGTTCATAACCCCGGTAACATTATCGACTCTCAGCGGCCGTCCCGTGATCAGTGAATTTTTCACAGCCAATACCGGTGAATGGCATTCGCATGTCGATTTGGGTTTATGGGCCGATGCGATGATTATTGCACCTGCTACCGCATCGACCATCGCAAAAATGGCCAACGGAGTGGCCGATAATATGCTCGTTACCTCCTATCTGTCAACCCGTGCCACGGTGTTTGTGGCGCCGGCTATGGATTTCGACATGATGAAGCACCCGTCGACGGTGCGCAACATAAATATGCTGCGTAGTTATGGCAATCACATAATTGAGCCTGCCGATGGGGAACTTGCCTCACATCTTGTGGGGAAAGGCCGCATGGAGGAGCCCGAAAACATTTTCCGAACCGTCGAAGCCTATTTCAATGAGTCGAAAAGCATGCGTGGTGTGAAAATGCTTGTCACAGCAGGTCCCACCCGCGAGAAAATCGACCCGGTGAGATATATTAGCAACTACTCAACGGGGAAGATGGGAGTGGCCATTGCCGATGCCGCGGCGGCGCAAGGGGCAGAAGTGGCGCTTGTTCTCGGTCCTACCGATGTGCGACCTCAGTCGCCGTCTGTTAAAGTGGTGAATGTTGAAAGTGCCGTTGAAATGCTTGAGGCCTGCAACAGCCTGTTCCCCGACACTGATGTGGCGGTGATGACGGCTGCCGTTGCCGATTATGCGGTTAAAAATCCGGCCGACAAAAAAATAAAGCGCGAGAATAACGCCTCACCGCAGCTCGAGTTTGTGAAGAATCCCGATATTGCCGCCACGCTTGGCAATGCGAAGCGCAGCGGGCAGCTTGTTGTCGGTTTTGCACTTGAAACCGACCATGAGGCGGAAAACGCAATGTCGAAAATGAAACGCAAGAATCTCGACATGATTGTGATGAACTCGCTCCGCGATGCAGGTGCAGGATTCGGCACCGACACCAATAAAATCACAATCTACACTCCCGGGGAAACTCCAACGGTCTATCCGCTTAAATCAAAGCGTGAGGTAGCGGCCGACATTGTTGCCAAGATTGCTTCCATGATTGATGCCCGTGCCGATTGACCCCGCACATCTACCCTCTCCACTCAACTCTCTCAAATCTATTTTCCACGACTGTTTATGAAAAGTCTGAAATATTTTTTCGCTCTGCTTACAGGCTTGTTTGCCATCAACTCCGTTGCCGCCCAGGAACTCAACTGCGAAGTAACGGTGAACATCGACCAGATTCAGACTACAAACCGGAGTGTTTTCGAGACTCTTCAGGAGGCTATTCGCGAATACATGAACGAGAACCACTTCACAAACGACCAGTATGCCGTCAATGAACGCATTGATTGCCGTTTGTTTTTCACCATCACCGAGTACACCGACAATGTGCTTAAAGGTGACCTTCAGGTTCAGTCGTCGCGCCCGGTCTATAACACATCCTACACCACTACCCTGCTTAACTTCAAGGATAGCAAAATCGAATTCAGCTACCAGGAAGGTGAGCCGCTGACTTTCACGGTGAACACGATGGAGAGCCAACTCACGGCCATCCTCAATTTCTATGCCTACCTTATAATAGCAATGGACCGCGACAGCTTCGCTCCCAACGGTGGCGATGAAGCTTTCGATCAGCTTAAGATGATTGTGCAGATGGCTCAGTCATCGGGCGAAGGGGGTTGGAAAGCCTTTGAGGATAAAAAGAACCGTTCGGCTGTATTAAGTTCATTCACCGACCCGGCAACATCGGTGACGCGCACAATGTTGTATGAATACCACCGTGGAGGTCTCGACGAGATGTTCATGTCGCCCGACAAGGGGCGCGCTAAAATCACATCCACCTTGCAGAACCTTCAGAAGGTCTATCAATCAGACCCCATGTCGGTGGCTTTGTCGATGTTCAAGGACGCCAAACTCGACGAACTTGTGAACATCTATTCAAAGGCATCGCAAACCGAGCGCGAAACGGTGGTGGAACTTCTGTCGCCTCTCTATCCCACAGAGATGAAGCGTATTAATTTTATAAAGAACGGTGTGACCAAATAACGTTGAAATGATTCAAACACTCCACATATCGAATTATGCCCTGATTGACAACATCGACATTACGTTGCATCCCGGGCTTAATATCCTCACAGGCGAGACCGGAGCCGGCAAATCTATCATTCTCGGAGCGCTTTCGCTTTTGCTCGGAGGTCGTTGCGACACAAAGGCCGTGCGGAATCATGACGCAAAATCTGTTATCGAAGCAACGTTTTCAGCCGACGGTTATGCCGCTCTGAAAGAATTTTGCGAAACTAATGACATCGATTGGGATGATGCAACCGTGATTCTTCGACGCGAAATTGCTCCCAACGGGCGCTCAAGGGCGTTTGTCAACGATTGTCCCGTGAATCTTTCTCTGCTTCAGACGGCGGCGTTACACCTTATCGATATCCATTCTCAGCACCAGAACCTGTTGTTGGCATCGCCCCCCTATCAGTTGCGGGTCATTGATTCGTTAGCCGATAATGGCGCCCGTCTGGCAACATTCACGGCTGCATATAACGCTTATCGACTTGCCGTTCGCCGGTTCAAGCACGCAAGGAAAGCGATGGAACAGGCTCGCGACGACGAGGAATTCCTCCGTTTTCAGTACAAGCGGCTGAAAGATGCGCGGCTTGTTGAGGGCGAACTTGAAGAGCTTGAGCATGAGCGGGAGCTGTTGGTGAATATGGCCGACGTAAAAACCACGCTCGGCACTGTAATCGGCAACCTCACCGATAACGAAGAGAATGTTGACCAATTGCTGCGCCAGACAATTGACGAAGCCGAGCGCCTCGGTGATTTGATTGAAGATGCCGATTCATTAGCCGAAAGATTGCGTTCGCTGAGGGTCGAGGCGCAGGATATCGCCGCCACCTTTGCCGAATATGACCGCGACCTTGCCGGTGACCCCGAACGGCTCGACGAGGTGGAGGAGCGATTGAACATGCTCTATGATTTGCTCCGCCGCCAGAAAGCCGAATCGGTTGAACAGCTGATTGCCATGCGCGACGAAATGGAGAGCCGTCTGCAAACGCTCGACTCGGGCGATGAAAACTTGCAGGAACTTGAACTTGCCGCCAAGCGGGCAAAAAAAGAAGCTCTCGAAATCGCTGCCGAGATTTCAAAAAGCCGCCATGCCGAAGCGGTGCGCTTCTCTGAAATTTTGCGCGAACGGGCAGTGCCGCTCGGCATGAAGAATCTCAGGGTTGAAATCGTGGTGCGCGACACTGAACTCTCACCCACAGGAATCGACCACGTGGAGTTCCTCTTTGCGTTTAACAAGAATCAGCCGTTGCTCCCTGTCGGCAACACGGCATCGGGTGGTGAGATTTCGCGCTTGATGCTTTCTATAAAATCCATTGTAGCCGATAAAATGCAGCTTCCCTCAATCATTTTCGATGAGGTTGACACCGGCGTGTCGGGCGATGTGGCCGACAAGATGGGTGAACTCATGCGTCAGATTGCTGAAAACATTCAGGTTGTGGCAATCACCCACCTACCCCAGGTGGCATCGAAAGGCAGCAGCCATTACAAGGTGTTTAAAGAGGATACCGAGCATGCCACAGTTACCCGCATCCGCGAACTTTCTCCCGAAGAGCGTGTGAGGGAACTCGCCGTTATGCTTTCAGGTTCTGAAGTTAACGAGGCGGCTCTGGCAAATGCCCGTGCGCTGTTGGCTTCGGTAAAATAATATGAACACATTAAGGTAAAGACTATGCTCGAAAAGAACGATTATATATTTGGTATCCGCGCAGTCATCGAGGCTGTAGAATCGGGAAAAGAGATAGATAAGGTGCTTGTGCGCCACGAACTCAAAGGCGAATTGGCCCGCGAGCTGATGGATGTGCTGAAGCGTCACAAGGTGCTTGTGCAGAAAGTCCCCGCCGAGAAAATCGACCGCATAACCCGAAAAAATCACCAGGGAGTGCTTGCAATTCTTTCGGCAGTGACCTACGACAGTCTCGCAAATCTCGTCCCCATTCTTTATGAAGAGGGAAAAACACCGTTTGTGGTGCTTCTCGACGGTGTTAGCGATGTTCGCAATTTCGGCGCTATTGCCCGCACATGCGAATGCGCTGGAGTTGATGCCATTGTGATTCCCCGCCGTGGTGGTGTGGGGGTAAACGGCGATGCAATGAAAACGTCGGCCGGCGCACTCAACTATCTGCCTGTGTGCCGCGAGACGGGCATTCTTAACGCTGTGAAATATCTGAAAGACAGTGGCTTCTCGATTTGTGCAGCGTCGGAGAAATCGTCAGTCAACTACACCAAAGGCGACTACACGGGCCCTGTGGCAATTGTGATGGGTGCTGAAGATGTGGGCATTTCACCCGATGTGCTCCGTTTTTGCGACCAGGTTGTTTCAATTCCCCAGGTAGGCCACATCGGCTCGCTGAATGTTTCAGTAGCGGCCGGTGTCATGATTTTCGAGGTTGTAAGACAGCGCAGCGGGGAATAAGAATTGCTGAAAAATTTCAGCAAATATTGCTTGCTGAAAAACCAAGATATGTTAACTTTGCAATTGATGATGCTGCATGAGGTGAAAATCGGTGTTATCACTGAATATTTTTCACACTCATGACAGTTCATAAATATTTAACTCTAAATCCATTTGAGATGAAGAAGCATAATTTCTATGCAGGGCCGTCGATTCTGAGCCCCTACACAATCAAAAACACAGCTGATGCAGTTCTTGACTTCGCCAACACCGGTTTGTCGATTCTTGAAGTGTCACACCGCTCGAAGGAGTTCCAGGCAGTAATGGACGAAGCTCAGGCTTTGGTCAAGGAACTGCTCGATGTGCCTGCCGGATATCATGTTCTCTTCCTCGGTGGAGGTGCGAGCCTGCAGTTTGCAATGGTGCCCTATAACCTGTTGAAAACCAAAGCTGCTTATCTCGACACCGGTGTGTGGGCTCATAAGGCTATTAAGGAAGCGAAACTTTTCGGTGATGTCGACGTGGTCGCATCCTCCGAGGATAAAAACTACAACTACATCCCCAAGAACTTTGTTGTTCCTACAGATGCCGATTACTTCCACTACACCACCAACAACACAATCTACGGCACTGAAATCCGCAAGGACCCCGATGTGAATGTGCGTTTGGTTGCCGACATGTCATCCGACATTTTCTCACGCCGTGTCGATGTGAGCAAATATGATCTCATCTATGCCGGCGCGCAGAAAAACCTCGCTCCCGCAGGTGCCACAATCATTATTGTCAATGAAGATGCTCTCGGCCATGTTGACCGTCCCATCCCCACCATGCTCAACTACAAGACGCATTGCGACAAGGGTTCGATGTTCAACACTCCCCCTGTTCTCCCGATTTTCAGCGCACTCCAGACTCTCAAATACTACAAGGAGGTTGGCGGCGTTGACGAACTCGAAAAACGCGACCTTGCTAAAGCTGCAAAACTCTATGAGGCTATTGACGGAAGCCGCATTTTCGAGGCTACTGTGCCCGACCACGCCGACCGTTCAATCATGAACGTTTGCTTCGTAATGAAACCCGAATATGCCGAACTTGAAAAGGCATTCCTCGATTTCACTGCAACAAAGGGAATCGTGGGCATCAAGGGTCACCGCTCGGTTGGCGGTTTCCGCGCATCGCTCTACAATGCCCTCCCGATGGAGAGCGTCGATGTGCTTGTAAACGCAATGAAAGAGTTCGCAGAAAAAGCTTGAAACTGACCGACTATGAAAGTTCTTGTTGCTACTGAGAAACCGTTTGCGGCAGTGGCCGTCGACGGTATTCGTGAAGTGATAGAAAATGCTGGCTATGAGCTTGTGCTTCTTGAAAAATATGCAGCCAAAGCCGATTTGCTTGCTGCGGTGGCTGATGCCGACGCTCTGATTATCCGAAGCGATAAAGTCGATGCCGAAGTGCTCGATGCCGCAAAGAAGCTCAAAATTGTTGTTCGTGCCGGCGCCGGTTACGATAATGTTGATTTGGCGGCAGCAACCGCTCATGGCATTTGTGTGGAGAACACTCCCGGCCAGAATTCCAACGCCGTTGCCGAACTTGTGTTCGGTATGGCTGTGATGGCGGTTCGCAATATGTTCAACGGCACATCGGGAACCGAGCTTAAAGACAAATCGCTCGGCATCCATGCTTTCGGTCAGGTTGGCCGCAATGTGGCACGAATTGCAAAAGGGTTCGGAATGAAGGTTTCAGCACTTGACCCCTACTGCCCCGATGAAGTTATGGTAGCGGCTGAAGTTGCACCCGTTCACTCGGTTGAGGAGCTCTATAAAAACAACAAGATTGTTTCGCTCCACATCCCTGCAACCGACGAAACCCGCAAATCGGTAGGTTATGATTTGGTAACTCTGCTTCCCAAGAATGGCGTATTGGTAAACACCGCGCGCAAGGAGGTTATTGATGAGGAAGGTTTGCGCAAAGCTTTGCGCGAGCGCACCGATATCAAATATGTGGCCGACATCCGTCCCGATATTGCCGACGAACTTCTCGAGGAATTTGAAGGAAGAGTGTTCTTCACTCCCAAGAAAATGGGTGCTCAGACTGCCGAAGCCAACATCAACGCCGGCATCGCTGCCGCCAACCAGGTTGTTGCGTTCCTGCGCGATGGAATTGACCGTTTCAGAGTCAATAAATAATAATTGACTGTTATATTTAAGAAACAACTGAGGCACCTTTGTTGTAAAAGGTCTGTTTCCTCAGGTTGAATCAAACAGACATAATTGCGGTGGGGCATTGATTTTTCAATGCCTCACCCGTTTCTGTAAAACAAATGGACGCTGATTTTAACCTTGCACCTAACGGAATGGTGACTGAAAAATGGCCTTGCCGAATGATTGCCCGTGCATTAGTCGCGTTTGGCATTAAGCGAGTTGTCACATCTCCCGGCAGTAGGAATGCTCCGCTTATTATGGCTGTGGAGCGAACCGGAGAGCTCGAGGTTTCATCGGTAATTGATGAGCGCTCGGCTGCTTTTGTGGCGCTCGGTATGGCGGTTGCTTCCGGTGAACCGGTTGCTATTATCTGCACATCGGGTACTGCATTACTTAATTATGCTCCGGCAGTGGCCGAAGCTTATTATCGCAAGGTGCCCCTGATCGTAATTTCGGCCGACCGACCGCTTGCATGGATTGATCAGGACGACAGTCAGACCATTAGGCAGTGCGGAGCATTAGCCAACATCGTTAAAGGCACATGGAATGTTCCGGGTGAGGCTGCAGGTGATGAGGAGCGCTGGTTTGTAAACCGTCAACTCAACGATGCGCTGCTTGCTGCAACAACGGGAAGAAAGGGACCGGTTCATATAAATGTACCCCTTTCCGCGCCCCTCACGCGCCAATTGCCGGCAGCTTCAGTCGACGACACATTCCGAAAAATCGACATCATGCGGGTTCCCGATATTCTTCCAAATGAGGAGGCCCGCAAACTTGCTGCAGAGTTATCGGGGCGGAACATAATGATTGTTGCAGGGTTTGGTGCTCCCGATGTAAAGGTCAGCGGTGCAATGGGAATCTTGGCATCTCTCCCCAACGTAGCGATAATTGCCGAACCAATGGCAAATATCAAAGCATCGGGCTTGCACAATCCCGACTACAGAGTTCTCTGCGCTGCAGATGCCGGCGTAAATGCAAATCGCTATATCCCCGACGTACTCATTACATTCGGAGGGGCGCTCGTTTCGGGCAAGTTGAAGCAATATTTGCGTAAGGCTGCCATAAAGGAGCATTGGCATGTTGGCCTCAACGACTCTACTATCGACTGCTTCTGCCACTTGTCACGGAGGGTGGAAATCCCAGCCGAAGGCTTCTTTCCGAAACTGGCAACCTCGTTGCGATATATCCATTTGAAAAAAGGTGGTGTTGTTTCAACTTATGCAGCCGATTGGAACGCATTATATGAATCAACATCGCCCCGTTCATTTCCCGATGATTGGTGCGCGCTTTCTGCTGTTGAAACATTGCTCCGCAAAGTGCCTGCCAAGTGGAATCTGCAACTAAGCAACGGAATGAGCGTGAGATATGCCGGTGCCTGCGGTGCCAACGGTTTCCACCGCATCGATTGCAATCGTGGTGTGAGCGGAATCGACGGGTCTGTTTCAACGGCTCTCGGCGCATCTCTCCCCTATCCGCACCCCACAATGCTCGTCACCGGCGACATGAGCATGCAATATGATTTGGCTGCATTGTCGTCAACTTTAGTATCTCCCAAATTGAAAATTGTGGTGCTCAACAACGGCGGTGGTGGAATATTCCGTTTTATCGCACCTACCGCGTCGTTGCCCGAGATGCCGCAATTGCTCAACGGCACATTGAAGTTGCCGTTAAAGGAGCTCGCCGAGGCATATAATTTTGCATATTCCCGAGCCGATAGCCACAGGGAGTTGCATAATGCCATAAAATCGATGATAGCGGAAACCGACCGCCCCGTTTTGCTTGAAATAATCACCGACGGTTCTGTTGACGCTGAACTGATGCGTGAATACTTAGGAATTACAAACTGACATAAATAATTACACTCATGAAACGAGAATGGACAACCATAAAGGAATACGAAGATATCCTTTTTGAACAATACAAAGGAATTGCAAAAATAACCATCAACCGCCCCGAGGTTTACAATGCATTCCGCCCCCGCACAAACTTTGAGATGCTCGATGCGATGAACTACTGCCGCAACACTCCGGAAATCGGCGTGATTATCCTCACCGGTATCGGCGACAAGGCATTCTGCTCTGGAGGCGACCAGCACTACAAGGGGTTGGGTGGCTATGTTGATGCCGACGGCACACCTCGTTTGAACGTATTGGAGCTGCACAAAGCCATCCGCTCCATCCCCAAACCTGTGATTGCAATGGTGAATGGTTATGCAATCGGAGGTGGAAATGTTCTCAATGTTGTGTGTGACCTTTCCATCGCATCGGAGAATGCGCGTTTCGGGCAGACCGGCCCCAAGGTGGGCAGTTTTGATGCAGGCTTCGGTTCTTCCTATCTTGCCCGCTGTGTGGGCCAGAAAAAAGCCCGTGAAATATGGTATCTGTGCCGCCAGTACACCGCTCAGGAAGCTCTCGAAATGGGCATGATTAATGCAGTTGTGCCTCTGGAGCGTCTGGAGGATGAAACAGTGGAGTGGTGCGAGACTATTCTGCAACGTTCACCGATGGCAATACGCATGATTAAGCGTGCGCTCAATGCTGAACTCGACGGACAGGCAGGTTTGATGGAGTTTGCCGGTGATGCCACTCTGCTCTATTACCTTATGCCCGAGGCACAGGAGGGTAAAAACGCATTCCTCGAAAAACGTGACCCCGATTTCGAGCAGTTCCCCAAATTCCCGGGCTGATACGCGCTATGCTGAAAGCTGATTTTGAACGGAAAATTCTGCACTTCAAGGAAACGGCAATAACCTCGCGTGCACACATGAATGATAAGGAAACATTCATTGTGCACGTGTGGGACGATGCCAAACCCGAATTGAAAGGTGTGGGAGAATGTGCGCTGTTCAGAGGGCTGAGTGCAGAAGATACTCCCGATTTCGAGCGTTTGCTTTCGCTCTGCTGCGAGAATCCGGCCGAGGAGCATCCCATGTCGTCGGCACGCTTCGGGTTTGAATCGGCAATGGCCGATTTGCGAAATGGTGGCACCGGCGTTCATGTTGATACTCCATTTACCCGCGGCGAAACTTCCATACCCATCAACGGGTTGATTTGGATGGGCGACCGCGACACGATGAAACGGCGCATCCGCGAGAAACTGGAGTTGGGATTCCGCTGCATCAAGCTTAAAATAGGCGGAATTGATTTCGCCGATGAATTGGATTTGCTGAAGTTTATCCGTAGGGAGTATTCGCGCGATGTGATTGAACTTCGTGTTGATGCCAATGGTGCGTTTTCTGCCGCGGATGCGGCATATAAACTCGACTGCCTCGGCAAGCTGGAGCTTCATTCCATCGAGCAACCTGTGAAGCCGGGGCAATGGGAGTTGTTGGCACGTTTGTGTGAAACTTCGCCTGTACCTGTGGCTCTCGATGAGGAACTTATCGGAATCACTGCCGATGCCGAAAAGGAGCGTTTACTAAATGCGGTGAAACCTGCCTACATCATTCTAAAGCCATCTTTGTGCGGAGGTTTTGCACAAGCCGACCGTTGGATAACTCTGGCGCAGGCGCGTGGAATCGGATGGTGGGCCACTTCGGCGCTTGAATCAAATATCGGTTTGAGCGCAATAGCGCAGTGGGTGTCCACCTACAACCCTGTTATGCCGCAAGGTCTCGGCACAGGGGCATTGTTTACCGAAAACTATCCATCGCCTCTCTCCCTCTCGGGCGATAACATGTCGTTTAATCCCGAATTTAAAAATGTTTAAGCTGCTATCCTCGGCCGATTCGGTCGACCGTTTTATTGACCAATGGAATGATTCTTCGGAATGGGTGGAGGCGCACACCTCCGGTTCTACGGGAACACCTAAGAAAATCAAGCTTCTGAAGAGCGACATGCAGCGGTCGGCCCGTTCAACTAATGCCCGGTTCGGAATAACGGATAGTTCGGTGTTGGCATCGGCACTATCTGCCGATTATATTGCGGGTAAGATGATGATTGTGCGTGCGATGGAGGCATCATGCAGGTTGATTATGGCCAAACCGGCATTGGCACTTCCCGATTTCGCAGGTGAAACTATCGATTTGCTTGCAGTAGTTCCTGCTCAATGTTCCAACTTGATGGAAAACGGCAGTTTCAACGGTCGTTTGAGAAATCTTATCGTCGGCGGTGCTCCCGTGTCGCCTGAGCTTGAAAAAGAGGTTTCGCTGATGCCGTGGCGCACTTTTGCCACTTATGGGATGACTGAAACGTGCAGCCATGTTGCCTTAAGAGAATTCGGGTCAGACACCTACCGGGCAATGCCGGGCATTAGCTTCGAGGTTGATGAAAGGTCTTGTCTGGTGATAAATGCTCCCGATTTCAGCTTCGGGCGGATTGTAACGAATGATGTGGTTAGCCTGCGCGATTCAAACTCATTTCAATGGTTGGGACGTTTCGATAATGTGATAAACAGCGGAGGGGTTAAATTCTATCCCGAACAGCTCGAACGGCTTTTGCACGGCCACATACCCTACCCGTTTTTCTTAACGTCGGCTCCACATCCCCGCTGGGGTGAATGTGTAGTCATGGCCGTTGAAGCGCCCGTGCACAATTCAGAAAGTGCTGCTGAAACCCAAGAGCACCTCCTTGAGATATGCCGTGAATATCTTCCACGTTATGCGGTGCCTAAACGTGTGGTGTTCCTCCCCTCTCTGCCACGAACATCCAACGGGAAGGTAAAACGCACAATCCCCGATTACGTATAAACGATAGATTAATAGAGCGGCGTGCCTGAAAATTTCTTTTTGGCGCGCCGCTCTATTATTTGTGTAATGCCATAAAAAAGCCATCAACAACAGCGGGATATCCAACTGTGTCGATGGCTTGTGAGAGTGCCACATCAAAGGATGCGATGAAACTCCGAAAGACAGGTTTTGAGATCTCTCCGCGCTTTGTAATCCGCCTGGCGCCCACGTGTGAACGCGCCTGATAAATCAGGTGGGGCCCGCCATTACGCATGAGAGATTGTCTCGGTATTTCATAAAAATTTGATGAGTTTCCCAATCAACTTTGGTGTGGCAAATATCTTTCGGGAAAGGTGACACCGCTGTGTCATCCTTGCTTTTATAACGCAAATTTAAGGCTATTGGTTTACATTTGCAATACCCTCTGCAAATTTTTTTCTCACCCTCTGCAACTAATGGAGCGTTGTGTGCGTCTAAAAATCAGAAAAGATCACGCAACGAGTTCCTCCTCTCCGCCGCGGTCATTTCATTCAAAATAAATCAACCATCTTGCAATCAGGATTAAACAACGCAGAAATGATAAAACTTAGGGATGTAAATAAAACCTACCCCGGTGCAGTTCCTTTGCATGTGTTAAAAGGCATAAATCTCGATGTGGAACGCGGAGAGCTGGTGTCAATCATGGGCGCTTCAGGTTCAGGAAAATCCACACTTCTTAATATTCTCGGTATTCTCGATAACTACGATTCGGGCGAATATTGGCTCGACGGAACGCTTATTAAGAACCTCAGCGAGAACAAAGCTGCCGAATATCGCAACCGCATGATTGGGTTCGTGTTTCAATCGTTCAACCTTATCAACTATAAGAATGCATTGGAGAATGTGGCGCTTCCTCTGTTCTATCAAGGGGTGAGCCGTCGCAAACGAAATCAATTGGCAATGGAGCAGTTGGAGCGAATGGGGCTTGCCGACCGCGCACATCATCTTCCCGGAGAACTCTCGGGTGGCCAGAAACAGCGTGTTGCAATTGCTCGGGCATTGATTACCCGTCCGTCGATTATTCTCGCCGACGAACCCACCGGCGCGCTCGACAGCCGCACGTCGAAGGATGTGATGGAAGTGTTCAAGCAGCTCAACCGCAATGAGGGAATGACAATCGTGATTGTCACTCACGACCCCGGGGTTGGTGAGCAAACCGACCGTATAATTCGCATCTCCGACGGCGTTATAGCATGATTCTCCATTTTTTAATAAGTCTCAATTGTGTTCGATTTAGTTAACGAAATACTGCAAACTCTGCAGCACAACAAGCTGCGAACAGCCCTTACCGGATTTGCGGTGGCATGGGGTATCTTCATGCTCATCGTTCTGTTGGGCATGGGCAACGGTGTTACCAATTCTTTCAGAGAGGAAGTGACATCGCCGGGCTCGCAGAAAATCTCAATCTGGGGCGGTCGCACCAGCAAACCCTATCACGGTTATCGCGAGGGAAGAAACATCGACCTTAAAAATGCCGACATCAAACGTCTGGAGGAAGATAACCCCGAGTTTATCAGCGAGGTAAATTCCTCAATCTATGGCGTGCAGGTGAAAATGACAGCAGGCACCCATTCGCGCACAGCTTCCTACACGGGGGTGTTTCCTTCGCAAATCACCAATGCCGGTAACATTGATAAAGTGCACGGCCGGTCAATCAACGACAAGGATATGGCAACTCGCGCAAAAGTTGTGGTGTTGCCTCAAAAGTATGCCGATGAATTTTTTCCTCCCGACGGACTAAAAGCCGTTGGCAAACGGTTGAATATCGGTGGATTGTCGTTCCTTGTTGTCGGGGTGTATGAATCTTCGTGGGGGCGTGACATCTATGTGCCCTACACCACTGCACAGATGCTCACAGGCAACAAGGATAATCCGGGCAGCCTCCAGGTTATGCTTCAAAATCTGTCAACAGTCGAGGAGGGAAATGACGCTGAAACAAAAATTCGCCATGCGCTTTCAGAAGCTCACGATTTCGACCCCGAGGACGACAGCGCTCTATGGGTGTGGAATCAGTTCTCACAAGGATTGCAGGGATTGAAGGCGATGGATATTCTGAACATCTCAATCTGGATTCTCGGCTTGCTGACTTTGCTCAGCGGTGTGGTCGGCATCAGTAACATCATGTTTGTTTCGGTGAAGGAGCGCACCCATGAAATCGGAATACGACGGGCTATAGGTGCAAAACCGCGTTCCATCCTAATTCAAATCATCGCAGAGAGTGTTGCAATCACCACTTTGTTCGGCTACATCGGAATAGTGTTCGGCACCGCGGTAACCCAGTTCCTCGATTACATTTTTCGGGATGCCAATTTCATAAAGAACCCCACCGTCAATCTGTCGCTGGCTTTGCAGGTTACGGTTGTGCTGATTGTGGCAGGTGCGCTCGCCGGACTCTTCCCCGCGCTCAAATCTCTGAAAGTTAAACCCGTCGAGGCTCTGCGCGATGAATAAAACTATAACAAGTAAACCGTCATAATTATAGGACTGACGCTTAAAATGAAACTTACAATTTTCGACATAGAAAACTGGAAAGAGATTGGTGCCACTCTTGCGCGAAACAAAACCCGCACTTTTCTCACCGGCTTCGGCATCTTCTGGGGCACTGCCATGCTTGCAATCCTTTTGGGAGGTGCACGCGGAGCCAAGGATTTACTGATGCGTAACTTCGATGGTTTTGCCACCAACAGCGGCATCCTTTTCACCTCCAACACCACCATCCCTTACAAGGGCCATGCCAAAAACCGCTCGTGGCAACTCGACGTCACCGACCTCGAAAGGCTCCGGGCCAACTTTCCCGAGTTACAAACAGTTACGGAGATGTATTCCAACTATGGTGTAAGTTCACGCCACGGCCGTTACAGCTATTCGGGAAATGTGAGCGGAGTGGCACCGCAGTATGCCGAAGTGATGCTCCCCGCAATATATTCGGGACGTTTCATAAACGAAGCCGATATGAGTATGGGGCGCAAGGTTGCCATCGTCGGCAAAAAAGTAGCCAATGAGCTTTATCCAACCGACCCTTCCCCGATTGGTCAGACTATCGAAGTTAACGGTATCGGCTACACTATTGTGGGAATTTGCGGGCAGACCAACGAGATTCAGATGAACGGAAAGCTCGATGAGTCGATTCTGCTCCCGGCAACAACATTCAGGCGCGCATTCAAGCGTGGTGACAAAGTGGATGTGGTGATGATAGTTGCAAAGAACGGTACTAAAATAGCGAATCTCGATTCCCGAATGCGGCGGGTGATTTATTCGCGGCATGCAATATCCCCCGACGATATGGCCGCAATGGATATCTTCGACATTTCTGAGAAGTTTGAAATGGTGGAGAATCTGTTTTTAGGAGTTTCGCTGCTTGCCCTGTTTATCGGTCTGAGTACATTGCTTGCGGGTATAATCGGAATCGGAAACATAATGTGGGTGATTGTGAAGGAGCGCACTCAGGAAATCGGAATCAGGCGTGCCATCGGGGCCAAACCTTCCGACATCATCGTGCAGATTCTCTCCGAAGGCACCATGCTCACCATGATTGCCGGTATTGCAGGGATATGCTTTGCGGCGCTTGCCCTTGGCATAACACAGACACTCACTGCCAATGAGGTTTCAACTCCTCAGTTTCAAATGAATCTCTCGCAGGCATTCACAATCATGGGCACTTTCGTAGTACTTGGAACGCTTGCCGGACTTATCCCCGCAACCAAGGCGATGAAAATCAAACCTATTGAAGCGCTAAATGACAAATAGAAATGTCACATCTCCCCTCTCCATTCTTTAATTTATCAAGCTTAAAATAAAAAACGACAACAGATAAAACGCAATGAAAAAGTTTTTCAAAATCTTTATGTGGGTAATCGTGGGTGTGATTTTTGTTGGCACATTCGTTTACCTGTTCATGAACTCGCAGAAAAAGGATGAGGTTTATGAAATTGTGAACCCCACCACTGAAACTATTGAGCACACCACGGTTCTCACCGGCAAAATAGAGCCGCGCGATGAAATTGAAATCAAGCCTCAGATTTCGGGTATTATAAATGAAATCCTTGTTGAGGCAGGCGACCATGTGCAGGCTGGTGATATTCTTGCAATCATCAAGGTAATTCCTGATGAGACTCAGCTGTCGTCGGCGCAGAACCGTGTGAAAGTCGCTGAGATTTCTCTTGAGGAAGCCACCGCAACTTTCGAGCGCACAAAGAGCCTCTATGAAAAGAAATTTGAAAGCCGCGAGAAGTTTGAAACCGACGAGGCTGCATACAAACGTGCCAAAGAGGAATTGGCGCAGGCACGTGATCAGCTCACTATCGTTCGCGACGGTGTGTCGGCCTCAAACGCTCAAAGCTCCAACACCCTTGTCCGTTCAACCGTTACAGGGCTCGTTCTTGAGGTTCCCGTGAAAGTCGGCAGCTCTGTAATCCAGGCCAACACATTCAACGACGGTACTACAATTGCGAAAGTCGCCGATATGACCGACCTCATTTTCACCGGTAAAGTCGACGAAACCGAAGTTGATTTGATTAGCGAGGGTATGTCGGTTCGCATATCGGTGGGTGCAGTAGCCGGCTCCGACTATGCTGCGGTTATTGAGAAGATTGCCCCGATGGCAACCGACGATAACGGCACCAACACGTTTGAGGTGAAAGCAGCTCTCAGCACCGATGAGGCAGCCAAGTTGCGCGCGGGATACAGTGCCAACGCTACCGTGATTTTGGAGAAAGCCGACAGCGTACTGGCTGTGCCCGAGCGCGTGGTGGAATATTCCGGCGATAGCGCATTTGTCTATCTCCTCACGGCAACAGAACCTAAGCAGCAGTTCGAACGCAAGCCAATCACCACCGGTGTTTCCGATGGCATAAACGTTGAGCTCAAGAAATCGGATCTTACCACCGAAAGCTCTCTGCGTGGCAACGTGAACAATTGATAAACTCCCTCTAAGATTGCTATTACCAATCAACATCAATTAATAGAATGATGAAGATAACATCATATACCCTGGCATTTCTTGTGGCGGCTGCTATGGGCGCACAATCGTCAGCTGCTGAAGTGTGGAGTCTTGACAGCTGTGTCAATTATGCTGTGGCTCACAATCTCACAGTGCAAGGCTCGCGCCTCAACATTATGGATGGAGAGCTGTCGCTCACTGAAGCTAAAAGCTCGTTTCTCCCATCGGTCAGAGGCAGTGCATCGGAAAGTTTCAGCTTCGGCCGCGGCCTTACTTCGGCCAACACCTATGCCGATCGCAATACATCAAATTTCCAATGGGGTGTGTCGCTCGATTTGCCCCTCTTTCAGGGAACTGCCGAGTATCACCGCCTCAAAGTCGCGAAATCGAATCTCACCAAACTCCTCTATGAGTATGAAGCTGCGAAAGACAATGTGACACTTAATGTAGTGTCGCAATATCTCCAGGTGCTCTATGCCAAGGAGGTTTGCGAGAGCTATGCTTCGCAACTTGCCCTGTCGACCTACGAGGTTGAGCGCCAGAAAGCTCTCGTGGAGGCCGGTAAGGTGCCTGAGGCCGACCTTCTTGATGCCGAGTCGCAGATGGCGCAGGACCGCCTGCAACTTGTCACTGCTCAGAACGATGTGCAGATTGCATTGGTAGAGCTTGCCAACCTGTTGCAGCTCCCGTCGGTTGAAGGGCTGGATGTAATGCCCGTGAGCGAGGGTGAGCCAATCATCCCCACTGCCGAGGCGGTATACAATTCGGCGTTGATTCACAACAACTCAATCATGGCCTCGCGTCAGGGAATCACAGTGGCCGAGAATCAGATTTCCCTTGCCAAAGCCGGCTACATCCCCCAGTTGGGATTCGGTTCGAGCGTGGGGTCAAGCTACTACACTGTGAGCGGTTATCCCAACGAAAGCTTCGGCTCGCAGATGCGCCACAACTTCTCGACTTACGTTGGTCTCACATTGTCCGTTCCTATTTTCGATGCCTTCTCAACCCGCAATTCCGTGCGTAGGGCACGGCTTCAGAAAATAACGGCTGAACTTGAACTCGACCAACGTTCAACCGAACTCTACAAAGCCGTTCAGCTTGCCTACTACCAGGCAAAAGGTGCCCGCGACCGCTACTTTACATCGCAGGAAACATTGCAGAAAACATCGGCTTCTTTCAAGGCCACACAGGAAAAATATAATCTCGGCCGCTCCACTCCTGCTGAATTTGAACAAGCAAAAAACAACCTCTCACGAATGCAAATCAGCTCAATTCAGGCCCACTACGAATATCTGTTGCGCCATCGAATTTTAGTTTTCTATCAAAACAACAGAATCTGAGTTTAGTAAAGTCGTCTATGCTATACAGCGGTGAATGTATTTAAATGTGCGTTCACCGCTGATTTTGTGTGTATTATCCGATTTCGCCCTGTGACATCGAAATAGCGTTAACCGCGTGCGTGAGTCAACAGCCGATCATTTTCACATGGGCCCCGGCCTCTTTAAATGCGGTTGATTTTATGCTGAATTGGTGAAAAATCAGTGAGATAGAGGTTAAATGTCAAAAAAAAATTGTAGCTTTGTGTTGTAAAACATAAATGAGCAACCATGTTCTATAAAATTGGTGTTTTTGAAAATTGAATCAACCGATATTCAAAACAGCAATTTTAGCGCTATGGATCGCATGCCACAATCAGTAGCAACACATGATTAAGCGAACACTCGAAAAAGTTATAAGCGAAGACCTGTCGGAAATCTGGACAGTACTGAACAATGACGAAAAGCGCCGAATCATCGACGCGTTCGTTATTCACAATTTCAAGAAAAACCAGATGATTTATGCCGAGGGGGAGGAGCCGGAATATCTCTGGTGCCTGCTTCAGGGTAAGGTCAAGAAATTCAAGGATGGAGTTGGTGGCAGAGTTCAGATTCTGCGCCTCATCCGTTCCGTTCAGTATTTCGGTTATCGCGCCTATTTTGCCAAAGAGCCCTACAATTCATCGGCCGCAGCTTTTGAACCGTCGGTGGTCGGAACATTACCCATGACGCTTGTGGTTGACATGATTAACAACAACAGCAAGCTTGCGTGGTTCTTCATTCACGAGCTTTCGCGCAATTTGGGCGGCTCCGACACCAAGATTGTTAACCTCACCCAAAAGCATATCCGCGGGCGCCTTGCCGAAGCCCTCATTGTGCTCCGCGACCATTACGGTTTTGAGGATGATGGCATGACTCTGCGCATCTACATGGCTCGTGAAGATCTTGCCAACCTCTCCAACATGACCACCTCCAATGCTATCCGCACCCTCTCGGGCTTCGTAACCGAAAAGCTTATCACAGTCGACGGGCGCCGCATCTGCATCCTCAACGAGCCCATGCTCCGCAAAATCTCCAAATTCGGCTAAAAACGTCTCTTTATAACATATAATAATTGCCCCTTGGTGCCGTTCAGTTATGCTTCGAGGGGCAATAATTATATGTGACTGATAGCGTGGCGTTGTCCTACGACTATTGGCGGCAGGTTGCGACTATTGATTTTAACCGTTCATATTGCAGCTCCTGCGAGCGAAGAAGGGCAAATTGAGCTCGGGTGCGCACGAGGTTGTGGTGGGGGTAAGCTATTTTATAGTACGTGTCGCCGTTCAGGTAATCCATCAGGAAGCGGAGCACCTGCTCAAAGGTTATGAAACGCCCTGCAAAGGGGAGCCATTCAAGTTCCTGCGGGGTGAGCATATCGCCGCATTCTGAGAGGAATCCGCGTGTGTAGGCCTCGAAATATTCAAGGCTACAGCTGACGCGGTTGAGGTCGGCGTCATCTTCTGCGCCTGTGTTGGTGTAGGAGCGGATTGCATCGCCGAAATCGTTGAAAATTGATGCCGACATCATCGTGTCGAGGTCAATGACACATAGGGCTTTGTTTTCCGAATCGAAAAGGATATTGCTTATCTTGGTGTCGTTGTGGGTTACGCGCACGGGGAATACGCCTGTTTCAATCATCTGTTGAAATGCCATTATTTCATTGCGGCGCTCCTCAATCCAGCCAATTTCCTCGGCAACTGAAGCTTTTCGTCCGGCAACGTCGTTGGCAAGCGCCTCGTCCCACTGCTCAAACCGCAGGCGAAGATTATGGAATCCCGGAATGGTTTCGTGTAGAGGTTTGTTAAATCCTCCGAGGAGCTTGTGGAAACGGCCGATTCCGCGACCACCCTCAAATGCCAGTTCGGCTGATGTAACGCGGTCGTGGGTTACCGAGCCTTCAATGAATTTGCACACCGTCCAATATTCCCCGTTTTCATCCACATGGTAAAGCGTGTCAGTGCCTCGCAACGGAATTTGGGTAAGTACCTCTTTGTCGGCATTGCCCCCATTTTCGGCAACGGTTCTCTTCAAATGGGCAGTCACGCAACGAATGTTTTCCATCATGGCAGGCACATCGGGAAACACCTTGCGGTTTTTACGTTGTAGGATATAGTTGCTGCAACCTTCGGGCGTTTCGATTAGAAGGGTGTCATTGATAAAGCCCTCCCCCATCGGTTTTACATCGACAATCTCACAGGGAATGTCAAAAAGTTTGGCGATTTCAATATGTCGGTTCATTTCTGTGTCTGTTTATGCGTATGACTTATCAAGAGATATTTCTTTAAAGAATTCAGGGCGGTGGAAATCGGGTGCCGGCGTTGCTATCGGGTTCCAGCTCAGGAAATGGGGAGTTTCGGTTTTGTCGCCGCACTTGTACAGATTGATTCTAATAGAGTCGGGGCAACCCATGAATCCGATAAGTTCAAATGGAATGTAGAGCAGCAGCGACCATTTGATATTCCCGTTTGCCGGCTTTTCATCGTGTTGCATGTGTGGAACGGTAGAGCACCGTTTGATTTCAGCCATCTCTGCAGCACTGAAGTGCTTGAACTTTTCGCGGCTTTCTCGACGTGCTGCAAGCGCTGTGGCGGCTGCATTCACTTCAATGTTGCAGTAGTGCTTGCCGTCGGGTGTGGCCACAAAAAGCTCCACACATGAATCTTCCCACACCGGGCCGTTATCGCTCAGTGCAGCCACCCTCAAATGTGGTTCCTCCACATCGAACAGGCAATAAATCCCCGAACCGTTGTGAGCAAGCCGTGCGTGAACGTCGGGCTTCAGCGGAAATTCGGGCCAGTTAACTGTTGATATGTGAAGATGCACTGCTTCATTGCGGAAAGTGTCGGCAAAAGCCGGGTCAAATTCATCCCAATTGCAGTATTGCAGTTTTGTGTGAGGTATGACTGGTGTTGGCATAATTGTTGGTTGTGAAGGTTGTTTTCGCAAAGATAATGTGAAGGCTGTGTAAAAACTTGCCGGAATATCCTTTTTATTTGCGATTTTGTTCAGAGCAACCGCTCAAACAGCCTCTGAGGCATATATCAGTGTCGGCTCTGTGGTCGCAGATTTCATATCTCCGTTAAAATTTGTAACTTTGCAATGAAATTCGCATGCCCGCAATTTGTGGCATGACACAACAACTCAAATGATGCCACCAAGTTTTTCACGCTATATCGCGCTGATAATGATGGCGATTCTGCCTGCTGTGGGGTTTGCCGGTGAAGAAACCTCTGTTCCGGTCGACACAGTAAGTGAAAAAAAGCCTAATCTTATCACAAGAATCATCGACTATTTCGGTGAGGCCAACAAGGAGCACCCCGATAAAAAGATAGATTTCACCTTTTTGGGAGGGCCCAGCTATTCGGCCTCTACAAGTGTGCAGCTTGCCGTGATTGCAGCCGGACTCTACAAAAGCCGCCGCGATTCTGTCACGCCACAGTCGAACCTTTCGGTTTTTGCCCAAGGCTCGATAACCGGAATGTATCGTGTGGGGATTTTTGGAAATCATTTTGCACCCGACGATAAATTTCGCATCAATTACCATGTTGATTTCGCAAACTTCCCGCTGAAATTCTGGGGAATCGGCTATGACATGGAATCGCAGAAGTGCAACGAGTCGGCTTATACCGAGTTGCAATCGGTGCTGTGGGCCGATTTTCAATGGAGGTTGCATGAAAACCTCTATCTCGGTCCGTCGGTCGATTTCAATTATGGAAAAGCAACCAAGGTTGACAATCCTGAATTGTGGGAGGGGCAGGATTTGCGCATGTTCAACTATGGAGTAGGCATTGTGTTCTCCTACGATACCCGCGATTTGCCCACAAATGCGTCGCGCGGCTGGAACGTGACTTTCAAACAGAAATTCTTCCCCGCTTTCATTGGCAATGACTATTCATTCTCATCATCGGAACTGACCGTTGGCTGGTATAAGCAATTCTGGAAAACAGGTGTTATGGCTTTCCAGTTTCACGGACATTCGACCTACGGAGATACCCCCTGGACTATGTTGCCCACTCTCGATGCCTCACATGCAATCAGGGGCTATTACGAGGGGCGCTACCGTGATAAAAACGAGGCCGATTTTGTTGTTGAGCTTCGACAGCATGTGTGGCGACGCAACGGAATTGTGGTGTGGGGCGGTGTAGGCACTGTGTTCGATGCTCTTAAAGATGTGACAATGAACAGGCTCCTCCCCTCCTACGGTATCGGCTACCGTTGGGAGTTCAAGAAAAAGGTTAATGTTAGAGTCGATGCCGGCTTTGGCAAACACTCTATGGCTTTTGCTTTCGGACTCCACGAAACATTCTGATGTTATTGCAAAGCCTGCTTCGGCAGGCTGTTGTCGCGGCGGGCATTCGTGCTCGTTCGGTTTATCTCTAAACAGAAAAAACAGTGAAAAAAATAAATAACGCACTCCGCAGTTTTTTCGGAGATGCACGCTATCTGGCTCTTTGGGTCGTTATTGCGCTTATTATCCCGAATGTGGTTCTCGACATCACGGAATCGTGGGGTGTAGCTTGGAAGGTTGCGAATGTGTTGTTGCCCGCAGGCTTCTATGTTTTGTGGATGTGCTGCGCGCGCCGAGCCGGGGTGATGACTCTATTGGCGTTGCCATTCATGATTCTCGGGGCTTTTCAGCTCGTTCTGAGCTATCTCTACGGCGAATCCATAATAGCCGTTGACATGTTTCTTAATGTGGTAACTACTAATGTCGATGAAGTTTCTGAGCTGCTCGGCAATCTGCTTATAGCTATTTTCACTGTTGTGGTGCTCTATCTGCCGCCGTTGGTGTGGGGTGGGGTTGCAATATGCAAGAAAATGCAATTGCCCGGCTCTTTCATGAAATCGGGGCGCATAGCCGGTGGGATTGCTTTGATTGCAGGTGTGGCATTCGCTCTTTTTGCACCTGCTACGCCAACACAACGATTCGACCGCTGCATCTTTCCTGTGAATGTGTGCTTTAACCTTGCCGAGGCGGTGAACCGAACAAAGATTACGTCTCGTTACCCCGAAACAAGTGCCCATTTCACATATAACGCCACATCGGTGCGCGACAGCAGCGAGAGGGAAATCTACATTTTCGTGATTGGGGAAACTGCTCGTGCTATCAACTGGCAGCTTGGCGGATATGAACGGGCAACCAATCCCCGACTTGCCCAAAAATCCAATCTCCGTTTTATGTCTAAGGCACTCTCGGAGTCTAACACAACCCACAAGAGTGTGCCGATGTTGATGAGTGTGGCGACAGCCGAATCGTTTGATTCAATAAACCATATTAAAAGCATTATAACTGCGATGAAAGAGGCCGGGTTCTACACTCGCTTCTTCTCTAATCAATCGCCTAACAGATCGTTCACACAATATTTCGGCGATGAGGCCGACGATGTGCGCTATTGTGATTTCACCGCCACGAATCATCCCTACGATGCTGAGGTGCTCCCCTGGGTAAGTGAGGCTGTGGCCGACACTTGCCACACAAAACAATTCATTGTGATTCACACCTACGGATCACATTTCCTCTACAGAGACCGCTATCCGCGTGAATTTGCCTGTTTCCTTCCCGATGATGGTTTAGATGCTAATGTAACACACCGCTCCGACCTTATTAACGCTTACGATAATACGATTCTCTATACCGACCATCTGCTTTCCGAACTAATAGCTACTCTCGAAGGAACCGGGGTTAAAGCCGGGCTGCTTTACAGTTCGGACCACGGAGAGGATATTTTCGACGATGAACGGGAGCGCTTTTTGCATGCTTCTCCTAATCCTACATATTTCCAGCTCCACGTTGCCATGTTGGCGTGGCTGTCCGACAGCATTGGGTGTGCCTATCCGCAATTCGTTTCCAATCTTAATAAAAATGCGCTGAAAGGGGTCTCACCGCAAAAATCCATGTTCCACACTGCAATGGAAATGTCCGGTGTTGATTCGCCGTTGTTCAATGCGAATTTGTCATTGATTAACGAAGGATATGAATATCAGGCACCTGTCTATCTTACCGATTTGAACGTTGCCGTTCCGTTGGAAAATTCAGGTCTTAAGAAGCAAGATGTAGAGCAGATAAGAAAAGTGCTCGGTGTGCGACGGTAGACGCAATCGGGAACGTTTGCCGCCTATAATATTCTGGAAGTTTTCCAAAACATTTTTCAACTAACATAAAATCAGTGATTTAAAATTTTGAGAAGTTGAAAAAGTTTTCCAAAACATAAAATTATTGCAAAATATTGGTGTGAAATTTTGCAACACTTCAAAAGAATATCTACCTTTGCAAGCGCGTGATGATTCACGCGCTTTTTTATGAACCTACAGGGGTGCAGACTCCATTCTCCTCACTCAATAATACCATAGGCATGATACAGACCGTTTTAAAACGCGATGGCCGTGTTGTCGGCTACAATGAAGAAAAAATTAAGGCCGCAATCCGCAAGGCTATGCTCCAGACTCCCCTCGGAGAGGATGAAGCACTCATTCAGAAAATCTCCGACCGCATCGGCATCACAGGTAAAGACCAAATGACCGTTGAGGAGATTCAGGACCGCGTTGAGGTCGAACTCATGAAATCACCCCGCAAGGAGGTGGCAAAACGCTACATTGCCTATCGCGACCAGCGCAGCATAGCACGTCGTGCTAAGACACGCGACATTTTCCTTGAAATCATCGAAACAAAAAGCAACGACATCACTCGTGAGAATGCCAACATGAACACCGATTCTCCGGCTGGTATGATGATGAAGTTCGCTTCGGAGACAACAAAGCCCTTTGTCGACGACTATCTGCTCACTCCCGAGGCACGCGAGGCTGTGCGCCACGGCTATCTGCACATCCACGACAAAGACTACTACCCCACCAAGAGCCTCACCTGCGTGCAGCATCCTTTGGAGAACATTCTCCGCAATGGTTTCATCGCGGGCCACGGCGAATCACGTCCGGCAAAACGCATTGAAACTGCAAGTGTTATCGCCTGCATATCTTTGGAAACCGCGCAGAACGAAATGCACGGCGGTCAGGCAATCCCCGCTTTCGACTTTTACCTGGCTCCGTTTGTGCGCTCATCGTTTGTTGAGGAGTTGAAGAAAGTGGAGGCAGTGACCGGACTCGACCTCTCCGACGTGTATGAAGGTGAAATCAAAGATTTCGAGAAGAAATCGCTCGACGGATTGGAAGGCCGCGAGCGCGCCATCCAGCATGCTGTGAACTGCACTGTGAGCCGTGTGCATCAGTCGATGGAAGCATTTATCCACAACATGAACACCATTCACTCACGTGGTGGCAATCAGGTTGTGTTCAGCTCCATCAACTACGGCACCGACACTTCGGCCGAAGGTCGTTGCGTAATCAGGGAGTTGCTCCATTCAACCTACGAAGGTGTGGGCAACGGAGCCACCGCAATCTTCCCCATCCAGATATGGAAAAAGAAAAACGGTGTGAACTACCGTCCCGGTGATCCCAACTATGATCTCTATCAGCTTGCCTGCAAAGTGACTGCACGCCGATTCTTCCCCAACTTCGTGAATCTTGATGCAACATTCAACCGTCATGAGGATTGGAAAGCCGACGACCCCGAGCGCTACAAGCATGAGGTTGCCACGATGGGATGCCGCACACGTGTGTTCGAGAACCGCTATGGCGCTAAGACTTCAATCGGGCGCGGTAACATCAGTTTCTCCACAATCAATATTGTGCGAATTGCCATCGAGTGCATGGCTATCAAAGATGAGAACGAACGCATTGAACGCTTCTTCTCCAAACTCGACGAAGTGCTTGAAATCACTGCCCGTCAGCTTTGTGACCGCTACAACTTCCAGAAAACAGCTTTGGTTAAGCAGTTCCCCCTGTTGATGTCGCGTTTGTGGAACGGTGCCGACAAACTCAACCCCAATGAAACAATTGAAAGTGTAATCAATCAAGGCACACTTGGTATCGGTTTCATCGGGCTGGCTGAATGTTTGGTGGCACTTACCGGGAAACATCACGGCGAATCGGAGGAATCGCAGAAACTCGGATTGAAGATTGTTTCGCACATGCGTTCACGTGCAAATGAGTTCTCCGAACGCTATCAGCACAACTTCTCGGTTCTCGCCACGCCTGCAGAGGGATTGTCGGGCAAATTCACTACCAAGGACCGCAAGAGCTTTGGCGAGCTTCCCGGCATCACCGACAAGATTTACTACACCAACTCCAACCATGTGCCGGTTTATTACAAGTGCTCTCCGCGCCACAAGGCAAAAATCGAAGGCCCGTATCATGAGTTGACCCGCGGCGGCCACATTTTCTATGTTGAGATTGATGGCGACGCAACTCATAATCCACAGGCTATTGCCGACATTGTCGACCTCATGGATGCAAATAACATCGGTTACTGTTCGGTTAACCACAACCGCAACCGCTGCATGAACTGTGGCTACGAGGATGCGCAGGAGGGTCTTGAGGTGTGCCCCACATGCGGCAGCCGCAACATCGACAAACTGCAACGCATCACAGGCTATCTCGTAGGTACTACCGACCGCTGGAATTCGGCCAAGCTTGCCGAACTTTCCGACCGCGTTGTGCACAAGTAATTGAATTAATGGCAGAGACAAAATCAACAACCCTTCGGGTTATAGATATAGTTCCGGGCACATCGGTTGATGGGCCCGGACTTCGTACATCGATATATTTCGCCGGATGCGCCCACCGTTGCGAGGGTTGTCACAATCCTCAGTCGTGGGATTTCAATGCCGGGAAAGAGATGACGGTAGATGAGATTGTAGCGGTAGTTGAGGAAAACGGCTTTAACGTAACCTTCTCAGGTGGCGACCCCATTTATCAAGCCGAGCAACTTTGCCATCTTGCCGAAAAGCTGAAAGAAGCCGGCTACACCATTTGGTGCTACACCGGTTTTCGCTTCGATGAGCTGTTGCAGATGCCGGGGAGCCTCCCACTCCTCCCTCTTCTCGATGTGGTTGTCGATGGCCCCTTTATCCAAAGTTTGCGCGACACCAATCTGCGCTTCCGCGGCTCCTCAAACCAGCGCCTCATCGATGTCGTCTCCTCTCTCAAGCAAGGTAGCATTTGCCTCTGGAACGACTAACACTCGAAGCGCAGCCAATCGCACCTCTTGAAGATCACGACTGCAATCTAAGCCAATATCGCCTTAAGCGTGGCTGCAGCAAGTGGTCGGAGACCACGGGGTTGTAGGGAAACCCTACCATAAAGCCGCCTTGTGCGGCGTTTGGTGGGGAGTGGGAACTGTGCACTCAACGCAACCTTGGAGAGGTGCGTTGCAAGAATTATTGCCAGTTGAGCGCCGGCGACAGGAAGTTACAAGCCGCCATGTATGGCGGCTCTACGTGCGGCTACGCCGAAGGCAGCATTGTACTATGGAAAGAATGTCAAAGGGCTCTTGCCGGGCGGTTGCACAGGGGGAGGGCTCGTAGGAACCGTGGGCCTGTGGTTGGGCGGAGTCCGGCACACCGCAAAGTTCGGACGGGTGCGTGGGGTGGGCCCTCACGGGTGGATTCTGAGAGTGGCGGGGGTGGTTGTGGGGAGGTGTAGGTATTTAAGGGGATAATGAGGTAGGTTGTGGCGTTGCGGAGGATTATGCGCGGGGAGGGTTCGGGAGTGATGCGCTGCAGTTGCAGGGGGAATTTGCGGCCTCGTTTGGTGTCTTTATAGTGGAGGATGATGAGACCGCTGCCAACATAGGGGAAGATGGCCCGGCAGATATCCAGAAAGTTGAGGTGGTTTCTACGGAAGGGGCTGTAACGGCGGAAGTTCTGCATGTTGAGCAACAGGGCGAACTCGGGGTTGCAACCGCGCAGATTGGAGGGGCTGCGGGGGGAGATGTTCCACAGCTGCTTGTGGTGGGAGAAGCGGGTGACGGTGCTACGGGTTGCACCCTCGCAGATGATGGCGAGGGTGTGTGGGATGGAGAGTGAGAGGCGATAGTTGAGATAGCTGCGCAGGATGGGAGTGGAGTCGTGGCCGGGAGGGTCGATGATGAGGACGGGGATGGAGGTGGATGCGCGCTCAAGTCGGGATATGACGATGCGCTCGGCTCGAGAGAGTGGGCGGCCGAGGAAGCGTGCGAAGCCGCGGGAGACGGGCATCGGGGGACGCAACGTGATGGGACGGGATGTGGTGATGAGCTTGCGCATCGAGGCGCAAAGATAAAAGCCCGCCTCGTGATGAGGGGGCTTAAAAGGAAAGAAAGTTTTCAACTTTCCACAGCACCAAAAAAATGAATAGAGGCAGCTATTATACAATCGGCGGGCTGCGCACGCCTTTCTTTACGGGCGGAGGAATGCCCCCGACGCCTACGCTCCGCTACGGCAGCGGGGGTTATGAAAAATCGGCGGGCTGCGCACGCCTGACCGCGCGAGGGAATCGTTTTCAGAGGCTTTGCGTGAAAGCGTTCGGCGAAGCCGCACGTAGAGCCGCCCATATATGGCGGCTTGTAACCGCCCGCGGCCGGCACCCAATCAGACAATAACTCATGCAACGCACCTCTCCAAGGTTGCGTTGAGTGCACAATTCCTACTCCCCACCAAACGCCGCACAAGGCGGCTTTATGGTAGGGTTTCCCAACAACCCCCTGGTCTCCGACCACTCGCTACAGCCTGCTGTCGTCGAGAGGGACATTAGTATTTTTAGACGATTGGATAAGAAAAGAGGCCGTTAATTGACTACCTCTCGTTTTGTAAATACTTGATAATATTTAAATAAGTGGATGTTAAAATGATTGTTAACAGCCACTTAAACCGTAATCTATAGTATGATGGATTGAAATGATGAGTAATTTCGATAATGGATTCAAATGCTTGAAATTAAAAATCACCTCCGCGGAATAACTCCGGCAGAGGTGATTTTATTGGACTTAATTGTGTTAATTTCCTGTTGGAAGCAGAATAACGGATGGGGGTTAGATTTTTACGGTGACGGGGGTGTCGAGAGTGCCGGATGCGCGGTAGGTTTTACCGTTGCGGAGAACTTCAACATTCACTTTGCCAAGTTCGAGAGGATAGGAACCGGTGCGGTCTTTGATGCTGACCTCAACGGTGTTGCCTTTCTGTTGTGCTTCGAAAGCGATTTGAGTGTATTCGCCGTTGCGGAAGCCCCAGCCTTCACCTTCGTCCCAATAGAGGTTGCCTTGAGCTTTGCCGTTTTCATCGAGGCATACAACCAAAGTGAGGGGATCAAACGAGTTTTCAGTGAGGTTTTGCACGATTTTGCCGACAGGGAGAATGCTGCCGCCGCGAACGCGGAGCTCTGCCTGATATTTGCCTTTGGTGTCACCCTTCACGAGTGAGAGCTTTTCCCAAATACCTTTGGGGAGAGCGGGATTTTCGGCAAATGCAGGAATCACGAGAAGATCGGTTCCGAGCATGAATGCCTGCTCTTCTGCACGGATTGCGGGGTCGGCGGGGTCGGCGAAGAACACGGGAGCCATAACGGGCTGGCCATCCTTGTGTGCATTGTAGAAGGCAGTGTAGAGGTAGGGAGCAAGACGATAGCGGCGCTCGAGAGCCATGCGAGATTCTTTCTCAACATCTTTGCCGAATGCCCAGGGTTCTTTGTCGTTGGTGTCGCAAGAGGCGTGACCGCGAGAGAAGGGGAAGAAAGCTCCGAATCCGAGCCACTGACCCCAGAGGTCGCCGTCGGTGTCGCCGGCAAAACCACCTATGTCGGGACCGTTGAAGGGCTGACCCGAGAGACCGATGGTAAGCGACATGGGCACAGAAAGCTTCATGTGGTCGTAGGAAGCGGCGTTGTCACCGGTCCACATGGCAGCGTAGCGCTGGCCGCCGAGCAGGTTGGAACGTGAAAGGATGAAGGGACGTTTGTCGGGGTTGGCGGCGAGGATGCCATCGCGCGAAGCCTCAACCATCAGTCGGCCATAGGCGTTGTGCCACATTGAGTGACGTCCGGCAGGAAGATTGCCACCGCCGAGGTGAAAGCAGTTTTCGGGGATTGTTCCGTTGGGGCCGTCGAACACCGAAGGCTCATTCATGTCGTTCCAGATGCCGTCGATGCCGCAGCTGAGGAAATCCTTGTAGAGACCGCTCCACCATTTGCGGGTTTCGGGGCGTGTGTAATCGGGGAAGGCGCAATCGCCGGGCCACACCTTGCCATGGAATTCTTTTCCGTAGGCATCTTTCACGAACACGTCGTTCTCTTTACCGGTTGCATAAACGAAATAGTCATTGTCGACTTTCACACCCGGGTCAATCATGTAGACCGACTTGAATCCGTTGTCGTGGAGGAAATCGTTCATGCGCTTGGGATCGGGGAAATCGGTGTCGTTGATTGTGAACACTCTGAAGCCGTCCATATAGTTGATGTCAAACCAAATTACGTCGCAAGGAATCTGCTTTTTGCGGAATGTCTCGGCAACTTCCTTGGCACGCGATTCGGGCACATAGGAGAATCGGCACTGGTGGTAGCCAATTGCCCAACGGGGAGGAAGTTCCATTGTGCCGGTGAGCTCGGCAAGACCTTTGAGTACCTCCTGAGGTGAGTTGCGGTCGATTACGTAGGTTTTGAACGGGGTGCCTTTGGCCTCAAACTCGATTTTATCGTCGGATGTTGCGAGGTCGGCCTTATGGAATGTGTCGAACAGCACACCGAAAGCGGTTCCGTCGGGCCGAACGCCCATCACCCAAGGGTGTGTCTGATAGAGGCGCTTGCCGCCATCTACAAGATACATGCCGGTGTCGGTGTTCCACATTTTTATTTTCTGACCATTGCGAAGTAGTGGACCGGTTACCTCTCCCCCACCGTAAAGACTTGTTCCTTCGGGGACAGCTACGGTTGCCAGAATGCCGCCGCGGTCGGTAGTTTCATAGACGGGAGATAATTTCCATCCGGCAGGTTTCTCTCCGATTTTAACCGGAGTGTGTGAAAGGATAAGAGCTGGGGTAACGGTGCTGTCAAATTGTTCGGGAACGAATTCAACAATCCCCTCTCCCACAAGAGCCTGCTTGGCAATGCCGACATTAGCTGCGTAGATATTGCCGATACAGCACAGCGCAGCCGGAATAGCAAAAAATATTTTTCTCATAAATAATGGTTTAGGGCTTAAAAATTTCTTTTCTACCTCTATGAACGACCGGAGATCCGTTTGCCATTAATCTATGCCAAAATTCAATTGCCGGGAACGGGCTTGTCAAGCAATTTCAGAAGCCTTGCAATCAGCCTTTCTTCCTCATTGCTTCCGGTTGTGGAGAGTCGTTCGATAGGGATGCCGCTTAACGATAAAATCTCATCCTTCACCATATCTCGTTGGTGTTGTTGCGTTGCGGGATTATGATAGGCCCAGCCATCCACCTCTATAACAAGTATCGGGAGTTTGCTAACAGCATTGTAGATGAGGAAGTCAACGTGAGAGTTAGTGTTGAATGCAAAGCGTAATTGTTCATTGTTGAGCTTAGACCCGTTGGCAAGCAGTCGCAGCGGGTAGTGACTCAAAACAGCAAGATGAGAAAAGTGAGGTGACGACCTCAAAATTTTCTCAATAAGAGCGTAAGCAAGATTCTCAGAGTCGAATTCCGACACTCGTTTTGCTTTACGCAGCAACTGCCGGCGAGCTTCGTCGTAGGCTCCGTACAGGAAATCAAAAACCGAGCGTACACCACTCTGAATCATCTCTCCCGCATTATAGGTGATATAGTCAATCAGGTCGGTTATATTTCCCGATTTATTTTCGTTGCCGTTGACTACAACACAAAATTGTTTTTTAGCACGCGATACCGCGACATTGAGCAGATTGGGATTATCGGCAAAATCTGAAACCTCATTATCCACCACACTCATCACGATAGCGTCTTTCTCTCTTCCCTGAAATTTGTGAACTGTAGCAACATCAATTTCGCTCCCGACAGCGGCAGATATAGCGTCAACTTGATCGTTATACGGAGCGATGATGCCAATTTCCTCTGTTGTAAATTTTATAAGAGGAAGTGCCTCCGACCGAATAACATCAATTTCACGTTGATTTACTTTTCCACGGGCATGATTCCCGGGAACAGTGCGGATCGCTCGCATCGCAGGTGAGTGATTCTCATCGGGAGCGGTCATAACAATCAGTTCTCCGTGATAAAACTTACGGTTGCAGAAATTAATGATATCGGGTGCGCAACGATAATGCTCGCGCAATAGAGTTTGAGGTGCATCGGGAAGCACTTTTGTTATAGATGCGAGAAAGCTGTTGGCCGAACTATCATATCCCTCAGCTACACCGGCATTATAAAAAACTTCCGCTAATTTTTTCTTATCCGGGTCGGGGATTACATTTGGCAATTGGCATAAATCCCCAACGATAACGGCATTGCGTGCACATGAAAGTGCGAGTGCGCCCGTTTCTACCGAAACCTGTGAGGCTTCATCCATGATAACGTAATCGTAGGTCGCCTTATTAACCGATGAGCGTGCCGAAAAAGTTGTGCTCAGCACAACGGGGAACTCCTTTAAGAAATCTTTGGCTCCCAACGCTGTGAATGAGGAGGCTGTGACCTCATAGTCACCACTTGATTGGCCATATCGATTATACAGTGCATTGCGAAGAGCTTGCATCGAGGTTTCCTCAAGCTGTTTAAACAGTGAATCGGCATCAGATGTTGCAAGACGCATTTCGAGTACAGAAATCTCATTAATGAGTTCCTCTCTCTTAATGCGATAAAATGTTTCTTGAAGATAACGTATGTCAGCAGGATTGTCAGCATCAATCAGATGCACAGGAATTTTGTAAATATACCTATATTTTAACCGACGCAGCCAATCGAACAGACGCATGAGCAGTGACTTGGAGGTGCGTTGAGATGCGTAGCTTGATGGAGGAATGCTTTCACCGGTTGTCATAACAAGCATGCGCAGCACTTGCAATGACGTTATACCCGCAGGAAATTCGATAGCGTTGGAAGGTTGAGTTACCTCCTCCTTGCTGAAGTGCTTCCATTCAAGTTCGATAGCTGCCAGGTCACTACGGCATTGAGCGAGATGTTCACGGTCGGCACACACTTGCTTGATATCGCTAAGGCACTGCGTTAGAGAACGGGCAAAATCGTGGGAGATGGATTTTTCGCATTGCCACTGTTGTAAATCCTCGGGATAGCGGTTTGAAGCCACACCTGCGTGAGTTTCAAGAAAACGCTGTTTGTTGCCTGATGAGCCAAGTTGCGCAGCAATGAATGACAGATTGTACTTTACTAGCTTTTCGTAGACATTCTCAGTAGCGGCATTATTGTTGGAGACAACAAGAACAGTTTGATTCCTCAACAATATATTTGCGATGATGTTGAGGATGGTTTGTGTCTTTCCCGTTCCCGGAGGACCTTGAATTATGCTTATCTGTGAAGAGAACGCCTTTTCAACAGCAAGTAGCTGGCTGCTGTTGCATCCAAAGGGATAAATGAGCATCCCCGGTGACTTCATGGCGCTATTGAATGATGAGGGATTGATGTAGCTTTCGAGGGCCACTCCTTTAGGAACAAAATCAATCCGGCTATATTGGCCTGCAAGAATCGGTTTCCCGTCGTCATTGCACAGTGAGTTGCACCGTGCCGCCTCGCGCAGGTAGTTGAAAACCGTTGCTGCACATTCATCAGCGAGGCATGATTGCTCTATTTTCACTTCGGATTCACGATAAGTGTGCACCGAATCGTTTTCAAATCTGATTGTGTAGAACGTGCCTGCTCTGCTGTCGAAACGGTAAATGGATTTAACGTTCTTCAGTTTACAATCTCCTTTATAAACTTCAACATGAAGCGTTGGAATTTCAATAGGATCAGTGATTACGTTCACTTTCCATGCATTGTAGGTGTAGGATTTGGAGCTGCCTCTGAATGTTACGCTATATTTCTTATTTTTATGGTTGTAGTAGCATGACTCAATTGCGGCGGTTCTGATTTCACCGTCGATAAGAATAATTTCTTTGTTGAGATTAATCCCAGAGTTCATCGGCAACAGCGTAGCGCGGACGATGTTTTACTTCGGTGAAAATCTTGCCGATGTATTCACCCACAATGCCTATTGCAATGAGTATGAGCGAGCCGAGAACCCAGATTGACAGCATCACTGATGCCCATCCGGCGCTGATGTGGTCGCTGTAGAAATAGGATGTGAACACATAGACGGCCACAATGAGAGCAATTACAAGAAGAATGAGCCCTGTAAGGAAAATCCATCGCATCGGCCGGGCCGAGAATGATGTAATGCCGTCGATTGAGAAACTGAGCATTTTCGCGAATGGATATTTCGACTCGCCTGCAACGCGTTCATCGCGGGCGTAGGTCACAACATCGTTGTCGAGTCCAATTTGGGGTACTATGCCCCTGAGGAAGAGATTCGATTCGCCATACTGAGCCAACAAGTCGAGCGCCCGGTTGCTCATGAGGCGGTAGTCGGCGTGGTCATAGACTGTTTCCAATCCCATTTTTTTCTGGAAAGAATAGAAAGCATGGGCGGTTGTGCGCTTGAACCATGTGTCGGTGGCACGGGATGAGCGCACGCCATAGACGATTTCTTTTCCTTGATTGAATTTGCGAACCATTTCGATGATTGCCTGCGGGTCGTCCTGAAGGTCGGCATCGATTGAAACAGCTGCATCGCAACGATTCCTCACAGTCATAAGGCCGGCAAGCAGCACATGCTGGTGCCCCCGGTTGTGTGCAAGGGAGATTCCTTTGACCCGCTTGTCGGCGAGGTGGAGCTGCTCTATCACCTGCCATGTGCGGTCCTTGCTGCCATCGTTGCAAAGAAGAATATAGCTGTCGGTCGAGGCGAGTTGCCCGGCCGACAGCTTATCCAGAATATCGAGCATTTTAGGTACCGACAGCGGGAGCGCCTGCTCCTCGTTGTAGCAGGGCACCACAATTGCGATTGTCGGTAGCTTTGTCATAGCGTTAAATTTGTTATACAGCATTAGTAGCTGCGTGCGAAGATTACGCGCTGTTTCGAGGGTTTGCCTGTAACCATGCACACACCGGGTGTCATGTCGCCTTCGAGGGGAATGCAGCGGATTGTCGCCTTGGTTTCGGCCTTGATTTTTTCCTCGGTTTCGGGGGTGCCGTCCCAATGGCAGAGCAGGAAGCCACCTTTTTCAATCTCCTCTTTGAATTCTTCGTAGGAGTTGACCTCGCGGGTGAGGGATTCGCGGTGACGGAGGGCTTTCTGATAGATATTCTCCTGAATCTCTTCAAGCAGATTTTTCACATATTGTGCAATACCTTCGAGCGGCTCAACCTGCTTTTCAAGGGTGTCGCGGCGCATGAGTTCAACAGTGCCGTTCTCAATGTCGCGGGCACCGATTGCAAGACGAACGGGCACACCTTTGAGTTCGTAGTCGGCAAATTTAAAGCCGGGGCGCTTGTTGTCGGCGTCGTCGTATTTGACGCTCACACCCAAAGCGCGCAGCTCGTTCACTATGGGTTCAACCACCTTGGTGATTTCAGCAAGCTGCTCGGCATTCTTCGAGATGGGGATAATCACGCACTGAATGGGAGCGAGATGCGGAGGAAGCACAAGGCCGTTGTCGTCGGAGTGGGTCATGATGAGCGCACCCATCAGACGGGTGGATACACCCCATGAGTTTGCCCATACGTATTCGGGATTGTTCTCCTTGTTGACGAAAGTTACATCGAATGCCTTTGCAAAGTTCTGGCCGAGGTTGTGGGAGGTTCCCGACTGGAGAGCCTTGCCATCCTGCATCATAGCCTCGATTGTGTAGGTGTTGACGGCACCTGCGAAACGTTCGTTGGGCGATTTCACACCTTTGATTACAGGCATGGCCATGTACTTCTCGGCGAAGTCGGCGTAGATGTTAATCATCTGCACGGTGCGTGCTTCCGATTCCTCGGCTGTTGCGTGGGCGCAGTGGCCTTCCTGCCAAAGGAATTCGGAGGTGCGCAGGAACATGCGGGTGCGCATTTCCCAGCGCATCACGTTGGCCCACTGATTGCAGAGGATGGGGAGGTCGCGGTAGCTGTGAATCCAGTTTTTGTATGTGCCCCAGATAATTGTTTCGGATGTGGGACGCACAATGAGTTCCTCCTCAAGGCGTGCTTCGGGGTCAACGATTACCCCCTTGCCGTTGGGATCGTTCTTGAGGCGGTAGTGTGTAACAACGGCACATTCCTTTGCAAAGCCTTCAACATGTTCGGCTTCGCGGCAGAGGAATGATTTCGGAATGAGAAGCGGGAAATAGGCGTTCTGCACACCGGTTTCCTTGAACATGCGGTCGAGTTCATGCTGCATTTTTTCCCAAATGGCATATCCATAGGGTTTGATTACCATACAGCCGCGCACGGCCGACTGTTCGGCCAAATCGGCTTTTGTCACCAGATCGTTGTACCACTGCGAATAGTTTTCGCTGCGTTTGGTTAATTCTTTCAGTTCCTTTGCCATTGCAAGTTATGTGGTTTTGTTTTAATAAGCGGTTATTGCTTTTCGCATTAGCCGGCACCGGAATTTATCCATTCACAAGTCGGCCATTGGCGATGTTCTCCCCTTCCGTTTGAATTACAGTGCAAAATTACAACATTTTTCCCGTTGTAGTTGCCTGTTCGGTAAAAATATGACTAACACATCTCCCCGCGGCGTTTGTACCACAGATGCGCGTTAATTAGATTTTCTTTGTTTTTGCCTCCATTATGAGCATAGGGCCGGGCACAATGTAGATTTCGAGCCTACGGTTGGTGCGACGGTTGGTGTAGCTTGTGTTGGGAGTATCTTTTACCGGTTCGCTGTCGGCCATAGGGTATCCCTGAAGCATGTCGGTTTGTGCGGCATGTTCGTCGAAATAGCCATACAGAGCCAGGATGCGGCGCTCGGTAAGCTCATAGAGATAGGAGTCTGAGCCGGTGTCGTCGGAGTGCATGGCCAGTATCACCTTGAATTTGCCGTGAGTCCTGAAATATGGAAGGAACGGCTTCAGCTCATTGGCTGCACCGGGGAGAAGAGTTGAATCATTGGGTGCGAAAAGCTTGTCGGCCGGAATGGTTGCAATCACAACTTCGCCATGACGGGTAGTCTCAACCTTGTAGCCCAATTTGTGAAGGGCCTGCGCCTCACGTTTCATGTAGCTGGTTACGTAGGGAGCCTGTTTTTCGGGCACATCGGGAAGCATCAGAGTCTCATCGAGAGTGAGTTCCGACAGGTCGACAAGTTGTTCCTGAGAGGCATCTTTTTTCTGTGCGTTGCAATGAGAGGCGCCCGCAGGTAAAATCAGTGCCACCGGGAGTAGGATGTGTAGAATGTTGTTCAGTCGCATGGCGTTGCAAAAATTTTGTCGTTGATGCTACAATCGGGGTTGGAAGTGAGTCAGATTACCGAATCCTCGTAGGCCATTTCAGCCTTGACAAGGAGGGGTACATCCTGAACATCGACAACCGCGTTCTTGTCCTTGCGGAGCATGCGTGTCACGTAGTCCACCACTTCCGACTCGACGTCGTCAAAATCATCATCGGGATCGGATTCAATTTCAAGCAGGCCGTTTTCCTCGTAGTAATCCCATATCATGTCGATGATGTTGATTACTTCATCTTCATCGTAGGGCTTGCGGCCGTTCTCGTTGAGATAGCGGTTCATGAATTCCACCGCTTTGAGTTCATCAAATTCCATGGTGTCTGTTCTAAGTTTGTTATATTATGTCGTCTAATAATTAGCGTGGCTTCACAGGTCGGCGAGTCCCTCGGGGAGATTCATCGAGATGACGCGTTGGTGCTCATCTATGCCTGTTATGAATTCATCGGCCACGGGTATCAATCCGCGGCTGCCATCAGCTTTCTCTATTATAAACAAATAATTCTCGGTAGTGTCGTCGATGCCGGTGATTTTTCCAAGATTTTTGTCATTATCGACAATGGAGAACCCAATCAAATCGGCGGCGTAGAAACCGTCGGCATCGCCTTCAGCTTCGGGAAGTTCGTCTTTCTTCGCGAAAACATCGTTGCCACACAGCGTGGCGGCAGCTATTTCATTGTCGATGCCATCGATTGTAATGAGGTCGGTTTCGCTGCTTTTGGGGCGAACATTTGTGAGGAAAAAGGGCACGAAAATTCCATCGAGCCGGAGCACGATGCAACTAAACTGAGCCAAGTCAACATCCTCGGTGAGCAGCACTGTGATTTCACCGTTGATTCCGTGTGGTTTGAGCAGCTTTCCCACACATTTCAATTCATTTTCGCGAATCATTCCGATAGGATTCTATGATTGTGGCAATCAGCCTTTTTTCTTTTTCTTCTTGCCTGTGGTGGCAACAGGCATCTCCTTGAATTCATGGAGCCGCACCTGCGACGGGTCGAGGCGGATGGCGCCGTGTGAAAGTTCGAGCAAGTCGCTGAAAATTTTGGCATCGTCAACCCCGTCGGGGTTCAGAGCCAGCATTTGTTTCTTCATGTGGTTGGCAAGGAGAAGCACCACCTGATCGCGCTCTTCGCCGGGTTCGAGCGAGGCGGCTTTGTCGATCATCTGCTGGGTAATCTTTCCGTAGTGGCGGTAGCGGATGGGGCCTTGCGGATAGTCAACGCGCTCGGGCGATGTGTTCAAATCCTCTGCCCGCAGCACTTCGCACGGAAAGTCGATGTCGAGTGAAAAGTTCGACATAATCATGAGGTGGTCCCAAAGTTTGTGCTCATTTTCGGGCGCACGCAGTTCCGGGAAAAGATTGCCCATTGATTTGACGATGGTGAACGCGCATTTTGTGCGCTCGTCACGGTCCTCTATAGAGAGGCAGTGCTCGACCATTCGCTGTATGTTTCGGCCATATTCCGGAAGTGTCAGCGGTGCTAAGGAGGTGTTGTAGTTAAGCATTGTTTCTGATGCTGGGTTAGTGTGTTGTGCCGGTATTGCAGCCGGAGATGCTACCGGAGATGAAAAACAGGCACGCGCAGCCCGTTTGCGGCTGCGCGCCTGTTTCAACTGCTTTTATGCATTGGGGGCATGGAAATTATCGCGCGCAAAAAAGAGGCTTATAATTTCCTCGACCGGATTACATGTTCATGCCGCCGTCAACCTGGATAACCTGACCGGTAACGTAGGATGACATGTCGGAGGCAAGGAATGTGGCAACGTTAGCGATATCGTCGACTTTACCGCCGCGGCGCAGAGGAATTTTCTTGCACCATTCGGCGCGAACGTCGTCGGGGAGAGCTGCTGTCATTGCAGTTTCGATGAAGCCGGGAGCGATTGCGTTGGCGCGGATGCCGCGTGAGCCCACTTCCTGTGCCACGCTCTTTGCGAGAGCGATGAGGCCTGCTTTCGAAGCTGCGTAGTTGCTCTGGCCTGCATTACCGTGAACACCAACAACCGATGCCATGTTGATGATGGAGCCGCTCTTCTGACGGAGCATGATGGGGAGCACAGCGTGAATGAAGTTGAATGCGCTCTTGAGGTTTACGGCGATAACGGCATCCCACTGAGCTTCAGTCATGCGCATCATCAAACCGTCTTTTGTGATGCCGGCATTGTTTACGAGGATATCGATTGAGCCGAAGTCCTTGTGGATTTCCTTAACCACTTCCTCGGTCTGTGCGAAATCGGCGGCATTGGAAGCGTAACCTTTTACTTTAACACCAAGTGCTGCAATTTCTTCTTCAGTTTTTTTGCCGTTTTCATCGATTACAAGGTCGGTGAAAGCGATGTTTGCGCCTTCGCGGGCGAAACGCAATGCGATTTCCTTACCGATGCCACGGGCTGCGCCTGTGACGATAGCGGTTTTTCCTTCAAGTAATTTCATTGTGATGTTATTGGAATTTAACGTTGTTAGTTTCAGTTGCGGATAGTAATCGAGGAGATTACAAACCTTATGATTTTTTGTGCCGCATTAGCCTCCCCTACTCCCGAAAGCTTTAGTATCTCCCGTTGCGAATCACTGTCGCGGCTATGAATCAGCAATGTGAGCAACGGAAGCGCCTGTTCGGCTGCTTGCGGGTTGAATTCTCCGGAGTCGACTCCTTCATTGAGAATTTCCTTCAGAATGTCGATCTGCTTTAAAAGCGCCATTCGGCGGGTTTTCCCGGCGCGGTTCCCTTCAAGCAATTTCAACCACGACAGATATTCGTGGTTGCGGCCTGATGGCGAAGTGTCGGAAAGCTCGAAACTCTGCACGAGGAAACTATCGAGTTTTTCGGCTGCTGAACCGGAGGAGCTTTTCGCGATTTTTCGCAGACGGCTCACCATCTGTTCGCTCTCACGCTCGATAATGGCTTGCTGAATCTCTTTCTTATTTTTAAAATAAGTGTAGATTGTGCGGCGCCCTTTCTCCGATGCGTTGGCTATGTCGAGCATGGTTGTGTTTTCCACCCCTTTGCGTACAAAGAGTTGGCTTGCCACTTCAATCAGACGTTCGCGCGTTTTGCTTACCATGCTGTTGTGTTCGTGTTGCCGAAATTAGAGCCGGGCGACACGCTCAACTGCAGGCCGAAACGATATCGCATAGCTTTCAACATGCGAAATTACAAAAAAATATCAGAACGAGGTGTCACAGTGCCCAAAAACATGACCGAGGCAACAAGCTTTGAAGTGCAGATTGAGCGTTGCGGCAGATTCTTGAAGCAACCTTCCGCTTATTCGTCAGATTGAGTGGCGTTGCTGACCGGAAGAAGGCAGGCGCTAAACTCCCAAAGCATGTAAACGGGAATAAAAACCACGAAGAGGGTTACAGGGTCGCCCGTAGGGGTAATGATTGCAGCGAGGATTAAAAGCGCGACTATTGCATGGCGGCGGTATCGAGAAAAGAATTGGCGGGTTAGCAACCCCATGCGCCCAAGCAGCCACGCAAGCAATGGGAGCTCGAACAACAATCCCATCATCAGCACAATGGTGATGAATGTGTCCATGTAGCTGTCGATGGAAATTTGGTTGGGGATAAGTTCGCTGAGTTGATAGTCGGCCAGAAACCGGACAGTTAGCGGGAACACCAGAAAGTAGCCTACCCCGACCCCGAGAAAGAACATTGTGTTTCCGAACAGGAATGCACGTCGCGCGCCGCGGCGCTCGTTCTCATAAAGTCCGGGCTTGACGAATCCCCAAAGAAAGTAGATGAGCACAGGAAAGCAAATCACCAAAGCGAGCCAGCATGAGGCCGACATGTGGATAAAGAATTGCGATGCAAGCTGTATGTTTATCAGACTTATGCTGAAATCGGTGGCAGGTGTGTCACCATGCAACTGAGGGAAAAGCGCTGCCAGTTTGTCGAACAGGCGATAAGTGATGAAATCGCCGCGACATGGCCCGAGAATTACTGAATCGAAAATGTCGGGCATAAAGATGAAAAGAATCACGCCTGCTGCAAAGAGCAAAGCGATGGCACGGAACATGACACCCCTGAGTGCATCGAGATGCTCCCAGAATGACATTTCCTGTTGCGAAGTGTTTCCGCCGCTCATCAGTGACTCCGGCAAAGTGCGATTTTCTTTATTTATCCTTATCGGTTGAATCTGTCGCGTTGGATGAGGAAGATGAATTGATTTCATCATTCACCTCCTTCATCCCCTCTTTGAAGGAACGGATTCCTTTTCCTACACCCTTCATGAGTTCGGGAATTTTCTTTCCGCCGAAAAGCAGCAGGATTACCAGCACGATAATGATTATTTCCCAACCACGCAGGCCACCTATGAAAAGGGGAAGCATCATTGTTAACGAGGTTGCAGCCATTGCTAAAAGTGTTTAAAGTTAAGCTTCGGGGGCAAATAGGTTAAACGGTTGCAGCTATTAGGGGAAGACTGAAAATGCGGTAGTCTTGTCTCAACAGCCGATGTTTGAAATTTTGGAGATGCATGCTCCAAATTATTTGCTTGTAAAATTAGGCAAAACCGTGCGATAGACCATTATTGCAGGTAATAATTTACCATTTGTTAAGGATTAAGCCGTTGGGAAACGCCCGTGCTGCCGCAATCTTTTGCTAACTTTGCAGGAAATTGCTGACAAATTTGCAGTTGAGCTTATTAATGAAGAAAGTAAGAATTACATCAATAATAATTACCCTGGTAATGACCGTGCTCTCGGCAACAGCCGTGGCACCACTAAGCATTCCACGTGCCAAAGGGGTCAATATCGGGGTTATGATTCGCGACCTCAATACCGGGAAGGATTTGGCTTCGCAAAACCCCGACAGGATGCTGACACCGGCAAGTATTCTCAAATGCGTGACGGCAGCAGCATCGCTTACCGCAGGAAAAGAGAACGACACGTTCCTTACCGAGGTGTTTTTTCAGGGCGAGCAGGTCGATTCAACTTTTTATGGCGATATAATAATTGCCGGAAGCGGCGACCCGACACTTGAAAGCTCCCGATTGGCGGGATGTGCCGGGGTGATTGATTCAATCTGCGCTGTGGTGGTGCGTTCGGGAATCAACCGCATTTGTGGAAATATTGTTTGTGATGCCTCCGGGTTTTCCGATCAGGGACCGTTGCCGAAATGGGAAGTTGAAGATTTAAAATGGGCCTACGGAGCAGGATTGTATGCAGTTAACTATAAGGAGAATACCCGTGGGGCTGACAGAGCCATCCTCAATCCTGGGGAGGCCTTCAAGTCGGCATTGACAGCGCGACTTGAGAGTGACAGCATCAGGGTTCTGTCACCCATCCCCGACAGCAAAACCGATGATTGTGCCGAAATATTGATGATTCAGCATTATTCCCCACCGACAAAAATCATATTACGCGAGATGATGGAAAAGAGCCATAATCTCTACGCCGAAGCGATGCTTCGACAGCTCGCCGCAGGCTATTCACGAGCGGATGCACTTGAGGCCGAGCAGAGCGCTATATCGGCTATGGGGCTGAATACCGGAAATTGCATCATTTTCGATGGTAGCGGATTAACTCGCAACAGTAAGGTGACACCCCGCTTTATGGCCGACCTTTTGCAGGCAATGAGTCAATCTGACAGAGCCGCACTCTATACATCCCTTTTTCCCGCTGCGGGAATGGAAGGAACCGTTAAGAGATTCCTTAAAGACACTCCATTGGAGGGGAAACTTTTGTTGAAGAGCGGTAGCATGAATGGCGTGCAATGCTTTGCAGGCTATAAGATTGACGACAGTGGCACGCCTACGCATGCAGTTGTGCTGATGGTCAACGACTTCAAGTGCAAGCGGGCAATCGTAACCAAAGCATTGTCGGACTACCTGCTCAAAGCGTTCCCCGATGCATAAACCGGCTGCCGGAAATCAAAATTCACGTTCAACTTGTTAACAATTCGGAGTTGCCCTTAATGCATTAATTCAAATGATTCGATTCCGTTCAGGTCAATTCCGTAAACAGATAAACCGATAGATATGAAAGACTACCTCGACGAGATGTTGCATCTCACTGCCGACATAGCCGAGCAGCTGCTCGAAATCAAGGACTCCGACGGAACTCTAACTCCCGGATTATGCGAAAAAATCAACAATCTTGCGGCTTTGGCCAACGACAATGAAATGCGCTCACATAATGACGCAGAGGTTTCTGTCGGCGATTATCTTGAACAATTTGAAAGTGAGCCTGCGCCTTGCGATGAAAGCGCTCCTGTTGCCGAAGCGGATGAGGACAGCCGAATCGAGGAACTGACCGACAACATAATTCGCGATGAGATTGAGGAGTTGCGTAATGATGTTGCCGCTAACGAAACCTCTGAGCATGAAACCGTGATTGATACTCCTGAACCGAGCGAAGAAGAGGCTGCGCTTGATGATGCAGTTGAGCGCGCCCGCCGCGAGGCAGAAGAATCGGAGGAGGATGAAGCTGTTACGGAAATCAACGACACTGCTGAAGATGTGGAGGTTGATGAGGAGAGTGATGAGAAAACGGCCGAATCAATTGCAGAAAGCAGCGAATTTGAGGAGGCAGAAGATGCCGATGTTGATGAGCCGAGTGAAAATTCCTCAGCTCCTGTTTCCAATGTATCGGCAGATATGTTGCGCCGCAGCTTCACGCTGAATGATATATTTCTTTATCAGCGAACGCTGTTCAGTGGGTCTGCGAAGCGGTTTAATGACGCGCTGCGGGCCATCGCGTCTATGCGCACGATTGATGAGGTTAAGGAGTATCTTGCGGATTCCGAGCGGATTAATCTGCGTTCCGATGATGCAAAGGAATTTATAGCCACCATAAGTGAATTCTTCGATTAAAAAGCGTTTCAACCTCTATTAAACCGTATAACACAACGTTGGCATGAGCGGAAAACTATATGTAGTGCCCACTCCGGTGGGAAATCTTGGAGATATGGCTCCACGAAGCATTGAAATTTTAAAGACATGCTCGCTGATACTGGCCGAAGATACTCGCACCAGCAGCATTGTGACCCGTCATTTCGGAATCACAACACCCATGATGTCGCACCATAAATTCAACGAGCACGCAACAGTGGCTCCGCTGGTGGAGCGTTTGACGGGAGGCGAAACAATAGCCCTTATCTCCGATGCGGGCACACCTGCGATTTCCGACCCTGGCTTTCTTCTCACCCGTGAATGCCGTCGTTGCGGCATAGAGGTGGAAACCGTTCCCGGTCCCACAGCTTTTGTTCCAGCGTTGGTAAACTCCGGGCTCCCTTGTGAGCGTTTCACATTCGAGGGATTCCTGCCACAGAAAAAAGGGAGGGCAACACGCCTTGCCGAACTTGCCACCGAACCCAGAACCATGATTTTTTATGAGTCGCCGCTCCGTTTGGCAAAAACTTTAGCAGAACTTGCGCAAACGTTTGGTGATGAGCGGGAAGCATCTGTGTCGCGAGAGATTTCAAAACTCCACAATACAACACGTAACGGCACACTGAAAGAACTTTCGGAATACTATGCTCAGAACAATCCGAAAGGTGAGATTGTTATTGTTGTTGCAGGGATGAGAGATGACCGCTCTGTCAGGAAAGTGCACCGCAACAAATATCGCGACAACGATGCCGACTGAGCAGATGCCTACCCCCCCTACGGTAACATCGAATAACTTTTCAAACTATTTATATTATGCGTAAATTATCTTCGTTCGCAATTGCAGGCCTTCTTATTTCCACTGCCGCCTGTACGCACAAGTCCGGTGAATCAACCGTCGACACCACACCCACAACAAGCGATTCTCTTCGCGTTGCACTCGCAAATCAAGACAGTCTACTCGTTCTGATGAACGACATCGCCGACGGCATGTCGCAAATCAAACAGATGGAAAATATTCTCTCCTCAACTAACGACCTCACTTCGGAGTCGAAAGACCGCCGTCAGGAAATCCGCAACGACATGCTGATGATTCAGCAGACACTTCAGATGCGTCGCGACCGCCTGGCCGAACTCGAAAAGAAACTGCAGGGAAGTGCAGCCAACAATGCAACACTGCAGAAATCAATCCAGACACTCAAGCAGCAGATTGCCGATCAGGAAGGCACTATCGAATCACTGCGTAATGATTTGGCAAACGCCAACATTCACATTGAGAAACTCACAGCCAATGTCGATTCGCTCAACACCGAGGTTGCCACAGTAACAGCTGCCAAAGAGCAGGTTGAACAGGTTGCCACTACCCTCAACAACGAGCTCAACGAATGCTACTACGCAATCGGCAGCAAGAGCGAGCTGAAGGAGCACAAGCTTATTGAGACCGGCTTCCTGCGCAAAACAAAGATTATGCCCGATGATTTCGAGCAGAGCTATTTCACAACAGCCGACAAGCGCACCCTCACCTCCATACCTCTGCATTCAAAGAAAGGTAAAGTGCTCACCAACCAGCCTACCGACTCCTACACAATCACCGAGGGAGCAAACGGCATGAAAGTGCTCAATATCACAAGTCCGGCTCGATTCTGGAGTGTTTCCAACTTCCTTGTAATTCAAGTAGACTGATAAGAATACAGCAAATGCCGGCATATTGCCGACAGTTAAGCAGCGGCGCGGATGTTCATTCCGCGCCGCTTGCTTATGTGTCGGTGTTTTCGTAACTTTGCAAGTCACAACATGACACAAACAGATACAGGTGACTCAACGGTCACTTATATAAATTAATCCACCTGAATAAATACGATGGGATTTTTTAACAAGCTCTTTTCAAAAGAGAAGAAAGAAACACTCGACAACGGCCTTGAACGCACAAAACAGGGGCTCTTTTCAAAGCTCACCCGTGCCGTCGCAGGCAAATCGAAGATCGACGATGATGTGCTCGACAATCTCGAAGAGGTGTTCATCACATCGGATGTCGGTGTGGAGACAACATTGAAAATCATCGACAGAATCCAGAAACGCGTGGCACGCGACAAATATGTGGGTTCTGCCGAATTGAATCGCCTCCTCTGCGAGGAAATATGCGAATTGCTTGCCGAAAACAACAACGAGTCGGCCGATGCCGATTTCACCGTTCCCGCCTCACACAAACCGCATGTCATCATGGTGGTGGGTGTTAACGGTGTTGGCAAAACCACGACTATCGGTAAGCTTGCCGCGCAGTTCAAGGCCGCCGGCAACAAGGTGATGCTTGGGGCGGCCGACACATTCCGTGCGGCGGCTGTTGAACAGCTCGATATTTGGGGCGAACGTGCGGGCGTACCCGTTGTAAAACAGAAACTCGGAAGCGACCCCGCCGCTGTGGCATTCGACACTCTTCAGTCGGCTAAGGCCAATGATGTTGATGTGGTAATCATCGACACAGCAGGACGTCTGCACAATAAAAAGGGGCTTATGGACGAGCTTTCAAAAATCCGCAATGTGATGCAGAAGGTTGTGCCCGACGCACCCCATGAAGTGTTGCTGGTTCTCGACGGCTCAACCGGACAGAATGCCTTTGAACAGGCCAAACAGTTTGTGGCCGCGACCAATGTCAACGAACTTGCAATCACCAAACTCGACGGCACTGCCAAAGGCGGTGTTGTAATCGGAATATCCGATCAATTCAAGATTCCCGTGAAATATATCGGATTAGGTGAAGGCATCAACGACCTGCAGGTGTTTCATAAGAAAGAGTTTGTTGAATCGCTGTTTGGTGAAGCATAAACAATAAATACCGTGCGTTCAGTCAATTTAATCACACTCGGTTGCTCAAAGAACCTTGTAGATTCGGAGCGCGTGCTGAAAATGCTTCAGAACGCCGGGTTCGCGGCCCGTCACGAAAGCGAGCAACCGGCCGACATTACTATCGTAAACACCTGTGGTTTTATCGGTGATGCGAAAGAGGAGTCGGTCAACACGATTCTTGAACAGGTTGAGGCTAAAAATCGCGGACTGATAAAGGAACTCTATGTGATGGGGTGCCTGTCGGAACGTTACCGCAGCGACCTCGAAAGCGAAATTCCCGAAGTTGACAAATTCTACGGGAAATTCGATTGGACAGGAATAGTGGGTGACCTCGCGAAAAAACATCCCGGAGCAACCACCTACGACCGTGTAATCACAACGCCCCGTCACCACGCCTATCTTAAAATTGCCGAGGGGTGCAACCGCTTCTGCGCGTTTTGCGCCATTCCTCTCATTACAGGGCGATACAAATCGCGGCCGATTGAAGAGATTGAGCAGGAGATTGCAACATTGGTAGGACGTGGGGTGAAGGAATTCAATATCATTGCCCAGGATTTGTCGGGTTATGGGAAGGACCTCTACAACCGACTCGCTTTGCCCGAGCTGATTGACCGCATTTCCCAGATTGAAGGTGTGAAATGGATTCGTCTCCACTACGCCTACCCTACCGAATTCCCCCACGAAATTCTTGATGTAATGGCGCGCAGAGAAAATGTGTGCGCCTACCTCGATATAGCTTTGCAGCATATCTCCGACCGCATGCTCGACCGCATGCGCCGCCACATAACTGCTGCTGAAACCAGAGCTCTGCTTGCCGAGATGCGAGAAAAAGTGCCAGGCATTCACATTCGCACAACCCTCATGGTTGGCTTCCCCGGTGAAACCGAAGAGGATTTCAACCAACTGCTTGAATTTGTGAAAGAGCAGCGGTTCGAACGCATGGGTGCATTCGCCTATTGCGAGGAGGATGACACGTTTGCGGCGAAACATTACGCCGATGACGTGGCGCCCGAAGTTAAGCAACGTCGGCTCGATGCCCTCATGGCCTTGCAGGAAGAAATATCGCTTGAGATTCAGGAGGCAAAAATAGGCCGCCGGCTTGAAGTGGTTATAGACCGCGAGGATGATGAATTCTACGTTGGGCGCACCCAATGGGATTCACCCGAAGTTGATCCCGAGGTTCTTGTTAAAAAAGACCGTAAACTTGAAATTGGAGAGTTCTACACGGTTGAAGTCACCGAAGCGCTCCCGTTTGAACTGATTGCGACGCCGGTGTGATGCAGAAACAAAATGTCATCGAAAACGATAGTCAGTGCACCGTTGGCATAACCATCGGGCAAACGCCAACAACTGTCCGGAATCATGCCTGCGACTATGACACTTTGTGCGATAAACTTGACAAGGAGCTTGCTACCGCTTCAGCTTTCGGCATGGTAATGTTTCCCGGTGAGAAGCGCCCCTATTGGTTCGGTACACCATATACCAATGCAGGGGGCATGACGTTGGAGATAATTCCGTGGTTGGGAAAATATGCCGACCGCATCGTCATAGGGGGAAGCAATTGTGACCAATCAGCAAACGGCAATCTTCAGCCACTTCCCACAGCAACCTCAAAAGCTCAATATATGAAAGGGGTTGCCGGTGTTATAGAAAGTTGCAAGTCACGTCACGGAAAAACCGTTTATTCCCGCGTTATGGAGGGATACATGCGAATGCCCGGTGATATAGACCAGTCACTCCTATCTCCCGGAGAGATAGCTGTTGAGCTTTTCAAGGAGCATCTCGAAACATTACGTTTTGTATTTCGCACGCCATCAACCGGAGCGTGGCTGGGCGCTACCCCCGAACTTCTCGTACATATCGACAAAAAGACGGGTGCCTTTTCCACTATGGCTTTTGCCGGAACCCGTCGCAAAGGTGAAGATGCCCCTTGGGACAAAAAGAATATAGAAGAAAACCGATTCGTTACCGACTACATTGTGGCGGCACTGAAGCGGCTCGGAATCACTCCCGAGATATCACCGGCACGCACGGTGGCCTACGGTAACATTGAGCATCTGTGTGTCGACATTACCGGTGAGTGCGGAAAATGCAACGTGGATGAAATCATAGATGCCCTGAATCCCACTCCCGCACTATGCGGATGGCCGAAAGAGGAAGCAGTAGCAGATATTTCGCGCTTTGAGGATCACAACCGCGGATGCTATGGCGGTGTTATAGGTATATCAACACCTATGAGCTACACTGCATACGTGAACTTGCGGTCGATGAGGTTTGAGAACGGAAGATGCGCGATATTCGGTGGAGGCGGAATCACCCCGCTCTCCGACCCGACGAGTGAATTTGCCGAGACTGAAGCAAAAACAGCACTTCTCCGTTCACTGACAGAAAAGAGCAACAAGAGTGAGCAAGAGATGTTGTAAAATAATTCCAACAGCTTGCCTCAATCTAATCAAAAACGAACATGACAGCACAAAATACACAACACCAACCAAAGCCCTATAAACTCGGGATTGCCCTGAGTGGCGGCGGTGCGCGCGGATTTGCGCATGTTGGAGCTCTGAAAGCTCTTGAAGAAGCCGGCTACAAGCCCGATGTGATTGCCGGAGTTTCGGCCGGTTCAATTGCCGGAGTGCTCTATGCGGCCGGAGTTCCATTTGAAGAGATGCTGTCGATGTTCAGTTCTACAAAATTCACCGACTTCTGCAAGCTTGCAGTCGGTCAGCGCGAAGGTGTGTTTTCCCTGACAAAATTCAAAAAGTTTATGGAGAAAGCAACCGGCGTCAGCATGATTGAAGATTTGAAAATCCCAACCTACATAGGTGTGACCGATCTCGACAACGGTGTACCTGCCGAATTTCACAGCGGCGCTCTCGGCGAGCGCGTTGTGGCATCGTGCAGCATACCCATTGTGTTTCAGCCGGTGAAGATAGAGGGAACACACTATGTCGACGGAGGCGTGTTGCGCAATCTCCCCGCATGGATAATACGCGACAAATGCGAAAAGCTTATCGGAATCAACTGCTCACCCCTGACGACATTCCGCTACCGGAAATCGTTCTTCGACATAGCAATGCGAACCTATAATCTCATGGCAAAAGCAAATCAGCTCGACGACATGAAAATGTGCGACCATGTGATTATAACCCCCGAGCTGTCGAGCTATCAGGTGTTTAACCTTAAAGATATAAATAAAGCCTATCTCAGCGGATATGCCGCCGCCCATCGTGCTATCAAGGACTGGGACGAGCAGGAGGGCATCTGAAAGAGTGTCAACCGACACTTATGCCTGACGCTCCGTTGAGTAATACTATACCATATATGAAAACTGACAATAAAGAGCTTCGTGACAATGAGGGGGGTGCTCCCCTTGCAAAACCGCGGAAAAGAGTAGCGGCAAAACCGCATGGCAGCCGTTTGCCCGAAGTGGCAAAACCTGTGATTTACCAGATGCTTCCGCGATTATTCTCCAACACCGTTGAGAATTGTGTGCCCAACGGTGATATTTCGCAAAACGGGTGCGGCAAACTTAATGACATCACGCCCGATGTGCTAAAAAAAATCAAGGAACTTGGAATCACTCACGTGTGGTATACGGGTATCATAGAGCATGCACATGCCACCGACTACACAGCCTACGGTATAACACCCGATAATCCCACCGTGGTGAAAGGGAAAGCCGGCTCACCCTACGCCATAAAGGATTACTACGACATCGACCCCGATGTGGCCGTGTCGATTCCCGACCGTATTGCCGAGTTTGAGGCGTTGGTTGACCGCACACACCGTGCCGGGATGCGTGTTATCATGGATTTTGTTCCAAACCATGTTGCGCGCTGCTACCATTCCGATGCGGCTCCTGCCGGCATTGAGGATTTCGGGCAAGGTGACGACACCACTAAATTCTTCTCCCCCACCAATAATTTCTACTATATACCCCGTCAGCTTTTTCAACCGCAATTCCCGATTGACAACTACTATGAGTTCCCGGCAAAGGCTTCGGGAAATGATTGCTTCAACGCATTCCCATCGCGAAACGACTGGTATGAGACGGTGAAGCTCAACTACGGAGTTGACTATGGCGACGGCTCGTGTCACTTCTCCCCCATTCCTCCCACATGGATGAAGATGCTCCACATCCTGCGCTATTGGGCGGCCAAAGGAATTGATGCTTTCAGATGCGACATGGTGTTTATGGTGCCGCTCGATTTTTGGGAGTGGGCGATTCCGCAAGTGAAGTCAACCTATCCCCACATAAAGTTCATTGCCGAGATATACGACGTTAACCTCTATCGCGATTTCCTGTTCCGCGGGGGATTCGACTATCTCTATGATAAGGTGAATCTCTACGACACATTGCGTGCCGTGCAATGCTACAACCACTCAGCAGCCACAATCACCGACTGCTGGCAGCGTGTTGACGGGATAGGTGGCAGAATGCTCAATTTCCTTGAGAATCACGATGAACAGAGGTTTGCCTCGGAACAATATGCCGGTGATGCAACCAAGTTTCTCCCCTCTCTTGTGGTAAGTTCAATGATTTCTACCGCACCGTTCATGGTATATGCCGGTCAGGAACTCGGTGAGAAAGCTGAGGACGCCGAAGGTTTCAGTGGCAAGGATGGTCGCACCACGATTTTCGATTATTGGTCGGTTCCGACTCTGCGCCGGTGGTTTAACAATGGCAAAGCCGACGGAGGGGGCCTTTCAGCCGTTGAAAAAGACCTTCGCGGCGTTTATGAACGGGTGCTCACTCTGCTAAATAAGGAAAAAGCCATTTCGGAAGGTGAGTTTTTCGATTTGATGTATGTGAACTTTGAGAATCCCGATTTTTCACCCCACCGTAACTATGCATTCCTGCGCCATTATGGCGACACCACGTTTCTTATCGCCGTTAACTTTTCAGATGAGCCGATGGCATTGAAAATCAACATTCCTCAGCTCGCCATGAACATGTATGGACTGAAAGAAGGTAAGCGCCAGGCAACCGAGCTGATTAGCGGACGTAAACAGACGAAAACCTTGTCGGCCGAAACTCCATTTGAAACCGCCGTTGCACCTTGGGGCGCCGTGGTGTGGAAAATGAAATGAAAAAAATTCTTCATAAAAAGCGGGGATAGTCCGTGAAAAATGTCTAATTTTGCACTACCATTTCATCCCTAAACTTTTTATGAATTCCATGTTACCCCCTATCAAGGTTTTTGCAGGTACAAAGTCCCGCTATATGGCTGAGGAAATTTGCAAAGACCTTGGCATCGAGCTTGGCCAAATGAATATCCAACATTTCGCCGACGGAGAATTTGAAGTTTCGTTTGAGGAATCAATCCGTGGCTGCGAGGTTTATCTCGTGCAGTCCACTTTCCCCAACACCGACAATTTGATGGAATTATTGCTGATGATCGACGCGGCGAAGCGAGCTTCCGCCAAATCGGTCATCGCTGTTATTCCTTATTTTGGCTGGGCACGTCAGGACCGCAAGGATAAACCCCGTGTGTCGATTGCCGCCAAGCTTGTGTCGGATCTTCTTGTAACCGCAGGAGCCGATCGTGTCATTACAATGGACTTGCATGCCGATCAGATTCAGGGCTTTTTCAACGTGCCTGTTGACCACCTTTACGCATCGTCGGTATTCCTCCCCTACATTCAGTCGCTCAATCTCGACAATCTGGTGATTGCAACTCCCGACGTAGGTGGCGCAAAGCGTGCCAACAATTACGCAAAATATCTCAACGTGCCTCTGGTGCTCTGCCACAAGCAGCGTGCAAAAGCCAACGTTGTGGCCAACATGACCGTAATCGGTGACGTTAAGGATAAAAACGTCATTCTGGTTGACGACATGGTCGACACAGCCGGCACTATCACCAAGGCTGCCGACCTCATGCTTGCCGAAGGTGCAAAATCGGTGCGCGCGCTTGCATCGCATGCAATCATGAGCGATCCCGCCTCTGAACGCGTTGATAATTGCGGCCTTACCGAAATGATTTTCACCAACTCCATTCCTTTCAATAAGAATTGCAAAAAGGCTACAATTCTGTCGGTGGCAAAACTTTTCGCCGACACTATCCGCCGCGTTCACAACAACGAGTCAATCTCATCGCAATATCTTATCAAATAAGATTCAACGATTAGCGTATATATCCAACGCGGGCTGCATCAACAAAAATGTGATGCAGCCCGCGTTGTTTATGTTGACCATCTCTTAAAGAAATTTCAGCAACTCAGTGATATTGTTAACCGCGTGTTTTGCGGAATATTCGGGAGCTACTGCAATCTCCTGCGAGTGGATGTTCACTCTGTCGCAATCATTGAGCTGAAAAGTGTCCCACCCCAGAGCATTCGGCCATCGGAAATCTTTTGCAGGGTTATCACCGATGTAGACAAACCTCTCTGCTCCGGGATTGTGCTCCATTAGGAGGTTGAACGGAGTAGGCGTTGTTTTATCGGCACCTGTTTCTTCCGAAATAATTATATTTTCAGGAGAAAAATATCTGTTAAGCCCGAGAGCTGAAATCTTGGCGCGTTGTGTTGCTGAACGGCCGTCGGTAATAAGTGCCATCTCCTCACCACTTTCTTTCACCCGGTCAAGTAAATTGCGGGTTGCGCTTGACAATGAGATTTGCGGAGTGTGGTAACGGTAGATGTGAAGCATCCTCGCAACATCAAAGCCACATCCGCGATGATTCTGCGAGATTATAGCCGACAATTCATCAAGCCCCGCTGCGGTGTTGGCTGCCTCCTCAACGATAGCGACAGCATCCTCAAATGCAATCAATCCGAGCCGTGAGGCTTCAGCTGCAATGGCACGGTAGCCCGACTTCACATAGTCGATTTCTTTGTATAGTGTATCGTCAAGATCAAAAGCAATCATCTGTGGCAAATTCCTTAAACTTAAATTTGTACAAGGGATTTTGCCGCATCAATCTAAAGTCACTGCCGATTTGATTGCCTCAATAACCTGTGCAACTTCCTCATCAGTCAGCGATGAACCGCTCGGGAGGCACAGCCCCGATTCAAAAATCGCGCGTGAACAATCAATCTCACCGCAGTAGTAGGGGCAATCGGCAAACACAGGCTGCATGTGCATCGGACGCCAGATAAGGCGCGTTTCAATCCCTTTCTCCATTAATAACACTCTGATTTCATCGGGAGTTTTTGAAATTATCGATTTATCAAAGGTAATGGTCGACAGCCAGTAATTGGAATTGAAATCTTTGTCGGGATTAGTGTGCACTTTAACTCCGGCAACATCGGCAAGTCCGGCCACATACATTGCATGAATAGCCCGGCGGCGCTCAACACGTTGCGGCAATTCCTCAATCTGGGCGCAACCGATGGCCGCCGACACATTGCTCAGGCGGTAGTTGTAGCCTATGGTGGTGTGATAGTAGTAAGGGCGGTTCTCCCGGGCCTGCGTTGAAAGGAATTTGACACGTTCGGCACTTTCGGCATCCGGGCATACGAGTGCTCCCCCGCCGGAGGTAGTTATGATTTTGTTACCGTTGAAACTTAGAACGCCATAGGCACCGATGGTGCCACAGAAAGCTCCGCGATAAGTTGAACCGAGCGCTTCGGCGGCATCTTCCACAACAGGAATCTCAAATTCATCGGCTACAGCTTTCACGGCATCCATCTCAGCGGGCATGCCGTAGAGATGCACTACGACAATGGCTGCCGGTTTGCGGCCTGTGGTGGCTATGCGGTCAGTGATTGCCTGCCTGAGGCATGTGGCCGACATGTTCCATGTGCGCGGTTCGCTGTCGACGAACACAGGTGATGCCCCGATGTATTTAATGGGATTGCAGCTTGCCGAAAATGTCAGCGACTGACAAATCACCTCATCGCCGGCTTTCACTCCTGCCATAACCAACCCGAGATGGATAGCTGCAGTGCCGGCCGACAGTGCCACCACAGCAGGAGCGTGCAGATATTGTTGCAACTCATTTTCAAAACGGTCGACAAACGGCCCGAGGGGCACAATCCATGTTGAGTCAATCGCCTCGTTCACATATTTCTTTTCGTTGCCCGCTAAATGGGGTAATGATAATTTTATCATAGCGCGTGCCGGTTTTGTTCCAACTATGCCACTCAGCCCGAAATAGTCAAAACCGGGTGAGCAGCCACATAAAAAAGAAAACTTTGCAATGCCTTTAATTCGGCATTGCAAAGTTAAGCAATTTATTTCGGAGGAGCGAGATTCAGAGGGTGTTTAATAATAAATGTTAATACCCCGGTCGAAAATCTTGAGGCATATTTTATCATATCAAGCCGACGCCGGCACGCGCGAACGAGCATGAGTGCGAATGCGGTAGCCGGTCCATGCCATCAGCATACTCATGCAAGGCGACAAAATGTTGAAGATGCAGAACGGGAAATAAACGAGCGTCGAGACACCGAGAACGGTTGATTGTGTGACACCGCATGAATTCCACGGAATCAGCACCGAAGTTACCGAGACGGAATCCTCGATGGTGCGGCTCAACAGCCTCGGTTCCAATCGGAATTTGCGGTAAACATTGCGATACATATTGCCGGTGATTATGAGCGAGAGGTATTGGTCGGCGGTGCAACTGTTCATAAACAGTCCACTTGCAACAGTTGCCCCGACAATTGAAGTGCGTTTTGACAAGCGATGTGTAATTGCCGATGTGATGGAGGCAAGCATGCCTGTGCCAATCATAGCCGTTCCGAACATCATGGCACTCAGCACGAGTGTTACCGTAGGAATCATTCCTGTGATACCACCCGTTTCCACAAGGTCATCAAGCATAGGCAAGCCCGATTTCAAATCCGACCCGCTCCACAACGACATAAGCGCCGCCGGAAGCTCCGTTGCAGCATGCGACTGAAACAGGAAAATACCCGCAAATCCGAGAGCCGCACTTGCCGCCAGTGTTATCAGGGTTGGAACGCGCAGCAGGATAAGCAGAAGCGTTATAGCCGGAATCAGCAATGTAGCCGGAGTGATATTAAACAGCGAGTTAAGCGACGATACCAGTTCGCCCGATTGAGTGGTGCCAGCCGTGTCGGTTGCAAAGCCGGCGATGAGAAACACCACAAGCGCAATCAACATTGCCGGCACGGAAGTAAGCAGCAGATACTTCATGTGGGCAAAAAGGTCGACTCCGCAAGCCGACGAGGCCACAACAGTCGTGTCGCTCAGTGGCGAAATCTTGTCGCCAAAGTATGCCCCTGAGATTATGGCACCTGCAACCCACCCGGGATGGAATCCCATAACCTGGCCAATGCCCATAAAAGCCACTCCGATTGTTGCAATGGTCGACCACGAACTGCCTGTGAGAACCGAGACGATGGCACAAACCACGCATGCAGTCCCCAAAAACAGCGTGGGAATGAGAAATCCGAGACCGTAATCGATAAGCGTCGGCACTACACCTGCAAGCATCCATGTGGTGGCAACCATCGAAATGCAGAACAGCATTGGAACGGCAGGCAGAATCTGTCGGGCACTTCGAGTGAAGCCGATTTTCATTCCTCGTTTGCTCAAGCTTTTAACGGCTGCGGAGAGAACAACGGCCAACATTGCCGAGCCTAAAAGAGCCATCTGGCTATAGTCGGAAATAGCGGAGGCGCCACATTTCACAATTATGGCGATGAGCACAATCAATAAAACAGCAATCGGAATGAGGCTTACCCACAAAGGTGGGGCGACGATTGATGCGGGGGTTAAAGTTCTTTTCAATTTCAAATATTATTACCTTAGATTTGCAGAGCCGTTACGGCTTAAACTAAACAATGAAACAATCTGCTTTATGAACTCATTTCTCGTATCTTTACAACTGGAAGATAACAAGCAGACATCACTTTGGAAATTGGATGCAAAATTAATCAAACTCAACTTGTTTTTCATGGTTACCTCCGTGAATTAATCATAAAAAGCTATAATGAGGCCTCTCTGCGGAATATAACCGGAAGCTTCAGTCGGCAGGCTTCATTTATTCAATTAATTGGCATGGCACATAATTTGCAGTTGCTATTTTCGTTATTATAAAGAATAACCGGCACATAAAAAGCTGCGACAAAGATAAGAAATTATGACAGGTAAATACCTTCGGCTATATCTCCCCATTATATTCCTGATGACGATGTGCATACCGGTGCACGCGCAAGTGAAGATTCATGGAAAGGTGTTTGATAACGAGAACTCACCTCTTGAATTTGTAACGGTGCGTATTGACGGAACGGCCATCGGTACGAATACCGGTCTCGACGGAACATACAAACTTTCAGCCCCCGCTCCTGCCAACGACACGTTGACGGTTGTTTTCTCGTGCATAGGTTTTGAGGAGATGCGGCGCCAGCTTATAAACCCCAAAGGTGATTTGGCTCTTAATGTGAGAATGCGCGCAAAAGACCATCAGCTCACAGAAATTCAGGTTACCGACTTCAGGAAGCAGACCAATCAGATGCAAACGATTGATGCCGATTCCTATAAGTTCGCGGCAGATGCCACGGGAGGAAGTGTTGAATCAATGCTGACAACACTTGCCGGCGTGAATTCAAGCAATGAAATGTCGAGCCAATACTCGGTGCGTGGCGGCACTTACGACGAGAACTCGGTGTATATCAACGGAATCGAAGTTTATCGTCCGCAGCTTGTAACCTCCGGTCAGCAGGAGGGGCTGAGTGTAATCAATCCCGACATGGTCGGGTCGATTGCATTCTCAACAGGCGGATATGGGGTTGAATACGGCGACAAGATGTCGTCGGCGCTCGACATCACCTATCGCGAACCGGAATCATTCGAGGGGTCGGTTAGCGGCAGCCTCATGGGCTTTTCGGTATCTCTGGGGCAAAGCTCCAAAAACTTTTCGCAGCTTCACGGCCTCCGATACAAGCGAAACTCTTCGTTGCTGAGTTCACTTGAGACTAAGGGGGAATATGACCCTAACTTCCTCGATTATCAAACCAACCTCACGCTGAAAATCGGGAAGAAATGGAAAGCTTCATTTCTCGGAAACATCGCGGTGAACAACTATAAGTTTGTGCCCGTAAACCGTGAAACGAATTTCGGCACATCCAACGATGCGAAACAGTTTAAGGTTTACTTCGACGGTCAGGAGAAGGACCGTTTTGAAACCTATTTCGGAGCGCTGAATCTCAACTACCGCCATTCGCGCAGCACCGATTTCACGCTGCTTGCATCAGGCTATCTCACAAACGAGCTGGTGGCTTACGATATTTCGGGCGAATATTGGCTCGACCAGGCCGGAACGACGGGTGAAGGCAATCCCGACAACGCTGTAGGTGGCGAATTGGGAGTGGGACGCTATCATGAGCATGCCCGCAACCGCCTTAAAATCTCCGTATTCTCCTTCGGATTGCAAGGTCACACGTCAATCCGCAATCACAATCTTTCCTACGGCTTCAATTTTAACCATCAGACAATAATGGAGCGCACCCGTGAATGGGAACTGCGCGACTCGGCAGGCTACACCTTGCCTACCGACGGTGAAAACATCCGCATGATTTATAACCTCACTTCGCGCCATAATCTTTCAACCAACCGGCTTGCATTCTATGCGAGCGACTCCTACAGGCTTAACAGCTCTGCCGGATATTTCGCGATAAACGGAGGCTTGCGTTTTTCCTACTGGGATTTTAACAAGGAGTTTCTTGTGTCTCCGCGAGTGAATGTTGCTTTTATTCCCGAGCGCAACAATTCCTGGACATTCCGCTTTGCCACCGGGCTTTATTACCAGCAACCATTCTACAAGGAGTTCCGCCAACCGATTGAGGATGAATATGGCAACACTGTTGTGAACCTCAATTCCTCAATCAAATCGCAACAGAGCTGGCATTTCATTCTGGGAAGCGACTACACCTTCAGAATGTTCGACCGCCCGTTCAAATTCTCGGCCGAGGCATATTACAAAAAGCTTAACAATCTTATCCCTTACGAGATTGACAACCTGAAGATTGTTTATCAAGGACAAAACCTCACCGACGGCTACACGGCCGGGCTTGACATGAAGCTTTTCGGGCAATTCGTGCCCGGCACAGATTCATGGATCAGCTTCTCGGTTATGAAAACCGGGGAGAACCTTAATGGCGTGACAGTTCCCCGTCCTACCGACCAGCGCTATTCGCTTGCCGTGTACTTCACCGACTACTTCCCGAAGTTCCCAAAACTGAAATTCTCCCTTCGTGGCATTTTCTCCGACGGACTTCCCACCACAGCACCCCACTCTTCGCGAGACAAAGGCTATTTCCGTGCACCAGCCTACAAGCGCGTGGATGTAGGGCTAAGTTACGCACTCCTCTCCCCTCTCAAGGAGGATGAGAACGCCACCGGACTTCACCGCTGGCTGAAAAGCATCTGGCTCGGTGTTGACGTGTTCAATCTGCTCGACATATCAAATGTTTCGAGCTATTATTGGGTGACAGACGTAAACCGCATCCAGTATGCCGTTCCAAACTATCTCACCCGCCGTCAGTTCAACGTGAAGCTCACGGTTGACTTCTAAGCGACACCTCCACCATGTCGAAACAGCGATTAAAAAAGGAGATTGAGCAGCTTGAGCGGCATCAGCTTGAGCAGATGATTCTCGACGCATACGCAGCTAAAAAGGAAATAAAGGAATATTTCGATTTCTTTCTGAATCCTGATGTCGAGAAGCTGACCGAAAAGTATAAAGTTGCTATTTCAAAGGAGTTTTCGCGCAGCAAACGCGGACATTCAAAAGCGCGCATTTCCACAGTGAAAAAACTCATCAAGGAATTTGAGGGGTTCCAACCCGGCTTTGATGTGGAAATCGACCTGCTTTTCTATGTGATAAACTATGCTTTGCTCACCGAAACAACCGTCTACTTCAGCGAGACGTTGATGAAAGGGATAGCAGCTATTGCCCAAAAGATGATTGAGCTTGCCGACAGAAATCTTGTAGCCGATAAAGTGCTGATGAATCTGACCGCGTTGCTCCACGATGAGAACAGTGGCTCGCGCTATTTCAGGCGTTACATTCGTGAGAGCATCGAGGCTATCCGCCCCGTCTGACGACATGCGGGCGACCATAGCCCCGGTATTGTTGTCAGAAATTAGTGCACTTCAAAAGCCTTATAACAGGGTTGTAGGCTCAATTGCGAAAATTTCCGTAAATTTGCGGTAACTATGAATAAGAAATCCCTACTTGTCATTATATTATTGGCCGGAGCGTTGGCGGCTGTTTTGCCCGCACAAGGTAAAAAAACGCGCCTCGAACCCTCCTATGCGTGGAAACTCGTTCCTCCGCTCGGGCTTCGCGAACCGGCCTCCATCGACACCGTTTTCGAGAACTACTCTCTTGAGTTCATCCCTCAGGAAGTTTCCTATGCCTATGCAGCCACCGGCAATTACTGTGCCGAGGGGCGTGAAATGATTTTCATGAACCGCACGCCGATGAGCGATTTCTTTTTCAATGATGCCATCAGCGCATGGATTCCTTCGGAGTCGAAAGCGAAATTCTATAATACACGCATTCCCATGACCCTCCTTTCCTATAACTTCGGTGGTGGAAAGGAAAACGGGCAGGACCGTTTCAGCACCATATTCTCAGCCAATGCCAATTCGCGCACGCAGGTTGGTGCCATGATTGATTACATCTATTCAAAGGGAAGCTACAACTATCAGGCAGCCAAAGATTTAAACTGGGGGTTCTCCGGTTCCTACATTGGTGAACGATATGAGTTTCAGGGCTATTTCACCCACTTCAATCTCCTCACCAAAGAGAATGGCGGTATTACCGACGACCGCTACATCACCGACCCGGCCGTTGTTCAAGGTGGTAACACATCTGTCAACGCGAAGGAGATTCCCACCAATCTGACCGATGCATTCAACCGCGTGCGAGGCACCGACCTCTACCTCAACAACCGCTACAAAATGGGCTTTTGGAAAGAGGAGCAGGTCAATGATAGTGTGACTAAAGAAACACTCGTTCCGGTTACCAGCATCATCTGGACACTGCAATATCAGGATGGTATCCACAAGTTCCGCAACATGAACGCATCGGAGAACCTGTCGTTCTGGAACACTACATATCTCAACCCCAACTACACCGTTGATGTGCAGGAATATTGGAAACTGCGCAACACCGTGGGCATATCGTTGCTTGAAGGATTCAACAAGTATGCCAAAGCCGGTCTGGCAGCCTATGTAACCCACGAACTTCGCCACTACCGCATGGACAGTGAGGCGCAGCATCCAACAGAGGCTCAACTTGATGCGATGACCGACATTCCGTTTCCCGACATGTTGAAATCGCAAAACCAGACCCTTCTGTGGGTAGGTGCACAGTTATCGAAACAGCAGGGGCGATTAATCAACTACACCGCGACCGGTGAAATCGGCGTAGTAGGGCCGGCTGCCGGTGAAATCAAGGTGAACGGAGAAATCACCACAAGGGTGCCGCTGTTCGGCGACACTGTTCCGGTCAGGGCTTCGGGGCATTTCACCAATCTCACCGCCCCCTGGCTGATGCAGCAATATTGGTCGAACCATTTCATGTGGAACAACAGTTTTGAGAAAACACGTTCATTGAGAATCGGTGGAGAGATTTCTGTTCCCTGGACCCGCACTACCCTCTCCGCCGCAGTAGAAAATGTGCAGAACCAACTTTACTTCGATGAAAATGCACTTCCCGCCCAATATGGGGGAAGCGCTCAGGTGTTCAGTGCCACGCTGCAACAGAACTTCAAGTTCGGGCCGCTGCATTGGGACAATATAGTCACCTATCAGACAAGCTCGCAGGATGCCGTAATCCCGCTTCCCAAACTGGCAATAAACACCAACTTATATGTGGTTTTTAAGGTAGCGACATTGTTTGTGCAATTCGGCGTGAACTGCGATTACTTCACAAAATATAAAGCCGTGAATTTCCAACCCGAAACAATGACATTCTACAATCAGCGCTCGGTCGACGTTGGAAACTATCCTTTTGTCAACGCCTATTTGAACTTTAAGCTATCGAAAACGCGTTTTTATGTCATGATGTCGCACGTTAATCAGGGTATGACAGGCACGAATTATTTCTCAATGCCCCATTATCCCATGAATCCCCGCCGACTTCAGCTTGGACTCAGCATTGATTTCGCCAACTGACACTAACCGATGTTTAACCGACTGCAACATAAGAAAGGGAGCGCGAGTTTATATCTCATGCTGCTGTTTGCCGCAGCTGTGGCGATGATTGGATTGCGGCAATGTTCGGCACGCACTATCCCGGCGCGCGGCGACCATTATGCCACCGGCGATACTATTAATGTTGCAATCGAAATATCACCTATGGGGGTCACCACAACGGCCGACTCATTAGGGGGATATTACTACGACATGCTGCGCGAAATGGCAGCCCGTCACAACCGTCCTGTTTATTTTCACCCCTTCACACGTCTGAGCGATGCACTCGACGGCTTGAAAGAGGGGCGGTATCAATTGGTAGTCAGTGATATTCCGGCAACGGCTGAGCTGAAAGAGGAGTTTATTTTTGTGCACCCCGGCGATATAGACCGCCAGATACTCGTTCAACGCAAGGATTCAACCGGAGCAGTGCCCTACCTCAACCAGTTCAATCTGGGCGGTCAGGAAGTTGTGGTTCCAAAGAACTCCCCGTTCATTTCCCGATTGAGAAATCTCGCTCGTGAAACGGGAGATACGATTATTATCACCGAGGACCCACTCTATTCAACCGAGCAACTTATTATAATGACATCATTGGGGGAAGTGCCGAATGTTGTGGCGAGTGCACGAGTTGCAGCTCCCCTGCTTGCTCGATATCCCAATCTCGACGGCTCACTTGAGATATCGTTCAATCAATTTCAAGGATGGGCCCTCTCCCCTTCCGATTCAATTCTTCGCGACACCATCAACTCATGGCTTGAGGCAGAACAGCTACATCAGGAGCGGTGATATCCCCACCTTATTTAAGACACGATACTTAAAGATAAAAAAAGCAGAAGCTGTGCATGTTGCGTTGCACAGCTTCTGCTTTTTAGTGTAGCAATATCGGGCTTATTTGCTGAGGGCGGCAAGTGTAGCCCGGAGTGTTTCAAGCTTTGATTCAGCATCGGCTTGCTTGCGGCGTTCACCTTCGATAACGGCAGCCGGAGCTTTCGACACAAAACGCTCGTTGGAGAGCTTCTTCATAACCGAAGAAAGGAACCCTTCGTAATAGGCTATATCCTTATTGATTCGGGCTATTTCAGCTTCCACATCAATTGTGTCGCCGAGGGGAACATTGTACTCCTGTGTACCTACCATGAATGATGCTGCGGCGGCATTCTTGGCTGCATTGGCATTGATAGCCGACAGGTTGGCCATCTTTGCAATCAGTCCCGAAAGCTCTGCAACGGGCACTGCAGCCTCAACAACGTTGAGTTCAAGCACTTCCTTCGCCGGAATATTCTTTTTGGCACGGGCGGCACGCACGGCGGTGATGATTTCCTTCGCGGTTTCCATTTCGGAAAGTATCGCAGCATCGGCTGTGTCGCCGGCGGGGAGAGTTGCATACATGATTGATTCACCCTCGCGGCGTTCGGCCAGATTCTGCCAAAGTTCCTCGGTGATGAATGGCATGAACGGGTGCATGAGGCGCAGAAGTGCATCGAAGAATCCGAGCGTTGCGTCGTAGGTGGCCTTGTCGAGCGGCGCGCCATAGGCAGGTTTAACCATTTCGAGATACCACGAAGAGAATTCATCCCAGAAGAGTTTATAGATGGCCATAAGAGCCTCCGACAGGCGGAATTTCTTCATCAGTTCATCAACCTCGGTGCAAGTTGCCTTGAGCTTGGCTTCAAACCACTCGATTGCTTTCTGATTTTCGGCGGGGATTGCGGCATCGGCGCTTACTTCCCAACCCTTCACGAGGCGGAAGGCATTCCACACCTTGTTGCAGAAATTACGGCCGGTTTCGCAAAGTTTATCATCAAACAGAATGTCGTTTCCAGCAGGAGCGGCAAGCATGAGACCCATGCGCACGCCATCGGCTCCGAATGTGGCAATGAGGTCGAGCGGGTCGGGCGAATTGCCGAGCGACTTGCTCATCTTGCGGCCGAGATTGTCGCGCACAATGCCTGTGAAGTACACATTTTTAAACGGCATCTCGTTCTCGAACTCGTAGCCTGCGATAATCATGCGGGCAACCCAGAAGAAAATGATGTCGGGCCCGGTTACGAGGTCGGATGTGGGATAATAGTATTTGATTTCCTCGTTGCCCGGCTCAAGAATGCCGTTGAAAAGTGAAATCGGCCACAACCATGAGCTGAACCATGTGTCGAGGCAATCTTCGTCGGCGCGGAGATCGGATGCCTGCAAATCGGGATTGCCGGTTTTCTCGCGGGCGAGCTGCAGAGCCTCTTCGGGAGTTTCGGCAACAACATAACCACCTTCGGGAAGGAAGTAGGCGGGAATGCGATGCCCCCACCAGAGCTGACGGCTGATGCACCAGTCCTTGGTGTCGGTCATCCAATGACGGTAGGTGTTCTTGAATTTTGCAGGATAGAAACGGATATCGTCGTCCATCACCGCCTTCAAAGCGGGCTTGGTGAGCTCATCCATCTTGAGGAACCACTGCATCGACAGTTTAGGCTCGATAACCACCTTTGTGCGTTCGGAATATCCCACCTTGTTGTCGTAGTCCTCAACTTTCTCAACCAATCCGCGTTCCTGCAGGTCGGCGATGATTTCCTTGCGCACATCAAAGCGGTCGTGACCGATATACATGCCACCAGCCTCGGAGATTGTGCCGTCGGGGTTGAAAATGTCGATTGTGGGAAGATTGTATTTCTCACCGAGCATGTAGTCGTTGACGTCGTGTGCAGGGGTGACTTTCAGGCAGCCCGTTCCGAATTCCATCTCAACATACTCGTCCATGATAATAGGCACTACGCGCCCTACCATAGGAACAATTACTTTTTTGCCTTTGAGCCAGGAGTATCGTTCATCGTTGGGATTCACACACACTGCTGTGTCGCCCAAAATTGTTTCAGGACGGGTTGTTGCAACAACGATATACTTGTCAGGCTCCCCTTCCACGAAATAACGCAGATAGTAGAGTTTCGAGTGCTCGTCCTTATAGATTACCTCCTCGTCGGAGAGAGCTGTGAGGGCGGCGGGGTCCCAGTTGACCATGCGCACACCACGGTAAATATAGCCTTTTTTATATAAATCGCAGAAAACTCGAATCACGCTGCGAGAGCGGATGTCGTCCATAGTGAATGCTGTGCGCGCCCAGTCGCATGATGCTCCGAGCTTGCGGAGCTGCTGAAGGATGATGCCGCCGTGATGCTCCGTCCAATCCCACGCATGACGTAAAAATTCCTCGCGGGTGAGGTCGGTCTTTTTGATGCCCTCTTTGGCAAGCTTGGCAACAACTTTTGCTTCTGTTGCAATTGAAGCGTGGTCGGTACCCGGAACCCAGCAAGCGTTCTTGCCTTCCATGCGGGCACGACGCACCAGAATATCCTGAATGGTTTCGTTGAGCATGTGGCCCATGTGAAGCACGCCTGTTACGTTTGGCGGGGGAATCACGATTGTGTAGGGTTCGCGCCCGTCGGGTTCGGAATGAAACAGGTTATGTTCCATCCAATAGGCATACCATTTATCTTCTACTTCTGCGGGATTGTATTTTGTCGCAAGCATTGTTTCAGATTTTAAAGTATGTTTACTTTTGACTTAATGTTAATATTTAAGTTGGAATTCAGAGTATGTTGTGCAAAAGCAAAAAAGCTCGGGATTAAACTTCAGAGCGAAAAGCAGGAACATGCAGAACAGCCTGATTTAAATTTTCACCGGATTAAATGCAAACATACTCATGCCGATGTTTAACCTTGCAAAATTACGAAATAATTCTAAAAATTCAGTGCTATGCAGCGGCTAATGGCTTTCGGCAAGTAAAAATTTGCTAAATTTGTGGCGTTTAAGCAATTGATTGATGGCAACAGAGAATCGATTCTTCCAAAATGCCTCATTAATCGTACAGAATATTCCCTCTATACCGGAACCAACATTATAATCAACTATAAATGAATAAACTAATCATTCCCTTAGCGATGTCAGCAACTCTGTTGGCGGGAACGACAAGCTGCTGCGACAATTCGCAGAAGCTTATCGACAAGCCCGAATTCAAATCGACCGACCGTGTGTTCAACATCGAGGCGCTTGAAGCGCTGGGCCGCGTGAGCAATCCTCAGGTATCGCCCGACGGCAGTAAAATTCTCTATGGCGTGAGCTATGAGAGCGTGGAGCAGAACAAATCGAACAACGAGCTCTATGTGATGAATGTTGACGGCAGCGACGTATGCCGACTCACCCGCACAGCCATGTCGGAAAATGAAGCCGTGTGGATCGACGGTGGCAACCGCATTGCATTTGTAGCTGAAAAGGATGGCAAGCCCCAGATGTGGGTGATGAATGCCGACGGAACCAACCGCCATGTTGTGACACGCATGGAAAACGGCGTTGCCGGTTTCCTTGTATCCCCCGATGGGAAAAAGGTTGTGTTGGTATCGACTGTTAAATATGGCCGTACTCCTCAGGATGTTTATCCAGATCTTCCCAAGGCAAATGCGCGCATCATCGACGACCTCATGTACAAGCACTGGGATGAATGGGTAACCGAAGTGCCCCACCCCTTTATCGCTGATTTCGACGGCTACAGCGTTAAAAACATAACCGATATCATGGCCGATGAGCCCTATGAATCGCCTATGAAACCTTTCGGTGGAATCGAATCATTTGCATGGTCGCCCGACAGCAAACAACTCGTTTACACCAGCCGTAAGAAAACAGGCGTGGAATATGCGGTTTCAACCAACTCCGACCTCTACCTCTACAACCTTGAAAACGGCACTACCGAGAACCTCACCGAGGGGATGATGGGCTACGACACCTGCCCGGCATTCTCACCCGACGGCTCTACCCTCGCTTGGCTGTCGATGGAGCACGACGGATATGAATCAGATAAGAACCGCGTGATGGTTATGGATATGGCCAGCAAAGCGAAAACCGAACTCACCGAGAACTGGGACTACACTGCCGATGCAATCGCATGGAATCCTTCGGGAAAATCAATCTACTTTATTGCCCCCTATCAGGGTGTAACCCCGATTTTCCAGGTTGAGGTGGCTTCGAAAAAGGTTTCGATGGTGACATCGGGCAGCGACATCTGCGACTACGCATCGCTTGCTCCGGTTGATGAAACCACCCTCGTGACAATGCGCCATTCGTTCCTCTACCCCAACGAAATTTTCTCGGTTAAAGACCAGAAAGCCACTGCGCTCACAGCTGTCAACAAGGACATTCTCGAGCAGATTGATGCTCCCGTGATGCGCAAGGAGATGGTTCCCACCACCGATGGAAAACTCATGACAACTTGGGTTGTGCTTCCCCCCAACTTCGACGAAACCAAGAAATATCCCGCAATCCTCTATTGCCAGGGTGGCCCCCAGCAGGCAGTGAGCCAGTTCTGGAGCTACCGTTGGAACCTTATGCTTATGGCATCCAACGGCTATATCGTTATTGCTCCCAACCGTCGCGGTCTGCCCGGCTTCGGAACAGAATGGAATGCACAGATTTCGGGTGACTATCCCGGCCAGAACATGCAGGATTACCTCGCAGCTGTCGACTACATGAAGCAGCGCCCCTATGTTGACGGCGACCACATCGGTGCCGTGGGTGCAAGCTACGGCGGTTTCTCTGTTTATATGTTAGCAGGCATTCATGAAAACCGCTTTGCAGCTCTCATCGCTCACGCAGGCATTTTCAATATGGAGGCACAGTATCTCGAAACAGAAGAAATGTGGTTTGCCAACTGGGATATGGGCGGCGCATTCTGGGCAAAGGATAATGCCACCGCTCAGCGCACATTCGCCAATTCTCCCCACAAATTTGTTGACCGTTGGAACACCCCCATTCTGGTTACACACGGAGAACTTGACTACCGCATTCTCTCCTCTCAGGGCGAGATGGCATTCAACGCCGCAAAACTTCGCGGTGTGCCTGCTGAAATGGTTATCTTCCCCGATGAGAACCACTGGATTCTCAAACCTCAGAATGCAATTCTCTGGCAGCGCGTATTCTTCCGCTGGCTCGACCGCTGGCTGAAACCTGCATGCGACAAATCGGCATGCAACGCATCGTCGGAAAACGCTACAACCGAGGAATAAGATAAAACTTCAAAATGCACAACGCGGCGCGCAACTCACTCATTGCGCGCCGCGTTTTTGCTGTCAACGGGATTCATAAGCCTTCCGCATATATTTCTCAGCGAGCACAGGCCGATAATGAACGCCATCGTAAAAGTTTGTTTGGTCGGCAAGTTCCTCGCGAAAATCACGTGTAAGGTTGATGTAGCCAGCTCCGAACAACGATTTAAGAAAGGCGTCATCACTATCGGTTAAAACCTCAAGGCTTAGAGTCGGTGATAATACCAATCTGAAGTCAACTTTTCGCTTGTTGAGAATTTCATGGATTTTCCTAAAATCGTTTCTCTGCTCCTCGGTTAGCGGTGTTTCCATTTCGCGATAAGGGTCGTTGCGGTCAGGCACCTCTACAGTGTGGGTTGCATAGAACTTAGCCGGGTCCGCAGCTATTTCAGCATCCCACTCCGGAATAGATTCCTCGTTGATTGCGCGGGAATAAACAATCGGTTGCTGCTCAAAAATGTGCTGGTCGAGTTTATCTTCTTTCACTCCGGAAATCAGCCACGGAATCAAACTTGCACAATAGCCATAAGTTGACAGTTCGCGGAAAAATTTGTAGTGAAAACGTAAAGACCGGCAGAAGTCATTGCCGTAAATTGCAGGTGGCACCAATAAAGGGAGGCTCTCCGAATTATCCTTTATCCCGAATATGTAGGGGCTCATCACGATGAGCACATTGTTCAAAGAATCGCACTCGCGGTCGAGATATTCGAGAAACAATCTTGCGGTGTGAACACTCTGCCCCGACGAATCGAAATGCATGCCTCGCGCCCCCTCAGGGAGATATTTCAGCCACTCCCCTACGGGATAATAGCATGAAATCGACGAGCCGATAATGAACGAATCGTAGTCAGTTGCCGCATTATTGCGTCGGAAAGCATCGAGGGTGACAACGCCTTTATTCACGCCGAGGCCGTCGCCGAAATAATCATCATGACTCCGAAGCACTTTATATGGGTCGAAAATAACATGGAACAGGATTGCCGGCAGCAGAGGTATAAGCGCAAGCAAGGCAACTTTCAAGAGAAAGATATATGGAGATTTCAGTGAGGTGCTCATCTGGTTCGTTTTTGTGCGGTAAACGTCAGAATTGGAAATAGACAAAACTTGTTTCGCTCACCAACGGGGGAAGTTGAAAGAATCCGTAGGTGAGAATCAGCAGGTAGAACAGCATATATGTTGCATAACGCCAGCTTCGTGAACGGGAAAGCGGAAACGGGCACTTCACTCCACCGCGGGTTCGCCATTCACAAAGTAACACCATTGCAGCAACAAAATAGTAAAGGTGAAACCACACAGGCTGCGGTGCCACTATTGCACCTACCACGAATAGAACTGCAATGGCGATGAGAACTACCATGAATTGCAACATGCGATGAAGCTTCGGCTGCCAATAGACGAGTTTTCTGAAACAAAAAACGGCGACAGAGAGCAAGCCGAGAAGAATGATTGAAATGGGAAGAACGGAGGTTGCAATCCAACGGATAGCAAGGAGTGTGTCGGGGACACGGAATATCGTGAATACTATCACAAACAGCGAAAACGTGGCAAAAATGCGTACTGCATCGCGAGCCTGCGGGGGCGCAGCATTTTTGTAATTACTCACACCAGCCAACTTCTCCACTATATATATTACCCCGCACAACACTCCCCACCAGATGAATCCCCATGCAGCGCCATGCCATAGCCCCGACAGCAGAAAAACTATCATGATGTTTCGCATGGTGCGCCATCGGCCGCACCTCGAACCGCCCAGGGGGATATACACATAGTTGGTGAACCAACGCATCAGTGACACATGCCACCTGTGCCAAAGTTCAAGGAAACTGCGCGAGAAAAACGGGCGTAGGAAGTTGTCGGTGAGCCTTACCCCCATTATCCTTGCCGAGCCTTGGGCAATATCGCAATAGCCCGAGAAATCGCAATAAATCTGGATTGCAAAACAGAGAGCGCCCACATAAACCTGCACTATGGTAGGATAGTTGGGGCCTGCATCGAAATAGGCGGCAACAACGGTTCCGCACGGGTCGGCAACGGCCACTTTCTTTAGCATCCCCCACAGGATTAGCCTCATGCCTGCCGTTGCATCAGAGTTTTGCCACACATTGAGCCGTTTAAGCTGAGGCAACAGCCGGCCCGCGCGCTCAATGGGTCCGGCCACGAGTTGGGGGAAATAGGCAATGAATGTGGCGAAAAACAGGAGGTTTCGTTCGGGCTGAATCTCCTTGCGCCACACGTCGATTGTATAGCCGATAGCCTGAAAGGTGTAGAAAGATATACCTACCGGTAACAGGATTTCAATGAACACCCAGTCGACCTCCCATCCCATCCATTTCAAGAGCCATGCGATGTTGTCGGAGAAGAAATTGAAATATTTGAACAGCCCCAGGATGCCGAGGTTCAACACAATATTCGCCACCAACCAGCCTTTGTGCCGTCGGTTGGCAATTGCCAGCGCACTGAGATAGGTCGACACCGTAGTCAACATGATGAGGCCGAGAAAACGCCAGTCCCAAGCACCGTAAAAAGCATAGCTCGCAGCAAGAACCAACGCATTCTGCCTCACAGCAGTCCGCATGAACGGAGCGTAGTAAAGCGCGATTACTATTGCAAAAAAGGCCGCATAAGCAAAGCTGTTGAATTCCATTGCCGTGAGTCAAACAAAGTGTGGTGTCAAAATCATTGGCAAAGATACCAAAAAAGTTCGCATCGCTGTGGTGGAGGCGCAATAAATAAGAGGTTGTGCCAAAATCTTGGATTCTGACACAACCTCTTGATTGTAGGTTGTTAAAATGCTATCGTTTATGCTTCCTCGCCGTTGAGGATTTCGAGCATTTTGATTGCTGACACGGGAATGCGTGTACCGGGGCCGAAAATAGCTGCTACACCTGCCTTGTAGAGGAAATCGTAGTCCTGGGCGGGGATAACACCGCCTGCGGTTACAATTATATCCTCGCGGCCGAGTTTCTTGAGCTCTTCGATAACCTGAGGCACAAGTGTTTTGTGGCCTGCTGCGAGCGACGACACACCGAGAATGTGCACATCGTTCTCAACAGCCTGACGGGCGGCCTCTGCGGGAGTCTGGAAGAGCGGACCCATATCCACGTCGAAACCGCAGTCGGCATAGCCGGTTGCAACAACTTTAGCACCGCGGTCGTGACCATCCTGCCCCATTTTGGCAATCATGATTCGGGGCTGGCGACCTTCACGTTTTGCAAATTCCTCGGTCATTTTCTGAGCCTTGAGGAAATCGGGGTCATTCTTTGTTTCGCTTGAATACACGCCTGAAATAGTTCTGATTACTGCTTTATAACGTCCCACAACATCTTCGCACGCATCGGAAATTTCACCGAGTGATGCACGCAAACCTGCTGCTTTCACGGCGAGGTCGAGAAGGTTGCCCTTCTTGGTGCGCACGCATTCGGTGATGTCGGCGAGAGCTTTCTTAACAGCTTCCTCGTCGCGATCCTTGCGCAATTCCTCAAGACGTGCACACTGCTCGGTGCGAACCTCGGTGTTGTCAATCTCAAGGATGTCGATGGGATCCTCATGGTCGAGACGGTATTTGTTGATACCTACGATTGTCTGACGGCCTGAGTCGATGCGGGCCTGAGTGCGGGCAGCGGCCTCTTCGATGCGCAGTTTGGGAAGCCCGGTCTCGATAGCTTTGGCCATGCCGCCAAGTTTCTCGATTTCCTGGATGTGCTCCCATGCGCGGTGAGCGATTTCATTAGTGAGCGATTCAACGTAGTAGGAGCCGGCCCAGGGGTCGATTTCCTTGCAAACGTAAGTTTCCTCCTGAATGTAAATCTGAGTGTTGCGGGCAATACGGGCCGAGAAATCGGTGGGAAGAGCGATTGCCTCGTCGAGAGCGTTGGTGTGGAGCGATTGGGTGTGACCAAGCGCAGCGCCCATAGCCTCGATACATGTGCGGCCAACATTGTTGAAGGGGTCCTGCTCGGTGAGCGACCAACCCGATGTTTGCGAGTGGGTGCGCAGAGCGAGCGATTTAGGATTCTTGGGATTGAACTGGCTCACAATCTTTGCCCAGAGCATGCGGGCAGCACGCATTTTTGCAACTTCCATGAAGAAGTTCATGCCGATTGCCCAGAAGAACGACAAGCGCGGAGCGAATGAGTCGATATCCATTCCGGCGTTCACACCTGCACGCAGATACTCCAATCCGTCGGCGAGTGTGTAGGCCAGCTCGATGTCGCATGTGGCACCGGCTTCCTGCATGTGGTAGCCCGAAATTGAGATTGAGTTGAATTTGGGCATGTTCTGCGATGTGTACTCGAAGATATCGGCGATAATACGCATCGAGAACTCGGGGGGATAGATGTAGGTGTTGCGCACCATGAACTCCTTGAGGATATCGTTCTGGATAGTTCCGGCCATCTCCTCGAGTTTGGCGCCCTGCTCAAGACCCGCATTGATGTAGAAAGCGAGCACGGGAAGAACGGCACCGTTCATGGTCATTGAAACAGACATTTTGTTGAGGGGAATGCCGTCGAACAGCACTTTCATATCCTCAACCGAGCAAATCGATACACCGGCCTTACCTACGTCGCCCACAACACGGGGGTGATCGGCATCATAGCCGCGGTGTGTAGCGAGGTCGAACGCAACCGAAAGCCCTTTCTGACCGGAAGCGAGGTTACGGCGATAGAATGCGTTTGATTCGGCTGCTGTGGAGAAGCCGGCATACTGGCGGATAGTCCAGGGACGGATGGCATACATGCCGCTATAGGGGCCACGCAGGAAGGGGGGCAGACCGGCCACATAGTCGAGGTGCTCCATCCCCTCAAGGTCGTCTTTTGTGTAGACGGGTTTAACAGGAATAAGCTCAGGGGTGAGCCAATCCTCACCGGAAACTGCCGGTGCTGTTGCCGGTGCGCCAAAGGCATCGGCGATTATATTAATGTTTTTGAAATCGGGTTTCATGGTTCTTACTTTTTGAGGAGACGACGGTTGAATTCCTGAAGTGTTTCAAGCACATTGCTGCGCACGTGGATGAAATTCTCGATGCCGAGAGCCTTGAGGTCGTCGGTGCAGGCGGGAGCGCCGGCAACAACAAATTCAGCGCGTCCGGCAAGAAGCTTGAACGCTTCCGGGGCGAACTGGGCATACTCATCGTCTGACGAGCAGAGAACCACAATATCGGCACCTTTTTCCATTGCAGCGTCGATGCCTTCCTGAACGGATTGGAATCCGATGTTGTCAAGAATCTCATAGCCTGCACATCCGAAGAAGTTCGACGAGAACTGAGCACGGGCCAGACGCATGGCGAGGTTGCCGATGGTGAGCATGAATGCCTTGGGACGGTTTGACGCATGCTCGGTTGCAAGACGCAAAGCTTCGAAATCGCTGGCCTGACGTTCGCTGCGGAGAGCTTTCTCAGCCACCCCTTCAGCTGCGCAACCGCAAGCCGACTCATGTTTGCCTTCAGCACAGCATCCGGTTTTCTCGATTTTTTCTGCGGCAAATTCGTTGAAGTTGGGGAATTGGTTAGTGCCGAGAAGAATCTCCTTGCGGCGAGCCATATCCTGATGACGTTTTACCGATGAGGCATTCACAGCGGCCTGAATCTCGCCTGCGTTCACACAAGCAACGAAACCACCCTTTTCCTCAACATCAAGGAAAAGCTTCCATGCCTCCTGTGCGATGGAAACTGTGAGGGTCTCCACATAGTAGGAACCGCCTGCGGGGTCAACTACTTTGTCGAGGTGGCTCTCCTCCTTGAGCAGGAGCTGCTGGTTGCGGGCGATGCGCTCCGAAAATTCATCGGGCGTTTTGTAAGGCATGTCGAACGGAGTGACTGTGATTGAGTCAACACCTGCAAGAGCTGCCGACATGGCTTCAGTCTGGCTGCGGAGCAGATTCACATGCGCGTCATAAATGGTCTGATTGAACTGCGAGGTAACGGCGTGAGCCATCATTTTGCAAGCGTCGTCGCCGGCGGGGGCATACTGTTTCACAATCTGCGCCCACATCATGCGTGCGGCGCGGAATTTGGCCAACTCCATGAAATAGTTCGACGAGATGCCCATGTTGAACTTGATGCGCGAGGCAACTTCGTCGGCCGAAACACCTGCTTCGGTGAGAAGAGTGAGCCATTCGGCACCCCATGCGAGAGCATAGCCGAGTTCCTGGAAAATATATGCACCCGAATTGTTGAAGAGCACCGAATCAACGGCAAGGCATCGCAGCCCGGGCACATCTTTAACCAGTGCCAGCATAGCCACACCTTCCGATTTTATTGCAGCAGCGTCAACTTCGGTTCCATGACGGAACGCGCGTTTGAACGGGTTATAATCAATTGAACCACGGAATGTTTTTTCCAATCCGTTTTTCTTGAGATATTCAACGAGAACTTTTGCCAGCTCGGCAGCTTTGCGGGGGCATGTGGTGAAGTTCACCTCAACCTTTTCAAGGTCGATTCCTGCAAGCATTGCGGCCACATTTTCTTCGCTAACTTCCTTGATGGTGAAACCGAGAGAGTTCACACCCTTTCCGAGCACATCGAGTGCTACTTTATTGGCCTCGGCTGCATCGACAGGAATGATTTCCTGACGTGTGAGCCAGTTGTTGTCGGTGCGTGTGCCGCGAACAAACGGGAACTCGCCGGGAAGTGAATCGGTAGTTTTTAGGTCGGCAATATCGCCACGCTGATACATCGGCTGAACGGTAAAGCCTTCATTAGTGCGCCACACCAGTTTTTTCTCAAAAGGAACACCTTTGAGGTCGGCATCCACCTTGGCACGCCACGTGTCGTAGCTCACCGGGGGAAACTGTGTGAACAGTTTTTCTTTGTTATCTGCCATGGTCAGGTATTAAAATAGTTTGGGTTATTTATGTTTACATGGTTATTAGAGTTGAGGAGAATCTCCCCTCAACTATCGCCAAAATTACAAATTATTAATGGATTTCCTACAAATTAACAGGAATTTTTTGGGGTGAGTCACCACCTCGGCATGTCAGTTGGCACCTCCACGGCTGATTTTATGCCTCAACGAGGTCGCCCAACCCATCACGCGCAACAGGTTTGCGCGGTTAATAACATGCAGTGACAGGAAGCTTACGATGTAGCCGGTGCATAACGCGCCGATGGCTGTGCCCTCGCGCAATCCGTCGATTTGCCCCGAAAGGGATAATGACAGAAGCGCTGCAATGGTGATGAGTGTGATGTCGAAACAGACTTTGGTTCTGCCGAAATCCTTGTTGTAGCGGCGCGAGGCATATTTCACAACACCCTCAGCGCTCATAGCCGTTACATTAGGTTTGATTTCAAGAACAACACCCACGGCCTGGATAATGCACCCGCACACGAGCACGGCAAGCGCTGTTACGTAATCGGTTGCATGAACCCATGAGAAAACCCTCATGTTAAAGTCCATGAACACGGCAAGCAAAAATGAAAAGGGGATTTGGAAAAGAATCTCCATTCTATCCTTGCGGGTTCCTATGCCTCTAATCAGCCAGAACTGCGCAAGAATCAGCACCATATTGAATATAAACGTGGCGGTGCCGAGCGTAAGCGGAAAGTTAACGGAGATAATGTAGTTGATGCTTGAAATGGGGGTGGTGCCGAGCGATGACAGAACAAAAAGAACAACACCCAATGATAAGAAATAAAGACCTGAAATGAAAATTAAATACCTTGCAATGAGTTTATACATATTCAATGAAACTTTATGCAAAGTTACGAAAACGTCACGAATAAACCAATTTCCTTGATGCCTGCATGAGACGTAGCTCCGACGCCAACAATGCCCGTTATCTATGATAGGTCTCAAGAAGCACAAATCCTGTTATCAGCATGATTATACATAGTGAGAGTATCCCCCACTCCATTCTGTGCCATGAAGCAGGCATTGGCCTACCCCTCGTTTTGCGCCAGATTCTGAGACCACGCAAAACAAGAAGCACCACCGGTGCCCCTACCACACAAACTGAAATCAAAATATCATACCAAACCATAAACTTGTGAATATTAGTTAGTCCCGACCCTTGACTATTAAACAAATTGCAGGCAAAGATGGTTGCCGTTTTAATAACCATCTCTGCCTGCAAAAAACATTCGTCCGGGTTATGTTCGCCGGCGTGCGTAAATTATTTCCTACTTCGCAACAGCCGCTTTCAGTTGAGCTGCAATCTGCTCCATACCTTTCACGCTGGGATGTGCGTTGATTTTGTCAATGCCCTCAAGCTGAATGGTGGGCACCGAATAGTGCGCGCAGATGGTGTTGATTGACTCAACAATCTCATCTTTCAAACCGTCGTTGATGATGAAGTAGATTTTCACATTGGGATAACGTTCGGTCACTGAACGCATCATGCGTGCCATTGCGGGACGGAACGAGAATAAATCCTCGGTGGTAATGTCGCTGTATTTATATTCACCGATAGGCGCGCCTGCCCATGAGTCGTTGGTTGCGCCGAAAATGAAAATAATGTCGGGGTTACCGAGATTTTTGCAACGGGTAACGAACGAGAATGTAGTGTAGTCGGCACCGTCGTAGCCGGTGTTGCAAATTGTCGAACCTGAATAGGAGTTGTTGACACACAACTTATAACCGTTTTCGGTCACGAAGCGGTGCCACCATGTTTGGTCGACGGTGCGCAGGTCGGTGCGGTCATCGCGCACAGGCTCGTAATACCATGTAACGTTGCTTTCGGGTTCGATATAACCCTCGAAAGTAGAGTAGGAATCGCCTAAGATTGACACTGAAGGGGCTACCTGTGCCACCCCGGGAATTGCAGCCGACGCTGCAAAGAGTAATAGCGAAACGAGTTTTTTCATTGCAATGTTTTAGTGCTTTTTGTTTGGAATCGTCTGTTAGTCGGATGCCCTGAAATCGGCTTCCGCATATAATGACGATTCAAAAAAGCACACTCACTAAAATTCCCCGCGCGATTTTATCTTTTTAAAGAGCGCACAGTGTGTTTTAATTATTTTCAAACAGCTTATCGAAGCGGTTCATAGACCCTCTCCCCTATTTTCGAAGCGAGGTTTGCACAGAACTGTTGCCATTTCTGCTGCTGAGTCATAAGCGCGAGAATCTCCTGCAGGTCGTAACCGTCGGGATTGCTTTGCAAGGCATGAATTCTCCTGCGCAAATCATCGGAGTAGCACCGTGCCATGTCATATTTAAGTGCAATCAACGCTCTGGGCACAAGGTCGTTCAACCGGTCGATTTCCGATTCAACTTTGGTGTTCTTGAAATAAATTTTACTTAGCTGATGTTTCTCGATTACCAGCGAAGTTGCTACTGAACGGATTGCATCGTCGGGGTGCGAAACAAAATGTTTTTCAAAATATCCTGCGGCAAAGTTGCGCAACTCCTCCTGATAAGATGTTTCACAGCGGTCGGCCAGTTTTTTCTCCCCGATGTTGATTTCCTCCATCGTTGATGCAGTCTGTTGAATCTGCGCACGTCCGGTAGCGAGAGCTTCCTCCTTGTGCTGCTCGGCAATGGCAATGTGGTCGGCATAATCGCTGCTCCACGAAGAATGGCGCAATTGAATCGCCTCCTCATAAATCTGCTGATATACCCGATTTGTAAACGACATGTTATCAACCTCAAGGTCCTCCCTTATGTAGTCGATAACCTTGAGTCGCTCCCCTGTGTCAGTAAGTCCGAACCCATCCTCAAGGTCAACCATCCCATATTTGAGCATCAGGCGCAGCAGCGCTTTCTCCTGCGGGGCAAGTACCGATGCATGCGGGTTGGCCGCATCGGGAACTGCAGGCGCAGGGGTGGCATCGTTTAGTTCGGAATCAACTTCCGGCACACTATCGTCCGACTGTTGCGGTGCGACATCGGCCGGTGCGGTAATATTCCCAATTGACTCTACGGCAGCCTGTTTTCGGGCAATTACCTCATTGTTTTCACGCAGTTTGGTAATATCAACCTGAAGCTGACGCATCAACACAGCTTCGGCAATGCCAAAGCGCAGGCTGCATTCCTTTATATAAAATGAGCGGGTTAGCTCAACGGGGATATTTGCTATTGATTTAAGGATGCTGCCAAGCACTTTCGACCGTTTTATAGGGTCGTTGTCGCAATCCTTTAGAAGAATATCCATCTTGAATTTAATGAAGTCGACTTCATTTGAATCAAGATAGGCCTCAACCTCCTCGGCGGTGTGCGATTGCGCGAACGAATCGGGGTCATCTCCTTCGGGAAGGCGCAACACCTTTATGTTCATCCCCTCGGCCAAAAGCAAATCAATGCCTCGCAGCGAAGCTTTGATGCCGGCGGGGTCGCTGTCGTAAATCACCGTAACATTGTCGGTGAAACGGTGTATGAGTCTGATTTGTCCCGAGGTGAGCGAGGTGCCGGACGATGCCACAACATTCTCCACCCCTTGCTGGTGCATGGAGATAACATCCATGTAGCCCTCAACAAGGATACACTTATCCTTTTTGACGATAGCCTGTTTGGCTTGGTAGAGGCCATAGAGTTCGCGGCTTTTGCTGTAGATAAGTGATTCGGGAGAATTGACATACTTTGCCACCTCCTTGTCGGTGCGCAATGTGCGGCCGCCAAACGCCACCACCTTGCCGGCAATGGTAAACACGGGATACATAACGCGCGCCTTGAATCGGTCGTAGAGGCTTCCGCGGTCAGTTTTCACGCACAGTCCGGTGGCCACCAGATACTTTTCATTTATGCCCTGCTGCTTGGCCGCGTTCAGTAGGTCGTCACGACGGTCAAGCGAATAACCGAGATGAAAACGCTTTACAGCCCATTCGTTTATGCCACGCTCGCGGAAATAGGACAATCCGATGTCGCGGCCGTCGGGGGTATCGGCAAGGTTGCGTTCGAAATGATTCATGGCGAAATCATTCGCTTCCATCATTCCCTGTCGCTCATCCATCTGGCGGCGTTCCTCGTCGGAAACCTCATGCTCCTGAATCTCAATGTGATATTTTTTTGCAAGGTAGCGCAACGCCTCCCAATAAGAGAGCTGCTCATGCTCCATCACAAAATTTACAGGGCTGCCACCTTTACCGCAACTGAAACATTTGCAGATTCCTTTGGCTCTCGACACCGAGAACGACGGTGTGCGCTCATTGTGAAACGGGCACAGGCCGATGTAGTTGGCACCTCGACGGCGGAGATGCACGAAATCGCTCACCACCTCCACAATGTCGGCGGTGTCGAGAATTTTCTGAACTGTTTCCCTGTCGATTGTTTTCATCTGCGGTGTTATGTCAATGCCACTTGGCAAGCCGAAACGGCATGAAGCTTGAATTGCTTTTACAAAGATACGAATAAGTAGAGAGCAATGCCAAATTTATTTGAGTATTGCCGAGCGGAGCATCTTGGACGTAGCCAAAAACTCAAAGGCCTGCGTGAGTAAAAAATATTTAATTCCCGGGGCTGTCGTTAAACGACTTTGGGGCGGCGTGTGTTATAGAATTGTTAATCTCTATTAAAGAATTTAGAATTGACACACGATAATGAAGCAACTGTTTATTTATGTTTACGCTGCTTTTGCAGCTGCTATTATTCCGCTACACACGCATGGCACCGAGCTTAAATCGGACGCCGAAATTTCCGGTGCCGGAAACGCTCTGCCACAAGGCTGGAGCTACGCGTCGGCTCCTGCGATGGAAATTCCCGACATGGACTCAGATGTGTGGTGGAAAACATTCAACGACTCCGTTCTTAATTCATTTATCGCCGCAGGCATTGACCACAACTACAATGTTGCGATGGCATTAAAGCGGAGTAACATCGCACGCAACGCCATGAAGCAGGCCCGGTCGGGATGGTACCCCACTGTGGCTTTGAACGCCGGATGGACAAAAGCCCGTGAAAGCGGCATGACAACCAATGCCCCTGCTCAGGCAATGACAACGGATTATTTTTCGGCAGGACTGAGCGCATCGTGGGAGATTGACATATTCGGTAAAGTCGCAGCAGGAGTAAAAGCAAAAAAAGCCGGCTACATGGCATCCAAGGCCGAATATGCAGGAACGTTGGTATCGGTAAGTGCTCAGATAGCATCTACTTATATACAACTGGTGATGTACCGCGAACTTCTGGAAATCTCCCGGGCACACTCAGAGGAGCAGATGAAAATCGTGAACATCGCGAAAGCACGATTTGAAACGACCCTTGCCTCGAAACTTGATGTTGCGCAAGCTCAGGAAACCTATTACTCCACAACCGCCGACATTCCCATGTTGGAAAACTCCATCCACACCACCATCAATGCCCTTGCTGTTTTAACAGGATTGGAGCCTGAGGCTATTGAAGCTGCCGTGAACCAAGTGAAAAACCTCCCCGACATCAATCACCTTATCCCCTCGGGCATTCCAGCTGATATTCTGCGCCGTCGCCCCGACATCGCTCAGGCCGCGATGGAACTGGAGGAATATGCCGCGCAAGTGGGTGTGGCAAAAAAGGATTTTCTCCCCTCGCTGCGAATTGACGGTGCTATAGGTACTTCGGCACACAATATTTCCGATATGATGACGCACGAGTCGTTCACCTATTCAATCGCTCCTACCTTGTCGTGGACATTGTTCGACGGATTAGCGCGAAAATATGAGCTGGCATCGGCAAAAGAATCGCTCATGGCCGGGATTGACAATTATAATCTGACGGTGTTAAATGCGGTGCAGGAAGTTGACAATGCCTTGTCGACCTACCACAACTCTTTGCGCCACATTGATGCTCTGGCAAATGTCATCGAACAGAACGACGAGGCCCTGCGTCTTGCAGTCGACCGCTATAAAACATCTCTTAGCCCCATGAGTGATGTTGTGACCGCGCAGCTGAACTCTCTGTCGGCCGAAAGCGACATGGTGTCGGCAAAAGGCTCGGCACTCTCAGCACTAATCACCCTCTACGAGGCTCTTGGCGGAGGATTCGATATATCATCTCTTGATTAAACATATCCCTATGAAAACAATAAACACACAACGATGGATTTTGCCGGCAGTTGCTGCCGGTGCGGCATTATGCCTTGTTTCGGCATGCAGCCACAGCAAGACTGATGATGACTCATCAGCTCTGACCGAAGTGGATGTTGCCAGGCCGATAGTTGATTCTATAGTTCTGCACAAATCCTATCCTGCCACACTCATCTCCAATCAGGATGTTGACATTGTGGCTCGCGTTAACGGCTATATAACCGCCCAGCTTTACAATGACGGAGATTATGTCAAAGCCGGTCAACCGCTGTTCACTATCGAATCCACCTCCTACGCGCAGGCATTAAACGAAGCTGAGGCTCAACTCCAAACAGCCAGGGCAACGCATGAGTACAACTCAAAACAATATGAGGCAATGAAAAAAGCCCTTCTGAGCGATGCCGTCTCGAAAATGGATGTAATCCAAGCCGAAAGCGCCCTCAAAGAGAGCGAAGCGTCAATAAAAACAGCACAGGCAGCGGTTGAAACCGCGCGTTTGATGCTCAGTTATTGCACAGTGCGCGCCCCCTTCGCCGGCCATGCATCAGAATCACTTCTTCTTCCTGGCTCATTTGTGGCGGGTGAAAGTTCCCCTGTCGTGCTCACAACAGTTTACGACGACTCAAGTGTGTCGGCAACTTTCGCCGTTGAGGATACCCGCGTGCTCGAATTGCGCAATTCGCCTGCCGCCGCAAAAATTGATTATGACCACATTCCGGTGCAATTCGGCGACAGTATCCCGAACAAGTACACAGGGAAACTTGACTATACCGCCCCGGCGGTAAACAAATCAACCGGAACCGTTCCGATGCGAATTAAAATTGACAATTCCAACGGTGAATTGCGCAGCGGCATGTTTGCAACTGTGCTCCTCCCCTACGCGGTTGATCCCAAAGCAATCATCGTTAAGGATGCCTCAATCGGTACCGACCAGCTCGGGAAGTATCTCTACGTTGTGAACGATTCAAACCGCATTGTCTACACTCCGGTGAAGGTGGGGGAACTATATCACGACACTCTTAGAGTTGTGACAGAAGGACTGCGACCTACCGACCGCTACGTGACAAAAGCGCTCCTAAAAGTACGCGATGGCATGGAGGTAAAGCCAATTGAGGTTAAGTAAGCTACTTAACGCCCACTCCGTTGCCCTGCATAACCATGATACGTTTCAATTAAAACCTGTGAGCTAACATGTTTTCAAGATTCTTTATAGATCGCCCCATTTTTGCCACAGTGCTGGCAATTCTCATGATACTGGTGGGTGTCATTACAGTTAAGACACTTCCAATAGCCCAATATCCCAACATCTCACCCCCTACCGTTCAGGTTTCAGCCACCTACCCCGGAGCCGACGCATCGACCGTGGCCGAAGCAATCGGTGAACCTATCGAGCAGGCTGTCAATGGCGTGGAGGGAATGATGTACATGAGTTCGAGTTCAGGCTCCGACGGTTCCTACAACCTTCGCATCACCTTCAAAAACGGTGTTGATCTTGATGATGCGGCAGTAAAGGTGCAGAATCTTGTGAGTCAGGCATCTCCGCAACTTCCGTCGGCTGTAACAGAACAAGGGGTTTCCGTCAATTCCGAATCTTCCAACATCCTGTTGTTCGTGGCCCTCGAAAGTGACGACCCCGAACGCTACGATGCGCTCTATCTCACAAACTACGCCCAGCTCCACATGGTCAACGAACTTGCCCGCCTCGACGGTGTGGGTGGTGCCAGCGCTTTCGGTGCAGGGGAATACAGCATGCGTGTGTGGATGGACCCCGACAAAATGCAGGTGCGCGATGTAACACCCGATGATGTGCGCGCTGCAATTGAGGCTCAGAACATGGAAGTGTCGGCCGGCAGCGTGGGAAGCGCACCAATCACCACCCCATCTGCGTTCCAGTTCACACTTACCTCGCCCGGACGACTCGTGACTCCAGAACAGTTCGGCAACATCATTATCAAAACCGACAGCAACGGAAACATTCTGCGGTTGAAAGATATAGCCCGGGTTGATTTGGGCAGTGAAAGCTATGGCAACATATCGCGTGTTTCGGGTCATGAAGCCGGTCTAATCGGAATCTACCAACGGTCGGACGCAAATGCCCTCACCGTTGCGGGGGAAGTGCAGAATGAGTTGAAACAGCTTGAACAGTATCTCCCTGAGGGGGTGCATTGCAGAGTGCTCATGAACACTACAAATTTCGTGTCGGCATCAATCGACGAGGTGCTTGTAACCTTTGCCGAAACAACCCTCATTGTGATGCTTGTAATCATGATGTTCCTGCAGAGCTGGAGGGCTGTCATAATCCCCATGATTACCATTCCGGTGTCGCTGATTGCCACATTTGCCGTGATGAAACTGCTGGGATTCACGCTCAACACCCTCACGCTGTTTGGTCTCGTTCTTGCCATCGCAATTGTTGTTGATGATGCCATTGTGGTGGTGGAGGACTGTGCCAGAATTGTGGATGAGGGGAAAATGACACCCCGCCAAGCCGCTCAGAAAGCTATGGTTGAACTGCAAGGGCCGGTTGTGGGAGAAGTGCTCGTACTTCTGTCGGTGTTCATCCCCACGGCCTTCATTTCGGGCATTACCGGCGAACTCTACAAACAGTTTGCACTCACAATCGCCGTTTCCACTGCTTTCTCCGGGTTTAACGCCTTGACATTCACCCCGGCCATGTGTGCGCTTTTCCTGCGAAAGAGTAAACCTGCGAAGTTCTTCCTGTTCCGTTGGTTCAACACGGGATGGGCCAAGACCGTGCAGGCCTACACCTCGGCAATCGGACGTTTTTTAAAGCGGCCGGCTATTGCCATCGGCATTTATGCGGTGCTCTGCTTCGTTGCATTCTGGGGATTCTCAAAATGGCCGACCACATACGTGCCCGAAGAGGATATGGGCTATTTTATGGCTTCGGTGCAATTGCCTACAGGTGCTTCGCTCGACCGCACCGACAAGATGGTTGACCAAGTCTCAAAAATTGCATCGGAGATGCCCGAGGTATCCGATATTATTGAAATGTCGGGGTTCTCATTCATGGGTGGGGGCTCGGGGAGCAACCTCGGCAGCCTGTTTGTGATTCTGAAACCGTGGAGCGAACGCAAAGGTGCGTCGCACTCGGTGGAAGCTGTCATGGCACGTCTCGAAGAAAAATGCGCGGGATTGCAGGAAGGTGTGATGTTTGCACTCAATCCGCCGGCAATTCCCGGATTGGGCATGACATCCGGACTTGAAATGCAGCTGCTCGACATAAATTCTCACGGAGCCAAAGAGATGATGGAGGTGCTCGACGATATAAAGCAAACGGCAGCCAACTATCCCGAAATCGCCTCGGTTCAGTCGCTCTACCAGGGTGAAGTGCCCCAATACACCATCAACATCGACCGCGACAAAATCAAGATGATGGGGCTCGACATGGATGCCATATATTCCACCCTTTCGGCATTCATGGGCGGGAGCTACGTAAACGATTTTGTTGAATTCAATAAGGTTTATCAGGTGAACATCGCCGCCGATGATGCGGCACGCAGCAATATCGGCGATGTGCTGAAACTAAGCGTGCGCAACGGCAACGGGGATATGGTTCCTTTCAGCTCGTTTGCCACAGTTGTGCCCTCGATGGGTTCGTCAACCATAAGCCGGTATAACATGTATGAATCAGCCTCCATGACAGCTACACCGGCTCATGGAGTAAGCTCATCCACCGCAATCAAAGTTATGGAGGAGATTGTGGCAAAAGCCACCGGCAACAGCTACGGCTATGCCTGGACGGGGGAGGCTCTGCAGGAAACCCAATCGGGCACCACGATAACAACCGTTTTGATTTTCGCTATAATTATGACAATCCTTGTGCTCGCCGCTCAATATGAGAGTTGGACCGATCCCCTTTCGGTGGTGATTGCGATGCCAACCGCGTTGCTTGGCACCATCATCGGTTGCTTCTTCATGAATCAGAGCATCAGCATCTACACACAAATCGGCATTATTCTGCTCCTCGGCCTTGCGGCCAAAAATGCGATTCTGATTGTGGAGTATGCAATTGACTATCACAAAGCCGGCATGCCTGTTAGGGAGGCTGCCCGTCAAGGGGGCATTGTGCGCTTCCGCCCAATCATGATGACAGCGTTGGCTTTCGTGTTTGGTGTGATGCCCATGCTGTTCGCTTCGGGTGCCGGAGCCGAAAGCCGGTTGAGTCTCGGCACTGCCGTTGTCTATGGCATGGCTGTGAATGCTGTTATCGGCACTCTTTTTGTTCCGAATTTCTGGGAACTGTTTGAAAAATTCAGGGAGAAATATTTGTCGCGTGTTTTTGCAGGGAGCAATGTAACAGCATCAAATAATCCTCCCGGGGAGAGTGCCAATGCGACAATCGATGAAAATAAGGCCGGAGCATCCATTACCAAACGGCCGTGAGATATAGAGCTTTTTTCTGCGACGTGGAGGCAGTGTGGGTGATGTTTTTGCATCACGACACACTGCCTTTTTTATTATTTTATCTACCTTTGTAAACAGAATAACCCACAACAACGAATGGAACTCACCAACAACCGCAATAATTCAGGAAACTATCGTTCGCAGAAACCGCGTCCAGAAACAATGTACGACACCGGAGGCCGTCTGGCACCACGCGACACCGAAGTTGAGGAAGCTGTGTTAGGCGCTCTCATGCTTGAGAAAGACGCCTACACAACTGTGTGCGACCTTTTGAAACCTGAAAGTTTCTACGACCCGAAGCATCAGCTTATTTATGCGGCTGTTCAGCAGCTCGGCGCATCGCAGCAACCAATCGACATGCTCACCGTCACCGAGCGGTTGCGCGCCAACGGTGCCCTCGACAATGCAGGGGGTCCCGTCTACATCTCCACCCTAACCGCTAAAGTGGCATCGGGTGCTCACGTTGAGTTTCACGCCCGCATTGTGGCACAAAAATATCTTGCGCGCGAGCTTATCAACTTCGCATCGGCAATTGAAGGGAAAGCTTTTGACGAGAGTAATGACGTCGACGACCTTTTGCAGGAAGCCGAGGGAAAACTATTTGAAATATCCCAGCGAAATGTAAAAAAGGATGTTACGCAAATCGACCCTGTGATTAAGCAGGCAATCGAGCAGATTGAGGCGGCTGCAAACCGTGAGACAGGTCTTTCCGGACTCGAAACACAGTTCCATGAGCTCGACAAGCTCACATCGGGTTGGCAGAACTCCGACCTCATTATCATCGCTGCCCGCCCCGCGATGGGTAAAACCGCTTTCGTGCTATCTATGGCCAAGAATATGGCGGTGAATGTAAACACCCCGGTGGCTATCTTCTCGCTTGAAATGAGTAACCTTCAGCTCGTTAACCGTTTGATAAGCAACGTTTGCGAACTTGAAGGTGAAAAAATCAAAAGCGGCCGACTGACCGATGCCGACTGGGATAAACTTATGGGTGGTGTGAAAAGCCTTTATTCGGCTCCGCTTTACATTGATGATACCCCCTCACTCTCAATTTTCGAGCTGCGCACAAAAGCACGCCGCCTTGTGAGAGAACATCAGGTGAGAATAATCATCATCGACTATTTGCAGCTGATGAATGCATCGGGCATGAAGTTCGGCTCGCGCGAACAGGAGGTGTCAATGATTTCACGCTCGCTCAAGCAGCTTGCAAAAGAGCTGAACATTCCAATCATAGCCCTTTCTCAGCTTAACCGCTCGGTAGAAAGCCGTGGAACCGACAGCCAGTCGAAACGCCCTCAGCTTAGTGACCTTCGTGAATCGGGCGCCATCGAACAGGATGCCGATATTGTCTGCTTCATTCACCGCCCCGAATACTATCTTCACAGCAGCGAGGATGCCGAAGGAAACGACATCCGCGGGCTTGCTCAATTCATTGTGGCAAAGCACCGTAGTGGTAAGGTGGACGATGTAAAAATGAGATTTGTGAGCCAATATGCACGCTTCCAGAACTGGGATGAAAATTCCCTTGTAACTCGCCATATCGTAGGCTCGAAACTCAACAGCGGCGAGGGTGAACCTGCCGCTGCTGCTGACCCGTTTGCTTCGCCTAATCCGTTCTCGGGAGGTTCGGCCGACCTTTCGCCCGACAACTCTCCCACCCCATTCTGATGTATAATTGCATGTGACGGTTTTTCTATAAAAACGTCACTCATCTTTCCATCGGCGGCGCAACGGATATTTTACAGGATGAATGAGCAGGCGTAACGAAGTTCCGTAGTTGAAATATGACCATATCCAGTTCACCAGAACCGTGATTTTGTTCCTCATTCCTAACAGTGACACCAGATGGATGAACATCCACGCAAGCCAGGCCGAGAAGCCCGAAAAGTGTGCATGCTTCATATCAACCACCGCCCGGTTTCGCCCGATGGTGGCCATTGAGCCTTTATCGTTATAGCGGAACGAAGGTAATGCTGTGCCCTCCGGGGTGATTTTTCCGGCATTCTTTGCAGCCTCATTGAGATTTTTAGCTACAAACCTCCCTTGTTGGATAGCAACCTGAGCAAGCTGCGGATGCCCCTGAGGGAAACCGGGATCGCCACTCATCAGCGAAATATCACCGAGTGCATAAACATCCTCCAATCCCTCAACTTTACAACGGGCATCGGTTTTGAACCTGTTGCCATGTCCTATGGGATTGTTTTCAGTTCCTATGATTTCAAATGGCACTGCGGTGACACCCGCTGTCCATATCAGCATGCTTGCAGGCAGGGTATCACCCGATTTCAGGGTAATCACGCCATTTTCAAAATTTGTCATTATGGAGTTCAACTTCACCGTCACCATGAGCGATTCAAGACCCTTGGCAGCATCACGAGAACTTTCATCACTCATGGTTTTGAGAAGTTGGTCGGAACCTTCGAGCAGTGTGATATTTACATCTTCCTGATAGATTGACGGATATTCGCGCGGAATAACATAGCGTTTCATCTCGCCAAGAGCACCTGCAATCTCAACCCCGGTAGGACCGCCGCCGATAACCACGAAATTCAGCATTTCGCGCTGCCGCTCTCTATTCCGCTCAAGAGCCGCCCTCTCAAGCAAATCGAGAATATCGTTTCTGCACCTGAGCGCCTCGGGAGTTGACTTCAGTGTGTAGACCGTTTTTTCAAGCTCGGGCATGTTGAAGAAATTATTCTTCGTCCCCGCTGCAATTATGAGAATGTCGTAAGGCACGGTCTCTTCGTCGGTTCGCACACATTTACGCTCCACATCAATTGCTTTCACCTTTCCCATGTTGAATCTCACGTTAGGGCTTTTGAGCTTTCTCAGCTCACGCCTCAGCGGGAAGCAGATGCTTGCGGGGTCGAGGCCGGCCGACGCAACCTGATAGAATAATGGCGGAAAGCTATGGTAGTTATTACGGTCGATAACCGTAACATCATAATAATCAAGATTAATGTGCTTTACAAAATTTAATCCGGCGAAGCCTCCCCCTATTACAACTACGCGTTTGCGGCTCCCCTCGTTACTGTTACTATTGTAATTCGTATATCTTTCTTTCATAAACTTATCAGTTGAATTAAAAATATAACACCTCCACACAACTCAAAGTTTTAAACAACAGCTCTTGTGCAATGCTGTTTTTTTGTTATACCAAGGTTGCAAAGATTGTGTGAAAGTTTGTACCTTTGCAAGTTAATAGGAGAGTTCGGTGAACTCTCGCAAACAAAACTGATAACCGCATGAATTCACAGGATTTGAGTGCGACAGGAGCACAGGCAAACACCGACGATCGGCATGAAAATCTGCACAAACAGGAAATAGTCGACCGCAGGTATCTGCGCATGGCTGAAATCTGGGCTGAAAACTCCTACTGCCAACGCCGCAAGGTGGGTGCCATAATCGTGAAAAATTCAATGATTATATCCGACGGGTTCAACGGCACCCCCTCGGGATTCGAGAATGTGTGTGAGGATGAAACCGGCATCACAAAACCCTACGTGCTGCATGCCGAGGCCAATGCCATCACCAAAGTGGCTCGCAGCAACAACTCGTCCGACGGTGCAACACTCTACATCACTGCCTCACCATGCATGGAATGCTCGAAATTAATTATACAGGCAGGAATCAAGCGGGTGGTATATCATGAACTTTACCGCATTACCGACGGTATAGAGCTTCTCACACGAGCCGGAGTTGAATGCGTGCACATTCCCGACCTCTCCCCCATTGACTGAACGCCAATCCAACCATCGCAATAACGCACATATAACGATTCAAGCTGCACTTTTTCAGCAATGAACAATTTAAAACAAGCATCTGTGTGGGTGCCACTGACTGTGGCCCTGACTTTCATTCTCGGCTTTTTGGCCGGTGACATGAGCAACCGCGAGAGCGGACCGACGGCAACACAGAAAAAATTCCAGACTATCCTCAATCTCATCCGCAAGGATTATGTGGATGAGGTTGACCTCGACAGCTTGCTTGAGAACACTCTCCCGAGCTTGCTAACCAATCTCGACCCCCACTCGGCCTATATCCCCGCGGCGGATCTTCAGGCTGTCAACGAGGAGCTCGACGGCAGTTTCTGCGGCATCGGGATTCAGTTTACAATCAACAACGACACTATTACGGTGTTGGAGGTAATCTCAGGTGGCCCCTCTGAAAAGGTAGGCATCCAGGCCGGCGACCGCATTGTAAAGGTCGACGGAGAGAGTGTTGCCGGAATCGGCATTACCAACGAACAGGTGCTCAAGCAGCTGCGCGGCGAGCGCGACACCAGAGTAAAACTCGGCATCAAACGCCCCACGTCGAAAAAAACACTTTCGTTTGAGGTTACACGCGGCGACATACCGGTGACATCGATTGACGCATCCTACATGGTAAGCCCCGGAATCGGCTATGTGAAGGTGAATAAATTCGGGCGTACAACCTACGACGAATTCTGGCAAGCACTCAACGAGCTCAAACGCGAAGGTGCACAGGATTATATCCTCGACCTCCGTGGCAACACCGGCGGATTCATGGAAATTGCCTTCCTCATGGCAAACGAATTTCTTGAAAAAGGTGAAACAATCGTATCGACCAAAGAGCGCGATTTCTATTCCACCGAAGTTGTGAGAGCTGACGGCACCGGAAACTTCAAAGAAGCACAGCTGGTGGTTCTTCTCGATGAGTTTTCAGCATCTTCATCAGAGATTCTCGCCGGAGCTCTTCAGGATAACGACCGCGCGCTTATCGTAGGGCGCAGATCATTCGGCAAGGGGTTGATTCAGCATCAGTCGGTATTGGCCGACAGCAGCGCAATCCGCCTAACCGTCGGGCGCTACTACACCCCCTCGGGCCGCTGCATCCAGAAAGACTATTCAAACAGCGCCCTCTACGGCCACGATATCCTCGACCGCTACAACCGTGGAGAGATGTTCAGCCAGGATTCAATCAAACTCGACAAGAGCCTTGAATTCACCACACGCAATGGGCGCATGGTTTATGGCGGAGGAGGTATCATGCCCGATATATTTGTGCCCAACGATACATCAGGCATAACATCCTATTACATCAATGTTGCCAACGCGGGATTGCTCCACAAGTTTGCTTTCGACTATGTGGACTCACACCGAGATGAGCTTTCTCAGGCAAAAACCGTGGATGAATTGCTGACGAAACTACCGGCCGACGACACTTTCCTGCGCTCGTTTGTGAACTTTGCAGCACGCAACGGAGTGTCGGCCCGTTGGTACTACATCAACATTTCCCACGATTTGATTGTTAATCAACTGAAAGCTCTGATTGCGCGCGACGCACTCGGCACGGGTGCCTATTTCAATATCACCAACACGATGGATGCCAATGTGCAGCGGGCTGTGAAAGAGCTTTTAAACGGTGGAGCCGCTTTCCCAATAGGCGCAGCGTCTGCTGCCGAAAGCGACTCAGCTACCGACTGACCGACTCTTCCACGTAATGCAACATTGCCATGAACAAAGATGATATCCGCAACCGCGTAAAGGCTCGTAAAAGCCTCCTTTCCGATGCCGAAAAGAAACTCGCAGCCAAACGAGTATTCGACCGTCTGGAGCAATCGGCAGCATTTCTGCTTGCCGACAAAGTGCTGATTTACCACTCTCTCCCCGACGAGCTGTCAACACTCGATTTTCTCGACAAATGGACCGGTCGGAAAAGCTTTTATCTGCCGCGGGTGAATGGGGTGAATCTCGACATTCTCCCCTACGACCGCAGCCGGTTGGCAATCGGTGCATTCCACATAGAGGAACCGTTGGGCGACGATACGGCCGACATATCCCAGATTGAGCTGATAATCGTTCCCGCAATCGCCTACGACCGGCGTGGCAACCGCGTGGGGCGTGGCAAGGGGTATTATGACAGATTACTCAACACAACGAAAGCAACAAAAATCGGCGTAGGATATGATTTCCAATTCATCGAAGAAGATATTCCCGCCGAACCCCACGATGTTGCAGTCGACATTGTTATCACCGAATCACGCCGGTTGGTGATTCACCATGCTGCAAAACGATAGCGCAACACGTCTATTGCGCCATCCGTCTCCCTCTCCGTTTCATTTCTAACCAATCATTATCAGGATTTATAGCTGTGATAGCCATTCAGAATCTATCAGTGGAGTTCAGCGCAAAATCGCTGTTCGACAACATAAATTATGTGATTAACCGCCGCGACCGCATTGCCCTTGTCGGCAAAAACGGTGCCGGAAAATCCACAATGCTAAAAATTATAGCCGGATTGCAGCATCCTACATCGGGCTCGGTTGCCATTCCTGCCGACACAACCATAGGCTATCTTCCGCAGCAGATGAAGCTCGCCGATGAAACAACTTTGCTTCAGGAGGTGAGAAAAGCTTTTTCTCATATCGACGACATGCAGAAGCGGCTCGACTTTCTTAATAACGAGTTGACCGAACGCACCGACTATGAAAGCGACGAATATCAGCGCATAATCGATTCGGTGACTCAGCTCACCGAACGGTTGGTGATAGAACAGACCGAGAACCACGAAGCGGAAATGGAACGCACACTCATGGGACTCGGTTTCTCGCGCGCCGACTTCAACCGACCCACGTCGGAATTTTCGGGGGGATGGCGCATGCGTGTTGAGCTTGCCAAACTTCTGCTTCAACATCCCGATGTGCTATTACTCGACGAACCTACCAACCACCTCGACATCGAGTCAATCCAATGGCTTGAGCAATTCCTTGCTACCAAGGCAAAAGCCGTGGTGCTCGTGAGTCACGACCGCGCATTCATCGACAATGTGACCAACCGCACCATTGAAATTTCCTGCGGAAAAATCTATGACTATTCCGTGAACTATTCAAAGTTTGTGGAATTGCGCAAAGAGCGCATCGAGCAGCAAACAAGAGCCTATCTCAACCAACAGAAAGAGATTGCCGACACAGAAGCTTTTATTGAGCGCTTCCGCTACAAGGCTACGAAAGCCGTGCAGGTGCAGAGCCGAATGAAACAGCTCGCCAAAATTGAGCGTATTGAAATCGACGAGGTCGATTCCTCGCATCTTAGCCTCAAGTTTCCCCCGGCACCCCGCTCGGGCGATTTCCCTATCATTGCCGACAACGTGGGGAAAGCCTACGGCGACCATCAGGTGTTCGACCATGCAACATTCACAATCCGCCGAGGAGAAAAAGTAGCCTTTGTGGGTAAGAACGGCGAAGGTAAGTCAACGCTTGTGAAATGTATCATGCGCGAGATTCCCTACACCGGCGAGTTGAAAATCGGGCACAACGTGCAGATTGGTTACTTCGCACAGAATCAGGCTCAACTGCTCGACGAGAACATCACAGTTTTCGATACCATCGACCACGTTGCTGTGGGTGATATCCGCACCAAAATCCGCGATATCCTCGGCGCGTTCATGTTTGGTGGAGAGGCTTCCGACAAGAAAGTGAAAGTGCTTTCGGGTGGCGAGAAAACTCGTCTGGCAATGATAAAACTGTTGTTGCAACCTGTAAATCTCCTCATCCTCGACGAGCCCACCAATCACCTCGACATGAAAACCAAAGATATCCTCAAACAGGCTATCAAGGATTTCGACGGAACCGTGATTGTTGTGAGCCATGACCGAGAATTTCTCGACGGGCTGGTTGAGAAGGTCTACGAATTTGGCGGAGGTAAGGTGCGGGAATGTCTGGGAGGCATCTACGAGTTTCTTGAAAAGAAAAAACTCAACTCTCTGCGCGAACTCGAACTCTCAACCTCCCCTACTCGCGAAGTTCAACAAAAAAATGAGTCCAAACCTGCACGGGAAGCGGAACCCGCATCTGTCGGCAATACACCTTCGGAACCTGCGCGCAAGCTTACTTATGCCGAACAGCGCGAACGCGACAAAATGTTGAAACGCGCTGCGAAAAAGGTTGAGGAAGCAGAAGCGAAGATTGCTCAGACTGAGGCGGAAATCGCCGACATTGAGTCGCGAATTGCAGCCGGAGAAACCGACGGTGATATATTCAATTTGCATCAAACCAAAAACCGCGCCCTCGAAACCGAGATGTCGATGTGGGAACTCGCGTCTCAGGAACTGGAGGAACTGAAAGAGCGTTTCAATAAATAAACCTCTGTAGACGAAACGGCACAACTTACATCTTACAGTCAGCACATTGCGATAACTTATTAATAATCAGCATATAGTAATAGCGCCTAAACTAAATTACATATTTTAACCGGCATTCCGCAGCGGAATGCCGGTTTTTTTTGACCTCATGCTCAACCTTTTGTTAAAAGCAAATGTTAATAGAATGAAAGGTGAATGAAAGGTGAATGAAACGAGAATCACCCGGGCGGTAAATCCCCGCCACAACATCCTTGAATTCATCCACATTCGCTTTAATACAGTTATCCACGTCATAAAACACCTAACAACTATTTATATGAAAAAAGCTCTATTAATGATTGCTCTCGTGGTAGGATGCATGAGTGCAACCGCTCAGAAAATCGACAAGAATGAAATGAAAGAACTTCAGGCGTTCCTCAGCCAGCCGGCCGAAAAACACGCAACCAATGCCGAAGCTCTGAAAATCACCGACCTGAAAGCTCCTTCAACATGGGAAGGTGTAACCGTTGAAAACGGTCATGTAACTGCAATTGAATGGGGCGACAAACATCTCGCCGGCGATTTGAACCTCTCAAACTTCTCCGCGCTCACAAAACTCAACGTTTCGCGCAACGCACTCACTTCGCTTAATGTATCGGGCAATGCAGCTCTTAACCGAGTTGACGCCCAGCGCAACAAAATCACTACCGTTAATCTCGAAGGCTGCAGCGGGTTGCAAGTACTCAACATCTACAAAAACCGCATCACCGATTTTCAGGTATCGCAGGCTCCCGGAATCGAAACAGTCAATGTCTCCAACAACCTGCTTGTTGAACTTGATGTTGCAAACTCTCCCACTCTGAAAACCCTCAACTGCCAGGGTAACCATCTTGAAGTTTTGAAGGTTGCATATTGCACCAACTTGAAAAACCTCTATTGTGGCTACAACAAGCTCACCGGGTTGACTCTCGTGGGTGTTGAGAACCTTCAGAACCTCAACATTGATGATAACGAAATTTCAAACCTCATCATCAGCAACCTCCCCTCACTCAGCTCGTTTATCTGCTCCGACAACAACATGAGCTCGCTTGCAGTTCGCGAATGTCCCGCGCTTCTCGACCTTGTTTGCTCCTACAACAACCTCACATCGCTCGATGTCAACAACTGCCCCCAGCTACTCTTCGTCGACTGCTCATATAACGACCTCACCCAGCTGAGCCTCAACAATCAGACCTTTATTCAGCGAATCCTCTGCAACAACAACCAGCTCACCATGTTGGACGTGTCGTTCGATCCCGCTCTTACCTACATCAACTGCCGCTACAACATGATTACCGACTTCCGCACCGTAGGCGACACCTCTCTCGGAATGGTAGCTTGCCAGTGGAACTATTGATAACATCCTGACAGATACAGCCGGTAACGGCACCACATAAACTGCGGGAGCAACATCAAACCGATGCTGCTCCCGCTTTTATTATATCATGGAATTGCGGTGTGTCATAATGCTGAAATTATGCCACACCCTCCAATCAGCGTTTGTCGGGATTCCCCTCGTAGTAATTGATGTAAGCCAGATTCACCAGACGGTTGCCACCGGGGGTGGGATAATCACCCGAGAAGTACCAGTCGCCGGGGCAACCGGTCACAGCGCTATGCAATCCTTCGAGTGATTGATAAACAATCTGCACCTTTGCTTTCGTGCCTTTGGGAGTGAGCATCTCCACCATTTTGGCCGAAATCTCCTCAGCGGTGAAGGGTGCATAGATGGCTTTCACTTCATTCACCTGTTCTGCAGCCGGCAGTTTGGCCTGTTGCTTGCAACGCTCATAAACCTCATGAATCACATAGGCCATTCCGCGATCCTTTAGCAACTCTATGGCAGCCCTGAATGCGATAAACTCGCCCATGCGCGACATGTCGATACCGTAGTAGTCGGGATAGCGCACCTGAGGCGACGACGAGACCACCACAATTTTTGCAGGATGCAACCTGTCGAGCATCGCAATAATCGACTGTTTCAGCGTTGTACCTCTCACAATCGAGTCATCGATAACAACCACATTGTCGACATTATTCTCTATGCACCCGTAGGTAACGTCGTAGACGTGGGCTGCAAGGTCATTTCTCGAATTTCCCTCGGCGATGAATGTGCGGAGCTTTATATCCTTGATTGCAACTTTCTCAACACGCAGATGACGATTGAGGACCGACTCGATAGCCTCTGTTGTAAGGATTCCGGCTTTTTGCATCCGCTCAATCTCCTTGGCCTTCAGCTTGTCGAGATATTCCTGAAAGCCCTCTACCATTCCGATGAATGCAACTTCGGCGGTGTTGGGGATGAATGAGAGCACAGTGTGCTCAAGGTCGTGGTTAACAGCGTTAAGAACATCGGGCACAAGAATGCGACCGAGATTCTTGCGTTCACGGTAAATATCGGCATCGCTGCCACGCGAGAAATAGATGCGTTCAAAGGAGCAACGGCTGTTTTCCCCCTCTCCGAGGATGTCGGTTATTTCAACATCACCGGCTTTTGACACCACGATGGCGCTACCGGGGCGAAGCTCCTGCACATCGACGCGCCGAACATCAAACACTGTTTGGATGACAGGGCGCTCCGATGCAACCACCACAACTTCGTCGTCAACATAGTAGAATGCCGGACGGATGCCGTTGCTGTCGCGCAGCGCGAACATATCGCCCGAACCTGTGGCTCCACATATAACGAAGCCGCCATCCCATTCGGGCGATGCGTTTTTGAGAACGCTTGCTATGTCGAGGTTATCCTCTATTGCTATGCCGAGCTCGGGGTCGTCCAATCTGTCGCGGAACTGACGGTAGAGCCGGTGGTTCTCGCGGTCGAGAGCATAGCCCAACTGCTCAAGCAACACAATAGTGTCGCTGTAGATGCGCGGATGCTGCCCCTTGTCGACAATCGACTGGAACACCTCGTCAACATTGGTCATGTTGAAGTTACCACACATCATGAGGTTGCGCGAACGCCAGTTGTTGCGGCGCAGGAAGGGGTGAACGTAAGAAATACCGCTTTTGCCGGTGGTGGAATAGCGTAGGTGACCCATGTAGATTTCACCTACAAAAGGTGCGTATGCCTCCACTTCCGCAGCCGGCATAGAGTCGACTTTATCCTGCTCGAAATGCGGCATAATCTCCCCGAATATTTCGGTGATTGCATTCGTGCCGAGTGCTCTTTCGCGAAACACATATTCATGGCCCGGCTTGGAATGAAGCTTCACCACACCAACGCCGGCACCCTCCTGCCCGCGGTTGTGCTGTTTCTCCATGAGCAGGTAGAGTTTGTTGAGGGCATAGGCATAGGTGCCGTATTTCTCTTTGTAGTATTCAATCGGTTTGCGAAGGCGAATCATCGCCACGCCGCATTCATGTTTGAGTTGTTCCATCAGGAATTTGGTAGTGAAAGTTTTATCATGCAGGCAACTAATGCGCAATTTGCATTGCATCGGCCGGCAAAGTGAGAACAGAGGGTGCCACCTGTCTCTATATGGGAAACGGGGAGGCACCCTCCGTTATTGTTGATTCCGCATCAGCGGATGAAAAGCATTTCGCGATACTTGGGCAACGGCCACATTTCATTGTCAACCATCAGCTCAAGCTTGTCGATGTGGTAGCGGATGCGCTCCATTGCAGGCACAACGTTGTCGTGATAAGCGATAGCTTTCTCACGTTCCGACTCGATGCGGTTGGCTGCCTTGCGGGCGTTGACCATGCGCTCGGTTTCCTCTTTGATTACACTCATGTGTTCCGACATGCGTTCAATCACGCCGAGGTCGCGCGAGGTGAGCTCATTACCTTTTGCAACGGGGAAAAGAGTTTTGAGCTTAACAAGGTTATCCACCAAAATCGACTGATAGCGGGTTGCTACCGGAATTATGTGGTTGAGTGCCAAATCGCCGAGCACACGCGCTTCAATCTGAATTTTTTTGGTGTAGGTTTCCCATTTCACCTCATTGCGCGCTTTCAGCTCCAGTTCGGAGAACACACCTGTCTCGCCAAACATCTTCACCGACTCGGGACGCAGATAAGCATCGAAAATCAGGGGAACGGATGTTTCGCAATCAAGACCGCGGCGCTGCGCTTCCTCTTTCCATTCGTCGCTATATCCGTTTCCGTCGAAATGAATGGGTTTGGAGTCGATGATGAGAGCCTTCACCTCCTCAAGGATGGCATGGTAGAGCGATTCCTCGCGTTCCACACGGGCATCTACTTTAGCCTTGAACTCTTTGAGCTGCTCGGCCACAGCTGCATTTAGAGCAATCATTGCCGACGCGCAGTTGGCCGATGAGCCCACTGCTCGGAACTCAAATCGGTTGCCGGTGAATGCAAAGGGGGATGTGCGGTTGCGGTCGGTGTTGTCGAGCATAATCTCGGGAATCTGTGCCACGCCCATGTCAATCCCCTCTTTTCCGCTGAATGTGATGAGATCATCCTCAGTGCTCTTTTCAAGGCTGTCGAGAATATCGGCAATCTGCTTGCCGGTGAAAATCGAGATGATTGCAGGGGGTGCCTCATTCGCTCCCAGACGGTGAGCATTGGTTGCCGATGCTATTGAAGCCTTGAGCAACGCATTGTGACGATACACGGCCGCCATCACGTTCGCAAAGAAGGTGATGAAACGCAGATTCTCGCGGGGAGTTTTCCCGGGGGCGAAAAGAAGTGTGCCTGTGTCGGTTCCGAGACTCCAGTTGTTGTGCTTACCCGAGCCGTTGATTCCGGCAAACGGCTTTTCATGCAGCAACACACGGAAGTTATGACGACGGGCAACCTCTGCCATAACCGACATCAGCAGAAGGTTGTGGTCATTGGCAAGATTGGTTTCCTCAAATATAGGAGCAAGCTCAAACTGATTGGGTGCCACCTCGTTGTGACGAGTGTGAGCGGGAATGCCTAGTTTGTGGCATTCGATTTCCAAATCGAGCATAAACGCCTGAACACGCGAGGGGATAGCGCCGAAGTAGTGGTCCTCGAGCTGCTGGTTCTTTGCACTTTCATGACCCATGAGAGTGCGGCCTGTCATCACGAGGTCGGGACGCACGGCATAGAGGGCTGCATCAACCAGGAAATATTCCTGTTCCCAACCGAGATATGACGAAACGTGCTTCACCTCCTTGTCGAAATAACGTGCAACTCCTGTGGCAGCTTCGTCAACTGCATTTAGGGCACGCAAAAGCGGAGTTTTGAAGTCGAGCGACTCGCCGGTATAGGAAATGAAGATTGTGGGGATACAGAGTGTTTTGTTTACGATAAACACAGGCGAGGAAATATCCCATGCAGAATATCCACGCGCCTCGAATGTGTTGCGGATACCGCCGTTGGGGAAACTCGATGCGTCAGGTTCCTGCTGAACGAGTAGTTTTCCTGAGAATTCCTCTACAACACCACCCTTACCGTCGTGCTCCACAAAACTATCGTGTTTTTCGGCAGTGCCTCCGGTGAGCGGATGGAACCAGTGGGTGTAGTGACGGGCACCATTATCAGTAGCCCAACGTTTCATCCCGTCGGCAACGCTGTCGGCAAGCTCGCGCGAAATAGGCTGTTTGTTGTCGATGGCGTAAACAAGTTGGTCGAATGTCTTTTTAGGCAGATATTCAAACATACGCTGTCGGTTAAAGACAGCTTCAGCATAATACTTCTCGGGGCTCTCCTTGGGTGTAGCCACCTCAACTGCCTTGCGGTCGTAAGCTTCCTTCACCGCTTTGAATCTAAGTAAAGACATAGACTTTTGTGAATTGAATTGAAAAAAGAATGATTTATTATTACTTACGGGAGAGCTTCCATTACAAAACTCTTTCCGTTATATAATCGGTTTACCCCCTCCCATAAACGGCCGAAGGCCTTGAAGCGCTTCCGCTTCAAAGGCCCTCGCATGTCAGAATTGCATTGCACGTATGCGCTTCACCGCTTCCACCGTATTTTCGTAGGTGTTGAATGCGGTGAGCCGCACGTAACCTTCGCCCGACGGGCCGAAGCCTGCACCGGGGGTACCCGCCACATGGCACTTATCAAGCAAAAGGTCGAAGAATTTCCACGAATCAATCCCTGCGGGAGTTTTAATCCACACATAGGGTGCATTCACACCGCCATAAACTTCGAGACCGGCCTCTTCCAACCCTTTGCGGAGAGTTTCGGCGTTGCGCAGGTAGTAGTCGATGGTTTCGCGCGTCTGAGCCAACCCTTCAGGGGTGTAAACGGCAGCAGCAGCACGCTGTGATATGTAGGAAGCGCCATTGAATTTCGTGCACTGACGGCGCAGCCACAAATGATTCATCGACACTTTGTTTCCTTCCGAGTCTGTTCCGAACAGCGCTTTGGGAACCACCGCGTAAGCGCAACGCACACCCGTGAACCCGGCTGTTTTGGAGAAACTGCGGAATTCGATTGCAACCTTTTCCGCACCCTCTATTTCATAGATGCTATGGGGCACATCCTCGTCGCGGATAAAGGCTTCATAGGCCGAGTCAAACAGAATCAGCGAGCCATGCTCCAGCGCATAATCAACCCAGTTCTTCAATTGCTCACGGTTGAGTGTTGTGCCGGTGGGATTATTGGGATAGCAGAGATAAATCACATCGGGAACTTCGGCAGGAAGAGCCGGAACAAAACCGTTCTGTGCCGTTACGGGCAGATAGATGATATTATCCCAGCATCCGTCGGCGCCCAAAGCACCGGCACGGCCACCCATCACATTTGTGTCGACATAAACAGGATAAACGGGGTCGGTTACCGCCACGCGGTTACCCTGTGCGAGAATGTCGCCAATGTTACCGGTGTCGCTTTTTGCGCCGTCGCTAACGAAAATTTCGTCGGGAGCGATTTCAATGCCGCGGGCACGGTAATCGTGCTCGGCAATGGCATCACGCAGAAATGGATAACCCTGCTCGGGTCCGTAGCCGTGGAATGTGGATGCATCAGCTTCATCATCCACAGCTTTGTGCATCGCCTCCACGGCCGCAGCACAAAGAGGGCGCGTCACATCTCCGATACCCATTCTGATAATGTCGGCATCGGGGTGGGCCGCCTTATAGGCGTTTATTCTTCGTGCAATCTCCGAAAACAGGTAGCTTTCGGCAAGTTTGCAAAAATTATCGTTGATTCTGAACATATTATCAATAAATGGTGCTTGCACACCGATATAATTAGCAATTGCAGTTGTGGCTCGCGGCAATGTCAAATTGCCACTTCGCCTGAAAACACTTCGGTTGCGGGGCCACTCATCAACACGCGGTTTGTGGTGCGGTTCCATTCAATCGACAGGTCACCACCGAGAAGATGAATTGTAACCTTGCTGCCGGGAACACGCCCTGTGAGCATTGCCGCTACGGCTGTTGCACAGGCTCCGGTGCCACATGCCATAGTTTCGCCGCTTCCGCGTTCCCACACACGCATCACAATATCCTCGGGTCCGGTTACGGATGCGAATTCGATGTTAGACCGGTCGGGCCATATTGCATCAACCTCAAGCTGACGCCCGATGCCGTGAACATCAAAGGTGAGCGGGTCATCGACAAAAATAACACCGTGGGGATTTCCCATCGACACTGCTGTGAGCGACATCTCCTCCCCTCCGGCCGAAACCTGTATGTCAACATTGCCGGCATTGTCATCGACAGCAACAGGAATTCGACTCGGGGTAAATTCCGGCTCACCCATATCGACGGTTACCGAATCAACCTTTCCGCCATCGCCTGTGTGAAGATGCAAATATTTAACGCCCGAAAGAGTTTCGAGCGTTATGTCGCGCTTTTGCGTGTAGTTGTGGTCAAAAACATATTTGCCGATGCAACGTGTGGCGTTGCCGCACATTTTCCCTTCCGAACCGTCGGCATTGAACATGCGCATTCTGAAATCGGCACAAGCCGAGGGGAGAATGAGAATGATGCCGTCGCCACCGATACCGCAGTGGCGGTCGCTCAAACGGCGTGATATGTCGGCAATTCGCTCATTGTCATTGAGAATTGAGCTGTCGACGCCTCCGAAACTACCATCCATACAATCAATATAGATGTAGTCATTGCCGAGGCCATGCATTTTGGTGAATCTCATCATATATCAACGAGAGTGCTGTTGCGGTTTTGAATGACCCTGCAAAGGTAGGGAAATTTCTCCAAAAAACTCCAATCCTCACAGCTTTTCACTAAAAAAACTTTCGCTTGAAACCGCCGCTCCACATCGTTAAGCCCGAGCATTCTTTCACGGGATTTATTAAGCGGGGCGGCTCCGAATTTTGCATCACGATGTAATAGAACACGCGATGATTCGTTATAGATATAAATAGCTATTAAACTCATCTGCATTCAGGCCACGGAGTTGTGTCGCAAAATTCTTTCAGCGCCCTCCCGATGCATTGAATGCGCAAACACCGGCCGGAGCCTGGCCGCAAACCTGCTCCGACGGTGACCACGTCTTTGATCAATGACAATCATCCCATCACTTAAACTCCGGCACAAGCGCCTGTTTTCCAACATCGGGAATCCCCGCATAAACAACCTGCCCGGGCTCAAACAGATTGCAATCATCTGTATGGCAACTTTCGGCATCCCTGCATCAATATCGGGGCAGGACGGCTCTACCGCCTATAATTATCTGAACATCACATCGTCGGCCCGAATCTACGGATTGGGCGGCGTAAACATCACAGCCGTTGAAGATGATTTGAGTGTTACCGACCAGAACCCAGCATTGTTAGGCTCGGAAATGGATAATCAGGTGCTCCTTGATTACATGCTCTACATGGGTGGCTCGAACTTCGCCGGCGCCCGCTATGCCAAAGCCGTTAATGAGCGTGGAGCATGGTCGGCCGGCATCCGCTATTTCGGCTACGGCAATCTTCAGGCTGCCGATGAATTTGGGAACATAACCGGTACTTTCTCACCCAAGGATGTTAATTTCAACGGTTCGTTCTCCTACGACATCACCGACCGGCTTCGCGGCGGCATTACCTTGAAATTTCTCTACAGCAGCTATGAGGCCTATTCGGCACTCGCCATAGCAACCGACCTCGGTATCAATTATTACGACCCTGAATCCGATTTCTCGGCCTCGGTGGTTCTTGCCAACGTCGGCGGCCAGGTGAAAAAGTTCAACGAAACATCCGACAAACTCCCGATTGACCTCCGTCTCGGCATCGCCAAAGTGTTTCCCGGCGTTCCGGTGCGTTTCTCCATCACCGCATGGAATCTCACCAAGTGGCATCTCCCCTATTGGGAAACCGGCGACGGTTCTTCATCAGAACCATTCACAAAGAAAGATAAATTCAGCAGCAACCTGTTCAGGCATCTTGTTTTCGGTGTGGATTTCATCCCCTCCGACCGCTTCTATGTCGCCTTAGGCTATAATTACAAAACCCGCACCGACATGAGCACCTATTCACGCAGTTTCCTGTCGGGGTTCTCACTCGGAGCGGGCATAAACCTGCGCCGCTTCAATGTGGGGCTGGCTTTCGCCCAACCGCACTCAGGTGCCACAACCCTCATGCTCAACCTGAATCTCAACTTAAACGATATTCTCAACTGATACTGAACTGACCTACGCATCCGATTGGTTGAGAAAAGCATATATCTCATGACAAATAACGATACACCCCGAATAATCATTGCCATCGACGGCTATTCTTCGTCGGGCAAAAGCTCAATGGCCAAAGCATTGGCCGCGTCATTAGGTTATAATTATGTTGACACCGGCGCGATGTATCGCGCCGTAACACTGTATGCAATGCGACACGGCATGATTTCACACGACGGTCAGCCCGACACCGGAGCTATTGTAGCCGCGCTCCCTGAAATCACAATCGAATTCCGCCGCGTTGCCGACGGGGCACAACACACATTCCTCAACGGAGAGGATGTGGAAAATGCAATCCGCCATCTCGACGTTTCCAACAACGTGTCGCCGGTTGCCGCCATACCCGAAGTTCGGCGCGACCTTGTGAAAAAGCAACAGGCCTACGGCATCGACAAGGGAATCGTGATGGACGGCCGCGATATTGGAACAACTGTTTTCCCTGCTGCAGAACTCAAGATTTTTGTCAACGCTTCGGCCCAGACACGTGCCCAGCGACGCGTGAAGGAACTTATCGAAAAGGGGATTCCTGCATCGTATGAAGAGGTGCTGGCCAATGTAGTTCACCGCGACCACATTGACGAAACACGCGCCGAAAGCCCGTTGAGACGTGCCGATGATGCAATCGACCTCGACAACTCCACTATGACCATAGATGAGCAGAACCGCTGGCTCATCGAGCGATACAACGATTGCATAGCCCGTTTGAAATGACCCGACACGTTGAAATTGACAGCGGCTCGGGCTTCTGCTTCGGCGTTGTAACGGCCATTCAGAAGGCGGAGGAGGAACTTGAGAAATCAGGCGCGCTCTATTGTCTCGGGGATATTGTTCACAACAGCGACGAAGTGCAACGGCTCGCGCGAAAGGGGCTTGAAGTAATTACTCACGCCGACCTCGAACACCTCCACAATGTGAAGGTGTTGCTGCGGGCGCATGGAGAGCCCCCGTCGACCTACCTCCTTGCCAAGCGCAACAATATCGAAATCATCGATGCCACATGCCCCGTTGTTCTTCGACTGCAACAACGCATAAAGAAAAGTTACGATGCCGAGGCCAATGAGCGCCCGCAAATCGTGATTTATGGCAAAAACGGTCATGCCGAGGTTAACGGACTCGTGGGACAGACTTCGGGGGAAGCTATTGTAATCGAAAGCGTAGCCGAGCTCGACAAACTCGATTATTCGCGCCCCATCGCTCTATATTCCCAAACCACAAAATCGCTTACCGGATTTAAGGAAATCATTGCCGAGATTGAGCGGCGAATGCTCCCGGGAGTAAGGTTCGAGAGTTTCGACACGATTTGTCGCCGTGTCGCCAATCGCGTGGAGAAATTGCAGGAATTTGCCCGCGCTCACGACCTCATTTTGTTTGTGGCCGGAAAGAAAAGCAGCAACGGGAAAGTGCTCTATGAACATTGCCGCGAGGTCAATCCCAACACACGGCTCATTGCCAACGCCAATGAAATAGCCTGCGAATGGTTGGAGAATGCCGAGTCAATTGGTATTTGCGGAGCCACCTCAACCCCCCGCTGGCTGATGGAGGAAGTTAAATGGAAAATTTTGTCGCTATAGACGTCGAAACCGCCAACAAAGAGCCGTCAAGCATCTGCTCGATCGGAGCCGTGAAGGTTGAAAACGGCGTAATCACCGACCGTTTTTACCAATTGGTCAAACCCGAACCGGAATACTACTTCCGCTATTTCACCAAGCAGATTCATGGCATCGACAAATCCATGACCGAGGATGCCCCCACATTCGATGTTGTGTGGCGAAAGCTTCACAGATTCATAGGAAGGCTCCCGCTCGTGGCGCATAACAAAGCGTTTGACGAGAAATGCATACGCGCAGCCTTCAGAGTCTACGGGATGGACTACCCCGATTATCCGTTTTTCTGCACCGTTCAGAAAGCACGGCGAACCATTCCCCGCACCCTGTGCAGCTCCTTCTCACTCCCCAGTCTGTGCGATTTTCTCGGCATTCCGTTCAACAATCATCACAACGCCATCGCCGACGCTGAGGCATGCGCAAAAATCGCGATGGTGATTCTTTAATCTATGCCCTACCCTTAAAACCACCACATGAAATCAACCGTTAAAAACATTTGTTTGTCAGCATTCGCAATAGCCCTTATTACAGCCGGCTTGCATTCGTGCAGCGGTTGCAGTAGCCACTCAACTACATAGGAGGAACGAAACGGAGCACGTGATGCAGGCTTCAACCGGGCCCTTGAACTCGCCGCCGACGTGCACCCCGACACCTTGACCATCGAGCAAGTGCTGCTCGACGTGCGTGAGCGCGAACATCGTCTCCGCTCTGCCGGCTACGATGAGATGGCCGACACCTACATCGACACATTCCTCGCCACGCTTGATTCGGTGAACCCCTCATTGGCAGCACATCTGAAATAAACGCCAACCGATAAAACATAATAGCAGCCGTGTCATTCTTGATTTTGACACGGCTGTTATCATTTATTATTCAACACATTGTCAGCGCGTTGCAATAACTTCAATCTCAACAAGCACCTGCTTGGGAAGTTCGCGCACGGCAACAGCCGAACGGGCGGGGAAAGGTGCAGTGAACACCTTGGCATAAACCTCGTTCATAGGCACGAAATTAGCCATATCAGAAAGGAAAACGGTTGTTTTCACAACGTTATCGACAGTCAGCCCGGCTTCTGCGAGAATCGCTTTCACATTGTTGAGCGACTGCTCGGTTTGCGCGGTAATCCCTTCAGGAATTTCACCGGTTGCGGGATTCACGGGAATCTGCCCCGAAATGAATACGATTGAACCGGCATCGATTGCCTGGCTGTAGGGACCAATTGCTCCGGGAGCTTTTTCAGTTGCAATTTGCTTTTTCATAATGATTGTTTTTTAATATATTGTTTTGGGTATTTCTTTCATGATTGGGCTGCCTCAGCGATTGGATTGCCGTTTTCGGAATCCTCGGTTGAATCAGAGAGGTCTGCCGGAATGGTTTCGTCGATTTTCAAATCGGCAATCTTAATTTTGTCGGCATATCCGATGCATTGGGCACGCAGCTTTATAACCGCATCTGAGAGAGCCTTGAACCGGGCGTTGAACTTGGGGATAAAGTTTGCCGAACCCTTCGATCCAACCCTATCCATCACAGTGCCGACGGTTATTGTGGATGCTTCTATTCCCGGTGCTACGGCAAATTCATCCTCCGGGCCTTTGCCAACAACACGCATCAGCAATCCGCATTCCACAAGTTTATATGTGGAATCATTCACGAGCGTGATTGGTAAGCCATACTGCACCGCAATCTGATGTGGTGTGAGCGGCGGAAGCTCTTTTAGGAAGCGGTCAACGGCAATATTCATCACCGCCAGCAGCAACCGCCATTTGTAGTTATTTGAAATTCGTGAGGCCTCATTGCTGAAGCTGAACTCAAAGATGTTTTGCGAAGCAAAGCAGAGAACAGCACCTGCTAATGTGATAGTCCACACAAGCTGCAACCAAATGAGAAGCAACGGCAAAAACGCAAACGACCCGTAGATGGCATTGTAGCGGGTTACATATACTTGTCCTGTCATAAACAGCCATTGAAGAATCGTATAAGCCGTGCCGGCCATCACTCCTGCAATAAACGCATTCTTGAATTTAACGTTTGTGTTGGGAATGAGCATGTATGTGCCGGCAAAAAAGAACCAGATAAGTACAATCGACGCTATGTCGAGCAACACCTCAACCACCGGACTCATGAAACCAAACGGAAGTATGGTTCTCAGCGCCGTTGACATGAACACAGTTATGCCGCTGGCACATATCATGAGCACAGGAAGAATGAGAATAATAGCAGTGTAGTCGGTGAGTTTGCGCCACAGAGTGCGACCACGCTTAATGCCCCACACAACATTAAAGGCATCTTCAACACTCGATATAAGCGATATCAATGTCCACAACAGGAAAAGCAGGCCCACACCCACGAACACACCTTCCGACGATTGCGCGAGGTAGGAATCCACAAACGTGAACGCCTGCGACAGCGCCTGCCGCTGTGCAGGGAAATTATGGAACAACTGGGTCTGCAACAAATTCTGGAACCCGAACCCACGACCGATGGCAAACACCAGTGCCAGTGCGGGTACAATGGCCAGAAGCGTCTGATACGTGAGTGCACCCGCTTTCTGCTGGAGGTCGGAGTTCATGAACGACCTCACCGAAAGACTCAGTGTTTTGATGAGGTTCACCCACCACCGCTGGCGCGTATCGGTCCACACGCCATCGGTCACGTATGCATACCAAGACATAAAGGTGTCCTTCATCCGTGTGATGAAAGGCACCTTTATACGTTTCTTTGCCGACGCTTTCGGTGCGTCGCCTGAAGGGTGGTCGGTATGTTGCTGTTTCGAGTGTTCCATTTGTCAAAAATAACAAAAACAAAACAAACAGCCAAACCGAAGTGTTTGCCCGCCGTGCAATTATTTCTTCAAAATATAGCTACGGTGAGGAGCGAGAATGCCGTGCAGACGGCCTTTCTTAACTTTGAACTCCTTGTTGTGCACCTCGTCGCGGTATGTGCCGTCGGGCAGTCCGGTGGGAAGGTCAACAAAGTTTGCCGAATCGGAGATGTTCACAACGGCCGCGCCTTTTTTGCCGCGGTTCACAAGCAAAACAGAACCGTTCTCGCTGAACTGAAGATTCTCCTTTTCGCCGGCCATAGCTTTGCGGAATTTATTTACTGCCACAACCTCGGGGTGGAAAAACTCATCATTACCACGTGCACCGAGTTTATTGTCGCCCCAATAGTTGCTGCGGGTAGAACCCATAGGACGGCTGAAGAACAGGGGAACACCATTCTGGCGTGCGGTGAGGAACACCCAACCGGTGCGAATCTGGTCGTCGGTGAGAGCGGCGCTTTCATGAGCGTTGCAATAGGTGTCGTGACTCTCTACCCACGTGGTGAGGAATTCGGGAGCTGCCTGGTGCTGCCAACCCACAAGGTCGATGCCATTGGCCGAGCCCTTTTCAAGCGCATGGCGCAGGTGGTAGCCGTAGCCCGATGCGGTCTGACCGAAATAGTCGGCATATTCAGCTTCGGGCACATTCTTATCCTGAAGCACCTCTCCGTATACAAACAGACTGTCGTAGGGAACAGCGAGTTTAACACCCTTCACGCTTTTGCGTCCGGTGGCAACATCCCAGAAATCGTTCTCCTTAACACCCGAAGCGGTGTCGACCGGGTCGGAGTGAACGCCGATGTGCTTTGCGGTGTCGTAGCGGAAACCTCTCACACCCATTGCGAGGAGTTCGTTTACAAACTCCATATAGTATTTTTGAAAATCGGGATTTTCGGTGTTTACATCGGGCAGACCGCCTGAGCCCCACAGGGTGCACTGCAAACGGTCGTTGTAGTCGCGCACAGGCTGCAAACCGTTAGAGTGATAGAGTTTGTCGCGGCCGCCAACTGCGGCAACCATCTCGTCGCTCACGGCATCTACGTCGAACGCTGTGTGGTTGGGAAGCACGTCGACAATGACACGCACATTATATTTGGCCGCCGAGTCCATCATCTGCTTCATCTCCTCGCGGGTGCCGAGAATCTGGTTACCGATTTTCCAGGCGGTGGGCTGATAGTAGTAATACCAGTTACCATCTTTACCTTCGGCATCGAAAAGCTTGGTTGAGGTTCCTTCGGGATTATAGCAATTCTGCACGGGCGAAGTCTGCAGCATCGTGAATCCGGCATCGGCAATGGCTTTCATATTCTCGGCAATCGAGGGGAAATTCCAGCTCCACACATGAAGAATAGTTTCGGTGTTGGTTGCATCGGGGTTGTGGGTGACACGGTCTTTAGCCACCATCGGCGAGCAAACCGCGCAGATGGCTACAGCCGGCAAAATAAGTTTTTTCATGAGTTGAAATGATTATTGTTTAGATGAGGTAAGTGAAATTCCGGAGCGCATTTCCGCCCGGATAGATAACATGCAAAGATAATGATTTCCTCCAACAAAAGCAACCCTGCATCTCTGCCCTCTCCGCCCCTAACAACACATTCAGCAAATATCGGCAAAATCCATTCTTGAATAAAATAGCAGTTCCGACCGTGGCAACGAGGGATGCTGCCACTGCCGGAACCGGTGATGGGTGGGATGTGAGGGGGATTATTTCTCGGGCTCGGGAGCGATGAGTTTATAGCCCTTGCCGTGAATGTTGATAATCTCAATGGAGGGATCTTCCTTGAGGTGCTTACGCAACTTGGTGATGTAAACATCCATCGAACGTGCGTTGAAGTAGTTATCATCAATCCAGATTGTCTTGAGAGCATAGTTGCGTTCAAGGATTTCATTCACATGGGCACAGAGAAGGCTCAGAAGCTCCGATTCCTTGGTGGTGAGTTTAGTAACCTTGTCGTCAATCATAAGCACCTGCTTCTGAGTGTCGAAAGTGAAGCGGCCGATTTTGTACATGGTCACTTCCTTACCTTTCTTACCTTTCACACGGCGAAGGATAGCTTCAATGCGGAACACGAGTTCCTCCATCGAGAAGGGTTTGGTGATGTAGTCGTCGGCGCCGATTTTGAAGCCTTCGAGAATATCTTCCTTGATTGTTTTGGCTGTCAGGAAAATGATGGGCACCTCGCTGTTGACGGCGCGGATTTCCTGTGCCAGAGTGAAGCCGTCTTTCTTAGGCATCATCACGTCAAGCACACATATATCATATTTTCCCTTCAGGAAAGCCTTGTAACCGGCTTCGCCGTCGGCATAGAGATCGGCATTGAAACCTTTTGCCTGCAGGTATTCGCGAAGCAACATACCCAAATTTTCATCATCCTCGCAGAGGAGAATTCGCATGCGGTCGTCCATAATCGTTGTCAGTTTTTGTTATATTATTATAATTATTAATTTCTCTTAATTGTTCACGGAATCGTTAATTATTTCTCAAAACAATGCGATTTTCACTTTAAGAGCTTCAATCGGCATTCGCCGATGTCGACTCAAGCAACGGCAACACTATAATGAACCGTGTGCCTTTGCCAAGCTCGCTCTCCACTTTGATTTCACCCCCCATGAGGCCAATCATCTTATGCACGTAGGCAAGTCCGAGCCCGAAGCCTTTCACATCATGACGGTTGCCTGTCGACACGCGGTAGAACTTCTCGAAAATCTTTTTCAGATTTTCTTTCTTTATACCGATGCCGTTGTCGGCAATCACAATTTCGAGGCGGTCCTGCGGTATATCGCGGGTCGACACGGTAAGTGCAAGCGGTGTTTCCTCCTTGCGATATTTGAAGGCGTTGTCGAGCAGATTGAACACCACATTGGTGAAGTGCATCTCATCGACATTGACAATGGCATCCTCGGCATCGAATGCCGTGGTGATTTTGCCCCCGTATTTTTCGACTTTCAAACGGAATGTGTTCACCACCTGCGAAATCACAAGATTGGCATCGACATCCTGCAAACGGATGGTCCCCGTCTTTTTATCGAACATCGACATCTGCAACACTTTCTCAACCTGAAAACGCAGGCGCTTTGTCTCATCGTTGATAACAGTGGAAATATGCTGCAACATGGTGGGCGACTTTCTCACCGATGCGTCGTTGAGCATCTGCGCAGCAAGCGAGATGGTGGAGATGGGTGTTTTGAACTCATGCGTCATATTGTTGATGAAATCGTTCTTCATCTCCGTTATCTTTTTCTGACGGAATGCAACTATGATGGTGTAGAGAAAAACAATCAAAAGCACAAAGGTGAACACAAACGAGGGTATCATTATCTTCACCGAGCTCAGAATATATTTCGTCTTTGAAGGGAAATAAACCTTAAGATAGTTTTTCTTCGATGCAGGGTCGTTTCGGAAAAGCGACTGCACGAACATGCTGTTTTCAAGCGTGGCCGGATTCACGTTGGAGAACCCTGCCGACTCATAGAACACCTTGCCGTTGCGGTTGACAACAGCAAATTCAAAGGGAAGTTCCAACCCGTTGTTTTCGAGTTCGCGCTTAAGATATTTGCGAACGGCCACCGAATCGGCCCTCTCCTCAATCGGGCGCTCCCCCGCCTTGTTCATGATGTTGATTATAACCTCGTCGATTACCCCTTTCTGATAGAGGTACTGCCCTTTCAGCTCCTCGCGCATGGAGTTATAGCTGGAGGCCACGTTGTTTTCATTCTGAATTTTGTAGATGCGCGCCGCATCCGATTTCAGCGTCACCTCGCCGGCAACACCGCTGTGAGTTGTGAAGGAGTATTTTATACCACCGAGATGTGGCGTGCCCCCATACTGGGTGTAGACCGACGATGATTCAACCTCGGCAACATCCTCTTCGAGGAAATATTTCGTTTCATCCTGCTCAAGCAACGACGACACCGCATAGAGCGAACGCCTCACACCTTCGGTGAATTGGTCGTCGCGCATCCTAATCATACTTTTCAAGTAGATAATCTGGATATATAAAAGCCCCATGAAGGTCAATGCAATGAGCACTGTAAGCAACCAGATGGTCGATTTTTTCATTCTGAATTTAACTTATTTTTGTAATGTTAACAAACCTCCGTGGTCGGTGGTTTAGGGAAAAGAGAGAAAAAGGCAATTCACTTTTAACAGTTAACTGCAAATTTAACATAACACCAACCAATTTCCAAATTTCTAATGACAAAAAATATTATCCGGCAAACCTTTAACACTGAGTTAACATTAAACTTGCCTGTTGAAAATTTTGTTTTTGTTGGTGGATTTTTCTAATTTTGCAACGCAAAATCGGAGCCACAGGCTCTGTGGATGCGAATTATCGCGAATCGGACTACACCGAAGCGTTGACGCCCGAGTTGACAGGGAATACGGAACACAATGATTCCGAGATAATTGGAATAGCCTGATCGGCAACTGTCACACGGGGTTCAGCCGCAACCGACTGAATGAATCAACCGTTCTGCTCAACCGCTTTTGTCGATTCGTTTTCCGCCAGACAGTCATCGTAGGTTTTTCACAATTGAAAATCCGAGGATCATCGCAATTATTCAACCTAACTAAACTGCTTAGTTATAGATTAGAAACGTTTTCCTACATTCTCAATCGAGTTAGTGCCGTGTATTGATTATTGCGGCAATGCTTATTATACTTACCGGGAAAACACTCTGCGATTATTCTCACTACGATTTCACGCTTTCAAACAAACAATCCACACACTTCATCTTTTTATTCCACTGCAAGTTAGCAGTATCGGTAAAAGTCAGAGCGAGAGTCGCGTGCGCGCAGAAAAATCGCATGAGTATCACACCCGAATTAAATTCCAAGGCGGGGCATGACTGCTCATCATAACTAATCACTGCCCACCCTCGCGCCCGGAAACTTTATCTTACCATTATATATTACACTTACCGGAAACCTATCGGGGGGTGGTTTCACAAAACATTCATTTCACAATGAAAAAATTTAAATTTCTTGCATTTGCACTGATTGCCGCGCTTACATGCGTTGGATTTGTGTCATGCGGCGATGACGACGACGATGAAGTCGGAGGCTACAATCCTTTTGTAGGCACATGGGTAGGCACCATGTATGAAGAAGGTGGCTACACCGACCCCGATGAAGATGAAGTTGTCACAATGACGTTCACTGCCGACGGAAAAATGACAGCCAACTGCCCCGAGGAAGATTGGTATTTCTCAGGAGTTTACAAATTTGTTGCTTCGGAGGACTACCCCTCAAAAGCTAAAATAGCATTCTGGGGAAGCCTCGTTGACGGCGACGGAAACAATTGTTACGAGGATGAAAACGTCTATGATGACGATGCGGAGTTGGAAGATTGCTACTTCGAAAACAACGCTCTCATCATCAGCTTCGACGGCAGCGACTACAAGCTCTACCGCCGATAACTGCAATCACTGCAACACACATGCGGCGCTCAATCCAAAACCGGATTTGAAGCGCCGCTTTTTTTATTACTGAATGTATTGCCTGCTGCTCATTTATCGGCGTGCTTATGGCCAAAATAGAGGTCGGCTGATTCATCATCGCTCAAGCGGTCGGAATCACAGTGCAATGATGAATCGGGAAATATCGCGGGCGCGGCTGTCAAAGAAATGGACGGAGACTGTAGTTGAGCACCTACATTAGTTACCGTTTTGCGAACATTTTCCTTATGCGACGAGATTGGAGTGGCAAGTGCAACCCTTACCTTATCATGACTGCGCGGGGACGCATTCAAAGTGTCGACAAGTTTCATGAGCCGTGAACGTTTTTCACGTTCCGCAGGCGAAGTGAACAATCCGAACTGCACCACATTGTCATCAATAAGCTCTGTGATGTAAACCCCGGCACGACGGTAAAGCAACCCGGGGCGATAAATCGTTTTAAGCGCTTCCTCGGCCTCCTTCACCAAAACGAGAAAGTCGTTGGCAGGCTCCTCAAGTTCTCGGTAAGCCGAGTTTCGATACTGCGGCAAATCAGTTCTGAATTTATTCGTGTGCAGAAACACAGTCACACCAAGTGCGAAGGATTTCTGCCTGCGGAGCTTGCGCGATGCTATGGTCATGAATGACGCTATGGCCGCCTGCAGGTCGGAAAATTCAATAACCGACGGGGAAAAAGAGCGCGATGTGCATATCTGCTTATGAGTTGCATTTTCAGGGTCGGCTTCAATGCACGCTTCGCCATTGAGTTCGCGCCATGTGCGCTCACCGGGAAGATGCACAATGCGCTTAACCTGCTCAACAGGCATATCGGCAAAATCAATAGCCTTCTCCAGCCCGTATTGCCTCAGCTTTTTCCCGACTCGGCGCCCAATGCCCCACACATCCTCAAGCTGAATCAGCGACAAAGCCTTGCGCCGCTTTTCTTCGTTATCAATGGCACACACCGCACGATAGGCAGGATACTTCTTTGCAAACCGTGCGGCCACTTTTGCCAAAGTGCGGGTAGGTGCAATGCCAACCGAAGTCGGGATGCCGGTCCAACGTCTCACGCGCCTTACGGCTTCGCGGGCAACTGCCTCCACGGTTGCGGCATCGCCATCGGGAAATCGAAAAAAAGCTTCGTCGATTGAATAAATCTCCACATCGTCAACCACCGTTTCGAGAGTTGACATGACTCGGGATGAAATGTCGCCGTAAACACGGTGCCGCCCCGAAAGGGTGACCACGCCATGACGGCGGATAAGTTCGCGCACCTGATATATCGGCACTCCGCGCGTTATGCCCAGCGCCTTGGCCTCGTTCGACATGGCAACGGCGCAACCATCGTTGTTGCTGAGCACAACAACAGGTCGTCCTGCGAGCGCGGGATTGAACACGCGCTCACAGGAGACGAAAAAGTTGTTGCAGTCAATCAAGCCGAACATGCGGCCGTTGCATGGCTTCATATCAAAGTTCTACCCTGAGTCGGGCTATCGTAAACGGGAATTACCCCTGATGCTGGGGACGAAGAAGGTCGTTAACGGTTTTCACCGGATTGAACGTTTCAACCGGCACTTCAACAAATGCAGTTAGCCAATCGCTCATGGCTCCATTCCACAAACCGGGCAATTCAAGAGCCTTGAGGCTGCGTCCATGCAGAGATTTCGATGAAATAAATCCGGTCTGCTCATCAACATAGCGGGTGAGGTCGAAATGCCTTCCGTTCACGTCGGTCACATAGCACACAAGGTCGACCGGATTGAAATGGGTTGCCTTTGACATCATGAGACGGTTTTCCTCCTTCGAGAGGTCGATTTGGGTGCTCTCCAGAATTTGAAGAGAGCGCGAACCATCGGAATTATAGGCGATATAAGGGCCTCCGCCGGGCTCACCTTCGTTTTTCACCATACCGCACACACGCACCGGACGGTTGAGTTTATAGCGAAGGTAGGTTGAAAGGTCCTCCCCTTTGAGTGAGGAAAGCTCAGGCGAATCAAACGAGAATCGCGAACGGAGAAATTCCACAATTTCGTTGAGCTGCTCTTCGGTATAGGCGCGGTTATCAATCAGCGAGATATATTCGGTGATTTTATCGTGAAGCTCAATAAGATAGCCCGCTATAATTTCTTTATACTTCAACGTTGCACCACGCAGTTTATCGGGCACAACATTGTCGATATTCTTTATAAAGACAACATCGGCATCAATGTCGTTGAGGTTCTGAATCAGAGCGCCATGACCGCCGGGGCGAAACACAAGATTGTCGTTCTCGCGGAAAAGGGTGTTATCCTCGTTGACAGCAACGGTGTCGGTCGAGGCTTTCTGTTCCGACATTCCAACATTGATTTTCACACCCATAGCCTCTTCGATTCGCGGTTTTACCTCAGCGAGTTTGCGCGTTAAGGCATCGCGGTGCGACCCCGACACTGTGAGGTGCATATTCACTGTGCCATCGACCTGACGGGCAGATTGCGCACCCTCCATGAGTTGTTCCTCAACGGGAGTGCGGGTTTCATTTCCGGCATGATGGAAGGTGAGCAAGCCTTTCGGCAGATTACCGTAATTCAGCCCTTCGGGGCGAATGATTGCTGCAACAACATCCTTTGCGCGATGTGCGGCAAGAAGAGCGTCAACATCCATGCCATAAAGACGCACCACGGCAGCATTGAGCTCGTTGAAGAAAGCGACCTTGTGGATGTTGTCGAGAAGTTCAGCCACATCCGACCCTGATTTCGGCTGCTGTTCGTCGCCGTCGACAAACGCGAAGAGAGCCTTGAACATTCGGGAGGCGGCACCGGATGCGGGCACAAATTTGCACACGGTTCCACCGTCGGCAAGGTAAGAGCGCCAGCGAGAGAGAGCCGATTGCTCGTCACTCTCCGTCAACACGGTTATCCCCTCGCCGGGACGCGCCGAATCATAGATTTTCAAATAAGGGAATCCGGTTGTGAAGCGGTCAACCTGCGATTGCAATTGTTCGGGAGTAATTCCTCTCGCTTCGAGAGTTTTCAAATCCGAAGAAGTGAGGTTCATAAATAAGGATAGTTTTTAGGGATTAGTTTTATGTCAAGTATGTGTTTTCAGGATATGTTTGTTGCGTATGCGTCAGTGCAATTCAATGCATGCGCTTCAACAGATTGTAGGAAGGAACCACACCGAGCTCGCCGGCTTTTGAAAGGTTCTCCACTCCGCGGTCGTGGTCGCCGAGCTGAAAATAGGCATAGCCGCGGTTGTAGAAAGCCTCACCGAAATCGGGCTTCAGCTCAATCGCCTTGTTGTAGGCAAGCAGCGCCGAAGTGAAGTCGCCGAGCGATGCGAGAACATTCCCCTTGTTATAATAAGCAAACGCCATGCGGGGAGAAAGTTCAACCGCTTTATCAAAATCTGCAACCACAGCCCTTATCTCGGCCTGGCGAGCGGGCCCATCGGAAACATTTCCGGCTTGAATGGATTTGTAGCGAACCACTCCGCGCTGGAAGTAGCCGAGAGCAAAATCGGGGGTAAGTTCAAGCGCGCGGTTGAGGTCGGCAAGCGCCGACGCATAGTCGCGCAGAACACAGAAATCCATCGCCCTGCCGAAATAATCAATTGAACGCGGCGTGTGGGTGGCAAGATATGAGTTATAATAGTCGATTGAGCGGAAATGCCTGTTGATGTTTTCCTCATCATCGAGAGTTATGTCGGCATTTGACAGTTGCACGAGGAAACGCAACATGCGGGTTGCATTGACATCGTCGATTTCGGGGATGTAATAGGCCGACGGTTTAAGCTCTGTCGGTGAGGTGTAGTAGCTGAGGGCAAAGAGCGGTTCGAGTTCTATGCGGCGGCCACGATCCTGCACTCGTCCACGGATATTCTTGTTGTTATAATCTCCGTCAACCTCAATGTTATTCTCGACAGTTCGCAGCGCGGTGAAACGCTTTGCCACAGCCTCGGGCGAGAGGGTTGTTTCGGCCGATTTGCTGTCACCGCTGCCGGAAGAGGCCGGTGCCCCCTCCCCTTTCTCTGAGCCGGAATCAGCGCCAGAATCGGTGATTACACCTTTGGGCTTTCCGCTGTCGGAAACAAGGTCGCTTCCTGCGGGTTTGAGGTTTTTCGCCAGAGACAGCGCTTTTTTGTAGTCGCGTTCAGCCAGTGTCATGTTTCCTGCCTGACGGTTGAGGTTGCTACGCATATAGAGAGCTTCCGGCAGCTCGGGGAAAGCCTTAATCAAACGGTTCACATCGGCCATTGCATGGGGGATGTCATGCTTTTCCGAATAGAGATAGGCGCGATTGTAGAGCGAGCGATAGTCATCGGCATCAAGTTCAAGGGCCCGCGTGAAATCAAGAATGGCATTGTCGTTATCACGCACTTCCATTCGCAGGAGGCCGCGGTTGTAGATGGCGGCAACATTCACGGGGTCGAGCTGAATGGCATAGTCATAGTCGGCCATAGCCCCGAAGTAATCATCCAGACTGTGGCGGAGAAATGCACGGTTGATGTATAAGCCCGCTTCACGCGGCTGCAGACGTATAGCCTCATTGAGATCGGAGAGTGCGCTCTCATAGTCCTTTTTTCCTGTAATGGCGATGTTGGCGCGCAACAGGTAGCCGTTGGCCAGATTCTTGTTGAGTTCGAGGGCATGATCTATGTCGGCCAACGCGCTAACTGTGTCGCCCTGCTCCATACTCAAGCGGGCACGACCTATGTAGCCGTTATCATAGCCGGGGAACTTCTTCAGCAGTATGCCGAAAGTAACGGCGGCGCTGTCGAGCTCGTTCATATCCTGTTGCGCGAGAGCTTTATTGAAAAGCAATCCGCGGCTCGACGGGAGGAGCTTCAGCGCGCTGTTATAGTCCTCAACCGCCTCGCGAAGTTTACCGCGATTCTGACGTGCCACACCCCTCACCTCATAGGCATCGACAATGAAGGGGTTGCGCTCTATGGCGGCACTCGCATCCTCCTCGGCTCCCAAATAATCCTCAAGGTTGAGTTTGGCAATGGCTCTCATGAAGTAGGGCTGGGCAAGGTAGGGCTTTGCTCCGATAGCCTGGTTGAAATACTGAATAGAGAGCATGTAGTCCTCGAAATAGAGGGCGTTTTGCCCTACTTTCAACACCTGCTCGGCATTAATCTGAGCACGCGCCGGGGCACCACATGCAACCACAGCAACAAGGACTAATAATATATTTCGGAAATGTGAACGTGAAGTCATAAAAAACATGTAAGCCGTCTCCACTTTACCTACCGCAACGGGTAGCGTGGAAACGACTTACAAATATAGCCTTTTAGCGGCATTGCCGCAAAAAGCCGTGTATTAAAAAATCTTATGCTATTTTTCGGAAGGCACGGCTTTCACTGCCGTCCGTTTCGGCAATGTGAGCGAGAGAAGGAAGAAACCCGCGAAGCCCGCGATAAGCGAACCGACTACAATGCCGAGTTTGGCATGGTTGAGCAGGTAGAGCTGTTCGGGGGTTCCGAACGACAGATTTGCGATAAATAGCGACACGGTAAAACCGATGCCGCCGAGCATCGACACAGCCCCCATCATCTTCCAGTTCGCACCGTCGGGCATCGGTGCCAAACGCATCTTCACCGTCAGCCACGAGAAGATGAATATGCCGAGGAACTTGCCCGCAACAAGACCGCAGATAACCGACAGCGAGATACCCTCCACAATGGTCGCGGGATCCATGTCGAGCAAAAAGATTCCTGCGTTGGCAAATGCGAAAAGCGGCACAATCACATAGTTAACGAATCCGTGGAGCGTATCTTCCATATCCTGAAGCGGGGAGATTACTTTATCCGATGCCGATTCCACCTGTTTGAGCCAGTCCATCTGCTCGTTCGACAGAATCGAACGGCGGGTGAGCTGCTCGTCGTCCTCCTTTCGGAAATTCGAGATTGCATCACGGATGGCAATAATATATTTCTTTGGATTGAGAACCGGCTTTGCAGGAATGCAGAACGCTACCGCAACCCCTGCGATGGTGGGGTGAACGCCCGAGTTAAGGAACAAGAACCATATCACACAACCGATTGTGAGATAAAACACTTTGCTCTGGATTCGCATTGCCTGCCCGAGAACAAGCACACCGAGTAGAATCAAGGCATAAATCAACAGCATGTATTCGATATGTCCCGAATAGCATGTGGCAATGACAATGATACCGCCGATATCGTCAACCACGGCAAGCGTGGTGAGGAAAATCTTGAGTGAAATGGGAACACGACTTCCCAACATTCCAAGGATACCAAGTGAGAATGCAATGTCGGTTGCCATCGGGATTGCGGCACCGCCTGCATAGGGGGTGCCCTTGCTCAGCATGAAATATATCAGCACCGGCACTCCCATGCCGCCGATAGCGCCAACAATGGGGAGCAATGCTTGACGGAACGAGGACAACTCACCAACCAGAATCTCACGCTTGATTTCAAGGCCAATGGTGAAGAAGAATATCGCCATCAGGGCATCATTAATGAATGAAAGCATCGTCATCGGGTGCCCGTCGTGTGAAAACACATTGAAATCGCCCACCTGCAAGCGCAGCGGTTGATTCCAGAAATCAAAATAATAACCGTTTATGGCCGGTATGTTAGCCACCACAAGCGCCAGAACGGTTGCAGCAATCAACACATTACCACCCGACGCATGGCGACGCAATGCCTGACGGGCTGCATAAAACACATTGTGGGCAAACGACGGCTGTGGCTCATCGCGTGAAATAAATATCCCCGATTTCCCTTTTGGATGTTTTGTTGAAGAAGTATTCATCGGATAAACAAACAGTTGAAAAATTTCAATGTCAATTATTTTGTTGCGCAAACAATACTATTGCATTGGCACACAATTATGGCGGAGAGAACATCCTCATTTCTTAAATGCCGGAAAGCACCGAAAGGTTTACCGCTACCCTCACATAAAATTCCCGCTGCGTTCTCTTTGCAGCGGGAACAAATGTTGTAGGTAAAAATCAGTCGAGTTTTAGAACTGCAAGGAAAGCCTTCTGAGGAACCTGCACTGAGCCAATTTGCTTCATGCGCTTTTTACCGGCTTTCTGCTTTTCAAGAAGCTTGCGCTTTCGCGATACGTCGCCACCGTAGCACTTGGCGGTCACATCCTTTCGCACAGCCTTGATGGTTTCACGTGCAATGATTTTTGCACCGATTGCGGCTTGAATGGCTATGTCGAATTGATGGCGCGGGATAAGCTCTTTCAATTTCTCACACATCTTGCGGCCGAATGCAACGGCATTGTCGGCATGAGTCAGAGTCGACAGCGCATCCACGCTTTCGCCATTAAGCAGCACGTCGAGTTTCACCAGCTTTGAATCGCGGAAATCATGCAGATGGTAGTCAAATGAGGCATATCCCTTTGAGATTGATTTAAGCTTGTCGTAGAAGTCAATCACAATCTCACCCAAAGGGATGTCGAATGTAAGTTCAACTCGGTTACCCGAGATAAACTCCTGCTTGATAAGCTCGCCGCGCTTGCCAAGACACAGCGTCATGATAGGCCCGATGAAATCGGTTGTGGTGATGATTGACGAGCGGATGTAGGGTTCCTCAATGTGGTCAATCATCGTGATGTCGGGCAATCCCGACGGGTTGTGAACCTCACTTACATTTCCTTTCTTGTCGTAAACCTTATAGGAAACGTTGGGCACAGTGGTTATCACATCCATGTTGAACTCGCGGCTCAGGCGCTCCTGAATGATTTCCATGTGCAGCAGTCCGAGGAAGCCACAACGGAAGCCGAAGCCGAGAGCCATCGACGATTCGGGCTGGAATGTGAGTGAAGCATCATTAAGCTGCAGTTTCTCCAAAGAGGAACGCAGGTTCTCAAAATCCTCGGCTTCGATGGGATAGACACCAGCGAACACCATCGGTTTCACCTCCTCAAATCCGGCAATGGCGGGAGCGGGACGGCCCACATGGGTGATGGTATCACCCACCTTAACCTCCTTTGAGGTTTTGATGCCTGAAATGATATAGCCCACATTGCCCGCCGACAGTTCGGCACGTGGTGCCATGTCGAGCTTTAGCACGCCAATCTCATCGGCATGGTATTCCTTGCCGGTCGACACGAATTTCACGAAATCGTCCTTTCGGATTGTTCCGTTTACAATTTTGAAATAAGCTATGATGCCGCGGAAAGGATTGAAAACTGAGTCGAAAATCAATGCCTGGAGCGGTGCTTCGGGATCGCCCTTGGGAGCAGGAACGCGCTCGATAATGGCCCGCAGAATTTCCGGAACGCCCTGACCGGTCTTGCCACTGGCACGGATAATCTCCTCGCGCTTGCATCCGAGCAAGTCAACAATCTGGTCCTCCACCTCATCGGGGTTGGCACTCTCCAAATCAACTTTGTTTATGACAGGTATGATTTCGAGATCGGAATCGATTGCCATATATAGGTTAGAGATGGTCTGTGCCTGAATGCCTTGTGTAGCATCGACAATAAGGAGTGCCCCCTCGCATGCCGCGATTGAGCGAGACACTTCGTAGGAGAAGTCAACGTGCCCCGGAGTGTCAATCAGGTTGAGTGTATATTGCTCGCCGTCGAGTTTGTAATCCATCTGTATGGCGTGGCTTTTGATTGTGATGCCACGCTCGCGCTCCAAGTCCATGTCATCGAGCACCTGTGCCTGCAAATCTTTTGCCTCCACTGTGTTGGTGTATTCCAACAAGCGGTCGGCAAGAGTGCTTTTGCCATGATTGATATGAGCTATTATGCAGAAGTTACGTATATTTTTCATCAAAAAAATTCAGTTTAGACTGCAAAGGTACTAAAAAAAGTCGGAAGTGGCAGATTCAGCACACTCACGCCCCAGCAGTTGAAAGATATTTCAGCAAATCGGCCACAACAAACGTGCTTCCCCCAACGAAAACCGAACCGACGGCATTATTTTCAAAATGTAGCGACAATGCGTGGCGATAGGCTTGTGCAACATCGGGCACACATTCACCATCAAGGCCGAATTCAAGCGCCCTGTCGCGAAGTTCGGCCGCCGGCAAAGCCCTCGGAATGGCTGCGTTGGTAAAGAAATAGCGTGCATCTGCGGGAAGAAGAGGCAGTATCGGCGCTATGTTTTTGTCGTTTACGAAACCGAGAACAACCGTAAGCGGACGAGGCAACCGTTTTAGCTGCTCCGACAGCAGTTCCCAACCACCGATGTTATGGCCGGTGTCGCAAATAACCATTGGCTTATCCGAAAGTCTCATCCACCGCCCCATAAGTCCGGTCATGGTGCACACCTCGGCAAATCCTTTTGCAACCGCTTGATTGGGGATTACAAAACCCTGCTTCACAAGCTGCCCGAGCGCCGCAAGAACAGTGCGCCCGTTCTGCTTCTGGCAATCACCCGTCAGAGCATAATCCAACGTGCCGAATGATGTGCCTTCAAATCTTATGGAATCGCCCGTGGAGGTCACGGAATCGGCCAACGGAAGTTCGTCGGCAAATTCAATGGGAGTAGCGCGTTCGTTGGCAGCTGTCAGGAAGTAACCTTTGATTTCCGGATTTGTCTCGCCGCATACGCATGCCACTCCCCTACGCATTATGCCGGCTTTTTCTCCGGCAATGCTTTTCAGGGTGTTTCCAAGCTGAGCCATGTGGTCGAACGAAACATTTGTCAGCACCGACAGAGAGGAATCGACAATGTTGGTTGAATCAAGTCGGCCGCCAAGCCCCACTTCAATCACAGCCACATCAACATTGCTACGGCTGAACCAATCAAATGCCATCACTGTGGTAAGTTCAAAAAACGAGGGGGTAAGCGATGCAGCTAAAGGCATCCGGCAATAGCGCTCCACAAACGAGCACACATCCTCCTCAGGAATAACCTCCCCGTTAACCCTCATCCGTTCCCTGAAATCAATCAGATGTGGCGATGTGTATAGTCCCACCTTGTAGCCGGCAGCCTGCAAAACGGCTGCAATTGTGTGGGATGTGGAACCTTTGCCATTTGTGCCCCCCACATGAATCACCTTGTAGTCGCGTTGCGGATTATCGAAAGCGGCGGCAAGTTTTTCAACCGTGTCAAGGCCCGGTTTGTAGGCAGCTGCCCCAATCTGCTGAAACTGTGGGGTGCGGCTGTAGAGGTAGTCGATGGTTTCTGCGTATGTCATAAATAGCCGGTCAAGTTAAATGGAAAGCACCCGGGTCAATAATAGATTATCAAACCGGCGATTCCTGAAAGCAATATAACGATGATGGGATGCAGCTTTGTGAACAGAACGGTAGCGAGAGCTGCCACTGCAATAATAATAGAAATCACAATTTCGGAATTTTCATAACCGAAATTTTCACCGTTCATCAGCAACAAAGCAGCCGAAGCTATCAGGCCGATTACAACGGGACGCAAGCCCATGAAAACACCTCTCACCGCCACGCTCTCCTTATGGCGCGTGATGAAATGGCTGGTATAGGCCACGAGTAGGAACGATGGGAGCACAACAACGAGGGTGCATATCACCGACCCGAGCAAGCCCCATAATGGATGCGTGAACCCTGCCTGCATCGGAGCTGCATAGCCTATATAGGTAGCTGAGTTTATCCCGATTGGGCCGGGAGTCATTTGCGAAATCGCCACAATGTCGGTGAACATCTTTTCTGTAATCCACCCGGGCCCCACAATCTCACGTTCAATCAGCGAAAGCATGGCGTAACCGCCCCCGAAACCGAAAAGACCTATTTTCAGATAACTCCAGATAAGCCGCAGATAAATCATAGGTTCTCCTCCTTTCGTTCTTCTTTATCAATTTCATTCAACGACAGATGGCGCTCGCTGCGGCGCAACCACAGATATCCGCCTATACCGCCGAGGATTATATATAAGATGGGGTTGGATACATAGGGCCAGTGCGACCATATCAACAGAGCAACCACAATTGGAATCCACACATTTTTCCAACCAATTTTTGATGATTTGGCAGTTGTGATTACCGGAGCGATTATCAACGCCACAACGGCCGGACGGATGCCACGGAATATCGATGCCACAACGCGGTTGTTCTGAATGAGCTCAGGGGTGAGGAACATGGCTATGGCGAGGATTATGAGGAAGCACGGGAGGATTGTTCCCGCAGCGGCAGCCACACTGCCGCGCCATCCGCGCAAACGGTCGCCGACAGCCACAGAGATGTTAACGGCCAAAATGCCCGGGAGTGACTGTGCCACTGCGAGCAAATCAAGGAAATCCTCGCGGCCAATCCATTTCCGGGTTTCAACCACCTCACGCTCAATGAGAGAAATCATTGCCCAACCGCCGCCGAACGTAAATGCCCCTATTCGGGTAAACGACGACAACAGTTGCAGGTAGATATTTCCCTTTTTCGCAGCTGAATCAATGTTGTTCTTCTCCATTACCGGGAATCTTTTATATCAATTTCGGGGTGCAAAGTTACTCAATTTTTTTATCACATGCCGATGACAATGCGACAATCGGTCAATTTGCATCGCGGAGTGATATTATGAAGGAGCGTCATTAAGAATCTGCAGAAACAATGATACATGAGGAAAATACAACGCAGAGCCCACGCTTTAATTTAGAATGATAACAACTGACAACATCTGCTAATAAAATAACTATATACCTACGCATTACAATTTTTTGTCACTTGTTTGTTATTGTAAGCGTCTTTTTCAGATTTTTTGCGTCTTATTGGTTCGTTCTTGGTTCTCGTTAAAGTAACAGATCCAATTTTTTTGTAACTTTGGACTCGGAAACAAAATCTGAATAATATGAAATCTCCCTCCGACAAGGCTAAAAAATCGCCTGTCAAAATTCGCTTCAAGGAACTTCTGAAAATTCGAAAATACAAAGACGGGTATGAATTTTCTTATAACGAAGGAGGCATGTATTCCCCAGATTCTCTCAACAAGCCATCTCGTACTATTATAACAAGTGAAGGTGGAGATACAGCTTATATTTGAGCACATTATCTAAGATCCTAGAATGGAAGGCTTCGTCGTTTAATCTCACTCGAATTAGAATGTCTTAATATGTTCACAGATAATCATACGGTGGGCGTTTAAGATCCCAAGCGAGCCATTTTCAAGGGTTAATGCTTTGGTTTGTGGAATCGGAGCTAATGTTGGTAAAGAAATACGTCTTAGCTTAGAATAAAATTATGATTGTATCAGAAAAGGGCACTTTATTTTCTTCGCTTCTTTCGCAGCGCAAGGTTTGGACTATTCAGCAAATATTAGATTTGGCAGAATACTTAGTTGCTCCATTTTCAGGACTATCTCTTTCTGAATTGGAACCTTCTAACGAAGTGTTGATGTTAATGGATATTGTTAATATTCTACCCTATAAATTATCTTTATACAAGTGTATTGTTGATGATATCTATAGAGATAATGGTATGTCGTGTGATGAACTTGACATAAATGTTTTTAATGCCGAATGTGGACTAGATTCTATTGCTTTTCTTGCTGCTTTAAAAAATAAGGGATACAATTTCGATGACATTAAGAGAATAAGACTTTTTTCAACAAATATTGAAGCATTAAAGCGTGCTCTTCTGCTTCACAATTATCTATTTCCAGGCCTTAATGTTATTTCTTTCGACTTAGACTTAAATTTAATTACGAATGAGTCTAAGTGCGACTCTCTTCTTACAATTAATCTTTTTCCAAGCACTTATTCTTCTCAGAAGAATGTTGCAGCCTCTATTGGTGAATTACTTATTAACTCACATCAGTTATACTCTCATTCTATATTCTTTGAATTTGTAGACACAGAAGATGTAAATTCTATTCCTTCATTAGATTGTTCTTATTTCTGGCATGATTTACTGAAAACAAAATTTTCTAAGAATCCGCCAAAAGAATATAGATTTACTCCTCGCACTAAGTCGGTTGAAAATCTTAAGCTACGTTGCTCGTCTAAATATTGCATCTTCTCTACAACTTCTCTTGAGGATTTAGTTCTGGATCATGAATACAAAATCGTATTGAGTAATTTATGTCCTGGGAGTCCGTCTCGTTCTCTGTTCAATGAAAAGCAACATATGCTTTTTTTTGACAAACCATTAGAGAATTGTTCAGATTTTGATTCATTATTTGATAATGAAACTATAGTTGCTACAGAAGAAAGTTTTGTTGATTTTTCTGTCAAAGAATATTCTATTCTTGATGCTATCAAAACCTTTCCTCAATATCAAATAGCAGAAGCTCTCAACAAAAATGAAGAATGGGCTAACTCATTATTCAATTTTTACTTAAAACGCGCAGAAGCCCATAATTTCAAATGTTATAACAATCTTGCAGTTTTGCTTAAGCTAAAAGATTGTCAACAAGAGGATATTGATAATATCGACTCTCCTCGTAATAAAGAAATTATTAAATATCTTCTTCTTGCTGTACAAGGTGGTGATATCGATGCAATGATTAATCTTGCATCTCTTTATATGTCGAAAGGCAAACATGAGGAAGCAATTAAGTACTATGAATTAGCTTATAAAAATGGCTCAGCATGTGGAGCATTTTCTATCGCTATCGCAAATCATTTCGGTTTATGTGGATATTCAGTTGACAAATCAAAGGCAATTGCTTGTTACCGTAAATTCTTCGATTTGCTAAAAATTGAGAGAGGGGCTGACTCAAATGCTTTTGCTCCTGAAAGTACAAATTGCCTCAATCTAATCATCCTTTTGTATGAATTAGATTATAGCCTTTGTGATATTACCAAGGAATACAATAAAGTTAAGAAACCGTCTGAAAGCCTTATTTATGCTTACACTGTCATAAGTAACAATCTTAGCAATAAAGCGAAAGATTTATTTAAAATCCTTAAACTTTCCGAACCCGAAGATGATAAAGAGGCTTCTTATATCAAGTATAATCGTCTTTGTGCGTTGCATAATGGCGTTGTATGTGGTGCTTCTAAATTGTCTTCCAATCCATCGCTTGCTCTTGAAAAACTTAAATCCCTTGCGGTAACTGGATGTCCTGATTGGCCGGAATGGGAAAGCTATGTATGGTCTTCATTAGCACGTTGGACATGTAAATCTAAAGATGAATCTTCAGTTTTAGCTTCTTCATATTGGATAAAGGCCATTCAAGGAAACCCGTCCGATGAATGTGCTTATCGAACTAATATTGCAATCTTAGGTAATATTTCAGAGGAAGAACAAAAATCCGTCTGGAATAAGTTCGCATTTGGACATGGATGTCGAAAATGCCATGAGTGCAATAACTACGATAGTCATAGCAAATGTTGCCCTAAGGCTCAATTGCGTTGGTCTCGAACCTACGAAACAGATTCTGCTGTAGCTGACTTTCTCTTAAATCTTGCAATTTCTCAAAATTATGTTAGTGCATTAGAAGAAAAAGCCATTAACAAAATTTATAAAGCGAACAATATTGACCTATCTCCTCTTGATATGTTTTTGTTTAATTTTGGTGGTGTACCGAGTGCTCTGTTGCCTATTTTAGACAAATTTAGCACTCCGGAAAATCTTGCCCTTCTTTGGAAGGCTACCAATTTAGGGAGTGAACGAGCAGCTTCTCTATTACTTAAAATATTTGAATCTATAAATTCTTCAGATTATGAATATTATTACTTATCTGCCCTTAATTCTAATTATATAAACAGGGCTTCAGTATATAAGTCTATATCTAAAAAATCTCTGACTGATGGATATTTTGTGCCTTCCTCTTTAATTGAGGTTGACTACCTCAATGCTGAGAATAAAATTGCTGAACAATTTATTGGCTCAAAAGAAATTGCTTTTGAACACCTCAAACAATTAGCAGAGTTCTATTTTGAGGGCAAGTATTATCATAAAGCACTTAAACTTTATAAAATCGCTCTTGATAAGGAATTTGATGTTTCTAAACGTATTTCTGAAATCGAAGAAATAATTGAGGTGGAAGAGGCTGAAGCACGAAGTTATCGAGGTTACGACTTCGATGATTATGATGATCACGATTATGGTGCAGACACCTGGGATGCCCTTACAGATGGAATGTATGGTGATTACCCAGGTCCCGGCGTTGATTATGATTTCTTGGGCTTTGACTAAAATAAGGACTGCGACAATAAAATGAGGAAGTTCTTTTTGTGCAACTGATTCATAAGGGGCTGCCCAAATAGGCTTTGAGTTACATTTCACTTTCGTAACGGTTATAATCAGCGTGGTTCAAACCGCGATTCTATAAAATATTGATCGAAGCAGAATACGATGTTTAAGTTTCTCGCTGAAAATATTCCTGATGTGCGCTCTCTTTTTCCTCATTCGAGGTAAAAGTTACATCTGCGAGAAACTAACTGCGACATTCACGGAAAACGGGATGTCGCAGCTAATCAAAGGCAACTTCTATCCGGTCAAGGACTAAGGTGAGAACCAAGTCAGTAATAAAAATTTCCTAATCGGAATAACAAAAAAGATGTCAAGCGACCTCTTTTTTTATTTTGTTATTTTTGTTGGTTCTTTATTGGTTCTCGGTTACGCAATCCCCCCTTTGTACTACTTGAATATCAGCAATGTAACAAATATTCCGAACAAAAAACGCAGAAGCGGTGCACAAATGCTTTTCGCAGTTGCACACCGCCTCTATGTAATATTCAAAGAATGATCACTCTACGGTAACTGATTTCGCAAGATTTCGCGGCATATCCACGTTGCAGCCTTTCTTTATCGCCACATGATAGGCGAGCAACTGCAAGGGGATGGAAACGATAATCGGCGAAATAATATCGGGAACTTCAGGAATCTCCAGAATATGGTCGGCAATCTCGGCAATAGTAGTGTCACCCTTGGTCACCACTGCGATAACCGAGCCGCCACGGGCTTTTACCTGCTGGATGTTTGAAACGATTTTTTCGTGCATGCCATCGTTGGGAGCGATTACCACTGTCGGCATCTCGCGGTCAATCAGAGCGATAGGGCCATGTTTCATTTCGGCAGCAGGATAGCCCTCGGCATGTATATAGCTGATTTCCTTGAGTTTCAAAGCTCCCTCGAGCGCACTGGGATAGTTGTAGCCTCGTCCGAGATAGAGGAAGTTGTGCACATAGGTGTAGGTGCTCGACAGCTTCTCGATGGTATCGTTGAGTTTGAGAGTCTGCTTGATAAGCGCAGGGAGATTTCTCAGCGCGCCTGTAACCTTAGCCGCTGTCTCGCGGTCGATTGTGCCGCGCAGAGTTCCCAATGCGAGGGCAAACATCGTGAGAACGGTAACCTGGCCGGTGAATGCTTTGGTGGAAGCCACACCGATTTCCGGGCCGACATGGATGTAGGTACCCGAATCGGTTGCTCGGGCGATGGAGGAGCCAACCACATTGCACACCCCGTAGACAAACGCACCGCACTTGCGTGCCATCTGTATAGCTGCCAAAGTGTCGGCTGTTTCACCCGACTGTGAAATGGCAATCACAATGTCGCGTTCGTCGAGAATGGGATTGCTGTAGCGGAACTCGCTCGCATATTCAACCTCAACCGGAATGCGGGCTATCTCCTGAATCAGTCGCTTGCCTATCAATCCGGCATGCCACGAAGTGCCGCAGGCAACAATAATCATGCGGCGGGCATTCATGAATTTATCTTTATGCTCGATAACGCCCGACAATGTGACCTCCGAGCCAGTGTTACCAATGCGACCGCGGATGCAGTCGTGGATGGTGCGGGGCTGCTCGAAAATTTCTTTAAGCATGAAATGCGGATAGCCACCTTTTTCGAGTTGCTCAACCGACATTTTCAGTGTTTTGATGTCGACCTCACCCGGCACATTATCGGTAGTGATGATTTGCAGCGGCTCGCCACGGCGAATAATAGCAATCTCATCATCGTTGAGATAAACCACTTTGTCGGTAAATTCCACAATCGGCGTGGCATCGGATGCAAGGAATGTTTCCCCGTCACCCACACCGATTACAAGCGGAGAACTTTTGCGGGCTCCAATCACCGTGTCGGGATTCTCTGTGTCGATTACTGCGATTGCGTAGGCTCCCACAACTTCTTTCAATGCTTCGCGGACGGCATCAACCAGTGTGCAACCGGTCGATTCCTTGATATATTCAATCAGCTGCACGAGCACTTCGGTGTCGGTTTCGCTTTTGAAGGTGCAGCCGTGCATCTCCAATGCTTCTTTCAGAACATTGTAGTTCTCGATAGTTCCGTTGTGAACAAGCGCAATTTTGCCGCTGGCACTGTAATGTGGATGAGCGTTGATATCGTTGGGTTCTCCGTGAGTTGCCCAGCGGGTGTGGGCTATTCCAAGCGTTCCTGTAACATCTTTCGACTCGCAGAAGCGTTCCAAATCCTCAACTTTCCCTCGGGTTTTGTAAATATTGAGTTTCCCTTCGGGGGTCATGAGAGCAACTCCTGCGCTGTCGTAGCCTCGGTATTCAAGGCGGTGCAGTCCTTTAATAAGAATGGGGTAAGCCGGTCGATGACCGATATATCCTACAATTCCGCACATAAGAAGAATAAATGAATGTTTAAGTCTCTAATAAGTTCAATAATATCAACCGGGGCATTTACATCCCGGATGATGAATGCTGATAGCAGTATGTGTCAAAATGCCACCTGAAAGCGGATTTTAGCGCACAAAGTTATAAAACAGCCGTTATTTATGCAAATTTCATAGAACTACACATGAAAAAACGGACTTTTTCCATTTGCATGGAGCGGATGTGGGCTGCGTGTCATCTGAAGCCGCGGCGGCGCCTGTTGCTTTTGATAGTGTGAGTCACCACTCCCCACACAGAGAAGCGGCATTCGGGAGTTATCAAAATCGGGTCGAAAAGTTCATTTGAGGGTTGAAGCCACACACGGTCTTTCTCGAATTTGATGCGTTTCACTGTGAAATCACCGTCAACGCAACACACTGCGAGATCGCCGTTAGCCGGTTCGAGAGAACGGTCGATAATAAGGATGTCGCCCGGCTCAATCCCCTCATCAATCATTGAATCGCCACACACCTTTCCATAGAACGTTGCCGCAGGATGCTTCACAAGCTCCAGATTCAAATCTATGGTTTCGGTGATGTAGTCCTGTGCAGGTGAGGGGAAGCCGGCTTGTATCCCTCCGTCGGCATAGGGTAAGGGCAATTCGGTTGAGAGGTCGGCAATGAAAATTTCCAGTTCGGGCATCGCAAATTATCTCTATAAGTGGTTTCAACATGCAAATTTAAGGAATATCGCTCAATGATGCTTTGCAATCGGTTTATTTAACTAAATCAAGCATCAAAATGCCTAAACAAGCTTGCACGGGCCGTCAGTCGGCAGAGGTATTAAAAAGATTGCAGACATCTCTAAACCCACAGGAAGTGTGTAATCTAATTTTTTTCGTCGAAAATACTTCGTATCTTTGGCTACGCCCAAGATACTCCCGCTCGGCAATGCTCAAATAAATTTGGCATTGCACTCGACTTATTCGTATCTTTGACTCAATAAAATTGGCTGCGCCATCGCGAACCGGCCTAAGGGCCGACATTCGCTATTTTTTTCGTCGAAGATTCTTCGTATCTTTGCGGTAGGATTATCCGCGGCATCAATGCATGGAGCGGGTTTCCGAACAACAAAAAAATGACCGATTGTAACATCACATCATCAAAGGAGAGCCGGCAAAAGTTCTCCGACGACATTGCCGAAGCTGTGGCCGTGCTCAAGCGCGGCGGCATCATCCTCTACCCCACCGACACCGTGTGGGGCATCGGCTGCGATGCCACAAACTCCGAGGCAGTGAAACGCATATATAACCTCAAACGACGCACCGACTCAAAGGCGATGCTCGTGTTGGTTAATTCAGAAGCAATGCTCGAACGTTGCGTAGAATCGGTTCCCGAGGTTGCCTATGAGCTTTTGGAGGCGGTAGTAAATCCCACCACCGTAATCTACGACAACGCTATGTGGGTGGCGCCCGAAATAATCGGAGAGGACGGAAGCCTCGGCATACGCTTTACCGCCGAACGATATTCCTCTGAATTGTGCCGCAGGCTCAACCGCCCGATTGTTTCCACTTCTGCCAACATCAGCGGGGCACCTTCCGCACGATTTTTCCACGAAATCACACCTGAGATAGTCAACGGGGTTGATTATGTGGCACAATATCGACGGGAGGACCTCCAACCGGCCAAGCCGTCGAGCATCATAAAACTCTCCAACTCAGGCGTGGTGAAAATCATCCGCAGATAATCATTACACAAAAACAACTGCCGATGGTTAGCGAACTGAAGCAAAGGTGCATCTATGTTGTGGGCGACTTGCTCACCACTGCCTTTGCATGGTTTCTTTTCAATATAATCCGCTTCAACGACATCATTGCTCCCAACGAGCTCTACCCCACCCTTCATTCATTTTTGTTGGTCAAGCAGGTTTGGCTCGGACAAATTCTTTTCCCCCTGATGATGATGGGATTGTACTATTTGTCGGGGTATTATAACCATGTGTTCCTCAAGTCGAGAGTGGAGGAATTGGTCAGCACAGCCACCACGGCGCTCATCGGCACTATAGTTATTTATTTCGTTGCAATTGTCGATGACCCCATCCCCGACCGCGCGAGCAATTATGAGCTCACTGCCATGCTCTTCGGGTTGATGTTTTCGTGCGTGTATGCGTTCCGCCTCACAATCACCACCATCACCAACAACCGGATATCAAGCGGACATCTCCGTTTCAACGCTGTGATTATCGGAACATCTCAATCGGCGGTGCGATTGCGCGAAAAACTTGAATCCTTTGCCAACATACATTCCCATGCCTACAACATCGTGGGCTACGTTGAGCCGGACTCATCACACACCCCGCGCAAACTCGACCTCCCCATCTTCACTATGGAGGAACTCCCCGCCAAATGCATCGAGCATAACGTGAAGTTTGTCATTGCCACCTCCCACCGCAACGGCATGCATTCAACCCTGGAGATGGTAAACCGACTGTTCCCGCTTGATTTGCCGGTGCTTATTTCACCCACTCTTTTCGACCTCATAGCGGCAAAGCCGAAACTAAGCCGATTGGCCGGGGAACCACTCATCGACATCTCCCGCGCCGACATGGCCGACAGCACGGTGAACATGAAACGCGCAGGCGATGTAGTTGTGTCGCTGCTGGCATTGTTGGCACTCCTCCCGGTTTTTGCAATTCTGGCAATAGCCATCCGCCGCGATTCGCGCGGCCCCATCATTTATTCGCAGGAGCGTATCGGCTACCGCAAAAAGCCGTTTAAAATCTACAAATTCCGCACTATGGTGAATGATGCAGAGGTTAACGGCCCCGCACTTTCAACTGTCAACGATGCCCGCATCACGCGCCTTGGCCGATTCCTGCGAAAATATCGCCTTGACGAGCTTCCTCAATTTTGGAATGTACTCAAAGGAGACATGTCTATTGTAGGCCCCCGACCCGAACGTGCATTCTACATCAGGCAAATTCTGGAACGCGCCCCCTACTATATGCTTATTCATCAGGTGCGTCCGGGCATAACCTCACTCGGCATGGTGAAGCACGGATATGCTTCAACCGTGGAGGGGATGGTGGAACGACTGCAATACGATCTTATATACATTCAGAACATTTCATTGATTGCCGACCTCAAAGTGATGCTTTACACCGTAAGCACAATTTTCACAGGGAAAGGAATCTAACTCAGTCACCGACTGCATTGACAAACAAAACGCAACCACTACAACCATGCACCTGTCACAGCTATCCCCGGCCTACCAACGTCTGCTCCACAGCCTGTGGCTGCAGTTTCTGCGATGGCGCGAACGACACATAAAGGAGAAAACCTTAGTCATCATACTCTCATTGGCGGTGGGAGTCCTTGCCGGTTTGGCTGCTATGGCGCTGAAATGGCTCATTCACATCATCTCAGGAACGCTCACATCCGACCTCAGTATTTCCGAGGGAAACTACATGTATATAATCTATCCCGTGATAGGCGTGTTGCTCGCATGCTGGTATGTGCGCTATGTTGTGCGCGACAACATCTCACACGGTGTTACGCGAGTGCTCTATTCTATCTCCCAGAACAAGAGCCGGCTGAAACCCCACAACATGTACACCTCCATCGTGGCATCATCCATCACCATCGGGTTCGGTGGCTCGGTAGGTGCCGAAGGCCCTATTGTCTACACGGGTGCGGCCATCGGTTCAAATCTCGGGCAGGCATTCCGCCTGTCACCGCGAGTGCTCATGATTCTCGTGGGTTGCGGCGCTGCCGCCGGCATCGCCGGCATCTTCAAGGCTCCGATTGCGGGGATGCTTTTCACCCTCGAAGTGCTGATGCTCGACCTCACCACAGTCACCGTGATGCCGCTGCTTATAGCATCCATCACTTCGGCTTCGGTGGCCTACATCTTCACAGGCTACGACCTTGAATTTTTCTTCGTTCAAAGCGAGCCTTTCGTCACCGAGCGCATCCCGTTTTTCATCGGTCTTGGAATTGCATGCGGCCTGGTGTCGCTCTATTTCACCCGCATCATGATTATGATGGAGACCTTCTTCAAGAAAAAGCTGGGAGTTCAATGGAAAAAAACGGTTGTCGGCGGAGCTATACTTGCCACACTTGTGTTCCTCTTTCCGCCGCTTTACGGTGAAGGTTACGGTTCTATAAACTCGCTTCTCAATGGTGACCCATCTTCGATTGTCGACGGCTCCATTTTCTACGGCGACCGCCACGACGTGGCCTTCATCATCGTTTACATCGGGCTCATCATTTTGCTGAAAGGCTTCGCCACATCGGCAACAAACGGAGCAGGAGGTGTGGGCGGCACCTTCGCCCCGTCGCTCTACGTTGGGTGTATGACCGGGTTCTTTTTCGCCTACCTTGTAAACAACCTCGGCTTCGGCATGGACCTGTCGGTGAAAAATTTCGCCCTTATGGGTATGGCGGGGGTAATGTCGGGCGTAATGCACGCACCGCTTATGGGAATCTTCCTCACGGCTGAAATGACCGGAGGCTACGAACTGTTCCTCCCCCTGCTCATAGTCTCCACCATCTCCTACGGAACCATCAAGGTGTTCGAGCCCTATTCAATCTACACAATGCGTCTGGCTCGCCGCGGAGAACTTCTCACTCATCACAAGGACAAGGCAGTGCTCACATTGCTGAAAATGCACTCGGTGATTGAAACCGACTTCCTGACGGTTGCTCCAGAAATGAACCTCAAACAGATGGTCGATACCATCTCGAAATCCAACCGCAACCTCTTCCCGGTTCTCGACGACAAACAACGGTTGCTCGGAGTGGTTCTGCTCGACGATATAAGAAACATCATGTTCCGCCCCGACCTCTACAAACGCATGTATGTGAGCCGATTCATGTCAATGCCTCCCGCAAAACTTCAACTCGGCGACTCGATGGATCACGTGATGAAAACATTCGATGACACCGGAGCTTGGAATCTTCCCGTTGTGGATGGGGAGAAGTATGTGGGATTCGTTTCAAAATCAAAGATTTTCAACTCCTATCGCCGTGTGCTCCGCCACTATTCCGAAGATTAACCGGTAATAAACTGAAACCAATGATTGAATATATATCAGGGAAAATCGCCCAGCTGACTCCAACCTACGTCATAGTCGACAATCATGGCATCGGCTATGAGATGAACATTTCACTCACCACTTTCACCGACCTCGAAAACAAAACCGAGGTGAAGATTCTGGCACATGAGATTATCCGTGAGGATGCCCACACATTGTTTGGATTCTCAACTGAAGCCGAGCGTGAACTGTTCCGGCTACTGATTGGAGTTAGTGGTGTTGGAGCCAACACTGCACGGATGATTTTATCGTCGGTTCCCCCCTCCGAGCTTGGTTTTGTAATATCAACCGGCGATGACAAGCGGCTGAAAGCGGTGAAAGGTGTGGGAGCCAAAACCGCACAACGCATAATTGTTGATTTAAAGGATAAAATAAAACCTGCAGGCGACACGTTATTTATAGAGCAGCCTGAATCGACCGACACCTACGATGAGGCCCTTGCTGCCCTGATAATGTTGGGCTTCCCCAAACCGCAGAGCCAGAAGGTGCTGACACGTCTGTTCAAAGACGAGCCGTTGCTGAAAGTCGAGCAAGCCATCAAGAAAGCACTGACAATGCTTTGAGATGACCGCCGGGCTCATTTTTAGGGGAAGAGCAAGCTCATAAACACGTCATGCCGAAGTCACGCAAACGCAATAAACACTTTATCAACCGCCTCACAACGCTATCGGGAGCCGCCGTGCTTCTGGTGGCGTCGTCGGTTTTTGCATTTGCCCAGATTTCAACCGGCACGGGGGGCTTATCGTCGCCAAAATTATCCCCTCCACCGTTCGTTCCATCGGTTCCTCCCCCCGCCAATCCTGTCGATTCCATCATGATGCCGTTCCCGGTGCAGCAAACAGTGCCTGCCACCTACGAAAATCTGATGGAAGATCAATTTGCGGCCGACCTCGCCACCCCGTCGAACATCAAGACCGCCGTTGAATATGACCCCACCACCGGCTATTATGTGGTGCGCACCAAATTAGGCGACACCGACCTCTCCACTCCGTTTCTGCTCTCTGAAAAGCAATATAACAACTGGGAATTGCGCCGTTCGTTGCAGGAATATTATCAGCAGCGCAATCAGGAACTGTCGGAGAACAAGCAGAAAGAGCCTTTCAACATCTTCGACATGAACTTCGCCTACGGGCCGCTCGAAAAGATTTTCGGCCCAGGCGGTGTGTCGCTCAAAACCCAGGGTTCTGTGCAGATTCGCATGGGTGTCAAGTCAAACAAAACCGACAACCCTTCGCTCGCACTCAATTCCCGACGTAAAACCTACTTCGACTTCGAGCAGAAAATTCAGGCAACCATCGCCGCATCGGTTGGTGACCGTCTGAAATTCGACATGACCTACAACACCGATGCCACTTTCGACTTCGACTCCAAAAACATCAAACTGGCATACGAGGGGAAGGAGGACGACATCGTCAAAAGCATCGAGGCCGGTAACGTGTCGATGACCACCGGTTCTTCGCTTATACGAGGCTCCACAGCCCTGTTCGGTGTTAAAACACAACTTCAATTCGGCAAACTCACCGCCACCGCATTGGTGTCGCAGCAGAATTCCGAGTCGAAAACGGTTAACACCAAAGGTGGCGCACAAACCACCGACTTCACAGTCAACGCCGACCAATACGACCAGAACCGACACTATTTCCTGTCGCAATACTTCTATGAGAATTACGACAAATTTGCAGCACGTCTGCCCTACGTGTCATCCGGCATCAACATCACCCGTGTGGAGGTGTGGGTAACCAACAAGAGCGGGCGATATGATCAGGCGCGCAACGTTGTAGCTTTTGCCGACCTTGGCGAAAGTTCTCGCCTCAACAATGGCTACTGGACTGTCAACCCTTCCATTCCCGTTCCCTCCAACAGCTCCAACAACCTGCTGCAGGTTATCAAAACCGACTATCCCGACGCGCGCAACATCAGCGCTGTCACCCAAGCACTTGCTCCATTGGGAGCTTTCGGCATCGAGGGTGGACGCGACTATGAGAAAATCGAGAGTGCCCGCCTCCTAAGCGAATCGGAATACACGCTCAATGCCACATTGGGCTACATCTCAATTAAAAGCCAGCTCAACGCCGACGAAGTTCTCGGCGTTGCGTTCCAGTACACCTACAACGGCCAGGTCTACCAGGTCGGCGAGTTTTCGAGCGACATAACCACCACAACGCAATCGCTCTATGTGAAAATGCTGAAAAGCACCACCACCGACCCGAAAATGCCCATGTGGCGACTGATGATGAAAAACGTCTACTCGCTCGGGGCCTACCAGGTGCAGCAGCAGAATTTCAAACTCAACATCAAGTATCTCAGCGACACCACCGGCACACAAATCAACTACCTCCCCGTGCCGGGGCTTAACAACCAGTCGCTGCTGCAGGTATTGAACCTCGACCGCATCGACTCCAACCAGCAATCTAACCCCGACGGCTTCTTCGACTTCATCGAGGGCTACACGATTATATCCTCCACAGGCAAAGTTATTTTTCCTGTGGCCGAACCGTTCGGCTCCTATCTCGAGCAGAAAATCGGAAATCCCGCGCTTGCGCAGCAATATGTCTACAAAGAGCTCTACGACTCCACACTTGTTGTGGCGCGCCAGTTCTCCGACAAAAACAAATTCATGCTCACCGGCTCCTATCAGGCCTCAGCAGGCTCGCAGATTCGGCTCAACGCCATGAACGTGCCGCGAGGATCGGTTATCGTGATGGCCGGAGGCGTGCAGTTGGTGGAGAACTCCGACTACACCGTCGACTACTCGATGGGCATTGTGACCATCACCAACCAGAGCATCATCGACTCAGGACAGAGCATCAGCGTGACCCTTGAAAACCAGTCGCTGTTCTCCATGCAACGCAAAACGCTGCTTGGCCTCGACCTTCAATATGCCGTCAACAAGAACCTCAACATCGGCGCCACCATCATGCACTTCTCCGAGAAAGCGCTCACTGAAAAGGTGAACATCGGCGATGAGGTGATTAACAACTCCATGTTCGGGTTCAACATCTCCTACAACACAAAATTCATGTGGCTTACCAATCTACTCAACAAAATACCCACGGTAAACGCCACAGCCCCCTCTACGCTTAACCTCACGGCAGAATATGCCCAGCTTGTTCCCCACAAGCAGAAATCGGGGTCGTCGAAAGGCAGTTCCTACGTCGACGATTTTGAAAGCGCCCAAACGGGAGTCGACCTCCGTTCCCCCTACTCATGGTTTCTCGCCTCAACACCCTACGACAGTGGCAAGGAGCCGCTTTTCCCTGAAGCGGCGCTATCCAACAACGTTGACTACGGCAAAAACCGCGCGCTCCTGAACTGGTACTACATCGACCGCATGTTCACCGACCGCAATTCATCGCTTGCCCCGGGCTACATTAAAAACGACTACAAGCAACAATCCAATCCCTATGTGCGAGAGGTGACCTCTCAGGAAATCTTCCCGGGTCGTGAACTCACCTATGGCGAATCAAACACCATCCAGACTCTCAACCTCTCGTTCTATCCCACCGAACGCGGCCCCTACAACCTCGATGCCACCGACATTGACGATGAAGGACGCCTGCTCAACCCCGAGCGCCGTTGGGGCGGCATCATGCGCAAAATGGAGAACACCAACTTCGAGCAGGCCAACATCGAGTATGTGCAGTTCTGGATGCTCAACCCGTTCATGGATCCCGAAAACCCCAACTACGAGGGCGGTGACCTCTATTTCAATTTCGGCGAAATTTCCGAGGACATTCTCAAGGATGGTTTGAAATCCTACGAAAACGGCATCCCCTACGATGGCGACGACCGTTTCCTGCAGAACACCGTGTGGGGTCGCGTTTCAAGTCAGGCATCACTCACCTACTCGTTCGATAACAACACCGGAGCCCGCGCCGTGCAGGATGTGGGCCTTGACGGGCTCCCCAACGACATGGAGTTCAGTTTCTCGAGCTATAGCGAATATCTTAACGCCCTCCGCTCCAAACTCTCGGCAGCGGCGATTGCACGCATGCAGAACGACATCTTCTCCCCGTTCAACGACCCGGCCGGCGACAACTACCACTTCTTCCGCGGTTATGATTACGACGACATGCGCCTGTCGATTCTGGAGCGTTACAAACACTACAACGGCGTGGAAGGGAACTCACTTTCGCCCGACGAAGCTTCCGACCCTCTCTATCAAAGCTCACGTAGCGTTCCCGATGTTGAGGATATCAATCAGGATAACACCCTCAATGAATATGAACGCTATTTCCAGTATCGCGTGTCAATCCGTCCCGAGGACCTCGTTGTGGGTAAAAACTTCATCACCGACAAGCAGACATCGGTTGTGCTCACCCGCGACGGCCAAGAACAGCAGGCCGAATGGTATCAGTTCAAGATACCTCTGAGCGCTTACGAAAAAATCGTAGGCTCAATCAACGACTTCTCTACCATCCGATTTGCCCGAATCTTCATGACCGGCTTCAAGGAGGTGACCCACCTGCGATTCGCTACCCTCGAACTCGTGAGAGGCGAATGGCGCACCTACGACTTCAACCTCAACAGCCGCGGCGATCTCCCCGCCGAAGGTGAGCTCGACGTGTCGGTTGTCAACATCGAAGAGAACGCCGACCGCGAACCGGTCAACTACGTGCTCCCTCCCGGTGTTACCCGAATCGTCGACCCCGGCCAGTCGCAAATCACCCAGCTCAACGAGCAGTCGCTGTCGATGAAAGTGTCGGGGCTGCAGGCCGGCGACGGCCGCGGAGTCTACCGCGACACCCAGCACGATTTGCGAAACTACAAACGCCTGCAGATGTGGGTGCATGCCGAAAGCCTCATCGACGATGCCACAAATCTGCGCAGCGGCGAACTCTCCATGTTCATCCGCATCGGCACCGACGTGAAGAGCAACTTCTACGAATATGAGATTCCTCTCACGCTCACACCCCACGGACGCTATAACAACTGGCTTGAAACCGACCGCGACCGCGTGTGGCCGGCCGAGAACTTCATGGATCTCAAACTCCAGAATCTCGTCGACCTCAAGAAAGAGCGCAATAAGGCAAAATCGCAGGAAGGGAGCAACGTGGGCTATGCCACACTCTACACTGCTCGCGACCCCGACAACGAACGCAACCGCATGGCAGTGATGGGCAATCCATCGCTGAGCGACATCAGGGTGATGCTCGTTGGTGTGCGCAATAACGCCAACCACACTAAAGACGGTATTGTGTGGGTTAACGAACTCAAAGTGACCGACTTCGACGAAGAGGGTGGCTGGGCTGCCAAAGCCAATGTCAACCTCGGCGTGTCGGACGTTGCTACCCTAAACTTCGGCACCCACATTGAAACCGCCGGCTTCGGCAATGTCGACCAAGGGCTCAACTCTCGCCGCCTCGACGACTATCAGCAATATAACTTTGCCGTGCAGGCCGACCTCGGGCGCTTCCTCCCCGAGAAAGTGAAACTCCATGCACCCATCTACTATTCTGTATCGAAAGAAAAGACCACCCCGAAATACAATCCTCTCGACCAGGACGTGTTGCTGAAAGACGCTCTCGACGAGGCTGCCGACAAGCATGAACGCGACTCAATCGAGGCTTACGCAGTGGAGCGCAACACGGTGAAGAGCTTCTCTATTTCCGGGTTGAAATTCGATATCACAAGCGCCAAACCGATGCCCTGGGACCCCTCGAACTTCACGTTCAATTTCTCGTTCAACAAGCAGTCGAAAACGGATCCCACAACCGAATATGAGAACACCAACGACTACCGCGGGTCGCTGGCCTACAATTATTCCCCCATGTTCAAGGGGTGGAAACCGTTCGGCGGACTGAAATCGAAAAACAAGAACCTCAAGTTCATAAAGGATTGGGAGCTGAACTATCTCCCCACCAGCATCTCGTTCCTCACGAACATGTCGCGCTACTACTACGAACAGCAGACACGTTCCGAAACCGACGTTATGTTCCAGCTCCCGGTTTCTGTGAGCAAAAACTTCCTTTGGGACCGCCAGTTCCAGCTCAACTGGAATCTCACAAAATCAATCAACCTCTCATTCACCTCCAATACCTCCGCCCGAATCGAGGAGACTGTTGGAGCCGTGAACCGTAAGCTGTTCCCCGACAAATACAAGGAATGGAAAGACACCGTGTGGCAGTCGATACTGTCGCTCGGCACCCCCTGGGCCTACAACCAATCGTTCGTAGCCACCTACCGCGCACCGTTCAACCGCATTCCCGTGCTCGATTTCCTCACCGGATCGGTAACCTACAACTCCACCTACCGCTGGGACCGCGGAGCCGAGATTGACGGCATTTCGCTCGGCAACACCATCGCCAACCAATCGTCGCTCAGCGTCGACGGGCGCATGAACTTCGAAAGCCTCTACAACAAAATCCCGTTTGTTAAAGATGTGAACAAGCGGTTTGCCAACACGCGCACAAACTCCTTGCCCAAGAAGCCAAAGAAATTTGAGCGAACCTACAAACTGAAGCCCGACACCACTTTCACCATCAAGCACAACCTGCGAAACAAGAAAGTGAAAATCACGGCTACGTTGCCCGACGGCAGTCCGTTTGTATTCAAGCACAAGGTGATTGATGCCAACTCGGTGGAGATTCTCACCCCGTCGGACCAGAACATCAAATTCACCATCGAGGAAATCCTCAAAGAGGAGAAATCGCTATGGCGTGAAATCGGGGAATACTCATTGCGACTGGCAATGAGTCCGCGTTCGCTTGCCATCAGGTGGAAACGCACCAAAACATTGTCGGTACCTCTCTTCCGCAATGAAATCGGCAACGTGTTCGGTCAAAGCACATCCTATGGCCCCATGTCGCCGGGTCTCGACTTCGCGTTCGGTTTCACCGATGAGAACTACATCTACAAGGCAAAAGACCGCGGATGGCTCATCTGCGACGACGGCCAGACCTCTCCCGCCATGTGGTCGCAGGGGCAGGAACTTAACATCGAGTTGCAACTCGAACCGATAAAGGGCCTGAAGATTCAGCTCACATCCAACCGCACCGATAACCGCACAAGTCAGATTCAGTTCATGTATGCCGACATGCCTGTGAGCCTTTCGGGTTCCTACACCAAAACTCACGTGGCACTTAAAACCGCGCTCGGTTCATCGAAAGCCGAGGACGGTTACTACAGCAACGCATTCCAGTCGTTCATCGACAATATCCCCGTCATTGCAGGCCGCGTGCAGAATCAATATGCAGGCACCACCTACCCCAGCGGCGGCTTCATGAAAGATAATCCCCACGCCGGCCAACCGTTCAACCCCGAAGTAGGCTCGGTGTCAGAAACATCATCCGACGTGCTTATTCCCGCGTTCATCGCCGCCTACACCGGAACAAATCCGCAGAAACAATATCTCGACCCGTTCCCCTCGTTTGCTCACGTGCTCCCCAACTGGCGTGTGACCTACGACGGTCTCGTCAACCTCGGAAATCTCCGCAATTTCCTCAAAACGTTCACCCTTACCCACGCCTACCAGTGCACCTACTCCGTGGGCAGCTATTCATCCTATCTCAACTGGCTGAGTGCGGGGGGCGAGAATATCGGCTTCACCGTCGACGAGCTCACCGGCTCCCCCATCCCCTCCTCCCCCTACAACATCTCAACCGTTTCGATTACCGAACGCTTTGCACCCCTCATCGGCTTCAACGCCACCCTGAAAAACGAGTTGCAGGTGAACGCCGAATGGCGCGACCAACGCACGCTCACCCTCAACTCCTCGGCCGGTCAGGTGGTGGAAGCCACCACACGCGGCCTCACCGTGGGGTTGGGCTACAAAATCGTTGGGTTCAACACCATCCTTAAGATGCGCGGCTCACAGCGCGGCGTGAGCAACGACCTCACAATTAACGCCGACCTCTCCATTCAGAACACTCAGGCGCTCATCCGCCGCATCGAGAGCAACTACACGCAACCCACATCAGGCACCCGCACATTCACCATCAACTTCAACGCAAGCTACATCCTGTCGCGGCGACTCACACTGGCGGCCTACTTCGACCACCAGGTGAACACCCCTCTGGTAAGTACTTCGGCCTACCCCACCTCCAACTCCTCCTACGGACTTTCTCTCAACCTGAACCTCGCCCGCTAATGCCGCTGCAAAAACTCGCGAGCATCAATGATAACGTAGCGACGACTTTTCAGATGCGTCCGGCGAACCATCGCACCCGGCAAAACGTTAAAAAATAAAACAACCACGCCACCCGCCTCCTGAAGCTGAATACATCTGTAACAGTCGACGGAGAAGGATGCGTCAACAAGCAAAACCGTTAAAACTATATTGATATGACACGAGATGACGAAGGGCGCAAGCCTATGGTTCCCTCTGCAATGAGAGTGATTTTTGGGATTATAATGATAATCGTTTACGTAGGCATGGGCGTACTGTTGCTCATCAACTACTTCGAGTGGACAACCCCGGCTCTCCAATGGCTCCGCTGGATTGGAGGCATCATGTTAATCCTCTACGGTATTTGGCGCGGAATCCGCCAATTTTGGGGATTGGATACGTCACTTTGACAATTTTTAAAAGTTCGGCGCCCAAATTGGGCGTCGAATTTGTCTATTGTTAATTTAACATTCACTATCTTTGCTATTTGAAACCGCACACCTGCATGAAGCCACGGGGCGCGGAAGCATTAGCGCACACTCTAACCGAGACAGTCATGAAAAAAATCTATTATGTCATATTCTTAGCCGTAAGCGCACTCATGCTCACATGCATGGGGTGCAAGGGCAAAGGTCGCCGCGAAGCTCCCAAAGGCAATTCGTCAACATCGGGCACTGTGGTGATGGCGTGTGATGCTTCCTTTGAAAACATCATGCAGCAGGAAATAGAGGTGTTTGAATACGTCTATCCCAACGCTTCGGTTCTCCCCTACTACACCGATGAGAAAGCCTGTGTGGATTCTCTTCTGTTCGGGTCGGCCCGCCTTGCCGTGATTTCACATGAGCTCACAAAAGATCAAGTCGACTTTCTCAAGGATAAGAAACACTTCGCCAAAACCAAAAAGATTGCGGTTGATGCCATTGCCGTTATTGTCAACCCCGAGAATCCGGTTGAAAACCTTTCGATAAAGGAACTTCAGGAAATTCTGTCGGGTCAGGTAACAGAATGGAATGATGTTTACCCATCAAAGCTTGGCACGATTCAGGTTATTTTCGACCACAACGGGTCATCGGTTGTGAAGTATATGGCCGACAGCATTCTCATGGGAAAACCGTTTGCCGACAATGTTGCAGCCGCACAATCAATGGAGGCTGTGTTCAACGAAGTGAAAAACCGCCGAAACGCCATCGGACTCGTTGGTGTGAGCTGGATTTCATCCGACCTCAAAACTGTTGACATGCCAGCTGAGGAACGTGTGAAAACCCTGGAGGTCGACGACACCACCGCCACCACATTCACCGACGATGTGAAAGTGCTGGCAATGCGCCGCAACAACTCCATCGAAGCATTCAAGCCCTATCAGGCCTATATTTTCGACGGCAGCTATCCGCTCTACCGTTCAATCTATATGATTAACACCGGGGCATCAGGCTCGCTTGCCAACGGATTTTTCGCATTCGTGACATCATTCCGCGGCCAAAAACTGATGATGTCAACCGGTGTGCTCCCGGCAACCGTTCATCACCGCATGGTGTCGGTTGACTGAGCCATCCACCCGGCTGAAATATTGCCAACCAATCACGATAAAAATAAAAAAACAAATATAACGCTTTAAACAAAAGGTAAAGAACATGAAATTCAACGCTCTTATTTCCTTATTCTTAGGAAGCGCTTTGGGCTTATCGGCCCAAGGTTTCAAAGATGGTGTGGAATACTATCGCGCCGACCAGCCCGAGGAAGCCGCAATCATCCTTAACAATAACCTTGATCAGGCAGGTGCCCAGAAAGCGACCGTTTACTACTACCTCGGTCAGATTGCCTTGAACAATGGAAACAAAGCAAAAGCAAAGACACTTTTCGACAATGGTCTTGCTGCTGATGCCGACAACGGCTACAACTACATCGGCCTCGGTGCACTCGCGCTCGCCGAAGGCAATGAATCGGCTGCCGCCGGTTACTTCAAAGATGCCAAAGGCAAAGCTAAGAAGGATGCCGACGTTCTCACCGAGATTGCCCGTGCCTACTTCAACGCCGACCCCGTTAAATACAACAAGGAGATTGAAAAGGCTCTCGCCGATGCAAAAAAAGCGGTTAAAAACGCTCCTGCCCCCTTCATTCTTGAAGGCGACCGTCTGGCAAAAACCAACGTTGGCGAAGCTGCAGGTATGTATGAGATGGCAGCTCAGTTCGATACAAAGTTTGAGCACCCCGAAGCATACGTGAAATATGCCCGCACATATTTCCACGTGAATCCCCAGTATGCTATCGAGAAGCTTCGCGACCTGCTGAAAGCCCAGCCCAACTCGGCATTGGCACAGCGCGAACTTGCCGAGAAGTACTACGAGGATAACCAGCTCACACGTGCCGCCGAGCAGTATGAGAAATACATCGAGAACCCCAACCACTTCAAGAAAGACAAACAGCGTCTGGTTGGTCTGCTCTTCTTCGCAAAACGTTACCCCGAATCGTATGCCCTCGCAACAGAGCTTCTCAACGAGGATCCCGCCAACTTCTACATGCAGCGCCTGCAGTTCTACAACAAAAAGGCTATGGGCGAGAATGATGCAGCAAAAGCTGCCGCCGACAAGCTTTTTAACAACCCCAACGCTGAAATCAACTCGCAGGACTACATCCAGTATGGCGAACTGCTTCAGGATATGGGTCAGGACACTCTGGCTGTAGATATCTACGAAAAGGCTGTTGCACTTTCACCCGAAAAGACCTCTCTCCTCAAGGACCTCAGCAGCGCTTACACCAGCGCAAAAATGTATGACAAAGCTGCCGACACAATGGCCAAGTTCATTGACGGCGAAGGTGAGAATGCAAATCCCAACGATATGCTTCAGCTTGCACGCCGCTACCAGAACCTCGCAATCTCCTACATGGATACCGACAGCGTGGCCTCGCTCAATGCAGCAAATAAGGCTTTGGCAACCATCGACAAGGTAATTGCTCGTGTTCCCGACAATCCTCTGGTGCTTAACACACGCAGTGACATTCTCCGCGTGGCAAGCCGCGGCAATGTAACCCCCGAGGTCATCGCCGCCGATCAGGCTACCCTCGCCGTGCTCGATGCTGACCCCGCCAACGTTGAAAAGCGCAAATCAATCTACCGCGCTATCTACGGCCGTCTCGGCAACTACTATCTCACCAACAATGATGTTGAGAACGCAAAAGTTTATTTCCAGAAATTCTATGATGTTGACCCCTCCGAGGAACTCAAAACATTCATTGAAAATCTGAAATAAAACGCGCTCATCACTATAACCCGAAAGCTTTCAGAGGCGGTTGTGGAGGATTTTAACAATTCCCGTACACAGCCGCCTCTGTTATATTTAAAATAATCCAATAAACACAGGCTGTTCAAATGGCTCTGATTTCTGACATATTCCAACGCAAATCGTGCCGCACATTCAACGGATTGCGCCCTGATGCGGCAACATCTTCGCAACTTCGCAATCTTGGCATGCAATCGACAAATGAGCTGTTTCCCGACCTGACCGGATTTTTCGGGCACTGCACCCCACCGGTCATAAGACTAATCGACTCCGTTGAAGCTGAAGGGAAGCTCGGCACCTATGGATTCATAAAAGGAGCACGCACTTATTTTGCCATGAGCGCCGGAAATGCCGTGCACGATAAGGTCATGGCCGGATTCATGTTTGAACACATCGTGCTCGAATGCACAAGAATGCATTTGGGCACATGCTGGATTGGCGGAACATTCAGCCAAAGCTCATTTCAGAAAGCATTTGATCTGGCTGCCCATAACGCGGCACCATCCGCCGAAGTGAGCATCATCTGCCCAGTCGGCCATCCCACCGAAAAAGCGCGGTTTGCCGAACGGTTCATGCGCCGCATTTCCGCAGCCGACACCCGCAAACCCTTCAACGAGCTTTTTAGCGGCATAGAACCGCCTGCTCCCTCACTGCTCGAATCTGTTATAACCGATACTGCTCCAATAAAATGCTCATTGATGGAGAAAATCGCCATAGCACTCGAATGTGTGCGCCGCGCACCCTCATCAACAAATTCTCAACCCTGGAGTGCGAAAGTGACGCCGGCACAAAACGGTTCAACGGCCACAGTTTCATTCCATACGCGAAAAAACGGAAAACTGACACCCTTCGACATGGGCATCGCTTATCAACATTTTCATGTCGCATGCCGTCAACTCGGGTTGAATAGTCAATGGACTACCGATGACGATTCTTTGCTATCAATCTCAGTAAAGCTATTCTGACACCTATAAACAACCAATCATCCTCAGGCAGCCATGACAACTAAAAACCATCGCCCGCTCTACATAATCGGCCTCTTGCTCACACTAATTGCAGTAATAACAGGCATCGGAGCTTTGATTGCCGACGCATCCTGTTTCTCATCATGGGAGGTTTCATTATCTTTGTGTGCGGCTTTGTTTGCCGGTACCGCTTTAATGCTTGCCGGAGCACCAAAACCATCGGAATGAAATGCCTCAATCGGGTTGCTCCGAATGAAACGCCAAATGACACATCAGAATGCCGGAACATAACACGATTTCACTACGCGGAAAATTTCAGGATAAAATTCTGAAAACTGCACTTTGCGCTGCATTGACAGTATCCGGTGCAATCCATTGCTCCGCATCGCTAAATCCCTATCTCAAACTGCGCGCGATTGCATTAAAACACCCGGAGCTACAGGCACACAGTAAACATAGTCATCAATCGCGCACTTCCGACGAAGATGAGCTCTACCTGCCTGTCATAGTTAAGCTCGACTCGGAAACCGCAATCGTTCCCGATTGTCTCAATGAATGGCATCGCCGCGGCGCACTTGTGATAGGTTCGGTTTTGGAAAGCGAACTTAATCGGCTTGACGGATATGGCAATGTGAGCCGCGTGGAGTGCAATCCCCCCGCAGCATTGGCACTTGATATGGCGAAAGGCTTCTGCAACATCACACAGCTCACTGCACCAGCACCCGTAGGGAGCGGACTTACAGGCAGCGGCGTGGTGACCGGATTCTGCGACACCGGATTCTGGCCCCACCACATCAATTTTATAGATTCGGGCGGGAAGTCACGTGTCGGAAAGCTCGTCGACTACAACACCTCATCCCCCTATCCCACCATTCTTGTAGGGGAAGAAATCATGGGATGGACCACCGACAACACCGATGATACTCATGCCACACATGTGGCCGGAATCATGGCCGGCAGTTATGCGGCCGACAACTTGCAGGGGATTGCCACAGAAGCTGAAATTGTAGCGACGACAAGCCAACTCTACGATGCCCAACTGCTTGCAGGCTGCGAGGAGATAATCAGCTACGCTAAATCTAAACAGCGCCCGGCCGTAATCAACATGTCCATTTCATCTACCACCGGGCCACACGACGGAACTACACTTTTCAACCAATACATGGCCATAATTGGTGAAGAGGCTTCGGTGTGTATCGCCGCAGGAAATGATGCTCACCGGCCATGCTACATCGGGCACACTTTCACCTCGGCCCAACCGATTGTGCGCACCTACACCCGCCAATGGCCATCGTGGTCAACTCTCGAAGCCCACGGATTCATTGATATATGGGGCGAGGATGAAAGGCCGTTCACCGTCAACATAGCAGGGTTCAAACTTAAAGACAAATCTGTTGCGATGCGCTGGGAAGCCACAGATTTGTTGGCAGAGGGTGAAGAGCTGATTGTTTGCTCTCCCGACCTCGTTGACAAATTCCCCGAACATGCTCCGCAATTGCTGCCCGAGCGATTCTCAGGTTATCTATATCTTGCTGCCGAGGTAAATCCTGAAAACAACCGTTACAACGTGGTTTACTATTGCGACATCAAGGATATAACTACCGACGACCCCTGGAGCGCCGAATATATGTTCGGCCCGGAAATAACCGGGCCGGAGGGGAGCACCATTGAAATGCACTCGAGTCCCCTGCTCTTCTTAGCAGCCGAAGGTGACCCAGCAGGATTCACAGGCACTGCAACCCGCTCAATCAACGACCTTTGCACCGGTTCCAACATCATTTCAGCCGGAGCCTTCACTTCACGTGATCAAACACCGTTAATCAACGGCACATCCACACCCGAAAGCAATCTGCAAATCGGCACGCCGGCATTCTACTCAAGCTACGGCACACTCAACAACGGAGATATCCTGCCCCACATCACGGCACCCGGAAGTGTGGTAGTTTCGTCAAACTCAACGCCCTATATCGACACGCACCCGGAAACTGCTGCAAACCAAAGCCTTTCCCGCGACCTCAACGGCAGCAGATACTACTGGGGGCATGAGCAAGGCACATCAATGGCAGCCCCGTTTGTTGCAGGAACAATTGCACTCTGGCTCCAAGCCAATCCAAACGCAACCCCAGAGGATATCAGGGAGGTTCTAACCCTCACTGCCGACCATCCTACGCTCGACACCTCCAACCCTCAATGGGGCGGTGGCATTCTCAACGCTAAAGCTGGTCTTGATAAAATAAGGCAACTCGGCGCGTTGCCTTGCACAACTATCGCAGCCAATGATGCCTATTTCACATTCCGCACCTCCGACAACAGCCATTTCACATTCAGTTGCGCTGCCCGCGTCGAAACATTTCAACTCTGCGACCTCACCGGCAAAATGATACAGACGGTAGCACCGGGAGATTATGAAATCAGCGTTGACTGCTCTAATCTTTCAAGTGGAATTTACATTGCTGCTGTCGTTGATGAAAACAACATGACTCACTCAGCCAAGATTGCGGTGAATATCAAAAAGTAACCCGCCAATTGCCCGCAAACAAAAAGAAATAGCTAATTTTGCAGTAAACTAACAGCATAACGATGAAAAATGTATTGACACGTTCACTCACCGGCATTCTTTATGTGGCCGTGATTGTGGGCGCTATTTTGGCCGGTTCATGGTGGTTCTGGGCTCTGACAGTTCTATTTGGTGTATTGGCGGTTAACGAGTTCAACCGCATTACCAACAAGAATTTCGTCTCCAACACAACCACTTTGCTCGATGTTGCCGGCACCGTCATAATCATCACGGCTTTCGCACCGATGTTCCAAACCGGGAAAGGTTTGATTCCCGACCTCACTCCGCTTGTGAGCTGCCTGTTCGGCTATATGCTCTATCTGTTGGTGCGTTTCATCATTCAACTCTACATGCACGACGGAAATCCGTTGTCGCACCTTGCCCACTCCATTCTCGGACAGGTCTACATCGCGATACCTCTGGCCATGCTTGAATTTGTGTTCGACTTCTACGGCCCTCACCTCGTGCTCGCCATGTTCATTCTCATCTGGCTCAGCGACACCGGTGCATTCTGCGTCGGTTCGCTCATAGGAAAGCACAAACTCTTCGAGCGCATCTCCCCGAAAAAATCATGGGAAGGATTTTTCGGCGGATTCGTTTTCTGCCTGTTGGCATCGCTTGCATTCCACTACCTGTTTCCACAATATTTCCCGGTTCTCAACCTTTGGGAGATGCTCGGATTCGGAGCCGTTGTGTGCATATTCGGCACATGGGGCGACCTTGTTGAATCGCTCATCAAGCGCTCTCTTTCCGTGAAAGATTCGGGCTCTCTGCTGCCGGGTCACGGCGGCATCCTCGACCGAATCGACTCACTGCTGCTCGTGGTGCCTTCAGTGCTGCTCTACCTCATCGCAACCTCGCTTTTGTTTTGAAACTTATCCCTTCCGCCGGGGCTCCACGCTTCGGCGGTTTTGATTAAAATATCGTTCATCAATCCAACAAACAACTCACCGCATGTCGCAACAACGCTATGACCTCCGGGGCGTATCAGCCGCTAAAGAAGATGTTCACAACGCTATAAAGAACGTTGACAAAGGACTATATCCAAAAGCATTCTGCAAAATCATCCCCGACATTCTCGGCGGTGACCCGCAATGGTGCAACATCATGCACGCCGACGGTGCAGGAACAAAGTCATCACTTGCATACGCCTACTGGCGTGAGACCGGCGACCTGAGCGTGTGGAAAGGGATTGCCCAGGACGCACTCATCATGAACGTCGACGACCTCCTTTGCGTGGGTGCCACCGACCGCATGCTCGTTTCTTCAACCATCGGCCGCAACAAACGACTCATTCCCGGCGAAGTGATTGCAGCCATCATCAACGGAACCGAAGAACTGCTTGAAACCATGCGCGGTTACGGTGTTGAAATCTACGGCACCGGTGGTGAAACCGCCGACGTAGGCGATTTGGTGCGCACAATCATTGTCGACTCAACCGTCACAACCCGCATGCGCCGGGCCGACGTCATCAACAATGCCAACATCAAAGGTGGCGATGTTATAGTTGGTCTCGCATCATTCGGCTGCGCGACCTACGAAACCGAATACAACGGCGGCATGGGAAGCAACGGCCTGACCTCGGCCCGTCACGACGTTTTCGCCAAAAGCGTTGCAGAAAAATATCCCGAGACATTCGACGGAAAAATCCCGTCGGAACTGGTTTACAGCGGCAGCAAACAGCTGCTCGACATGATTGATGGAACAGGGCTCACTGCCGGTAAACTTGTGCTCTCCCCCACCCGCACCTATGCCCCCGTTATCCGCAAACTGCTCGATGAGATGCGCCCCTTCATTCATGGCATGGTGCACTGCACCGGTGGCGCGCAAACCAAAGTAATGCACTTCGTGGAGAATAAGCATGTTGTGAAAGACAACCTCTTCCCCGTGCCTCCCCTTTTCCGACTCATTCAGGAACAATCAGGCACCGAATGGGCAGAAATGTACAAAGTGTTCAACATGGGTCACCGTATGGAAATCTATCTGCCGGCCGAAAAGGCGGAGGAAGTAATTGCAATTTCGCGCAGTTTCAACATCGATGCCCGCGTCATCGGTCATGTCGAAGATGCCGAATCGAACCGCCTCACAATCATTTCCGAGGCAGGAACGTTTAAATATTAAGCGGGAAATTCAGCCGGCTCTACAAATCGCGCCGAAATTCTCCCCGCCATCTTCCGCTAACGACACCCACACATGCTGAAAAACTGCTGCAAACATACCCTACCACTCGTCGGAGCTGCCATTCTCATGGCTGCCTCGGCAGGGTGTGGCAGAGGGCGCAGCAGCGACAGCGAGAGTGTGGTAACTACCGAGCATCGTTTGCCCGACACACTCAGAGTGGCAACGCTCTACAGTCCCACCTCCTATTTCATCTACCGCGATGAGCCGATGGGGTATGACTACTCGCTGCTTCAGCAGTTCGCGGCCGACAAAGGGATGGAGGTGGAACTGACCGTAGCCACATCTCTTCCCAACATGCTCGCTTTGCTCGATTCGGGAAAGGTTGATTTGCTCGCCTACGAAATTCCCGTAACAGCCGAATACAAGCAGAAGGTGCTCGCTTGCGGCCCCGAACAACTGACTCATCAGGTGCTCGTGCAACCCAAAAGCGACGGGAAACCGGCAATCACCGACGAGACCCAACTCGTTGGCAAGGAAATCTACGTGGAGGAGAATTCAAAATATCTCTACCGCCTGCAAAATCTCAACAATGAGCTTGGCGGCGGAATAAACATCCACGTAATCAGCCGCGACACACTCATAACCGAGGATCTCATCGACATGGTATCGTCGGGCGACATACCGCTTACGGTTGTCGACAGCGACATCGCCCGAATCAACCGCACCTATCACCGCGACCTCGACATCTCGCTCCCGCTCAGCTTTCCGCAGAAATCCTCGTGGGGAGTCGCCCTCGATGCGCAATGGCTTGCCGATTCAATCAACAACTGGTTTGCACAGGAACAACCCAAAGAGCGACAGTCGCAATTGCTCAAGCGATACTTCGAACTAAGCAAAACCGACGGTGGCCCCTACAATCTTGATTTATCGAAAGGTGTTATCTCCCCCTTCGACCGTCTGTTTAAGAAATATGCCGCCGAAATCGGGGTAGACTGGCGCCTGCTTGCCGCACAGGGCTACCACGAAAGTCACTTCGACAGCACCAGGGTTTCTTGGGCAGGAGCACGCGGCATCATGCAGATTATGCCTCGAACGGCGAGAGCCTACAACCTTTCAGCCGACCGCATCACTAACCCCGAAGCCAACATCAGCACCGCCACGAAAATAATCCGCGACCTCGACAAATCGCTCGCGCGCAAAGTTCCCGACAACAATGAGCGGCGCAAATTTGTTATAGCAGCGTATAACTCGGGAATTGCCCACATCTACGATGCCATCGCTCTTGCCGAAAAATATGGCAAAAACCCGCATGTGTGGGAGGGCAATGTTGAATCGGCACTGCTGATGAAAGCTAATCCGGAGTATTACAGCGACCCCGTGTGCCGCGCCGGCTATTTCAGAGGAAAGGAAACCGTGGCCTATGTTCGTGAGGTGATGAACTTCTACAACACCGCCTCGAAAAAAGTACCGCTGTAAAACTACATCGTTGATGGCATTACAGTTGCATCGTGCCGTCAGCACCTTCATTTCAACTATTTACAAACCCAATACTCACCCACAAAAAATGAAAAAGCATTATCTTTCTGTAGCAATTGTGGCCGCTCTCGCCGGCTCAATGCTCTGCACCTCATGCATCGGCAACTTCGCCCTTACAAAGAAACTTCTGGGATGGAACAAGCAGATTGGTAACAAGTTTATCAATGAGCTTGTGTTCTTCGCATTTTGGGTAATCCCCGTTTATGAAGTCACCGCATTGGCCGATGTTGTGGTTCTAAACTCGATTGAATTCTGGAGCGGCACAAACCCCATTGCTCAGGGGAAAAGCGTAATCGACGGAAAAGATGGCCGTTATCTTGTGGAATGCGACGGAAAGGGCTACACCATCACATCTGAAAACGACGGCAGCGTGGTTCGCCTCGATTTCGACGAAGCCGACAAGAGCTGGAGCGTTGCCACCCCCGGCAATGAACCCGTGAAGTTCATGACATTTGTTGACGACACCCACGTGAACATGATTAGCCCCTCGGGCGACATGATGCCCGTAGAGCTCTCCGAAAGCGGACTGCTCGCCTATCAGCAAACAGTTGCACCCGCGCTACTGGCAGCGCGCTGATTGCACGGCGCTAAGGTGGTGTCAAAAACAGTAATTTTGGTGCGCCTTAATACAACTTAATGAATATTATGCTATTTCAGCTATCTCATCGGCAACCCTACAAGGGCTGCCGATGTTTTTGATGTAGATACGCGGTTTAAAAATTTATTCGTCACCCACCGCAAGTGCACCCGATTTAACTTATTTTGAAAAAATTCACTAAAAAGTTTGTCGGTTAACCCCAAATAAAATATCTTTGTAGAACTTGTGAACTTAACATAAAACACGATTAAAACCCTTTACACGACCTTAAACGCCGCCATGCTTCAGGCTGCGGCAACAACATTTCCTTAAAAACATAATCTGACTATTTCACTGAATCACTTAACCATAACAATCGAATATGGACAACGAACAATTGCTCAAAAGCGTGAAAGAGAAAGCAATGCTTTGGCTTTCCGACCAATATGACGAAGCTACACGCGCCGAAGTCAAACAGATGCTGGAGGCTGAGGACCCCACACAACTCATCGAATCGTTCTATAAGGACCTCGAATTCGGCACCGGCGGTCTGCGCGGCATCATGGGTGCAGGCACCAACCGCATGAACATCTACACTGTTGGAGCCGCAACCCAGGGCTTGGCCAATTACCTCAAGGAAGCGTTCCCCGAACTGCCTCAGATTTCTGTAGCTGTAGGCCACGACGTTCGCAACAATTCCCGCAAATTTGCTGAAATTGTAGCTAACATCTTCTCGGCCAACGGCATCAAGGCATATCTTTTCGACAGCTTCCGTCCCACTCCCGAACTCTCATTTGCCATCCGTCACCTCGGTTGCCAGAGCGGAGTAAACATCACCGCATCCCACAACCCTAAGGAATACAACGGCTATAAAGCCTATTGGGCAGACGGCGCTCAGATTATTGCTCCTCACGATGTGAACATCATCAACCATGTGAACCGCATCAAGAGTGTAAGCGACATCAAATTCGAGGGTAATCCCGACCTCATCGAGATTATCGGCGACAAGATGGACGAGGCTTTCCTCACAGCAATCAAAGGCCTGTCGCTCAGCCCCGAAATCAACAAGAAGCACAGCGACATCAAGATTGTCTACACCCCCATCCACGGCACCGGTGTGAAACTTGTGCCCGATTCGCTTCGCAACTACGGATTCACCAACATCATCCACGTTCCCGAACAGGACATCCCCTCGGGCGATTTCCCCACTGTTGATTCTCCCAACCCCGAGAATCCCTCGGCAATGGCAATGGCAATTGCAAAAGCAAAAGAGGTTGAAGCCGACCTTGTTGTTGCATCTGACCCCGACGCCGACCGAATCGGCTGCGTAATCCGCGACACCGACGGCGAATATGTGCTTGTTAACGGCAACCAGATTGTGATGATTCTGCTCAACTACCTCATGAACCGCAACGCCGAGCTCGGCCGCCTCACAGGTAAGGAGTATATCGTGAAAACAATCGTAACCACCGAGACCATCAAGTCGATTGCCGATGCCAACAACATCCGCATGTATGACTGCTACACAGGCTTCAAATGGATTGCATCCGTAATCCGTGAGAATGAAGGAACCGCACGCTATCTCGGTGGCGGCGAGGAAAGCTACGGCTTCCTGGCCGAAGAGTTCGCCCGCGACAAAGATTCCGTGTCAGCAATTTCACTTATGGCTGAATGCCTTGCTTGGGCAAAGGATAAGGGCATGAGCTTCATGGAAATGCTTCAGGATATCTATGTGAAATATGGCTTCTCACGCGAGGAAGGCATCTCGGTTGTGCGTCCCGGCAAATCGGGTGCCGAAGAGATTGTGGCCATGATGAAAGCATTCCGCGCCAATCCTCCCAAGTCGCTCGCAGGCAGCGATGTGGTTGTGATGAAGGATTATGCCGACCTCAATATGACCGACCTCCGCAACGGCCACGTTGAGAAAATGGACTTCCCCACAACATCCAACGTTCTGCAGTTCTTCACTGCCGACGGCACCAAGGTTTCAATCCGTCCTTCGGGAACCGAGCCCAAAATCAAGTTCTACATCGAAGTAAAGGGCAAAATGGAAACCAAAGCCGACTACCATGCCGCAACCGAAGCAGCCGAAAAGAAAACTGAAGCTATCAAAAAGGAACTCGGCATTTGAAAAAACTGAACACTCGTTCATATAAACCAACTTGCGCGGGCATGCCGGTATCGGCATGCCCGCCGCTTGTTCTAAATCCCGGCGTTTTACTTACTAAGCAGCGAAGTTTTGCGCGGAATGTCGTATCTTTGCAATAGATATTGCCCGCTCTGACCCCGTGGCAATAGCACTTTAAAACGAAACATAAACCGATGGCCGACATAATCTACCAAGATAACCACATAATAGTAGTGAATAAACATCCCGGCGAGATTGTGCAGGGAGACAAAAGCGGCGACGAACCGCTCGTGGAATCGCTCAAGCGCTATCTTAAAGAAACATTTGCGAAACCGGGCAATGTTTTCTGTGGGGTGGTTCACCGTCTCGACCGCCCTGTGGGAGGGCTCGTTGTTTTTGCCAAAACATCAAAGGCTCTCACACGCCTCAATGAAATGTTCCGCAAAGGCGAGGTTCACAAAACCTATTGGGCTATAAGCCGCAACAGGCCTGCGGAAGAGTCGGGTGAACTGCATCACTACATCACCACAGTAGAGAAGTCGAACAAGTCATTCGCCTCACTCACACCTAAAAAAGACTCTAAAGAGGCACGCCTGCGCTACCGTCTGCTATCCTCAACCGACCGCTACAACCTCATTGAGGTTGAGCTTCTTACCGGGCGCAAGCACCAAATCAGGGTGCAGCTGTCATCAATAGGATGCCCCATAAAGGGTGATTTGAAATATGGCGACAAGCGCTCCAACCCCGACGGGTCAATCTCTCTGTTGGCTCGCCACATAGAGTTCATTCACCCCGTGAGCAAACAGAAAATATCGCTTGATGCCCCCGTGCCCGACGATAACCTCTGGCAGGCCCTCGCCGAAGGCGTGGAGCCCAAGCAAAAGTGAGCCGGCAACAATAAATCATCCACACAACCACACGCATGACCCAGAAAGATTTGAAAATAGTGTTTTTCGGCACCCCCGAATTTGCCGTTGAAAGCCTCGACCACCTTGTTTCGGCAGGCTACAATGTGGCTGCCGTAGTCACAATGCCCGACAAACCTGCAGGCCGTGGCCACAAAATGTACAGCTCACCTGTAAAGGAATATGCTTTGGCCCACAACCTGCCTGTGCTCCAACCTGTGAAGTTGAAAGATGAATCGTTTGTCGAGGAGCTGCGCTCGTTTAATGCCGACCTTTTCATTGTTATAGCATTCAGAATGCTACCCGAAGTAGTGTGGCAGATGCCACCGCTGGGCACCTTCAACCTCCATGCCTCATTGCTGCCGCGCTACAGAGGCGCCGCCCCCATCAACTGGGCAGTGATGAACGGCGACACCGAAACCGGAGTTACCACCTTTTTTCTTAAACATGAAATTGACACCGGTGATGTTATCGCACAGGAACGCATCCCCATTCTCCCAACCGACAATGTTGGCGAGGTTCACGACAAGCTGATGGAACTCGGTGCTGGACTCACTCTAAAAACAGTCGACGACATTGTGGCCGGCACTCTTTCAGCCGTGCCACAGGAAAAGCTCCTTAACGGTGAAGAGCCAACTCCCGCGCCCAAAATTTTCAAAGAAACGTGCCACATCGACTGGAATCGCCCGGCGCGGGAAATCCACAATCACGTGCGCGGACTCTCCCCATACCCCGCAGCCTGGAGCGAGCTTTGCGATGCCGACAACGCCGAAGCAGCCTGCATGACTGTGAAAATATTCGCAACGGCTATTTGCGATGCCGGCGATGCCTCGAAAGAACGCCCCGGCACAGCACATATCACCGACAATGCACTCACAGTTGTGTGTGGTGATGGCAAACTCCTTGAAATCCTTGAGCTTCAGCCCGCAGGAAAGCGCCGCATGACAACATCGGAATTTCTTCGCGGCGCACGGCTCCACGCTAACACCGTCCTGCGCTAATCGCCACTAACCAATAAACTCTCAATCCACCCATAAGCTCCGGAAAATTCCCGACTTGCTCTAATCCGTACTTCCCATGCTTGCTCCACTTGCCGAACGGCTACGACCAAAGAATCTTGATGAATACATCGGCCAGACCCACCTTGTGGGCGACGGCGGCGTTCTCCGGCGCATGATCGACACGGGGAATGTAAGTTCTTTCATTCTGTGGGGTCCTCCCGGGGTCGGAAAAACAACACTTGCCAAAATCATCGCAAACACCACAAAATCGCCCTTCTACACACTCAGCGCCGTAAATGCAGGCGTAAAGGATGTTCGCGATGTTATCGAGCGTTGCAAAACCGATGCATCAAGCATGTTCTCCACCGGGCGCCCGATTCTGTTTATCGATGAAATCCACCGTTTCAGCAAATCTCAACAGGATAGCCTGTTAGGAGCTGTTGAAAACGGAACCGTCACTCTAATCGGAGCCACCACCGAGAACCCGTCGTTTGAAGTTATCCGCCCGTTGCTTTCACGCGCACAGGTCTATGTTCTCAAGCCGCTCGAAGAGCCTGAGCTCCAGACACTGCTCACCCGTGCAGTCACTGCCGACGAACTGTTGAAAAAAAGCGATGTGACAGTTGAGCAAACCGAAGCGCTTTTCCGCTTTTCAGGGGGTGATGCACGCAAATTGCTCAACATCCTCGACCTGCTGATGCAGTCAACCCCGCTTGGTCAACCGCTTGTGATAAATGACAAAGTGGTGGTAGAGCGGCTTCAGGAAAATCCGCTCGCCTACGACAAGCAGGGGGAAATGCACTACGACATTATCTCGGCTTTCATAAAAAGCATTCGCGGAAGCGACCCCGACGCTGCAATTTATTGGCTTGCCCGAATGATTGAAGGTGGCGAGGACCCCGTCTTTATTGCGCGCCGACTCGCCATTGTAGCGGCCGAAGACATCGGACTCGCCAATCCTAATGCTCTGTTGCTCGCCAACGCAACGTTCGACATCATTCACAAAATCGGGATGCCCGAGGGGCGCATCCCATTGGCCGAATGTACCATCTATCTTGCCACGTCAGCCAAAAGCAACTCGGCCTACAAGGCCATTGATGCAGCACTTGCCGAGGTGCGCCAAAGCGGTAATCTGCCCGTGCCGCTCCACATACGCAACGCCCCCACGTCACTGATGAAAAACCTCGGCTACGGCACAAACTACAAATATGCCCATGATTATCCCGGAAACTTCGTGCGGCAGCAGTTTCTTCCCGACGATATCACCGGCAACCGTTTCTGGAATCCATGCAGCAACCCCGCCGAGGATCGCCTTGCTGAATTGCAACGCAACCGTTGGGGAGACCGATAGGAGAAGTGTGGCGAAATCATGCGTCATGATTAAGAAGTTGTTTAATGTGAACAGCTACTTATGAAATTTTAGTTAATTTTGCAGCATGAAATTCAACCGCATCATCACATCTGCAATAGCAAGCCTTATTCTATCCGGCTCAGTCGTTGCCGCCGAAACTGAATCAGATTCTCAAAAAGTCAACTACACGCCTCAGATTCATGGAGTTCTGCGCGCGCGTTGGGAAGGCGAAATCAATAACGGTGATTTCACCGAACGTTTTGAAGTGCGTAACGCCCGAGTTTCTCTGAGCGGTAAAGTTCTCCCTACTCTCGATTATTTCATTCAGATTGATGCGTGCGACCGCGGCACTATGAAAATCCTTGATGCCTATGCCAAATGGGGATTTGCAGGCGACTGGCGCGTTCAAGCCGGTCAATTCAGGGTGCCTTTCGGCGTTGATTGCTTCCGCGCCCCAGGGAACTACTACTTTGGCAACCGCTCGTTTATCGGGAAAGATATCCTCAACATGCGCGAGGTGGGAGCAAAGGTAGGCTACTACGGCACGAAAATTCCTCTCACTGTGGAAGGTGGCGTGTTCAACTCCGTTGCAATGAGCAACCACGACAAGTGGCAGAAATCAATGAACTACGCGGCAAAAGCCTCCTACCGCGTTGGGAACGTTACTTTTTCAGCGGGATATGCCTCGATTGAACCCGATTCGGTGCGCATCAACATTGCCGACGGAGCCGTTACTTGGCAGGCCGGACGTTGGATTGTGGAAGGTGAATATGCCAACAAACACTACACCTCCAACCGTTTCAAGTCGGTTCATGCATGGAATCTGTTCACATCCTATGCAATTCCTCTGCGCCACACCACATTCAACCAACTGTCGTTTCAAGGGCGTTTTGACGGCATGACCGACCACTCAACCGGCACACGCAACAGCGAAGGGAATCTCACATTGACCGACCCCGCACGCCGCCGAATTACTCTGGGCACAACCTTGGCTTTTGTAAAAGCTCCGGTTAAAGCCGCCGTGCGACTCAACTATGAGAAATATTTCTATAATTCAGGAGTTGCGGCACCAACAGGCGACTCCGACAAAATTCTCGCCGAACTAATCGTAAAATTCTAACGAAAAGCGTTAGGTTCCGTTTTTAACGTGCAACCCTAATCACATTCATGCGGCAATTGGCGCAATCAAAGTCAAGTCGGAACCGCAAGTCGGGACCGGAAGTAAGGAAAAGCTGACCGGGCACTTTTTTCGCTCCCCCTTGCTTGAGACACGCCCCCAATTCGCGGCGAAGGCAATAGCGTGTCTGCATCACACGCATTTCAGTGCCGTCATCCTTCATTGTTTCCACAGCTTTTGCCGCTTTTGGCACTGTGCAACCGATGCTTTCATAAAATGTCGCAGCCTCATGATTTGCAATATTGTCGTGACGCGACAATGTTACACCCTCAGGCAATGAGAGTTGAGAATCTGCTTTTCGACGATAATCAAAACTATATGCACTTTCGTTGGCGTGAAGCATCGCATCAACCCCATCGCGCCGCAACGATGTGAGCACTGAAGCGGGAATGAACAATGAGCCCACCCCATCGTCGAGCGCCTGCAACGAAAAAATGGTATCACCGAGCTTTGAAAGCACACGTTTTCGAGCTTCTGTCTGAGGGGTTGCAGCAGGCTCGGCCGCATAGATTTGCGAAACGGCAACATTCACCCCGTCATTGTCGGTCAATTCAAGCACGAGAGTATCTCCACAGCTCCTGAGCGACATGTTCACACCAATGGTGCGCCGCGAAGTTGGTTTGTCGAGTGCTGCATTCCATTGTTTGTCGAAGTTGCGGTAGAGTTGAGTTCCCGCGGGAACTGCCACATCCGATGCTGTTGAGATAATATCCCCCTCTATTTTATTCAACCGGAACCCGCAAAACTCACCATCCCCGTTGAAGTAGCCAAGGCCATCGCCGTTCTCAAGTTTGCAGCTCAAAACAGCCTTCACGCGCCGAGGTGACAACTGACGCTTTACCACCCCCACATTCGCCCCAATCCATTTCGGAGAGTCAATCGATGCCAGCGCATGCGCTCCGGGGTGAATGTCTTTCAAAAAATAGGATGTGAATCCGCGGTTAAAACTGCGTGTAACGTCAGGTGTAAATGTAACTTCACACGTGCCGCGCGACCGCCGGCGGTATTTCCCGTCCGATGCGGCAACAATGCGGTTGAGAGCATCGCTATAAGCGGCCACCACATTCTTCACATAACCTATATCCTTGAGTCGCCCCTCTATTTTGAACGATGAAATCCCGGCATCTGCCATATCCTGAAGCATGTCAAGCCGGTTCATATCTTTAAGCGAAAGCAAGTGTTTTCCCTCAATCAACCGGTTGCCGCGCGAGTCCTCAAGGTTGAATTTATATCGGCAAATCTGTGCACATTCACCTCGGTTGGCGCTCCGTCCCGTAGTGAGGAAACTTGCCTGACAATCACCGCTGTAGCTCACACACAACGCGCCATGCACAAACGCTTCCAACGGGATGTCGACAGCATTGCTGAAAGCTCTTATTTCATCAAGCGAAAGTTCACGGGGGAGCACAAGTTGCGAGAAGCCGGCATCCTGAAGAAAACGAGCCTTAGATGGGGTGCGAATGTCACACTGCGTGGACGCATGTAATGCAATCGGAGGCAGATTCATGCGCAACAGCGACATATCCTGCACAATCAGCGCATCGACTCCGGCTGAATAAAGATTCCACACCAGTTCACAAACATCGGCAAGCTCGTTGTCGTAGACAATTGTATTGACAGTTACATAAACCCGCACATTGAAACGGTGGGCGTAAGTCACAACCTCCTTTATATCCTCCAATGTGTTTGCTGCCTGACGGCGGGCACCATGAGAAGGTGCGCCGATATACACCGCATCCGCCCCGTGATCGATGGCGGCAATTGCAGTTTCCTTATTTTTTGCAGGGGCGAGCAGTTCGAGATATTGAACTGTGGGCGAGCTGTTTGTTGTCATATATACGTTTCAAATGAGGAGCCTCTACGGGCGCTCCCTGTTTTTTTGAATTTACAAAGGTAGCTCATTTCAATTTCATTCTGATAAAAACGGCGCACCTTAACCAAATTTTTGCTATTTTTGAATCAACTAAACATACCCCTAAAGAAGTCGGTCGAATTCGTGCCGGTTTAATTGGAAAGGCGACTTATCAAAATAGCTTCCACTCCATCCGCTTTATAAAATGAAACAGATTCTACACTTCATTGCAGCTTTGCCGATGCTGCTCGCAACCACAACGGCCTATGCTTTCTCCACCGAAGATGTAGCGGTGCAAAACGGCGAAGCAGACGTTACGCTTGCAGGCACTTTAACCATTCCCAATGATTCCAAGCCCAAGGCTTCGTTGGTTTTGGCAACCGGCAGCGGTGCCCAGAATCGCGATGAAGAGGTTGCCGGGCATCGTCCGTTCAAAGTTATTGCAGAGTTCCTGGCACGGCACGGTTATGCCGTGCTACGGATGGACGACCGCGGCACAGGTGAGAGCACAGGCGATTTCAACACGGCTGTAAACAGCGACTTAACCGCCGACATAAATGCCGGATTGCACTACATCGCCGACCGCTTTCCTGCAACTCCGGCGGGTGTGCTCGGCCACTCTGAAGGTGGAATAATCGCCGTTAAAAACGCTTCCGACCCGCTGTGTAAATTCATAATCACGCTTGCCGCCCCGGCATGGGCGGGCGACTCTATCGTCATGTCGCAATCGAGGGCACTTGCCGTAAGCCTCACCGGCCGTTGGGATAAGGAAGCCGACCAACGTCGCCTACTCGACATTGTAAAATCGAATTTGCCCGATGTGCAGGCGCGCATGGCACTTTCATTCACCCTCAACGGCATATACGGTGAAGCCGCAAAACTGACGCAGACGCAGCAACTGATTGAAAAACAATTAGCGGCACTGCTGTCGCCGTGGTATCGCGATTTCATCAAATATGATCCGGCTTCCGATATCAGCGCCGTCGCCATTCCTTGGCTTGCTTTGAACGGCGACCGCGACACTCAGGTGCTTCCGGGAAATCTCACAACTATCAGCGAGCTTAATCAGCAAGCCGACACACGCCTCCTCGCCGGTCACAACCACCTTTTTCAGCATTGTTCAACAGGGTTAGTTACAGAATATGCCGCCATAACCGACGACATTTCGGAAGATGCGCTGAGTGCCATTCTTGATTGGCTCGACACCCACGTGAGGCCACAATGATTTTAGCATGATTTTAGAGCCCTGTTTAACCTAATTTTTTGTACTTTTGCAATACCAAAATATCAGGCACCGGCCATGCTGCAATGGTGGCAGCCAAACGTTTCAACAAAGTGCCTGATGACGATAACCAAATAATTAAGAACAGACACTTATAACGATGAAACTGTTTGAACGCTTAACCCGACGCGCCAAGGAGAATCCCCGACGCATAGTGCTTCCCGAAGGAGCTGAGGAACGTAACATAACCGCAGCCAACATGATTCTTGCCGACGGACTGGCAGAAATCATCTTGCTGGGCAACCCCGCTGAAATTAAAAAGACAGCCGCCCGCCTCAATCTGCTCCATATCGACAAGGCAACCATCCTCGACCCCAAGGATGAGAAGAACATCGACAAATATGCCCCGCTCTTTTTTGAACTGCGTCGCAAAAAGGGGATCTCGATGGAGGATGCGCGCCACTTCACTTCCGATGAGCTTTATTTCGGATGCCTCATGGTGAAGGCCGGTGAAGCCGACGGCATGGTGTCAGGCGCAATCCACACTACCGGCGACGTGCTCCGCGCAGCTTTCCAGGTGATAAAAACCGAACCCGGAATCGACACCGTGTCGGGCGCTTTCCTCATGCTTCTGCCCGAAGATTCCCCCTACGGCACCGACGGAATTCTGGTATTTGCCGACTGTGCTGTGGTGCCCGAACCCGACGCACGCCAGCTTGCACAGATTGCCGTTTGCTCGGCACGCACTGCCCGCGATGTGGCAGGCATCGAACCCAAAGTTGCCCTTCTTTCATTCTCAACCAAAGGCAGCGCACGCAACGAACGTGTCGACAAAGTGATTGAAGCCACAAAAATCGCCCATGAGATGGCTCCCGAGCTTTGCCTCGACGGCGAGCTGCAGAGCGACGCCGCACTCGTGCCCATCGTTGCCGCTCTGAAAGCCCCCAAATCAGATGTAGCAGGAAAAGCCAACGTGCTCATTTTCCCGTCGCTCGAAGTTGGCAACATCGCCTACAAGCTCGTGCAGCGTCTCGCCGGCGTTGAAGCCGTTGGTCCGCTCCTGCAGGGTCTTGCAGCTCCCGTCAGCGACCTTTCGCGCGGCTGCTCGGCAACCGACATCTGCAAAACCATTATCATGACCGCCAACCAGGCAATTCATGAATAAAAACCGACATAAAAACATCTTCTCAAACCATCATTATGAAAATTCTTGTTCTCAACTGCGGCAGCAGTTCTGTGAAATATAAGCTTATCGACACCGAAGGTGAAAATGTTCTTGCCGAAGGTGGTGTTGAAAAAATCGGTCTGCACGACGGTTTTCTGAAATATAAACTCGCCGACGGCAGCAAGGCCATAAAAGAACTCGGTCTTGTCGACCACAAGGGAGCTGTTAAAGCAGTCCTCGACATACTCACCGACCCCGAACTCGGATGCATCAAATCCTACGATGAAATCGACGCCGTCGGCCACCGTGTGGTTCACGGTGCCGAGAAATTCAGCAAGAGCGTGCTCCTCACCGATGAGGTTATCCAACAGGTAAAAGACTGCTACGACCTTGCGCCGCTTCACAACCCCGCCAATGTCACCGGCATCGAGGCCGTTGAAGAAATTCTCCCCGGCATCAAGCAGGTGGGTGTGTTCGACACCGCTTTCCACCAGACAATGCCTGCAAAATCCTATCTCTACGCTCTCCCCTACCGTTTCTACACTGAGGACGGTGTGCGCCGCTACGGTTTCCACGGCACAAGCCACCGCTATGTATCGGCCCGCGTGTGCGAGATTCTCGGCGTTGACATCAACACTCAGAAAATCATCACATGCCACATCGGCAACGGCGGCTCAATCACCGCAGTGCTCAACGGAAAGAGTGTCGACACCTCGATGGGTCTCACACCCACCGAAGGCCTTATGATGGGCACCCGAGTTGGCGACGTTGACCCCGGAGCTCTCACATTCCTCATGAAGAAACACAACCTCTCTGTCGACGAACTTCAGAAAATCATCAACAAAGAGAGCGGCGTAATGGGTGTGAGCGAGCTTTCGAGCGACATGCGCGAAATCGAATCGGCCGTGAAGAACGGAAACGAACGCGCCAAGCTTGCACTCGACATGTATGAACAGCGCATCACCAAATATATCGGTGCTTATGCAGCCGAGATGGGCGGTGTCGACATTATCGTGTTCACCGGCGGCGTTGGTGAAAACCAAACCGGCCTCCGTGCCAACGTGTGCGCTCCCCTTGCATTCATGGGCGTTACCCTCGACCTTGAAGCCAACAAGGAGCGTGGCACTGAAAAGGTGATTTCGTCGGCCGATTCAAAGGTTAAGGTTGTGGTTGTTCCCACCGACGAAGAGCTGATGATTGCACGCGACACAGCGGCAATCGTAAGCGGTAAATAATAACTGACAAAATCAATGAGGGTGTGCCCGCAATAAACGACACACCCTCATTTCTACTTTTATCCAGCCAAAGCGCACATTTTCATCTGCTTATGCTCGACTACATCACATGGACCGCCAACCCCGTCATCTTTAACCACGGTGTTACTATCAGATGGTATGGAGTTATGTTCATCATCGGCTTCACGATAGGCTACTACATCATGGCCCGAATTTTCAAGCACGAAGGTGCCTATGAAAAATGGGACGGCACACTGCTTGTTTATCTCGTCATATCCACAATAATCGGGGCTCGGTTGGGTCACGTGTTTTTCTATGCGTGGGATTATTATTCCCAACACCCCATTGAAATCCTCTACACTTGGGAGGGTGGACTGGCAAGCCACGGTGCCACGATAGGCATTTTCATCGGAATGGTGCTCTACTCCATTTTCGTAACCAAACGCAGCCCGCTGTGGATTCTCGACCGTCTGGTAATTCCAATCGCTCTTGTGGGTGCACTCGTGCGCATGGGCAATCTCATGAACCATGAAATCTACGGACATCCTACCGACCTCCCCTGGGGATTCCGTTTCGTTGTGAACCTGCATTCATGGATGAATGGCGCACAACCCATTTTCTCACTCCCCTCCCACCCCACGCAAATCTACGAGGCACTCTGCTACCTTGCTCTTTTCGGCCTTCTCATGTGGCTCTATTGGAAAAAGAACGCCGAGGAACGTCCCGGGCTCCTGTTCGGTATCTTCTTCGTGGTGCTCTTCGCAAGCCGTTTCCTGATTGAATTTGTGAAAAATCCGCAGGAAGCCTTTGAGGTTGGGATGACTCTCAACATGGGGCAATGGCTTTCCATCCCCTTTATCGTCGCAGGCATCGGCCTGATAATATATTCGCTTGTTCGTCCTCGCGAGCATCTCACATTCCCCAATAAATTCGCCGAGGAAATCGAAGCGGAGAAAAACGGCACACCCGCAAAAAAATAACACATGGTTGCCCTTAGTTTTGATATTGAAGAATTTGATCTGCCGCTCGAACATGGTGTTGATTTCCCGTTTGAACGCCAGATTGACATATCCGCACAAGGAGCCGGCAAAGTGCTCGACATTCTCGAGCGGGAGGGTGTAAAAGCCACATTTTTTGCCACGGTGAACTTCGCTCATCACGCCGAAGGGGTGATGAGCCGCCTGCTTGCAGGCGGCCACGAACTCGCAAGCCACGGAATGCGCCACAGCCAATTTTCTGTGGCCGACCTTGTTGAAT